>JALCQC010000012.1 GCA_022650895.1 Bifidobacteriaceae bacterium | reverse complement strand
GCCGCCAGTGCCGCCACGGTATTGAGTGTGCCGATGTGGGTAGCGTTCATGCCTGCCGTGTCCTGCAGCCACATTGGGCCGAAGGTAGACCACAGCTGCCAGGTGGCGAAGTAGAAGAAGAAGAGCAACCCGAAGTTCCAGAAAACGGGTCTGCGCAATGATTTCATGATTTCCTTTCTCAATTCCGAGGAGGTGGTGAGGTACCTCTCCGAAATCGCACTACAACAATGAACAACAACAAAATGAGGGAGTCGGCACATCTACGGGCACGCAAATGTACCGACTACTACTGCTAAAACGCCCTGCTACCGCACCGTTAATGCGGCAAATTTTTTTCAGGCGATGCCCTCGTGGGAACCGTCGGGGGGAAGTACCTCGCAGCGGGCGGAGGGGGCCCAGCGGGTGAAGGCTTCTGGCTTGCCGAAGTCGGGACCTTCGCTGGTCCAGCTGATGCGCTTGGCGCATGCCTCGCGGTTTGGTTCATAGAGCGGGTCACCGGTGATCTCGGTGTAGTTGCGAACGTGGTAGACCATAACGTCGGTCTCGTCGTCCTCATCCTTGGTGAAGGAGTTGTGGCCGGGGCCGTACTGATGGGCTTCCTCGTTGGTGGTGAAAACCGGGGTCTTCGACCGGGTCCAGGAGGCTGGATCTAGCAGATCGGAGTTTGCGTCCGCGGTGAGCATTCCCATCGCGTACTCGGGGCCGGTTCCGGAAGCGGAATAGGTCAGGTAGACCTTTCCGTCGTGCTGAAGAACCGCGGGGCCCTCGCACACCTTGAAACGGATCTTTTCCCAATCGAACTCGGGCTTTGCCAGCATCACGGGCTTGGTGGCCAAGGTCCAGGGGTTTTCCATGCGAGCGATGTAGAGATTGGAGTGGCTGTCGATGTCGAAGTCCTGCTGACCCCAGACAAGGTACTGATCGCCGTTGAGAATGAAGCTGGTGGCATCGAGTGCGAAGGATTCCCAGCCGGTGTCGACCTGGCCGCGCTCGACCCAGTTGTCGCTCATAGGATCTTCGTCGGCGTTCTCCAAGCAGAAGACACGGTGGTTGAAGGTGTCGTCGTCGATGCCGTCGTTGGGAGCGGCACCGAAATAGATGTACCACTTGTTGTTCACGCGGTGAAGCTCTGGCGCCCAGATGAGGTGGCTTGTGGGACCGGTCTCATGCTTTTTCCAGATGGTGACCTCTTCGGCGGTCTGGAGATCGGCAAGGTGCTTTGCCTTGCGGAGGATGATGCGGTCGTAATCAGGATGGGAACCGGTGAAGTAATATTCACCCTTATACCTAATAACGTATGGATCTGCGCGTTGCAGCACAATCGGATTTGGAATTTCGATCGTCATGACGACTCCCTTTCTGCGTCTTTGCGGATGTGCAGTGCCGGCGCGATTCGTCAGGATAGTGTCATCGTGGGCAGTGTCTTGACTGTGACCGGTCTCAGTCGGTCAATATACGTGCGTTTTTTCCGAGATGCAAGTTTTAACGTGCAAAAAAGATGATCTTTGGCTGATTTAGTCATCTTTTTCACAAAAAAGAAAGAAATTTCAAACGAAAAGTAGCAGCATGTCCGTTATCTTTATAGGGGAAACTGAGCTGTCTCCGCCTGCGGCGTCGCCGATCGGCGATCCAAGGTGTGCCATATGCCATGAACTTCCCTTCGCGAATCTTGAGGCGCTATCTCGTCAATGGTGAGTTTTTCCTCGTTTCCAGGCCGTTGAGAGCGGGAAAATGCTACTGTGATGCATAGAGAGAATGGAGCACCGATATGGGGAGAAGAACGGGAAAGATGAGGATCATCCTCATCATTTTTTCCGTGCTCGCCGCCGTTGTGCTCTCTCTTTTTCTTCCCCTCTCCGCGACTGCCGCAGAGTTGTCGAATGATTCGCTTTCTTTCCGCCACGCATCTGCTGCACTCTCTGCTATCCCCGAAAGTCGTGGGCGTCATGGCGGGTGGTGGTATAGCGGGTGGCATCGCAGCAGCGAGAATGGCGATACTGCGGACTCTTCGCAGAAAAACCCGGTCCTGGTCTTCGTTTCGCACGAGGGTAGTTGCATTTCAACGGACGTTATCGAGTTGAAACCCGGATACAGCACAGCTCCCGCACAGCCGGGGTGTGGACCTGAAAATGGTGTTTTCCTCGGCTGGTCATCGCACAGTGGCGCGACTCAGCCGGATTTTCCAAGTGGACATATTTTCACCACCGTTCCTTCGAGTCGAAGTTTCTACGCGGTGTGGAGAGTGACGCCGACCACTTATACGCTTCTCTTTGATACAAATGGCGGCACACAGGAAGTCTCTTCAGTGAAGGTAGCAGCGCCGCACTTCCTCGCCACGCTTCCTAATGAGGTCATACGCGAGGGCTACAGATTCCTCGGTTGGAATACCGCGGCGGATGGCACGGGAATCTCCTACGGGGGTGGGGAGAGTATTCGTGTTCCGCGTGATGCAACCCTGTACGCCCAATGGGAAAAGATCGCTGTTATCCCCACTCCGGATGCTGATTCCGATTCAGGCTCAAACTCGGAAGAAACCACGGAAAAAACGGATGAAGAAAAGGGTTCTGGAGAGACGGAGTCTGCCGACGCGGTGCACGAGGAGCGCAAGGATGAGCAGAAAGAAACTGAAGGAACTAAAGAAACGGATGGAAAAAATCCGTTGACGGACACAGTGCGGCGCTCGCTCTTCGGCAATTCGCGATGGAAGGGAACGGCGGTTTTCCCGAACGTTGTGTTCACGATTCCCTCCACGGAGCAGGGAGGTACGGCCCACGGAGATGACTCGGGGTCTGCCCCGGAAGGCTCCCATGGTGGGGATGACACTGATGTCAGTCCGGAACCAGATAAGTCGCAGGATCAGAGAACTGAAAGCCCTTGGACCAAGGATTCCCGAACTAAGAACCCGCGGACCGTGGATCCGCCGTTTTCCGACATGAGCGTCGAGCCTGATTCCTTGGAAGAGGGAGAAGATGTCTCCCAGAGTGCTTTCGCGCGGCATGCCGGTCCCTTGCTGGGTGTTGCCGCGGTTCTTTTCGTCGGCGTCGCGGCCGCTTTCTTCCCTCTGAGCGCAGGTGCCTCAGCAGGTGCTGCAGGTGGGGCAAAGGTTTCGTTGGTGAGAAAGCTCCTTCATGCATTCCGCCGGTTGTGATGGAAGAACGTCAAGGACGAGTTATCCACATTCCTTTTTCTGGCACATTTTCCGTCCAGCTTCTCTGGTTTCATAGAACATATGTTCGATATTCTTTTCTTGCTGTTGGGTGTTCTGCTGGGCGGTGCCGCCGGTTACTTCATCGCGAAAAGCCGTAATGGCCAATCGACGCTGAGCGATGGCCAGGTACAGGTTTTGCAGCAGACTCTCGCCTCGGCACAGAAGGACCTTGAAACCTCACGTCTTTCAGAGATGGCGGCGAAGACCGCACAGCAGCAGCTGACGGAACAGGTGGCCTATCTGAAACAGCAGCTTGATGCCCAGCGTCAGCAGGAACAGGAACGTTTGCAGCGTCAGCAGGAAGACGAACTTCGGAAAGCCGAGGAGAAGCGTCAGCGTGAGAATGCGGATCTTCAGGAGCAGTCGAAGATTCTGAGTGCACTTGCCCCTGTCTCCCATAATTTGGAGGCACTGCAGAAAAAGGTTACTCAGATTGAGGAATCCCGAAAGCAAGAGATCGGTGCCGTCTCCGAGCAGTTGAAGGGTCTTGACCACCATCAGGAAGTGCTTGCCAAACAGACGGATTCATTGGCGAGTGCCTTGCGCAACAACAAGGTGCGCGGGGCATGGGGCGAGGCTCAGCTGCGCAACATCATTGAATCGGCGGGCCTTCTGGAGCATGTCGACTTTGACGTTCAGGTGAGCGTGCCAGGCGAAGACGGCAAGACGAGCCGCCCTGACATGGTGGTACACATGCCGGGAGGGAAAACGATTCCTATCGATGCGAAAGCCCCGTATCAGGAGTACCAACAGGCATGTGAGATCCCTGATACGGCGTCGCCGGAGGAACTCGACGCGAAGAAGCGGCATTTGGAGGCGCACGCCAAGGCTTTGCGCGCCCACGTCAAGACTTTGGGAGAGCGCCAGTACTGGAAGGCGTTCTCGATCACTCCGGACTTCGTCATTGCTTTTATTCCAAACGAATCCCTTCTGCAGGCCGCGCTCGAAACAGACGACGGCCTCTTGGACTATGCCTTCTCGCAGAAGGTTGCCCTCACCTCGCCTGTCACACTGTGGGCCGTGCTGAAATCGGTGGCCTACGCATGGCAGCAGCAGAGCCTGACGGACGACGCAAAAGAACTGTTCGACATCAGCCGCGAACTGTATTCGCGTTTCCACACCCTTGGTGAGCGTGCCACGAAGCTGGGCAAAAGCATCACCACGACGGTCCAGGCGTATAACTCCTTTGTCGGGACACTGGAACGTCGCGTTCTCTCCCAAGCTCGAAAACTTGAGAAGATTGATGGATCGAAGCTGGAAAATGTGGAGATGCTTGACCCCGATAAGTCCGATGTCAGGCAGTTGACCGCTCCGGAGCTCGTGGAGGGCCAGGATGACGACGACGAGGTTCACGTCGAAGTACACGATTCGGATAGGGTGGAGCCATGAGCAATTCTGAACTGAATCCGTACATGGATGCCGACTACGTTGAGCCCAAGGAGAGGCTCAAGACCATGGTCAAGGAGGAGATCGGTAACAAACCGTTTTCCGAACTGAGCGGCGTGGCATTCCATCACGAGGGCTCTACCTTGGCAGGGCACGTTTTGCTGGACACTCTGGAGGAAGCCGGCTATTCCATCGACGATTTCGATGCCGTCGGCGCGTTGACTGCCGCTGCAGTTCCCTTCGTCTCCGCCATGATCCAGGCGGCGGGTGCTCGCGGACAGGAACTTGACGGATTTGTTCTCGACTTTGTGTTCCCCGGAATCAAGGGGCCTTCCATCTCTGGCAAGCGCGTTGTGCTGCTGGATGCATGGCTCAGCGAGAAATCCTATATTCAGACGTCATCGTTGGTGACGCTGCGCAACGGAAACGAATTGAACCTCGATTTCGGTGTCGTGAAAAGTCTTGGCGGAACAGTGGTTGCCATCGCGTCGCTGGTCGGTGGCCTTGGCGACGCTTCCGCGGCTGTTTCGGCGGAGCATCCCGCAACGATCTCGGTTGTGAATCTGGTGGATGATTCACATACGGATCTTCCTTTTATCTATGCTTTCGATCAGGCAGAGGTGGCACAGTCGGTAAACCGGCAGTCCACAAGCCCAGAAACCGTGAATCGGGAGTCAGTGAATGACTGAACCGAATGAAATCACCAAGCAGGCAATGGAGTCGGACGAACCGGTATTTCGCAAGATCGGTGTAGGTCCGTGGTCTGAGGAGCATCCGGACGAACCACGTCCCGACGATCCGCAGAGCTCCACCTTCGACGCGCGTTTCGATTCCACACTGCTCGACGAGGGCGACACCCGCAACGTGCTTGACGGCTATCGCTATTGGTCGGTGGAGGCTATCAAGGAAGACCTTGATAAAAAGGGGCGTCATCACTTTCAGGTGTGCGTGGAGAACTGGACGCATGATTTCAACATTGGTTCCATCGTGCGCACAGCAAACGCCTTTGCTGCGGACACAGTCCACATCGTCGGGCCTCACAAGTGGAACCGTAAGGGCTCGCTCATGACGGAGCTCTATCAGCACGTGGAGCATCATCCCAGCATCGAAGCACTGGTTCATTCCCTCCGTACACGTGCCACCGAGAGCGGCGAGCCCATCCGCATTATCGCCATCGACAACGTTCCCGGCTCTGTGCCCATCGAGTCGTATGATTTCCCGGACCGTTGCCTTATGATCTTTGGCGCCGAGGGGCCCGGGCTTTCACGCAAGGCGCTTGAACTGGCGGACGACATCGTCTACATCTCCCAATTCGGATCGGTTCGTTCCATCAATGCCGGAGCGGCCGCAGCCGTTGCAATGCACTCGTGGGTTGCCCAGCACTTCAATAAAAAGAATGAAGAGGCAACTCGTGAACAGCTCCCGTTCGTGCAGTCTTAGGGGTTACGGACGCAAACATGATGTCATGTTTGACAATTACCATGAAGCCATGCCTACATTCACAAGAGAACAAATCGACCATCTTGGCGATTTGGCGCGTATCGCTTTGTCGGACGACGAGGTGGAACGCCTGCAGAAGGAACTCAACGTCATTGCCGAATCCATCCAAAAAGTGCAGGAAGTCGCAAGTGAAGACGTTCCTCCCACTGCGAATCCGGTCCCATTGGTTGCGCATCTGCGCGAAGACGTGGCGGTGACTCCACTGAGTCAGGAGGAAGCTCTGGCAGGGGCTCCCCGGACAGAATCCGGAATGTTCGTCGCACCTCAAATTCTTGGAGGCGAGTGATACATGGCATCAACGAATGAACTCGTAAAGCTCTCCGCTTCCCAAATGGCGGAGAAGCTGAAGTCTGGCGAGGTTTCCAGCAAGGAGCTGACGCAGGCTCATCTCAACGTCATCGAATCCGCCGAACCCAGCATTCAGGCGTTCCTCAAGATTTCAGGAGACACCGCACTCGAGCAGGCCGAGGACGCGGACAAGCGCCGTGCGGCAGGGGAGGAGCTTCCCGAACTTTCCGGTGTTCCGATCGCAGTGAAGGACATGATCGTCACCAAGGGCATCGAAACCACCGCCGCTTCCAAAATTCTTGAAGGCTGGGTTCCTCCCTACGACGCAACAGTGGTGGAGAAGCTGAAGAAGGCAGGCATGCCCATCCTCGGCAAGACGAACCTCGATGAGTTTGCACAGGGATCGTCAACGGAGCACAGCGGCTTCCATCCCACAAACAATCCGTGGGATACCTCTCGCGTCCCCGGTGGATCCGGTGGCGGCTCCGCCGCTGCCGTCGCCTCCTTCGAAGCGCCTCTCGCTCTGGGAACGGATACGGGCGGCTCGATCCGCCAGCCAGGAGCACTCACCGGTACCGTCGGCGTGAAGCCGACTTACGGCGGTGTCTCTCGTTTCGGCGCCATCGCCATGGCGTCTTCGCTCGATCAGATCGGCCCAGTAGGTCGCACCGTCCTCGATACAGCTCTGCTGCACGAGGTTATCGGCGGCTACGACGAGCGCGATTCCACGTCCATCCCCGAGGAACTCCCCAAGATCGTCAAGGCCGCACGCGAAGGCCAGAAGATGGATCTCAAGGGGCTCAAGGTCGGCGTCGTCAAGGAAATCGGTGGCGAAGGCTTCCAGCCCGGAGTCAAGGCCCGCTTCGACGAGTCACTGACATTGCTCGAACAGATGGGTGCCGAAATCGTCGAGGTCGGCGCTCCGCACTTCCCCTACAGCTTGGGCGCCTACTACATCATTATGCCGTCCGAGGTCTCTTCCAACCTCGCTCGCTACGATGGAATGCGTTACGGTCTGCGCGTCATGCCGCCTGAAGGTGTTCCTCAAACCGCCGCCAACATGATGGCCTACACGCGTGAAGCTGGCTTCGGAGACGAAGTGAAGCGTCGTATCATTCTCGGCACCTACGCGCTCTCCGCCGGTTACTATGACGCATGGTACGGTTCCGCACAGAAGGTGCGCACCCTCATCATTCGCGACTTCGAAGCGGCCTTCGAGAAGGCAGATGTTCTTGTCTCTCCGACGTCGCCGACCACCGCCTTCAAATTCGGCGAGCAGATCGACGATCCACTCACCATGTATCTCAACGATGTGGCGACGATTCCTGCGAACCTCGGCGGAGTTCCTGCGATGTCGATTCCAGCGGGCCTCAGTGATGATGGCTTGCCCGTCGGCTTCCAGTTCTTCGCACCCCAGAAGCGCGACGACGTGATGTACAAGCCAGCTGCGGCTCTCGAGGCAGCGTTGAATGAGAAGTGGCAAGCCCCGCTGTGGTCCAACCTGAAGACTCCGTGGCTTGATTCCGCAAACCAGACGGTGGAGGCGTGACATGGCAGAAAAATTGATGAAGCTTTCCGAGGCCGTGAAGAAGTATGATCCCGTCATCGGCTTGGAGACGCACGTTGAGCTGAGCACTAACACCAAGCTCTTCTGCCCAGCGCACATCGAGTTCGGCGGAGATCCCAATACGCAGCTCACACCGGTTTCGCTGGGACTTCCGGGTTCCCTGCCAGTGGTGAACAAGGCCGCCATTGACTATGCGATCAAGCTCGGCCTCGCCCTGCACTGCGAGATTGAGGAGTGGAGCCAGTTCGCTCGCAAGAACTACTTCTATCCGGACATGCCGCGTGATTACCAGATCTCGCAGTATGACAAGCCATTGAATGGCAACGGCTATCTCGATGTGGAGCTCGACGACGGTGAGATCTTCCGTGTCCCGATCGAACGCGCTCACGTGGAGGACGACGCCGGCAAGAACACCCACGTCGGTGGTGCAGACGGACGCATCGAGGGCGCCAACCACTCGCTGGTCGACTATAACCGTGCGGGCGTTCCCCTCGTTGAGATCGTGACGAAGCCAATTGAGAACACCGGTGGACGTGCGGCGGAGATTGCCGGTGCGTATGTTCGCACCATTCGCGATATCGTTCGTGCTCTCAACATTTCCCATGCCCGCATGGAACAGGGAAACATGCGTGCCGATGTCAACGTCTCGCTGCGTCACAGCCCGAATGATCCGTTGGGAACCCGCTCCGAGACCAAGAACGTGAATTCGTTCCGCGGCATTGAGAAGACCGTCAACTATGAGATCCGCCGTCAGGCAGCGCTTCTCGACGAGGGTGGAGAGGTTCTCCAGGAGACTCGCCATTGGGATGAAGCGACGCAGACAACGGCCGGCGGTCGCCTCAAGACGGATGCCAATGACTACCGCTACTTCCCGGACCCTGATCTCGTGATGGTTCACGTGACCAAGGAACACATTGACGAGCTCGCCAAGCAGATGCCGGAGATGCCGCGTGAACGCAGGCACCGTCTGCAGGCCGAGTGGAATCTTGCCGACAACGAAATGCGCGACATCATCAATGCCGACGCTCTCGACCTCATCGAGGAAACGGTCAAGGCCGGAGCAAGTGCGGCAGGCGCTCGTAAGTGGTGGCTCGGTGAGTTGTCTCACGAAGCCAATGCTCGCGAGGTAAGCCTCGAAGCACTCCCCATCACTCCCGCGGATATTGCGGACGTTGAGAAGCTCATCGCGGCGGGAACCCTGACCGACAAACTCGCCAAGCAGACCGTCATGGGTGTGCTTGCGGGCGAGGGAACGCCGAACGAGGTCATCGAAAAGCACGGCTACAAGGTCGTGAAGGACAACGGTGCATTGGAGAAGGCCGTCGAGGACGCCTTTGCCGCCAATCCGGACGTGGTGGAAAAGCTGAAGTCGGGCAACATGAAGCCGATGGGTGTCATCATTGGCGCCGTCATGAAGGCAACACGTGGCCAGGCGGATGCAAAGGCCGTCAGCAAGTTGGTGATTCAAAAGGTCAAGGGCTGAGACGGACTGCGATGAAACGCTGATTTGGCAGAAAGGCGGGACAAAAGAAGCTTGTTCCGCTAAGCTGTCAGGCTGGCAACGGATGGAGTGAAAAATGAGTAACGAGGCCCCGGAATCGGTGGATACGACGACGATCGCGCACGAGCATGTGCTCCCGCCCTCGATTCGCATCCCGGCCATCAGGGGTGAGATGCTGCAACTGCGTCCGGCGCGGCTGGAGGATCTTGCCATCCTGGACAGTATCGATGCTTTCTATGGGGCCTCGACCATCACCGGTTCATCCAAGGACGTTGAAAAGTCTGTCGTTGAATCGTGGGTCCGTGACTCAGTGGCATGGAGTCTTGGAGACGTGGATGTGGAGGCGGCTTTCGAAGCGCACGGACGCACTCGTACCATCGCATGGACGATGCTCACCCAGGTCCAGGGCGCGGAGGATCCCGAGGAGTTCCGTCCGATCGGAATGATTTTCCTCACCAGCATCGATGGTTGGTCACAGTCCGCCATCATTCAGGTGATTCTCGGCAGGGACTTCCGTGGTCGCGGATATTCGCGTGATGCCATGCCACGCGTGATGACCTATGGCTTCGCCACAGCTCCCGTGGGACTGAACTTGCACAGGATTGCCGTGTATGTTCCCGAGAAGAATACGAGGGCGATCTCGGTATACCAGTCGTTGGGATTCGCCATCGAAGGCACTCTTCGCCACGCGCTGTGGGATGAGGAAAACGAGAAGTTCCAGGACCGCGTGATCATGGGAACTCTGGCGGACGAGTACGATCCAGTGCGTGCACTCGACGCCTTTGGAATGCGGATGAACCCGGAGAATCCCGGAGTCAAGGAAGCGCTTGCAGCTCATGAGCATTCCATCGAGATCGTTCAGGACGTGACGAACGGCACCATGGAAGTCCATGAGAAGACGGAGCACGAGACGACGGAGGAACCGGCGCCCAAGAAGAAACATCATCACGGCACGCATCACGATGAGGATGCCGATCACTGGCCCTACCCTGAGCATGATGACGACAAGACCGGCACGAGCGCTTCGAAGCGCGCGTGGTGGCGTAGGATCGGGCGCGGCCGTGCTCGTTCCCAGGCAAGCGAATAAGAGAAAGTGCGAGGCAGAAAACGGTGAGTGCGGAAGATCTGGATAACTACGAGACCAATGCCGAGTTGTCGCTCTACCGTGAATACCGCGACGTCATCAAGCTCTTCAAATACGTGGTGGAGACCGAGCGGCGCTTTTATCTGGCGAACAAAGTCGACTTCAAGGCGTGCTCCTCGGGTCAGGATGTCTACTTTGACGTTCGTCTCACGGACGCATGGGTCTGGGACGTGTACCGGCCCAGTCGTTTCGTGAAAAACGTCCGCATTGTGACCTTTAAGGACGTTAACGTGGAAGAAGTTCAACAGACGGATATCGATATTCCGGAGCAGCTCGAGTAGTTCGAGTAGAGCAAGTCACACGTATCGTGGCTGGCCCGCTTCGGCTTTCCGAAATGCGCTGTCACTCGACGGCGCATTTTTTATAGCTTTCTAATTTCCAGTCACATTGTTTTTATGTCAAATCAGTGTGAAGTTGCTGTCCAGAGCCGTTACAGAGTACTTTTTCGCTAGACTTTCCACAGATCATAAGGTGTCATCTGAAAGGAAAACAATGGTGGCTAAGCAACGTGTGGTGGTGATCGGCGGTGGCCCCGCTGGCTTAACTTCTGCGTATGAACTGCTGCGTGACGGTGGCGCGGATAAATACGATGTCACCGTTTTAGAGGCGACAAAAGAGTTCGGTGGTATCTCCCGTACGGTGAAATACAACGGCAACCGCATGGATATTGGCGGCCACCGTTTCTTCTCCAAAGATGACCGTGTGATGCAGTGGTGGAAGGAAATTCTGCCATTGCAAGGCGCACCCTCCTATGACGACAAGAAGCTGGGGCGTCATCACGATCTGGAACCAGGAGGACCGGATCCGGAAAAAACGGATGCCGTGATGCTGAAGCGCCACCGTATTTCGCGCATCTTCTGGAATCAGCATTTTCTTGACTATCCGATCTCTCTGAACTTCGGCACCTTTAAGGCCATGGGGCTCAAGCTCACGTTCAAGGCTGGCTTCAGCTATCTCAAGTCGCTGGTCCATAAACTGCCAGAGACCAACCTCGAGAATTTCTACATCAACCGCTTCGGGCGCGTGCTGTATTCCATGTTCTTTGAGGGATACACAGAGAAGCTGTGGGGGCGTCATCCCTCGCAGATCAGCGCCGACTGGGGTGCACAGCGTGTCAAAGGGCTCAGCGTCATTGCCGTTCTCAAGAACGCCATCCAGAAGCTGATGCCGAAGAAGCGCAGCTCCAAGGAAGTGGAGACCTCCCTCATCGAGGAGTTCTGGTACCCCAAGCTTGGACCGGGGCAACTGTGGGAAACCGTGGAAGAGCGCGTCAAGGCTCTGGGCGGCACCGTCATCACCGACGCGAGAGTGACGAAGGTCAACCAGGCGGACGGTAAGATCGGCTCATTGACCTATGTGAATTCCGAGGGCCAGGAAACGCAGATCGAGGCGGATGACTTTATCTCTTCAATGCCGCTCAAGGATTTGCTGGAGGCCTTCAACCGTTCGGACACCCCGGCGCCGAAGGACATGACGGACATCGCCGTCGGCCTTCCCTACCGCGACTTCGTAACCGTTGGCCTGCTGGTGAAGCGTCTAGCGATTCGCAACACCACCGACATTCCCACGCTGGGCAAACCGCCGATCGTTCCCGACAACTGGATCTACGTTCAGGACCCAGGGTACAAGGTGGGACGTCTGCAGATCTTCAACAACTGGAGCCCCTACCTCGTCAAGGACGTCGACGACACCGTATGGGTCGGCTTGGAGTACTTTGCCAATGAGGGTGACGACTTCTGGAATCTCAGCGACGAGGCCGCTACGAAGCTGGCCATCAACGAGCTGACGCGGATGCACGTCATTCGTGGGGCGGCGGATGTCATCGACTCCCATCGTGAGCGTGTCCCCAAGGCGTACCCCGCGTATTTCGATACCTACAGCCAGATCGATGAGCTCATCAGCTGGCTGGATTCCTTCGGAAACCTGTATTGTGTGGGCCGCAACGGCCAGCACCGCTACAACAATCAGGACCATTCCATGGCGACGGCGATGGAGGCGGTTTCCAACATCAAGTCGGGTCGCACCTCCAAGAAGAACGTGTGGAGTGTGAATACCGAGAAGTCGTATCACGAGGCCAAATAGCAAAATGGCCTGACTGCCTGCCGGTCCCTCTACCTCTGTCCCGCTTTCCGTTCCGCCGCACCTCCCCGAGAACCGGGCAGGGAGGAACGGATGGCGCGATGCCGCGTATGTGGCGTGATGGCTGCGGGGGTCAATGCTCGCAGCCATCGCCGGGGGCGTGTATAATAATGAAACGTTGTGTCGAGTCAGATTTCTGCCGCATAAGAATCTGGCTTACCGTCTAGGCCGAGAGCGACCGGATCGACACGCTTTCCACGGGCAAACTCGTGGGAATGAGATTTGGGAAAACAGGAGTTTTCCCCTTACATGCGCTGATATGCGGCGGCAATGGAGGAACCACCATGGGTGCAGTTCAAGATTTCGAGGCCAAGAGCCTTAAGCCCGCAGAGTCTATTCCAGATTTCCGCGCCGGTGACACCGTCAAGGTGAACGTCAACATCGTTGAGGGCTCACGCTCTCGTATTCAGTCCTTCCAGGGCGTCGTTATCGCACGTTCCGGTGAGGGTCTCCGTGAGACCTTCGTCGTTCGCAAGATCAGTTTTGGCGTTGGCGTCGAGCGCCGCTTCCCGGTGCACGCTCCCTCCGTCGACTCCATCGAACTCGTGAGCCGTGGCAAGGTGCGCCGTGCAAAGCTGTATTACCTGCGTAACCTGCGCGGTAAGGCAGCTCGCATCGTCGAGCGCAGAGACAACTCCGCACGGGCCTGATCCATTCTCCGTGTTGCTATTGAAGTGAAAACGATAGCGAGGCACTGATGATGTCCAATACCCGAGATGACCAGTCGGCTTCTCGGGTATTTTTGTCTTCTGAAGAAGGACGAATACGCCGGGTGTCGGCGCAGGGCGCGGGGCCGCGCGCACAGCATCAGAGGAGACCGGTGCCTGAGAAAAATGGTTCACCGAAAAGGCGCTCGGCCCGATCGTCCATCAGAGAGACGCTTCTGCTGATCCTCATACCTATTCTGATAGTGGTACTGGCGCGCGTTTTCGTCGCGGATATGTACGTCATTCCCTCCAGTTCGATGACGGACACCTTTCAAGTGGGTGACCGGATCATCACGTCAAAACTGTCGCCGAAATTTTTCGATCTCAAACGTGGCGACATCATTGTCTTCAAGGACCCCGCCAATTGGCTGGGAGACGAAACCGAGAACTCCGGACTTTTCTCAGACCAGTATCTGGTCAAAAGGCTCATCGGGCTGCCGGGAGACCGCGTGCGCTGCTGCACTGCAGACGGCAATGTCACCATCAACGGGACCGCCATTGATGAGACGAGCTATATTCGTCCCGGTGTTGAGCCCAGTTCCATCGCCTTCGATGTCACGGTGACTGAGGGACATCTTTTTGTCATGGGGGACAACCGTGGGAATTCTTCGGACTCCCGGTACCATATCAACGACGGAGCCGATGGGCTGGTGCCCATCAGCGATGTCGCAGGTGTGGCGAAATTCGTGTATTGGCCACTGAACCGCATACATTACCTGTCGCGCCCGGACTCCGTGTTCGCAAATGTATCGGGACTCAAATCCGTGGGCACTCAAGAATGAGCGTCGTGCCAAAGGCAGGTATGTCGACAAAAGACACGGCGATGAAGAAGGGTGTGGCAGCAAGACAGTTGTCAGCCGCGGAGAAGGATATTCCACGCGCACCGAGGCGGAAAGCCGCGTCGCGAGTGGCTCCCACTCTGGAGGTGGAGGCAAGTCTCTTTGATGCTGGAGCCGATGTCGTGATCGGTTTCGATGAAGTCGGGAGAGGAGCGCTTGCCGGTCCCGTCATGGTGGGAGCGGCTGCCATCAGGCGTCATCACCTCGAAAAGTTTCCCGAGGGCCTTGCCGACTCGAAGATGTTGACTGAAAAACGGAGAGAGGCCATGTTCGACCCGCTGCAGCAGTGGGTCGATGCCTGGGCCGTCGGTGCGGCCTCGAATAAGGAAATCGACGCGTGGGGAATTTCCCATGCGCTGGGTGTCGCGGCCTTGCGCGCGCTGAGCACCGTCGAAACAGCTCTTGCACCGATCCATTCGGGGTCACTGTACGGAATCCTGGATGGGCCGAACGATTATATTTCAAAGAACGTGGCATCCTTCGACGCTCCGCCGCTCGCTGCCGTTCCCGTCATGACGACCCAGGTGAAGGCGGATCAGACCTGTGCCAGCGTGTCCGCTGCCTCCGTTCTCGCCAAGGTGACGCGCGACCGCATCATGGAGAAATTGGGTCAGAAGCCGGAGTATGCGGCGTATGGCTGGGTGAGGAACAAGGGTTATGGGTCGCAGCAGCATCGCATGGCGATTGAGGCTCAGGGCCCCTGCGAGCTGCATCGCCTGAGCTGGCATCTGGTGCGAAATAACCGGGCTGTGATGAGTTCCCGCGGATTCATTCCGTGTGTACGTTCACAACGTTGGTATTGTTAGGTACATTCACTGTTGACGCGAACTCGGAGGCAACATGGGCGCATATTCGATGAGGAATCAGGCTTCTCAACCGAGCCACCGCGCTTCCATGAACGAAGTGGCCGAGAAGGCAGGCGTCTCACACCAGACCGTTTCGCGTGTCATCAACAACTCTCCCAACGTGTCGCGGGCGACGCGTCAACGCGTGGAACAGGTCATCAGAGAACTCAACTACCGGCCGTCGAATTCAGCGCGCGCGTTGGTGACACGTCACACAAAAACCATTGGCTTCATTGCCGGGGGAGTGAACTATTACGGCCCCATCTCCACCATGGCTTCCATCGAATCAGTGGCGCGTGAGCATGGTTTCTATCTCTCCGTCGCCATCATCGACGAGCGCGAATACACCCGTCAGGCCTTTGAGGAGATAGCGGACAGTTTTTTGGACCAAGGTGTGGAGGCCTTCCTTTTCCTGGCGCCGACGGTGGCGATGGTGGAGGCGGCTGTCAGCGCCACCATCAACCAGCCACGTGTGATTCTCACCTCCACCTTTGAGGAGCAGGAGCGGGCCATGGAAGGGTCCTCCTCTGCGTCTTCAGCCGTGTCCCCCTCCACAAGGAATCAGCTGGACGCAGACTTGGTGCGCTTCGTGGGCATCGATCAGGTAGCCGCCGCGCACAAGGTCATCGATTATCTGTCGGAACTTGGACACCGCGACTGCGTTTTCTTCTCCGGTCCCGAGGACTGGGGAGACGCGGCGATGAGGTTGAAGGCGTGGCAGCGCTACTCGCACGAACTCGGATGGAATGCGCGCACCCTTGTCATGAAAAGCTGGGACGCCAGCGAGGCCTATGAAGAGGCGAGGAAGCTGATCTCCGAAACGTCCCGGGAGCAGTTGCCGACGGTGGTGGTGGCCTCGAACGATCTCCAGGCGTTCGGCGTGAGCAAAGCTTTCCATGAGGCGGGGGTGCGCGTGCCGGAGGACGTCAGCGTCGTTGGCTTCGATGATGTCCCGGGTGCCGATTTCCACGTGCCGTCGCTCACCACGGTCCGCCCCGATTTTGAGGCGCTGGGGCGCAGCGCCATGCAGAAGCTGCTGGGAATGCTGGGGATCGGAGAGGGTTCCCAAACGGCGGGTGGAGTGAACGGTACGGAAGCTGCCGAAGGTGGAGTGGACGAGGCCGTGGAGCCTGGAATCGGATCGGAACTGATTGTGCGTGAATCCAGCGCCGCGCCGCGCAGAAAGTAACCGCGCCACAAAGGGGCGTTCGAACTTTGCACGATGTCAGAGAGAGATGTATTCTTAGAACGTATGTGAACGCTCACACTGACTGATCTCCCTAGTCAGAACGAGAGAAAAATCTTAGTCAAAGGAGACGTGGGATGACAATCGGTAATGAAGATGTCGCCTCAATCGCCGAAAGCATTCGCGGCGGCAAGACTGCGCTGGGAATCGAGTTCGGATCAACGCGCATCAAGGCAGTGCTGATCGATGACAAGTACCAGACAATCGCGGCCGGCGATCACGAATGGGAAAATCATCTGGACAACGGCGTGTGGACGTACCCGTTGGAAGAGGTGTGGTCCGGTCTCCAGGACGCCTACGCGAAGATGGCGAACGATGTGGAGAGCGCATACGGCGAGAAACTGAGCCGCGTTGGCTCCATGGGCTTCTCCGCCATGATGCACGGCTATCTCGCCTTTGACAAGAACGACGATCTGTTGGTTCCTTTCCGCACTTGGCGCAACTCTATGACGCGCGAGGCTCAGGAGGAGCTGTCTCAGCTGTTCCAGTACAACATTCCCGAGCGGTATTCGATCGCACACCTCTATGAGGCCGTCCTTAAAGGCGAGGAGCACGTGTCGAAGGTCGCGTTCTTCACCACGTTGGCGGGTTATGTGCACTGGAAGCTTACGGGCAAGAAAGTCATTGGTGTCGGCGACGCCTCGGGCATGTTCCCCATCGATCCTGCAACCAAGGGCTACAACAAGGACTTCATCGAAAAATTCAATGCGCTGCCAAAGGTGGCTTCCCAGCCATGGCAGGTGCAGGATCTGCTTCCCCGTCCACTGGTGGCAGGGCAGGATGCGGGAACCTTGACGCAGGAAGGCGCGCGCCTTCTAGATCCGTCGGGAACCCTGCAGCCAGGCATTCGCATGGCGCCACCCGAGGGTGATGCGGGAACCGGCATGGTCGCCACGAACTCCGTCCGCGTGCGCACGGGCAACGTTTCCGCAGGAACCTCCATCTTCGCCATGGTCGTTTTGGAAAAGCCGTTGCAGAGGCTGCATCCCGAGGTCGATTTGGTGACGACTCCGGCCGGCGATCTGGCGGGCATGTCCCATGCCAACAACTTCACCTCCGATCTCAACGCATGGGTCAAGCTGTTCGGTGAGTTTTCCGAGCTGACGGGTCATAAGCTCGACACCGGAACCCTGTACGGCACGCTATTCAACGCGGCCATTGCGCCGGAAACTGACGCCAATGCCGGTGGCCTGCTCAACTATTGCTTCTATTCAGGCGAATTCCTCGCGGGACTTGACGAAGGCCGCCCTGTTTTCGCACGTGGCCCTGAATCCAAGATGAGTCTTGGCAACTTCATGCGTGCCCAGCTGTTCAGCGCCTTCTCACCGGTCAAGATCGGCATGGACATCATGACCAAGGACGAAGGCGTTGCCGTCGATTCCCTCGTCGGACACGGTGGCATTTTCACGACGCCCAAGGTCGCGCAGAAGGTTCTCGCCGCGGCATTCAATACGCCGATCAAGGTGATGTCGACGGCGGCGGAGGGCGGAGCCTGGGGTATGGCCGTGTTGGCGGATTATCTCTGGCACGCAGACACCCCGCTGGACGAACATCTCGATTCCCGTGTTTTCGCCGGTGCGAAATCGGTCGTTGAGAATCCCGATCCCTCCGACGTCGAAGGATTCGAAGACTTCTTCGCTCGCTTCAACCGTGGCTTGGATATCGAGAAGGCGGCCATCAAGGCCATCCCGCTCGAAGAAGACTGACCGCACTGAAAACAGACGGTACTACTGATATGACTCTGAATGAAAAACGAAAGGAAGAAGTCCTATGACGACTTTGAATGATTATTCACCCGAGGTTCGCGCCGAGGTGAAGCAGGTTCGCGAGGTAGTCTCCAACCTGCACGAACAGCTCATCAAGTGGAACTTGGTGGTCTGGACCGCAGGAAACGTCTCCCAGCGCCTGCATTCGGCAGACCTCATGGTCATCAAGCCCTCCGGAGTGCGCTACGAGTACCTGACGCCGGCCTCCATGGTGGTCTGCGACCTTGATGGCAACCTCGTCGACGGCCAGGAGGCTCCCTCCTCTGACACCGCTTCGCATGCTTACATCTACCGTCACTGCCCAGACGTGTATGGCGTCGTACACACCCACTCCACCTATGCGACCGCTTGGGCGGCAACCGGACAGAACATTCCGTGCGGCCTCACCATGATGGGTGACGAGTTCGGTGGCCCGGTTCCCGTTGGCCCCTTCCGCCTCATCGGCTCCGAAGCCATCGGCGAAGGCGTTGTGGAAACCCTCAAGAAGTATCCCAAGTCTCCGGCGGTTCTCATGCAGAACCACGGCCCCTTCACCATTGGCAAGGACGCCGAGTCCGCAGTCAAGGCGGCGGCGATGACCGAAGAGGTTGCGCACACCATGTGGGCAGCTCGTCAGCTGGGAGACATCATCGAGATTCCGCAAGAGGACATCGACAAGCTCAACGACCGCTACCAGAACGTTTACGGCCAGCACTGAGCCTGTAAGTCGCTGAGCTCTCAGCACTTGAAACTGTAAAAACCTGAACTGTAAACAATGAGCCACTAGCCGCCGAACCGCGGCGGGGGCCGTTGTTGAAAACGTAGTACTGACAATGAAGTTACGAGTAGTAGAAAGGTAAAACCAATGACACTTGGTAATCCGTTTGAAGGCAAGGAGATCTGGTTCGCAGTCGGATCCCAGGACCTCTATGGTGAGGACACCCTGCGTGAGGTTGCCGCACAGTCCAAGGACATCGCCGCAGAATTCAACAAGTCGGGAAAGATTCCGTTCCCGGTTGTTCTGAAGCCCACCCTGAAGGATTCCGATTCCATCAAGAACTTCATGATCGAAGCTTCCGCTGATCCTCGGTGCATCGGCGTCATCGCCTGGATGCACACCTTCAGCCCTGCCAAGATGTGGATTCGCGGACTGGAGCAGCTCAAGAAGCCGCTGTTGCAGCTCAACACCCAGTATCACAAGGAGATTCCATGGGAGACCATCGACATGGACTTCATGAATCTCAACCAGGCCGCACACGGCGACCGTGAATTTGGCTATATCCTTACCCGTCTGGGCATTCGCCGCAAGATCGTTGTGGGCCACTACACCGATCCGGAAGTTGCCGAAAAGATCGGTTCCTGGTCACGCGCGTGCGCCGGCTGGGATGCCGCCAACAACATGAAGGTCATGCGCTGGGGCGACAACATGCGCAACGTCGCCGTCACCGAAGGTGACAAGACCGAGGCGGAGCGTGTCTTCGGCGTCTCCGTCAACACCTGGCCCGTCAACGAGCTGGTTGCAGCCGTCGATGCCGTCAAGGACGACGAAGTCAAGGACCTCATCGAGGAGTACAAGAAGGAGTATGACGTTGCTCCCGAACTGCTGGATGAGCGCTACGATTCCCTCTTCACCGCCGCCAAGGAAGAGCTCGGCATGCGCCACATGCTCGACGCCGCTGGCGCGACTGCTGCCGTTGACAACTTCGAGGATCTCGGTGCTCTCCACCAGCTCCCGGGAGTGGGCGCTCAGCGCTTGATGCAGCTCGGCTACGGCTTCTCTGCAGAGGGCGACTGGAAGACCTCCGTCATGGTCCGCATCGGAAACGTGATGGGCTACGGCCTCGAAGGTGGAGCTTCCCTCATGGAGGACTACTCCTACAACTGGGTCGATGGTAAAGAGAAGATCATGGGCTCCCACATGCTCGAGGTGAACCCTGCGCTGGGCACCACCGAGAAGCCGAAGCTCGAGATCCATCCTCTCAGCATCGGCGACAAGGAGGACCCGGTCCGCATCGTCTTCACAGTGAAGCCGAAGAAGGACGTTGTGGTGGTCTCTATGTCGGATATGCGCGAGCGTTTCCGTCTGGTAATGAACGTTGTCGACGTTGTGGAGCCTGACGGATCCCTCAAGGCACTGCCGACGCCGCGCGCCCTCTGGGCTCCGCGTCCTTCCCTCAAGGTCTCCGCACAGAGCTGGCTCACTGCCGGCGCCGCCCACCACACCTGCATGACCACTTCCGTAGGTCGTGAGGTATGGGAGGACTTCGCACGCATTGCTGGCGTCGAACTCGACGTGATCGACGAGAACACCACCATCCCAGAGTTCGAGCAGAACCTGCGGGTGAACGAGGTGTTCTACCGCCTGAACGAAAAGTTCTGATAGCTGTTTCTTTCTGGGGAAGCGGCGGGATCGGGAAACCGGTTCCGCCGCTTTTTTATATATGGATATGATCTGTGGTTGCAGGTCTGTAGCACGATCCTTGTTGCAACCACAGTGGTCAACGGAGGTGGCAGGGCTTGCTCTCGCTCGGGTACTGAGTGGGGAAGGTCCCATTCGACCACAGGCGTGTTCGCAGCGCGCTGCAATCCTGTGCGCTCGGTAATCTGGTGATATGACCACCAACACTTCTTCTTCGCCATCGTCGTCTGCTGTGACGCCATCTGTTGTGACATCGACCGTTCTTCCTGTCGATGCCGCCATTCCTCCCACACCTCTGGTACGTCTTGCTGACGGGTACAGCATTCCGCAGATCGGGCTGGGTGTTCTGCGCGTTGAGAACGCACAGACGCAGCCGGTGGTGGAATCCGCCATCGAGGCAGGCTACCGTCACATTGATGCGGCTGCGGGCTATGGCAACGAGGCGGAGGTCGGCAGTGCACTCGAGAGCACCGGGTTCACGCGCGGAGAGCAGCGGGAACAGATGTGGGTGACCACCAAGCTGAAGGACACCGAGCAAGGATATGCTTCCGCGCTCGCCGCCTTCGACCGGCAAATAGGGCTGCTGCGCCTCGAATATGTGGATATGTACATGATTCATTGGCCCACTCCTTTCAATTGGCGTGCCACAGAAACATGGAAGGCGTTTGTCGAACTACGTGAGGCGGGGCGCGTGCGCTCCTTGGGCGTCTGTAATTTCATGCCTGCGGACTTGGATCGACTCAAGAAGGAAACAGGGGAATATCCGGTCGTCAACCAGATCGAGCTGCACCCCACATGGCAGCAGCGTGAAGTGGTGGAGTACTGCCGTGAGAAGAGCATTGCTGTCGAAGCGTATTCGCCCATTGCGCGCGGAGCGGATCTCACCGCCGGTGACGGCGTCCTCGACCGCATCGCCGCCACGCATGGAGTTTCTGTAGCACAGGTGATCCTGCGCTGGCACATTGAGAACGGGACCATTATCATTCCGAAGTCGGTGCACCCCGCTCGTCAGATTGAGAACGCGAGTCTTTTCGGCTTCGAGCTCACCCCTGAGGAACATGCGGCGGTGACTGCTCTCGATTCGGACCATCGCGCCGGACATGACCCCCTCACTTTCTCCTATGCATGAGACGTAGTGGTGGGGCCACTGGCTGTGGAAGAATGCACAGCAAGCAGTATTGCTAGCAGCTGGTGCACCCCACGGCAAACTAGTACGCCCACGAGTAGGTGAGTGAACAGACAGCGGTTGCGGGAATCGAAAACGCATTCGGAATGTGTGGAAAAGCATGCCTATGGCGTGCGGATGACTGTAGGTGGAGAAGGAAACGGGGTTCAAAGGATTCATGGCTCGTCGGCGGGGAAGAAGTCAGGGTGAGAAAGTAGCGCGGAGCCTTCTGCGTGCGGCGGGAGTCAAGGTACCGAATTCCTCGATTCGTTTTTCTTCCCGTAGTTTTAAAAAGAAAAACGGTCTCGAGAAATTCCTGATCTTTCTCGTGTTCGCTGTGGTCGTGGGAATCTTCATTGGCGTGGTTCTGCCCAAGCTGTCACCGGAAGTGGGGCAGCTGACAGGCAGCTATCATGCCGTTGGGAACGCTGCTGAGACCTTGGAAACACTCAAGATTGTCGACCGTCCGCACCCCACGAAAACATACAATCGTGAACTCTTCGGTTATCAGAAAACCGACGAAGACGGCGACGGTTGCCCCATTCGTGAGGACGTCCTTGCCAGGGATCTCACCGATGTGAAATACACGGCCGCGGGATCGTGCAAAGTGAAGACGGGAACCCTCAAAGATCCATACACGGGCACGACGATTCATTTTGTTCGCGGCGTCAAAACGAGCTCCCGCGTCCAGATCGACCATGTGGTGGCGCTGAACAACGCATGGGAGTCAGGCGCCTACTCGTGGGATAGCGCACAGCTGTATAAGTACGGCAACGACTCGTACAACATGCTGGCCGTGGACGGGCCCGCGAACGAGGAGAAGTCGGATGCCTCCGCCGCCTACTGGCTGCCAGAGAACACGGCTTTTCAGTGCGATTACGTAGCACGTCAAATCGGAGTGAAGGCCAAATACAAGCTCACTGTGACGAGCACGGAAAAGCAGGCCATGCTCAAGGTCCTCCACGGTTGCCCCGGCGAAGCGGTGCCAACGAAATAAGCGATACTGAACATAAGTGCTGCTGTACGTTATGGCGTGCGCGCGAATGTACGCCAGTCAGTGCACGCCAGTGCTGTGTGTGAGACCCTTAGCTTGTTGCGAGCCTGAGGCAGCACAGTAAGCTGGCTTCAGCACCTTCCAACCTCACCATCGTCATCAGAGGAGACCAATGAACGAGAGTTCCGCAGCAACAGATTCCTTGAACCAGCAGACTTCCACCGACTCCGCTCCGGCGGGGCAGGGCAATCCCGCCACTCGTCGAACCATCGTCTCATTCGTGCGCCGGACGTCGAAACTGCCGCCGAAACTTTCAAAGGCATGGGAGCAGTATGCGCCCGCCTATCTCCTCACCCTTCCGCATGCCCAGGGAGATCTGAGCGTCAGCCCTGAATTCAGATTCGATTCCGACTATGTCGAGGAAGAGTGGGGAAACACGAATCCTCTGATCATCGAGATCGGCACGGGACAGGGGGAGAATATCGCGGCGGCTGCGCTTACGAATCCACACCTCAATTACTTGGCGCTGGAGGTCTACGATCCCGGTGTGGCCCACACCCTGTTGCGCGCGGGGAAGCATGAGATTACGAACCTGCGCATCGCTCAGGTGAATGCGGCCGAGCTCTTTGAAACGGCCTTTGCAGATGGCATTGCGGCGGAAGTATGGACCTATTTCCCCGACCCATGGCCCAAGATGAAGCATCATAAACGTAGAATCATCCAGCCCGCGCTCGCTTCCGCTGTTCGGCGCACCTTAGTGCAGGGGGGAGTGTGGCGGATAGCGACCGACATTGACGACTACGCGCTTCATGTCCACGAGATTCTTGACTCGTTCGAAGGGTTCAGAAACGAAGGCACGAAAGAAGTCAGTCTCGCCACCCAGCATGTGGGGAAGGGAACTGCCGATGAGGCGGCTCAAATGCCGCATGCGCTCTTCCGCGAGTCGGAACGCTTTGAGGGACGTGTCCTGACCAGTTTCGAACGCAAGGGTTTGGACAAAGGCCACACGGTACACGACTTCACCTATCGTGCGGTGTGACGATAAAAAGCTTTTCTGCGAGCGGAGCGTGCAACAATAGAGACATGACTTACGTTTCGGAATCTCCCCTTCACAACGCAGTGAACAAAGCCTCGACGGCGCTCTTCCAGACCGCCTACAAGTACGGTGTCAAAAAGGTCATCTTCGGGATGGAACCCGATGACGCCCATGAGGCGACAATTAATTTCAGCCGCAATGCCGGCAAGATTGCGCCTTTAATGTGGCTGCTGCGCCAGATGATCGACTACACCGACCCCATTCTGGAGACGAAGGTGATGGGAGTTGACTTCAACAATCCCTTCGGCCTGAGTGCCGGTTTGGATAAGAACTGTGACATGTCGACGGTTTTGGAGGCGGCGGGTTTCGGATTCGAGACGGTCGGTTCCACCACCGCACGGCCTTCCGATGGCAATCCGCGTCCATGGTTCCACCGTCTTCCCGAATACGCCTCCATGATGGTGCATGCAGGCCTTGCGAACGACGGATCCGAAAAGGTAATCAACCGCGTGGAGAAGGCCTATACGAAGTCGACGACGATGCGGCTCTCGGTGTCGATCGCGCGCACCAACGACGATTTCACCAAAGACGATGCAGAAGGCATTGAGGACTACCGCATCTCCATGGAACGGGCGGTGGGGAAATCCCACATGATCGAGGTCAACATCTCGTGTCCCAACACGCGCGTGGGGGAGCGCTTCGTAAATCCGGAGACGCTCGACAAGCTTTTCGACGTGCTCGACACGGTGGAGCATCCGCAGCCAGTGTTGGTGAAGATGCCGCAGGACAAGGCGTGGCCGGAGTTCAAGGAGTTGCTTGACGTTCTGGCGGAGCACAAGGTCGACGGGGTCACCATCGCAAATCTCCGCAAGGACCGTACGGGTCTTACGATTCCCACGGACTGGAAGGGCAACCTCTCCGGCATGCCCGCTTATGCCAAAAGCAACGAGCTCATCGAGCGCACCTACTGCGACTACGGCGAGCGGTTCGCCATCGCCGGCGTCGGCGGGGTGTTTACTCCCGAACAGGCCTACCGCAAGATCCGTGCGGGCTCCAGCCTCGTCATGTTCGTTTCGTCGTTGATGTTCCGCGGTCCACAGAACATCACCACACTGAAGAGGGGCCTTGCAGATCTGCTGCGTCGTGACGGCTTCGACACTGTTTCAGAGGCCGTGGGCATCGATGTCGCATAAAAAGGTCTCGTAAAGAAAAGAAATGAATGCGAAACACTAGATAGCGGAGTGTTTCAAACGGCGTAGAGGATGCCGGTTGTGCTCGTTGGGGGTAGCGACTCGTTAGAAAGTCGCTACCCCCATTGCTATTCTGCTATTCGTTTTCCTTCTTGGTCGTGTGAGAGTTCGTCGTGTTCGTTGACGAACTCGTTCCCGAAGTCCCGCTGGTCGAGGTCTTCTTTTTCGTTGTTGTCTTCTTCTTTGTCGTCGTTCCTGACGTGCTGCGAGAGGTGTTGCTGGTCGAAGTCTCCGAGCGGGTGGAGCCGCTGGTAGAGCGCGATGCCGTACCGTTCGTGGTTCCCGAACTCGACGAACTCGATGACGAGGAACTGCTGGACGACGTCCCCAGCAAGCTGGAGTCCGCCTTGCCGTAGCTGTTGTCCGCCTCGATCTTCGCGCTGGAGAGGTATTTCTCCATGAAGCTCTTCCATGTTGGCAAAGCGATGTCGGCGCCATACCAGAGTGTCTTGTACGTTCCGTTGATGCTCATATTGCGCAGTGCGTACGGGTGCTCGGCGTTGGCGACGATGGAGAATGCGGAAACCTGGGGCACGAAGCCGCCCATGGCGAGCGTGGTGTTTTCGTTCGTACCTGTCTTGGCGAAAGTCTTGCGTTTGCCACTGAGCTGTGCGTCGCCGGCGATGCCTTGGGTCACGTTGAGATTCATGGCGTAGGCGGTTGTTTCGGCGACCTTCTTGTCAATGCTCTGCTTGCATCCGGCACTCGGAACGGTGAGTTCCTTGCCCGCGGAGGTGGTCACCTTGGTCATGGCGATGGGGGTGCATTCCTTGCCACCCGCCGCGATGGTCGCGTACACATTCGCCATGGTGAGTGGAGAGGCGTTCAGCGTTCCGATGATCATGGAGGGCTTGATGGTGGAGTGAATGTCCCGCTGGGATTCGATGGCGTTGTGATAGCCCAGCTCGGTGGCGGTATCGGCGATGGAGCAGAGGCCGATGATCTGCGCCATCGACGCTTGGGTGGTGTTGTGGGAGAAGTTCAGTGCGTGCAGCGGAGTCTCCGGGTTGACGGTTCCGCCACCCGAGTTCTGCAGCGACCAGGTCTGACTGCTCTTCGGAGCGCAGGCAAAGGAGTTCTCGGAGTAACTGGTATAGGTCCGCAGGGACTCGTTGGCCTTGTGCCCGGACTTGAGCCACGCCACGAAGTTGATGGGCTTGAAGGTTGAACCAACACCGAAGCCGGTTCCGCCGCCGTCTATCTGATCCACGGCGTAGTTGAGGGACGTGGACGTCGATTTGGCGTTTGCGGTGGCGTCGTAATTTCTGTTCTGCGCGAGGGCCAGAACCTTGCCCGTCCCCGGTTGAATAGCCGCAAGGATATCCTCGATACCGCTTGGATCGTTGATGGGGATGTTCGTCGTCACGGCATCCCATGCGGCCTTCTGCGCGTTGACATCCATGGTGGTGTAGATGTTGAGGCCACCTTCGTAGAGGAGCTTCTTGCGAGCTGCTGTCGTCTTCCCGAAGGTGTCGGACTTAAGGATCTGGTGAACCACGTAATCGCAGAAATATGCAGCCGTTCCCGCGGTCTGGCAGCCGACCTGGACGGTCTTGACCTTGAGCATGTCCTTCATGGACACCGCTTTGGCCTCTTTTACCTCCTTGGCGGAGGCATAGCCGACCTCCTGCATGAGGTCGAGTACGATGTCGCGCTGTTTCTGGGATTCGCTGGGGTTGACGGTGGGGTCATAGCTGGCGGGGTTCTTGGTGATGGCGGCGATAGTTGCCGCCTCTCCCAACGTGAGGTCGGCAGCGGACTTGGAGAAGTAGTGTTCCGCCGCGGTTTCGACGCCATACACATTCGTGCCGAACTGGGCGATGTTGAGATAGCCCTGGAGGATCTCTTCCTTGCTGTGGTGCTTTTCGAGTTCGACGGCGATCAGCATTTCACGTAGCTTGCGGGAGATGGTCTCTTCCTGTGCGTGATAGGCGGCGATAGGGTCGTCGTCTTCCAACGCCTGGTCAATGAGCACGTTCTTCACATACTGCTGGGTAAGGGTTGAACCACCCTGTGTGTCACCGCCCTTGATGTAAGTCTGTACGAAGGCGCGTGCGATGCCCTGCGGGTCGATTCCAGAATGCTCCAGAAAGCGGCGGTCCTCACGGGCGACGACGGCTTTCTGCATGTAGTCGGATATGTCCTTGAGTGCCACGACGATGCGGTTCTGGTCATAGAACTGGGCGATGACGGTTTTTCCATCGGAGGCATACAGGCGGGATTGCTGTGGCAAATCGGTGAGATCCAGATCGATGCTCTGGCTTTTCAGCGAGGGGATAAGTGACTTTGCCGCCTGGTTCATTCCGATCACGACGGGTGCGAAGAAACCAGACGCGGCTGTTCCTCCCGCGACGCAGAGAAGTGCGTACACAAGAAAGAGTGAAAGAAAACGGCGTACTGTCATTGGCTTCTTATCATGACCCATGTTCGCCAGTCTATTGTCAATGCCCTACAGAAGTCCTGGGGCGCAAGCTGATTTTCACGCCATCCGCCCAAGGTCATGCAGCTTGTTTCGCAGTTACTGTTGGGTTCTTCTAATGAGCTTTCCAGGTTGGAAGATGACGATGGTGCGGCCCTTGCGCGCGATCCACTTACGGTTGGTGAAATCCATGAGCGCCTTGTTGACGGTTTCGCGCGACGATCCCACCAGTTGCGCCAACTCTTCCTGCGTGAGGTCGTGGGGAACGACGAGGCCTTCCTCCGTTGGCTCTCCGAAGCGGACGGCGAGGTCGAGGAGGGTCTTAGCGAGCCGACCGGGGACGTCGGTGAAGACGAGAGAGGAGATGCGCTCGTTGTTCTTGCGCATCCTGTTGGCGAGCACCTGCAGCATGCTGATCGCCACGCGGGGATGTTCGTTGAGCCACCCGAACAAGGCCTCGTGGGTGAGGGAGGCGACGGTCGTATTATTCGTCATGACGACGGCTGATGCCGTGCGCGGCCCACCCTGTGGATCAAAGACGGGGATTTCTCCGAGGATCTCGCCACGCCCATGAATGCTGAGCAGTTGAACGCGGTTGTCGCGAGACGTGCGGGTGAGCTTGACCCTCCCGGACTCGATGACGAACATCTGGTGGTCTGTGTCACCCTCCCGAAAGATGTAATCGCCTTTGTTAAAGGTATGCGGCTGAAGAGAGGGCAGCAGCAACGCCGCCTCGTCCGCCGACACATGGCTGAAAAGCGGTGTCTTGAGCAGAATTTCTTCGCCGGTGACGCCAGGCACGGAGTTCGACATCGGAGGCCCCTTTCATCCTGCACTGATTGATGCTTATCACGTCATACGTGTCTCTTCATGGTACCGATTCAGGCTGACGGTGGGAGTGCGCGTGGCGAGGCGAGGCATCCGCAAAAGATGTTTGTTATCTCTTCTCCAAAAGTGAACACGAAATAGTGCATTTCTGGTTCGTTTTGAGCGAATGTGTGAGATAATGTTTGCATGATTGCATCACAGCGACAATTCTTTATTCTCAGCCGTCTGCGTACCCGCGGGGCAGTGAGGATTGCGGCTCTGTCCAAGGAGCTGGGTGTCTCGTCCATGACGGTTCGTCGTGACATCGCCGATCTCGCCGATCGCGGTTTGCTCCGCAGAGTGCACGGAGGCGCGGTCTCCACCAGCGCATTGCTGGCGGAACCACTGTTCTCCGTGAAGTCGCAACTCGATGTCGACTTGAAGGACGAGATCGCACAGGCGGCAATCTCGTTCGTGTCTCCGGGCGACGTGGTCGCCATTGGCGGTGGCACCACGACGTATGTGTTCGCCCAGCGGCTGATGGAGTCGCGCAATTCCGATGGAATCACCATCCTCACGAACTCCACTCCTGTCGCCGAACTGGTGCAGGCAACGGAGAGCAAGGATGTGGAGGTCATCGTGACCGGCGGCGTCGTCACCCGTTCCAACTCGCTGGTGGGTCCGATCGCGGACAAAATCATCTCCTCGCTCCGAGTGAATTCCTTGTTCCTTGGGACGCACTCGGTGTCGATTCCGCGCGGATTCCTCACGCCGAATTCGTTGGAGGCTTCCACGAACCAGGCCTTGATGAGCATCTCGGACCGCACGTTTATTCTGGCAGATCATTCCAAGTGGCAGAACACGTCACTTTCACTGTTCGCCGGTTTCGACCAGGTGGATGCCGTCATCGCGGATTCCGGTCTGCCGCCCGCTCAGGCGTCGGCCACCCGCGAGCTGGTGAAGGAGCTCGTCCTTGCGGAGGCGTCGGACAGTTCTGCATATGCAAAGGGCAAGAACCGCGGACTCGACGACGAGGATTCCGACGATGACGACTCCGACCTCTGAATTTTAGACTCCCACAACCGGTTGGTGAGTCGAACATGACCATG
Organism: Bifidobacteriaceae bacterium; assembly: GCA_022650895.1. Taxonomy (GTDB): domain Bacteria; phylum Actinomycetota; class Actinomycetes; order Actinomycetales; family Bifidobacteriaceae; genus JALCQC01. The sequence goes on along the minus strand of JALCQC010000012.1, from coordinate 32,988 downwards.
TGTTGGTGATGAGAAAGGCAATGTATGAGTGAATTCGAGCATTACGAACAGGGCGAGTACGCGAAGAAGAACATTCGCATCACTCCGACGAAACTGGCGGATGGACGTGACTTCTTCTATCTCGACGACGATCCTGAGTACGTCAGTGGCAAGAAGACCCGCGAGCTGAAGGATCCACGCCCGCTTGCGAACCGGTTCGCTCCCGGAGTCGACGCCGACGGCAACGAGATTCCCGTGCAGGCCCCCCAAATGCGCAGAGACCCACTGACCGGTGACTGGATCCCGATGGCGACGGCTCGCATGAACAGGCCGATCACCGCCGGACCAGGTGCCACCGCCACAGGAAATCCGCTCGCGGCACGTAAGATCGGCGACCCCTATCAGGATGGCGAAGTTCCCGACACCGACTACGACGTGGTGGTGTTCGAGAACAGGTTCCCTTCGATGCAGCAGGTTCCGGGAAGGTCGAATGACACGATCTCCTATGTCGACGGCAATCCGTTGTGGGAAAAGAAACTGGCAGCAGGACGCTGCGAGGTCATCTGCTTCGATCCCAACGAAAAAGGTCTGCCGGCGGATCTGCCGGTGAGCCGTCTGCGCACCGTCGTCGAAGGCTGGGCTTTCCGCACTGCAGAGCTGAGTGCCATCGACGGCATCGAGCAGGTGTTCCCGTTTGAGAATCACGGCCAGGAGATCGGAGTCTCCCTCGCCCATCCGCATGGCCAGATCTACAGCTACCCCTTCATCGCTCCCAAGATGGAGCAGGAACTGGAGCACACCGAGGCATATCACGAGCGCACGGGCGGCAACCTTCTCAAGGATCTTCTCGCCGCCGAGCTGGAAGCCGAGGAACGCGTCATCTTCCGTAACCGCACCTGGGTCGCCTACGTCCCTGCCGCCGCACGCTGGCCCCTGGAAGTCCACGTCGCGCCGGTTCGCGACGGCATCCTGACCATCGATCAGCTCAATGACGATGAGCGCTGGGGACTGGCCCAGATGTACTCCACACTCCTCAAGCGCGGCAACGCCTTCTTCGACACCGGAGACGGCAAGGGAATGGATCTGCCCTACATTTCCGCATGGCATCAGGCTCCCGTGCACGATCCGCGTCGCGAAAACTACCGTCTCAACCTGCAGTTCTTCTCATTCCGTCGTGCCGCCAACAAGATCAAGTATCTTGCGGGCTCGGAGTCGGGAATGGCTGCCTGGATCTCCGACACCACACCTGAGAAAATCGCGGCCCGCTTCCATGAGCTGGGTCCTGTGGATCTAGAAGCCTCAAAGGCCTGAAAGGAATCATCATGGCTGAAGTCGAATTCATCGACGCACTCACTTCGACCGCTGGAGCCGACGAGGCTTCCACCCTTTTCACGGAGACGTACGGCTCCGCTCCCACGGGAGTATGGAGCGCTCCGGGACGCGTGAACATCATCGGAGAGCACACCGACTACAACGCCGGCTTGTGCCTGCCCATCGCCCTGCCGCACCGCACCTTCATCGCCATCTCCCCGCGTTCCGACACCAAGGCGCGTGTGGTCTCCGCCATGAACCCGGCAGACGTGGTCGAGGTCGATCTCGCGGATCTCACGCCTGGCGGAGTCACGGGCTGGGCCGCCTACCCGCTCGGTGTGGCGTGGGCCTTGCGCGAGAAGAAGCTGCCGGTTCAGGGCTTCGACGCCGCGTTTACCTCGTGCGTCCCCCTCGGAGGAGGCCTCAGCTCCTCCGCCGCCATGACCTGCTCGACGGCCCTCGCCCTCGATGAGGTTTTCGGCTTGGGATACGGACAGATGGATGCTGGCCGCGTCACCTTGGTCGAGGCGGCGATCCGTTCGGAAAACGAGATGGCCGGAGCGGCGACCGGTGGCATGGATCAGTCGGCATCTCTGCGGTGTCAGGAAGGTTTCGCGTTGCTGCTTGACTGCCGTCCGGAACTGACCGCTCTGGAGAATGTTTCTCAGCAGCCCTTCGACTTGACCGCGCATGACCTTGAGTTGGTGGTCATCGATACCCAGGCCCCGCATCAGCTCAACGACGGACAGTATGCGGAACGCCGCCGCACCTGCGAGGAGGCCGCCGAGATTCTCGGTGTCGCCAACCTGCGCGTGACCGCCGACGGCATCGCCCGTTCCGAGGATCCTTTCCAAGCGCTCAAGGAGACCTTGGACGCCTTGCCAAGCGAGGTGATGAAAAAGCGCGTTCGCCACGTGGTGACCGAGATTCAGCGCGTCCGCGATTTCGTCGCCGCCTTTGCACAGGAGAACATCGAGAAGGCCGGGCGCCTCATCAACGCCTCCCACGATTCCCTCGCCGCCGACTATGAGGTGACGGTGCCTGAACTCGACGTCGCCGTCTCTGTGGCAAGGGCCAACGGAGCCTACGGTGCCCGCATGACGGGTGGCGGCTTCGGCGGCTCCATCATCGCATTGGTCGATAAGGGACAGTCTCGTCAGATCGCCGAGAAGGTTGCGGAGGAGTTTTCCCGCCGTGGCTTCCATGCGCCGCGCGCGTTGGCTGCTTATCCCGCTGCGTCCGCCTCACGCGACAGGTGATGCTATTCCCCGGAACGGCTTGGATTCGTCCGAGTCGTTCCGGGTGTTTGGGCTTGCGGCGGCGATCAGTTCTTGAAGCTGTGAATCGGGGCGGGAATGCGGCCTCCGCGGTTCACGAACTCCTCGCAGCTTGAGGTGTTCACGGGCATGATCGGTGCATAGCCCATCAGCCCACCAAATTCCGCGGAGTCTCCCACACCCTTGCCGGCAACTGGAATAACACGGACAGCGGTGGTCTTCTGATTCACCATGCCGATGGCGGCTTCGTCCGCGATCATGCCGGAGATGGTGGAGGCACTGGTATCGCCGGGAATCGCAATCATGTCAAGGCCCACGGAGCACACACAGGTCATGGCCTCGAGCTTTTCGATGCGGAGATTGCCGGCAGCCACGGCATCAATCATGTTCTTGTCCTCGGAAACGGGAATGAAGGCGCCGGAGAGTCCACCCACGTAGCTGGACGCCATGATGCCACCCTTCTTCACTTGGTCATTCAGCATGGCGAGCGCTGCCGTGGTTCCCGGGCCGCCCACCTGTGAAAGGCCGCACTTCTCAAGGACTTCGCCCACGGAGTCTCCGGCTGCCGAAGTCGGGGCGAGTGAGAGATCGACGATGCCAAAGGGGACGTTGAGACGGTGGCTGGCTTCCTGTGCGACGAGTTGGCCGACACGGGTGATCTTGAAGGCGGTGTGCTTGATGGTCTGGCAGAGGAATTCGAAATCCTTGCCGCGTGCAGCATCGAGCGCCTTGCTCACCACGCCGGGACCGGAGACGCCGACGTTAATTACTGCGTCGCCCTCGGTGACCCCGTGGAATCCGCCGGCCATGAAGGGGTTGTCGTCGGGGGCGTTGCAGAATACCACGAGTTTGACGCAGCCATAGGAATCGTTGTCGGCGGTGGCGGTGGAGACGTCCTTGATGATGTGTCCCATCAGGTTGACGGCGTTCATATCGATGCCGGTTTTCGTGGAGCCCACGTTCACGGAGGAGCAGACGATGTCGGTTTCGGCGAGGACCTGCGGCAGGGAGCGGATGAGCAGTTCCTCTGCGGGGGTCATCGACTTGCTCACCAGGGCGGAGAAGCCGCCGATGAGGTCCACACCGACCTGCTTTGCCGCACGGTCAAGGGAGTGCGCAACCTGAACGTAGTCGTCGATGGTTGTACAAGCGCCCGCGGCCACCAGCGAGATCGGGGTGACGGTGATGCGCTTGTTGACGATGGGAATGCCGAAGTCGCGCTCGATATCTTTGCCGGTCTTCACGAGGTCGTGCGCCTTGGTGGTGATCTTGGTGTAAATGTTGTCGCAGAGCTTGTCCACGTCGTCGGTGACGCAGTCAAGAAGACTGATGCCCATGGTGATGGTGCGGACGTCGAGTTTTTCCTGCTCGATCATCTTGTTGGTCTCATGGACCTCCATGATATTCAGCATGTGTTTTTACCTCTCGAAACGAATGGATACTGGTGGACTGGGCACGGTGAGATGAGCGGGGTAGACCGAGGATGGATCAGATGCGATGCATCTGGGTGAAGATCTCCTCGCGCTGGCAGCGGATGCGCACGCCGATCTGGTCGCCGAGGCCTTCGAGATCGTCGACGATGGTTCCAAAGTCCTTGGAGGTATTCGCGTAATCGACGATCATCATCATGTTGAAGAAGCCGTCGATGATGGTTTGGGAGATGTCGAGGACATTGACGTCGTTCTCGGAAAGATAGGTGCAGACTTTCGCGATGATTCCAACGGTATCGCGGCCAACGACGGTAATAATTGCCTTATTCATGGGGACTCCCTACAGGTCTGGTGTGGCGTGGGATTGCAGTGGATGGGTATTCGTATTCGGTGGACGGACCGGATTGATTTTCAACGCACTCAAGTATATAAGGGCAGTGTTAAGCGAAGGTATGCGCCCGTCTTGGCGCTGTTCGTCTTCGTCACTGCCCACCTTTGAACCCGAGTTGGCGCCACGCTTCATAAATCGCGATGGAGGCGCAATTCGTCAGGTTGAGCGAGCGGGCGGAGGGGCGCATGGGGAGGCGTACCTCTTCGGCCACGTGTGGTCCCTCCATGATGTCGAGCGGATCGGGGATGTTGCCCGGTTCGGGGCCGAACAGCAGGATGTCGGTGGGGCGGTACTCGACCTCGGTGTAGTTCTTGGTTCCGTGGGCGGTGAAGGCGATGATGCGTGAGTCCGGCATGGTGTCCACCAGATTCTGGAAGTCGGGGTGCAGCACCACATGCGCCATGTCGTGGTAGTCGAGGCCTGCGCGGCGCAGCTTGGTGTCGTGCAGATTGAATCCGAGCGGCTCGATGAGGTGCAGAATGGTTCCTGTCACCGCACAGAGACGGATCGCAGAGCCCGTGTTTCCAGGAATCCTGGGGGAGTAATAGCACAGGTGCGGGGTCAGGGTCGGTGTATCCTTGGCGTCCTCGGCGCGCATCATGGCGTCGACGACGCTGATGGGGTTTCCGTGGGCGTCCGTCACCAATTCGTCGGGACCGTAATTCGACTTGCGGTATCCATACTCATACATGTCCTGTACGCTCGAGGCGTTTGTATCCGTGGAAGTTTGCGCGGTTGCTGACACTGGTTTTTCGCTCTTGCTATGCTCGTCCGACATATGCGACAGATTAGGGGGTATGAGTGACATGCCACATGAGGTAGAACCTGCGCCCGCACTGCCTGTGCCGACGACGCAGCAGCTCCTTCCCCGTCTCAGGGCATGGTGGGAACTGAGTGCCCGTGACCTTCCCTGGCGCTCGCACGACGTCACTGCGTGGGGAGTGCTTGTCTCGGAAGTCATGAGCCAGCAGACGCCCATGATCCGCGTCGTTCCCTACTGGAACCTCTGGATGGAACAATGGCCCACTCCCGCAGCTCTCGCCGACGCCAGCTCCGCCGAAGTCATCACCGCATGGGGAAAGCTGGGTTATCCCAGACGTGCTCTGCGGTTACAGGAATGCGCCCGCGTCGTGGTCGAGAAACATGGCGGCGAGGTTCCCTCCGCCTATGACGAGCTGCTGGCGTTGCCCGGAGTGGGGGAGTACACGGCGAGTGCAGTGGCTTCTTTCGCCTACGGGGTGCGCGTGGCCGTTGTGGACACGAACATCCGGCGCGTTCTCTCCCGTGTCTTCGATGGCGAGGAGAACTTCGGAGGTGCCACCACTCCCGCCGACCGACGCAGAGCCCAGAGCGTTCTTCCTGCGGATACCGATGACTCCGTCCTGTGGAATCAGGGGATCATGGAGCTGGGGGCCACGGTCTGCACCTCCACCTCGCCGCAGTGCGAGATATGCCCTTTCCGAGACCTCTGCCGGTGGCGACGTGCCGGCTATCCCGGCATGGGCACCAAACCCACACGGAAAACACAGAAGTGGAAGGGTACGAATAGGCAGGTGCGTGGGATCGTCCTCAACGCGTTGCGGAGCAAGGCATTGGAACTGACCGGGGTCGCGCCCAGCCTCAGTGCGGACGAACTCGCGCAGCTGTGGCCGGATCGCGGACAGCTACAGGAATGCGTCGTGGCACTCGATAACGATGGGCTGATCGAAATTCTTTCCGACGGCAGCGTTGCCTTTCCCCGCTGAAGAGCCGAAGAGTTGAAAGGCCGGGAAGTTGAAAAGTTGAAGAGCCGAAGGACCTTGTCCCTGCTATCCGATTTCCTGCTCCCGTGTCGTCCCCACAGCACGTAAACTCGAACTATGGCGTCGAAGAAAAAGGTTTCCGCGAAGTCCGCGCAGATGGAGAAGATCTATCGTCGTCGGCGTCTTGTTGTCCTCTCCATACTCATTGTTGCGCTCGCGGCACTCATCACCCTGACATGGGGCGTGGTGCGCGGCGTGGCATCGGTGGGCGGGGCCGTCGAAAACTACATGCATCGCGATGAGCTCACGGCACTGAATCGCAAGGAAGTTCCCCGCACTCTTTTAAATAAGGGGATTTCCGACTGTACGGCGGAACAGATCTCCGTGGCGTTGAGCACCTCTTCCTCTTCAGTCACGTCCGGGGGAACGTTGAAATTCACCGCAGAGATTGCGCACTCCGGAAACACTTCCTGTCTGGTGGATGGCTCGGATGCCTCGCGTGTGCTCACCATCTCCTCCGGAGATGAGACGATCTGGACATCCGCACTGTGTTCGACGGGCGCGCGCTTACTGTTGATGTCGGAAGGCGACAAGGACATTCAGACCCTGACCTGGGACACCACTGCCAGCGGCTCCAAATGTGGGAAGAAGGCCTCCACCCCTGCGGCAGCTGGCACCTACAGGGCGAAACTCACCATGAGAGACTTGCCTGGTGTGGAGTCCAAAGAGATCACTTTCAAGGTGGTGGCGGCACCGGAGACATCGGATGATTCCGATTCCGACGATGCTGAGTCAAAGGACTCTGGCTCGAAGGATGATGGCGGTGACACTTCGGATTCCGGCACAACGACGTCCGACGATTCAAAGAGCGCAGATTCCGATAAAACTGACAAGTCCAGTAAATCTAATAAATCGAGCATATCCGATAAATCCGACAAGTCGGATAGCGATGCCACATCTACGAAGGCATCGAAGAAGGCATCGACGGATGCTTCCGCGTCCAAGGATGCTGGCTGAATTCCACCAGAAGGGACTCCCGCTAGAAGATGCTCACCATGCAGCGGACTAGACGGGTCACCACGGTGATTAGCATCTCTATTTACCGCACGATGTCCATCGTCTGCAGTGCCTGCCGCAGTGTCGTGACGCGGACGAGATGCACCCCGGGAAGGGTGTCTACATTCCTCAAGTGCTGCGAGGCTGGCACGATGATGGTGTCGAATCCCATGCGTGCCGCCTCGCGAATGCGCTGTTCGGCGCGCGGGATCGAGCGAATCTCTCCAGTGAGCGACACCTCTCCGAAAGCGGCCGTGGTGCGGGGGATGGCAACGCCCTTCGCCGCAGATCCGAGTGCAATCGCAATGGCAAGATCGCAGGAGGGCTCGCGTGCCTTGCCGCCCGCGATGGTCGATATGTAGAGATCGTTGGCGAGCAATTGCAGCCGCGCGTGCTTGTACAGCACCGCCACGAGCATCGCCACGCGATTGTTGTCCACGCCGTTCGTTGCGCGGCGTGGTGCGGGCAGCACGGAGGAAGTGACTAGCGCCTGCACTTCGATGGGAAGGCTGCGGTGGCCTTCCATGGTGAAGGTGACGCAGGTGCCTTCGGCGGGCACATCGGAACCTGAGATGAAAAGTCCCGTAGGGTCGGTGACCTCTTCCATGCCCTCGTCATTCATGTCGAAGCAACCGACCTCGTCGGTGGGGCCGAAGCGGTTCTTCGTGGCCCGCAGGAGCCGGAGCGCGGTCTGTGCGTCGCCTTCGAACTGGCAAACGACATCGACCAGATGTTCCAGCGTGCGGGGGCCAGCAATGGAGCCATCCTTCGTCACATGTCCCACCAACATCACGGGAATGTTGTGGGACTTTGCGACGTCGATCACCCCGGTTGCAACCTGCCGCACCTGTGTGGAGCCGCCCGAGATGCCATCGATGTCGTCGGATGTGATGGTCTGGGCCGAATCCACGATGGCAAGTTGAGGGTTTTCGTTCTCGATGAGGTCGAGCGCCGTATCCAAATCGGTGGTGGAGGCCAGCAGCAGGTTTTCATGCATGACGCCGATACGCTGGGCGCGCATGCGAATCTGAGCCTGCGACTCCTCGCCGGAAATGTAGAGAACGTTTGCCGGGGAAGCGGCGGCGATGCGTCCGGCTGACTCCAGCAGTAGCGTCGATTTTCCGATGCCAGGCTCGCCGGCGATGAGAATCACGGACCCGGGGACGATTCCCCCGCCGAGAATGCGGTCAAATTCGGCGAAACCGGTGGCGATGCGCTTGTCTTCGTGAATTTCCACATCATCGGTCACAGGGACGGCGCGCACGGCGGTATCGCGGTTTCTGCGCCCGCTGGACGCCATGGAACCAGAGCTGCTTGCCCCCACGCCTCCACGTCCGCCTTTCTTGCTGCCGTGCGTGCGTCCGCGGGACTCGTGAAACTCCGAAATGGTTCCCCATTCCCCGCACTCGGGGCAGCGGCCGTACCATTTTGCGCCGCTCCAGCCGCATTCGGAGCACAGGAAGGTGATCGAATCTTTCGCCATAGCTCGCACGCTACAAGTTCATTGCGACGAGTTCAACTGAGTCCGGTAATTGTGGAAGAATCGGACCTATGAGCAAAACCAGGAAAGATTCCGCTGCAAAATCCGGGCACAAGGTAGTTGCGGGCGTCATCATCGCGCTCGTGGTGCTGGTTGTCTTCGTTCTGCTGACCGCCTTTGTGTGGCCTGGTTGGGCAAAGAGCTCTGCCGATACCCAGACGGCAACCACATCGCAAACCGAGACGAAAAAGACCGAGGAGAACAAGACTCCGAAAATCGCGGCCAAGGACCTTCCTAAAGACGCGACAGAACTCGAGAAATCGATGCCGGATACCGTGAGCAATTACTCCCGCCAGGACGTGAAGGACACGAAGACCTGGACGTCCGCATCTCCTCTCGAGGAGCACACCATCACCTATTCCACGGGCACGGATTCGGAGGACGTCACCCTTATCGTGGCGCAATGGGCGAAGTCGGACAATGCGAAGACCCAGTACAGCTCCCTTGTCTCCGATCTCAGTGGCAAGAAACTTGCCGAGGGAAATGTGAAGGTTTCAGGCCAGAACACCGGTGCCTATCAGGTGCATCAGGATGCCGACAACGACAAGAACGCGGTGGCGGTATGGCAGAACGACACCTGCGTTTTTCAGGTCACCGGTTCGGAATCGGCGGTCAAGAGCTTCTATCAGGAGTTCCCGCTCTGATTTCCGTCCACGTTTCGGAGGAGTCTGCACGTTTGAACTGCGGTTCGATGCCGCGAAATGTTGTGCATGAAAGGTTTCGCAATGACAGTTGATATTTCAGGGAAGAAATTCGCTTTCGTCGGAGTCGGTGTCATGGGAGGGGCGATTCTCTCCGCTTTCCTCTCTTCCAAAGGCGTCGAGCCCCAAGCAGTCACGGCCGTGGCGGAGGATGCTTCCCATATAGATGGTCTGAAACAACGTTTCCCGGGCATTTCCGTCACCACAGATGCTTTGGGGGCGGTGGGGGCTGCGGACGTGATGGTGGTCGCTGTAAAGCCCAAGGATGTTCCGGCGGTTCTGACGTCAGTGAAGAAGGCCTTCGTTCCGCAACTCGAGAACGAAAACGAACCGCGCAAAATGGTGTTGACCGTCGCCGCAGGTCTGCCGACATCCTTCTATGAGAAGCGGCTTGGACCCGTTCCGGTGGTTCGGGCGATGCCGAACACCCCGGCGCAAATCGGTCTGGGAATGACCGCGATCTCTGCCGGTGCCGAGGCCCGCGCTGATGAGATGGCCCTTGCCGAACGCATTCTCTCAGCGAGTGGTGAGGTCATCACCGTCGCCGAAAAGGATCAGGATGCGGTCTCCGCCATCTCGGGTTCCGGTCCCGCCTACATTTTTGCAGTGATCGATGCCATGGCAGAAGCCGGCGTCATGCTGGGGCTCCGTCGCGATGTCGCTGCCAAGCTTGCCGCGCAGACGGTTCTAGGTTCGGGCACCATGGCGATGCAGGGGCTGGAAGCGACGCCCGTGGTGCCTCCAGCCACACTCAGGGAGCAGGTGACGTCTCCTGGCGGAACCACTGCACGTGCACTGTTTGAACTCGATAAGGCCGGTTTGCGGGCAGGCTTCATTGCCGCCGCGCAGGCCGCATGGGACAAGTCCCGCGAACTTGGATCCACGGAGGAATAATCTCCTTGGATCTGTCAGGAACTTTGGAAGGGGTCACTGAAGTTCTCTGATGTGCTGCTGTGTCGTAAACGCGTAGTAGTATATGGAAAGTTGACTCTTGTCTGTAATACGAACGGAGGCTCGGGATGGGATCAGTCATCAAGAAGCGTCGCAAGCGCATGAGCAAGAAGAAGCATCGCAAAATGCTTCGCAAGACTCGTCACCAGCGCAAGTAATTGTGCGAATGGACGTAGGGAAGGCCCTTTCGGAGTAATCCGACGGGGCTTTTTCTTTTCTGTTTTTGCTCCTTGCGCTGGTCTTTCGGTGCTGCATCTCCGTTTTATCGCAGAGAGTGAGCCGGTATGCATTGAAGGCGCATGAAATGAGTGCATATGAAAAGGGGCGGTCTCCGTGTTTAGGAGACCGCCCTGCGGTGATTTTCGTAGTGCCTGCCTGTTGCGCGCCCTACTTGCCGCTTATTGCTTACTGCCGCTTATTGCTTACTTATTCGGGTTTGTGAGCACACGAGGCTCGCCTTCGGCACCCACGATGACGGTGTCGACCATGTTGAGGAACAGGCCATGCTCGACAACGCCGACGGTGGTGATGAGGTCCTCGGCGAGTTCCTGAGGATGCTCGATCTTCTCAAGATGAAGGTCGACGACATAGTTCTTCTCGTCGGTGCGCACAGGCTGACCCTCCGCATCGAGACGGAGGACGGGCTTGTATCCCTTGGATTCGAACGCCTTGATGACGTGATCCGCACCGAAGGGGATCACTTCGACTGGAAGCGGGAACTTCCCGATGGTGTCCACCACTTTGGACTGATCGACGATCCAGACGATCTTCTTAGAGTTGGTGGCCACGATCTTCTCCCACAGGAGTGCCGCACCGCCGCCCTTGATGCCGTTGAAGTCCTTATCCACCTCGTCGGCGCCATCTACGGTGAGGTCAATGCTGTCGACGTCATCGATGTCGACGATCTTGATGCCGTAGCCCTCTGCCTGTTCCTTGGTACGCACCGACGTGGTGACGCCAGTGAAGCTCAGGCCCTCTTCCTTGACGCGGCGGCCGAGCTCGTCCACAAAATAGCGAACGGTGGAGCCGGTTCCGAGGCCGGCGACCATGCCGTTCTCGATGAGTTGCGCAGCCTTGATGCCGGCTTCCTTCTTCAGTTTGTTCTGGGTCTCTTGATCCATGATTCTCCTTGCTTGCAATATGCGGTTTGACCGTTCCAAACAATGGTTCCAGTCTATCGCGCGGCGGTGGCCACCCGCGGTAGGGGAAAACGGAAAATTTTATGCTCTTGACTTTATTCAGAAAGCTGTTACTGTATAAATCACAAGTTACTAATAAAGTAACAGATTGGAGAACATTATGACCACATTCGCAATCACCGGAGTCACTGGCAACTTCGGACGCACGGCCATCAAGCACCTTGCCCAACTTGTTCCTGCAAACCAGATCGTTGCGCTCGCTCGCAACACCGCAAAGGCACAGGAAGTTGTTCCGGAGGGCGTGACTGTCCGCGCGGGCGATTACACGAAGCCAGAAGAATTGGCCGAGTCTCTGAAGGGCGTCGATCGTCTGCTCTTCATCTCGTCTCAGCCGGGTGCTCCGGTTTCACGTGAAACCCAGCACAGGAACGTTGTGGCCGCAGCCCAGAAGGCGGGCGTCTCCTTCATCGCGTATACGAGCTTTCCGCACGCGGACACCTCTACGGCACCGCTCGCGGACGACCACAAGCTGACCGAGGAGCTCATTGTGAAGTCGGGAATCGCCCACTCCTTCCTGCGCAACAATTGGTACCTTGAAAACGAAGCGTCCACCATCAATGCGGCGAAGAGCGGTAAGGACTTCGTCTATTCCGCAGGGAAGGGACGTGCCGGCTGGGCTCTGGAGCGCGAATACGCGACCGCTGCGGCAGAAGTCCTTGCCACTGGAGATACTGCCAAGGAGATTTACGAGTTTGCCGGACCGGCGCGTACTTACGAAGATTTGGCAAAGGCGACGCCTGGCGATTTCAAAGTTGTTGCAGTGACCGATGCCGAGTATCAGGCGGGTTTGCAGTCTGCCGGTCTCGATGAGGGTACCGCCCAGCTCGTCACGTCTTTCCAGACGTTTATTCGTCAGGGAGTTCTTGACGAGGAGACGACAGATCTGCAGGAGGTTCTCGGCCATGAGCTCACCCCGCTGACTGAGGCGATCAAAGAACTCTGACTGTAAAGTACGCAAGTGGATAATCCAGATAGATAACCAGCGCGGAGAAAGGCGGGAACTGATGAAATACGGGCATAAGCTCAGCGATGCCGTGCATATTCTCGTCTATGTCGAGATGTTCAAGCATGGCGATCTTTCAAGCAAGAGCATTGCTGAAAGTGTGGAATCGAATCCAAGCCTGATCCGCCGTCTCATGTCTACTTTGGCGAAGGCGGGGCTGCTCCAGACCACTCCTGGCACTGTGCAGCCGCGTCTCGCCCGCCCCGCCTCCGAAATCTCGCTGGCTGACGTCTACGCGGCGATTGAACCAGGCGAGCGGCTTCTACACGTTGATGAGAAGACCAATCCACGTTGTCCGGTCGGTGGCAACATCCAAGGCACGCTGAATTCCGTCTACGATCGCGTTCAACATGACGCACTGCGCAGTATGGCTGAGGTCTCGCTTCAATCCATGATCGACGATGTTCGCCGGCGTGAACAGGAGCGTACCGACAGAGGCTGAAGGTGGAGTATTTGTTGTAATAAAAGGGGTGCCACCGTTAACGGTGGCACCCCTTTTATGTGCGTAGCGGGAGGCTAGAAAAGGCTTCCCTGCAACGGATCGTCCTCGACTGCCGTCCTTGGTTCCTTGGATTTCTTAGGTTCTGGAGAGTCCAGGTCGAAGAGCGCCGGCTGGTTCGGATCGATTCGCCAGCCGGTCGATGCCGAGGAAACTGCAGAATCCGCTGTATCCGTGGAATCTACGGATTCTGTCGCATTCGCAGCAGAACCATGTGGTGACGGTGCGCTGTTCGTGGACGTCTCCCCAACTTGTGTGTGCTGAGCTGGTTTTTCGCTTGCGGTGAGGGTGGGCGCGGAGGTTCCATCAAGGGCCGCCTGAACCTCTGCTGGGATCTTCAGACCCTTGCGATAGTCGGAACTCAGCAACGCCTGCCAGCCTTCGAGGGGCAGATACCCCTGCTTTTTACCGGACTGGGCGTCGCCGGCAAAGCCGCGCGCGAGGTCATCGACGATCTCGTTGAATTCGTTGCCCGCATGTCCCTTGACCCATACGAACTTGACGGACCCGGGACGCCCTGAGATCTCGGCATCGATCGCCTTGATGAGTTGCACGTTCTTGACGGGTTTCTTGGCCGCATTTTTCCAGCCATTCTTTTTCCAGCCACGTACCCAGGTGCTGGAGCAATTGATTGCGTACTGTGAGTCCGTCTCGATGATCATCTCAGGTGCGTCGTGGTGTGCGCGTAGGGCCTGCAACACCGCGCAGAGTTCCCCGATTTGGTTGGTTCCATTGGTGGCACCTCCGGCATCGTGGGTTCCGTCACCGTGGTTGGCCCACGCCCAGCCCATCGGCCCGTTGGGATTTCGCAGCGCGCTTCCATCTGTGGACACGATCGTGGGGGTTGGGGTACTCATTGCCGCTCCTTCGTTCAGTACTTCGATTCGGCTCTTCTGCAAGTATGCCGCCTGACGCGAACATTGCGAAGTTCGCTGGGCGAAGAGTGGGGGGGTGAGCGCAGAATCTTGGATAGGTGTGCGCTGAGAGATATGCGGTGAGGAATGTGCCGGGAATACGCAAATGGCCCGATCTCCGCAGACGTTGCAGCGATCGGACCATTTCCCGTTTCACTTCGTTAACTTATTTCTGCCTGCGGTGTTCACGGGCAGTCAGAGTGCGTTTGCGGCTCGCTCAGAGGGCCTGTGTCGCACTTGAACTCAGCGCGATGTCAACCACGTCGGTGGCTTCGTCGAGAACCTTGTCAAGTGCCTCTTCCGAGGTGAAGGATTCGGCATACACCTTATAGATGTTCTCGGTTCCCGAGGGGCGTGCGGCGAACCAGGAGTCCTTGGTTGTCACCTTGATGCCACCGATGGCGGCGCCGTTGCCCGGTGCCTCCGTCATCTTCGCGGTGATGTCCTCGCCGGCCAACTGCGTTGCGCGAACCAGTTCGGGTTTGATGGAGGAGAGGCGCGCCTTCATTTCGAGTGTCGTTGGCGTGTCGACGCGCTTGTACCAGGATTGTCCGAACCGTGCGACCTGATCTTTGTGCAGTTCGGCGGGGTTTTTACCGGTCTTCGCGGTGATCTCCGCTGCCAGCAGATCCGGGATCAAGCCGTCCTTGTCCGTGGTCCAGACGCGGCCGTCCTTGCGTAGGAAGCTCATTCCCGAGGATTCCTCTCCGCCGAAGGCCACCTCGCCCTTGAAGAGCGGGTCGACGAACCACTTGAATCCCACGGGGACTTCCACGAGCTTTGCGTTGATGGAGGCGGCCACGCGGTCGATGAGCGACGACGACACGAGTGTCTTGCCCACGCCCGCTCCCTTCGGCCAACCGGGCCGGTTTCCGGAAAAGAGGTATTCCACGCACACGGCGATGTAGTGGTTTGGATTCATGACACCCCAGCCCGGGCACACGATTCCGTGACGGTCGGCATCGGGGTCTGCGCCTCCCACGAGGTCGTACTTCTCCCATGCGCCGGCGTTGAGGCGGTCCACAAGGCCTTTCATGGCGTATTGCGAACTGGGATCCATGCGGATCTTGCCATCGTGATCGATGGTCATGAAGGGCCAGCGTGGGTCGACGGTGGGGTTCACCACCTCAAGGTTGATGCCATAGGTTTCGGCGATCAGCGGCCAATAATTGACCGAGGCTCCGCCGAGTGGATCGATGCCCAGGCGGACGCCGGCGGCCTTGATGGCGTCGAAATCGATGACGTTCACGAGGTCGTCCACGTAATGCTTGCGGAAGTCGAAGCGTTCGATGAGATCGGAGCCGATGGCCTGCTCGAACGGTACACGCTTGACGGAGGTCCAGCGGGGCAGCAATTCGTTGGCCCTGGCCGCGATGGCGTTGGTTGTTTCCGCGGGTGCGGGACCGCCGGTCGGCGGATCGTACTTGAAGCCGCCATCCGTGGGCGGATTGTGGGACGGGGTGACGACGATGCCGTCGGCCAGTCCTTCGCCGGTGAAGCGCTGAGTGCCATCTGCCGCGCGGTTATGCGTCAGAATCGCTTGGGAGACGGTGGGAGTGGGGGTGTAGTCGTCGCGCGAATCGATGCGGACGGTGACGCCTGCCGCCACCAGAACCTCGATGGCGGTTTTCCACGCCGGAAGGCTCAGCGCATGCGTGTCGCGGCCGATGTAGAGAGGGCCGTTGATGCCGGCCTTTTTCCGCTGCTCGGCGATGGCGGCGGTGATGGAGACGATGTGCGCCTCGTTGAAGGATGTCTTCAGGCTTGAGCCACGGTGGCCCGAGGTGCCGAAGGCGACGCGCTGATCTGGAATCTGCGCATCGGGGATGAGGTCGTAGTATTTGCCGACTACTTCATCCACGTCGATGAGATCTGAGGGTGTTGCGGGAAGTCCCGCGTTTTGTGCAGTCATGTTCACTATTGTGCCACGATGTTCGCATTAATTCACCTTTTAGACCGATAAAACTTCACAGGGAAGGTGATCATCCCATGCGTGATATCGCGTTATGCAGCGCTATATGGAGCGCTATATGGAGAGTCATACTGTGTCATATTTTTATGGGCGGGATGGTCGCGGTTTCCGAGAGATCCGTGTCCATCGGCACACGGACGAGAAGCGCCTTCTGGTCGACGGTCAACTCCACGTGCTTGGTCTCACCGAGGATATCGCCATCGACCTCGGCGAGTGTCGGTTTTGAAAGGTGGAGCTCGGCACGGACGCCCTGAATCTGCTCGACCGTCGAATTGGTGGAGAGCGGGCTCTGACCGGCCTTGCGGGTGATGGTCTGGTGAACCACGTCGCCGAGGAGACTGGCCCAGCCGATGAGGCCGCCGGTGGTGTCCAGAAGCTCGAAGTCGAGGAGTCCATCCCCGTAATCCGCTTCCGGCATGAGCGAGAAACCAGGGATCTGACCACAGTTTCCGGCCATGAAGGTGCGGAAGAGGACGTTCTCGCTGGTGACGGTGCGGCCGTCCTCCTGTTCCACGGTGATGGTTGCCTTGTTCTTGCGTCCGAGGAGATGCTTCACGCCGCCGAAGAAATACGCGACCCAGCCGAGGTTCTTCTTGAGGTTGGGGTCGGTCTCGTCGATCATCTGTGCGTCGAAGCCCACCCCCGCGATGATGAGAAACCCGTGACGATGCTCGGGTTCGTCGGAATCCAGGAGTGCCATGCGGCCCATGTCCACGCGGCGGGAGCCGTGGGAGATGGCCACTTGGAGGGCGGCGTCGATGTCGTTGAGCGGGATGTTCATGTTGCGCGCAAAGAGATTCGCGGTTCCGATCGGAATGATCCCAAAGGCGTGGTTCGTTCCGGCTAAGGCACTCGCCGCTGTTCGCACAGTGCCGTCACCACCTGCGGCGACGACGACGTCGGCTCCGCGTGCAAGCGCTTCCTTCGCACAGGCGTTGCCGTCCTTGTCCAGTTGGGTCTCGATCACCAGCGGGTGCGCAATGTCATGAGAGAGACAGAAGTCGATGATCTGCTGAGTGATCGCGGCGGCATTCGGTTTGGCGGGATTCACGATGAAGGCGTACTGCACGGAGTCCTTGTCCCGCTGCTCGATCTGCTCAGTCAGAGCTTTTTTCTTGAGTGCGTTGGAGATGAGTTTCCAACAGAGCAGAGCACTCAGGGCAAGTGCGATCACCGCGACGACGACCACCCACACCGGAATCTGCATATCCTCATTATGGCTGTTTCATTGTCGCGATTCTGTGAGAGTAATCCAAATTCTCTGAAAGTGGTCTTCCGCGGAACCGGCGTGTCTCAACCGCTCATTAATCTGGGGCCCATGCTTGATATTCAATTTATTCGCGATCACGCCGATATCGTCCGCGAATCACAGAGGAAGCGTTCCGAGAGCGTCGAGCTCGTCGATGAAGTGTTGAAGCTCGATTCTCAGCGCCGCGACTCTCTGCAGCGCTATGAGTCCGCACGTGCCCAGCAGAAGGAGATCGGCAAGAAAGTCGCCTCTGCGCCCGCCGATGAGAAGCAGGCCCTGATTGCCGAGACAAAGGATCTCTCCAAGAAGGTCGCACAGCTCAAAACGGCTTCGGACGAGGTCTCCAGCGAATACACCACGGCCATGTGGAAGCTCAGCAACATTGTCGAGCCCGAAGCGCCCGAAGGCGGCGAAGACGATTACGTGGTGGTGAAGAAGGTTGGCACGCCACGCGACTTTGCCGCAGAAGGATTTGAACCGCAGGATCACCTCGCTCTTGGCGAGGGTCTCGGCGGCATCGATACCGTCCGTGGCGCCAAGGTCGGCGGTTCACGCTTCTTCTTCCTCAAGCGCCAGATCGCGCGCATGGAGATCGCCATGAACACCATGGCCTTCGATCAAGCCGAAGAGCATGGATTCATTCCGACCATCACCCCGACGTTGGTCCGTCCCGAGATCATGGCGGGCACGGGATTCCTCAACTCCCATGCCGATGAGATCTACCGTCTGCGCGAACCCGATGACCAGTACCTGGTCGGCACCTCAGAGGTGGCGCTCGCGGGCATGCATGAGAACGAAATCCTCGACCTTTCCAACGGCCCGATCCGTTATGCGGGCTGGTCAGCATGCTACCGTCGCGAGGCTGGAGCTGCAGGCAAGGATACGCACGGAATCATCCGCGTCCACCAGTTCTACAAGGTGGAGATGTTTGTGTACTGCAAGCCCGAAGAGGCCCGCGATCAGCATCAGCAGCTGCTCGGCATGGAGCAGGAGATGCTGGCGAAGGTCGAGGTTCCCTACCGCATCATTGACACGGCCGCAGGAGATCTGGGATCCTCCGCAGCCCGTAAGTTCGACTGCGAAGCCTGGGTTCCCACCCAGAACCGCTACCGTGAGCTCACTTCCACCTCCAACTGCACCGGCTATCAGGCACGTCGTCTGAACATTCGTTACCGTCAGGAAGACGGAACGACGGCTCCTCTGGCGACGCTCAACGGCACATTGGCAACGACGCGCTGGCTCGTCGCGATCCTTGAGAACCATCAGCAGAAAGACGGTTCGGTTGTCATTCCGGCGGCTCTGCGTCCTTACTTGGGAGGCAAGGAAGTGATCGAACCGCTTGGCAAGGCTGAGTGATTTGCTGATTTCGGCGCTGTGCGTCTAAGATGAAGCGCGTGCTTCGGGGCGGTGCAAACGGTCCTGTGAGGCATGTGGATGGGTGTCCGAGCGGTCGAAGGAGACGGTCTTGAAAACCGTTGAACGAAAGTTCCGCGGGTTCGAATCCCGCCCCATCCGCCTTTAAGGGTTCCGGCAATTTGGTCGGAACCCTTTTTCATACCAGTTTTCAGGGTTTCAGCAGCAACGATTCAGGGAAGTCGTAGTAAGTGGTTCTAGTGTTTCGGTGAACAAAAGTGTCAAGGTTCTGTTTGCCGCGGCCCATTCCCGCCACGGTTCGCACCTACCGTGGAAGGATGTGCATGACTCGCGGAGCTCATCGGCGGAGCACTTCCGCCAGGCACGGTCTCTCTGGCGAGTCAGCCACTACTGCCAAGCATCGTGTCTCCGCACGGTCAGGTGGCAGGCACAGCGCCTCAGCCGAGCACGGTATCTCTGCCGGACCGACTGCTACTACAAGGCACGGTGTCTCTGCCAGGCACAGTGCCATCAGAAAATCGCCACGGGGCATTCCACTGGCCTTCGCGATTGTCTTCGCGGTTGTGTTTCTCATTGAAGTGGTGCAGTGGCTGTGGCCGCAGGGACGGTTCTTTCCGAATCAGAAAATCAATGGGGTCGCGGTGGGCATGATGAGTAGCGATGAGGCCTCCGCACAACTCAGACGCCACGAAGGTACCGTCGCCATGACACTCACCGATTCCTCCACCGGCGAGAACATTTCGCTGAGCCGGGAAGAAGCGGGTGTGAGTTGGGATTACAATGCGCTGGCACGCAACGCTTCACAGCACACTTGGCAGCAACGAGCGTTGCCCTTCTCCTACCTCTTCCAGCCGGAAGTGACGAAGTGGAAAGATTCTCTGTCGACGGCAGCCGAGTTCGAATCCTCGACGGTGAGCAAAGCTGCAAAGAACGCGGCGCTGAACGTGAAGAATGGCAAGATTGCCGTCACAAAGGCGAGTGTCGGGTACAGCTTTCGTCCGGCGGATTTGAAAAATTCCCTCGACGTCGATGCCACACATGCAACCGCTGATCTCAATCTTCAGCAGCCGACAGTGACGACCTCCACGGCACAGAAGCTTGCGTCCACCGTGACAAAGGCATTGGAAAAGGGCTTCACGCTCAAATATGGAACCACTGCGGTCTCGTTGCCGCAGAAGAAGATGCTTCCTTTGTTGAAATTCGAAATCGCAGATAATGAAAGCCCTGCGTTGACCGTGAGTATTGACCAGTCGAAACTGTCCTCGGTGTTTGCCACTCAGAGCACCGTGCAGTCGATCGCTCACGACGTTGCGAAGGAGCAAGGGGTCAGCGTGGCCGACTCAGTGACCTTGGCCGATGTCATCGATTACTCACAGACCGCGTGGGCGATCGGAGAAGCGCTGGAGAACGGGGACTCACAGACCTCCGTAGTGGTGCGCAAGACCTCGGTTACCAAGGAAAAGGCAGAGAAGCGTGCCACGTTGAACACCAGACTGGCAGCACTGTTCGACGGGGCCGCATACGCTGTCAAAGCCATCGATCTGCAGAATTCCTCCGTGGTGGCGAACATTGATGCGGACAAGGATTTCACTGCGGCCAGTACCTACAAGCTCTTCGTCGCCTATGCCATGCTCAAGGCAGTGGAGGATGGCGACACGACGTGGGATAGCGAGCTCAACGGAACGACGCTGCAGACGTGCCTGACGAAAATGATCGTTGAATCCGACAACGACTGTCCGAAGGCCTGGCTGAAAGACGAAGCGCATTCCTATACGTCGCTCACCGAGCAGGCGCGATCACTCGGAGCCTCCGACGCCACGAACTTTGAATATCTCGATATGCACACCACGGCCGCGGATCTTGCCACATTCCTGACCAAGCTTTATCGGGGAAACATTCTGAGCGACGCATCACGCACCAAGCTGCTTGATCTGATGAAGCGGCAGAAATATCGCAGCGGAATTCCTGCCGGCATCGGTTCTGCGGGCACCGTTGCCGATAAGGTCGGTTTCCTCAACGGTCTTCTTCACGACGCCGGCATCGTCTCCACGCAGAAGGGCGATTACGTGATGGTGATCATGACGAATGGATCATCGTGGAACACCATCGCAGCCGCCTCTGCGATGATCTATGACTCCATCTGATCCGTAGGGTCCCCGTTTACCGTGGAATTCGTGTCCGACTCGGTGCCGCGCGCCCTGCGCATCCCGAAGGCCCCCAATGCGAAGGCGAGTACACCCGCCGCCAATCCGCATAATCCCGCGGCGATGGGGGTGTAGAAGCAGAGTGCGAAGCTGACGGCTCCGATTGCAAGGCCGATTGCGCCCAATGTTATTTCTAGATGCATGATGATTCATGGCAACGTCCGTCGGCCGTCACGCACCGAAGGCCCAGCTCTGTTTCGCATGACGTCGTTGTCATGTTCACCTCCTTTCGAGGTCTTTTCCTTATCATTGCGTATCACAGGGTTCCGGCGCAAGCTCATGTGGTTTCGGCTTAACTGTGCGAGAAGGGAAATCCGATATTGGTAAGGGTTTCTTCCTGAAAGCACAATTCATTGTTTTGCAGGGTGGATCGGCAATGATGGTGCATATCGAGAAAAATGCATGAAAGTGGGTTCCGATGACGATTTACGACTATGATTACACGACCATTGAGGGGAAGAAAGCTTCTCTTGCGGACTATCGCGGCGACGTCATGGTGGTGGTGAACACTGCAACGAAATGCGGCTTCGCGGGCCAGTTCGAGGGGCTTGAAAAGCTCTTCCAAGACTATAAGGACAAAGGTTTCACGGTTGTCGGATTCCCCTCCAACCAGTTCATGGACCAGGAGCCGGGAACCAATAACCAAGTAGCGGAAACATGCAAGGTCCGCTGGGGAGTTACCTTCCCTCTGTCGCAGAAGATCGACGTCCGTGACGACTCTCAGGACCCTGTCTTCAAGTATCTGACGACGGAAGCGCCTTTCGATGGAGTTGGCAAAGGCCTCAAGGCGAAGTCATTTGAAGTGATGCTGAAAGCCAAATACGGCAAGGGCTATAACGACAATCAGATCAAGTGGAACTTCACCAAATTCCTGGTGAACCGGGAAGGTACGGTGGTGAAGCGCTATGAGTCGCCGGTGACTCCGGACGAAATGCGCAAGGACATCGAAGCGCTACTGTAAAGGCACTGTCGTAAGCACATTGTTGTAAACGCGTTGCTGTAAACGCGTGACCGCAACTGGTGTCCGAGTGTGCGCGATAGTCTTGCGGGAGAACAGTGCCGTGTGGGTGTATCCACCACAGCGCAATCGTGAAGGGTTGCGGTGGGTGAACAACAGCACAGGGCATCTTTGGCTTTGCGGAGAAGTACCGAAGTAGAGAAAGTGAGTTCATGTGATTGAACTAAAGACACCAGAAGAGATCAAGCAGATGCGCCCGGCAGGAAAGTTCGTGGGCGAGATTCTCACCGGTCTCAAAGAATTTACGAAGCCGGGAACCAACCTTCTCGAAATCGACGATTATGTCCGCAAGGCCATTGAAAAGCGCCAGGGAGCCGAATCCTGCTATGTCGATTACGCGCCGGATTTCGGAACCGGACCCTTTGCCCACTACATCTGCACGTCCGTGAACGACGCCGTGCTGCATGGGGTTCCCTATGACTACAACCTCAAGGACGGGGACCTCCTATCCTTGGATTTGGCAATCAGCGTCGACGGCTGGGTTGGCGATTCCGCCATCAGCTTCGTCGTGGGCAAGGATGCGAATCCCGAGGATCTGCGCCTCATCAAGGCTACGGAAGACGGGTTGGTCGCTGGCATCCGCGCCGCGCGTGCGGGCAACCGCCTCGGCGACGTCTCCGCTGCGATCGGCGCCGTTGCCCATGAACAGGGTTACACGGTGAACCTCGAGTTCGGCGGCCACGGAGTGGGGCACATCATGCACGGTGATCCGCACGTTGCCAACGATGGGCGCGCAGGCCGCGGCTATCGTCTGCGTCCGGGTCTTGTCATCGCCATCGAGCCATGGCTGCTTGCCTCCACCGACGAGATCTATCAGGATCCCAAGGACGGTTGGACCCTGCGTTCCTCCGATGGTTCCCGTGGTGCGCACACCGAGCACACCATCGCCATCACCGAGGGCGATCCCATCATTCTCACCGAGCGTGAGAACGACAACATCGTCGCAATGCTGAAAGGCTGATTGGCCCTTTCCTGTTGCCAGTGGCGCTCGACTCCTTTTACGGGGTCGGGCGCCACTGCGTTTCGGAAGGTGGTGTCATGCTGCGCACAGTGCGTTGTGACGCGCCGTTGTATGTGCCGACGACAGGGTTCCGTCTCAGCGACCGTCTCAGATTCGGGACCGTTTACAACCCTGCGAAACATGGTGCCGCTACCTTGTCATCAAGGAGGAATAGATGAGCGCTAACCAGCAGGAGGAACTTACCGCCGATTTGAGCGTGCTTGGGAACCACAAGACGCTGCCCTTGAAGAAGGCGACATGTGGCCCGGACGGAATTGTGGTGTCGTCTCTGCGCAATGATGGATGGGTCACCCTTGACCCCGGCTTCATGACCACCGCGCAATGCCAATCGAAAATTACTTTCATCGACGGGAACCGTTCAATACTGCGGTATCGTGGCTATCCCATCGAACAGCTGTGCAAGGAATCCAATTTCTTGGAGGTGGCGTGGCTCCTCACCAAGGGCGAGCTGCCGACCGCAGAGGAATTCGAGAGATTCAGCGACCAAGTGAACCACCACACGCTGGTGGGCGAGGATTTCCGCAGCTTCTTGGGGTCCTTCCCACGCAAGGCACACCCGATGAGTGTGCTCGCCTCCGCAGTCAACGCGCTCGCGACGTTCTATCCGGACACCACGGACATCGACGATCCCCACCAGCTTGATATCGCCGCCGTCCTCATCATGGCGAAGGTGCGTACGATCGTCTCGCATATCCACCGCCGCCACCGCGATGAGCCGCTGCTGTATCCGGATTATTCCCGTGGCTATGTCGCTGATTTCCTGCGCATGAGTTTTGCGATTCCCTATGAGCCATACGTCTGCAATCCGCTGTTCGTGGAGGCACTGGACAAGCTTCTCATCATTCACGCCGATCATGAGCAGAACTGCTCCACCTCCGTGGTGCGCATCGCGGCGTCGGCACACGCGAATCTGTATTCATCGATTGCGGCGGGCATCAACGCGCTGTCCGGACCACTCCACGGCGGTGCCAATGAGGCAGTGCTGAAGCAGTTGTGGGACATCGTGCATTCCGGGAAATCGGTGCGCGACTACGTCGAAGAGGCCAAGGCCTCGAACCGGCGCATCTCCGGACTTGGGCACCGGGTATACAAATCCTATGATCCGCGTGCGGCCATTGCCAAGAGCTATCTCAAGCGCATCATGGATTCGGATGCGGAGATCAAGCCGGAGGATCACCAGCTGTTCGATGTCGCTCTTGAACTGGAGGACATCGCGCTTTCGGATTCGTACTTTATCGAGCGGCACCTGTATCCGAATGTCGACTTCTACACTGGGCTGATCTACAAGGCGATCGGCTTCGACCCGCCCATGTTCACCACTCTGTTCGCCTTAGGCCGCATTCCGGGCTGGATTGCACAGTACCGCGAGATGCTCGCCGACCCCGAAGGCAAGATCGGCCGGCCGCGCCAGGTGTATACGGGGGAGGGGCCGCGAGACTACGTCCCCATGGAGTCTCGGTCCTGACTGCGGGGCGTGGCTCTCTGGTCGCGGAATTCCTTGCTGCGAGCTCGAGCACGGTGGTTTGTGACGGAGGGCGGGACACCTTTAAGGAATCCCGCCCTCTGCAACAGCAGTGCTGTGTGACATGCCGCTTTTGTTTTTGTTTCGTATCTAGTTTTGTTTCGTGTCCTAGTTCTTGTGCAGTGCCGCGTTCAGTGCGATGCCGTGTTTGCGTGCGCGTGCCTCGATGGCTCCCGTCACCGAATTGCGGATGAACATCACGTGATCCTTGCCGCTCAGCTCTGAGCCTTTGACCACTTCAAGTGGAATGCCTGCGGCGAGTTTCTCCTTGTCATAGAGCGTCACCTTGGTGCCGGCCGTCACGTACAGGCCCGCCTCCACGACGCAGTCGTCGCCCAGCGAGATGCCGATGCCCGCGTTCGCGCCCAGCAGTGAGTGCTCGCCGATGGAGTTGCGCAGCTTTCCGCCGCCCGACAGCGTTCCCATGATGGAGGCGCCGCCGCCGATGTCGGAGCCATCTCCCACCACTACGCCCTGCGAAATGCGGCCCTCCACCATCGAGGTGCCGAGTGTGCCCGCGTTGAAGTTCACGAAACCTTCGTGCATGACCGTAGTGCCGGATGCCAGATGCGCTCCGAGGCGGATGCGGTCGGCGTTGCCGATGCGGACGCCCGAAGGAACCACATAATCGACCATGCGTGGGAATTTGTCGATGGAGAGCACATTCACCTCGCAGAGGGGAGCGGGGGTGTCGCCGGTGCCGGTGCGGGTCTCGAGAGAATTGAGCACGTCAAGCTTGCGTAGGGCGAAGTCATCCACGGCGAAGGGGCCGTAATTAGTCCATACGACGTTGTTCAGCGCGCTGAAGATTCCATCGAGATTCAGTGTGTTGGGGGCAGCAAGACGCATGCTCAGCAAATGCAAACGCAGATACGCGTCGGCGGCGTCGGTGATTGGCTCGTCGAGAGATGATTCGGTGAAAACCGGTACCTTCCGGATTCCACGCGCATCCGCCTCCGCGTGTGCGAGACGGCCGAAGGAATGCGCAGGCCTGTCTGCGGGCGAGGGTGCCGGCCCGAGTGTCAACTCGGGGTACCACACGTCCAAGGTGGTGCCGGCGGCGTCAAGGCTGGCAAGGCCCCATCCCCATGCCGTCCTTGTGCTGTCCGATGTAGCTTCGGTATTGATCTGTTCACTCATGTGTGCTCCTTCTCGCCGCGTTCCGCCCACTGCGGTACCATCGTGCTTATGCGTCCTCATATTAACGAAAGCGAACGAAAGGCGAACCGCCGCCGTACTATTGCGCGTGTGGTTGCCATTGTCGCTGCTTTGTCGATGGGTGTGGGGTTCGTTGCCCCGGCCGTCGCAAGCTTTCAGTTTTGACTGGGTTTCCCACAGCGCAGAACGGCCGCATGGCGGGACAGTCCGTTCCAGCTGGTGACCGTCGTATCCCAGTAATTTCATATTCAACGATTGTGCAGGGCTTGTTGAAAACGTCTGCCCCGTCATCGTATTTCCAATCAAGTTTCATAGGGTGGTTTTTGTGTCAGATATCGATTTTTCCGAAGGACTTTCCGCTGCAAAAGAGACTTTTGCAACGATCTCGGGCGCTGTCGAACCCGAAAAGTTGCGCCAGCGCATAGCGGAACTTGAGAAGGAAGCAAGCGCACCAGGGCTGTGGGATGACCAGGAAAACGCGCAGGTGGTCACCTCCAAGCTGTCGTCCGCCCAGGCTCAGCTCCGCAGAGTCGAGGAGATGGGGCAGCGCATCGACGATGTCGAAATGATGCGGGAGCTCGGACAGGAGGAGTCGGACGCCGACACCATCGCGGAATCCGATACGGAGTTGGGAAAGATCACCAAAGACCTTGCCGACCTTGAGATCAGCACGTTGCTCGATGGTGAATACGATGAGCGTCAGGCCGTTGTCACCATCCGCTCCGGTGCGGGTGGCGTCGATGCCGCCGACTGGGCTCAGATGCTACTGCGCATGTACTTGAGGTGGGCCGAGCGCCACCACTACAAGACCAAGGTTCTTGACACCTCCTACGCGGAGGAAGCCGGCATCAAGTCGGCCACTTTCCAAGTGAACGAACCTTACGCCTACGGAAAGCTCTCTGTCGAAGGCGGAACGCACCGTCTGGTACGCATCTCACCGTTCGACAACCAGGGCCGGCGCCAGACCAGCTTCGCCGCAGTGGAGGTCATTCCGCTCGTCGAGGCAACGGATCACATCGACATTCCGGATTCGGACATTCGCGTCGACACCTACATGTCGTCGGGACCCGGCGGACAGGGAGTCAACACCACGTACTCCGCAGTTCGCATGACGCATATCCCCACCGGATTGGTGGTTACTATGCAGGACGAGCGCTCGCAGATCCAGAACAGGGCTGCGGCTCTGGCGGTTCTGCAGTCCCGTCTGCTCGTGATGCGTCACGAGGAAGAAGCTAAGCGCAAAAAGGAACTTGCTGGCGACATCAAGGCCAGCTGGGGCGACCAGATGCGGTCCTACGTTCTGCATCCGTACCAAATGGTCAAGGATCTGCGGACCGGTTACGAAACCTCTCAGACTCAGAGTGTTTTCGACGGGGACATCGACGGTTTCATCGACGCCGGTATTCGTTGGCGTCATCAGCAGCAACGTGAGCAGGAACGCGAGGCTGAGGCGGAGGCCGCAGCTGCTAAGGAAGCTACAAAGTAGGCGTCGGACTGCCATTCGTGGTCTCTGAAGCCGGAGGAAGGTAACTTAATGGCAATGATCTCGCTGAAAGCGGTGACCAAAATCTATCAGCCGGGTGCCCGCCCAGCTCTGGACACCGTGAGTCTGGATATTGACCGTGGTGAATTCGTCTTTTTGGTGGGGTCTTCCGGTTCCGGGAAGACCACTCTGCTGAGCCTCCTCCTGCGCGAAGAGGAGGCCACCGAGGGGGAGATCCACGTTGCCGGAAGTGATCTGCGCAGGCTCCCGGAACGGCTGGTACCCAGGTATCGCCGCACCATCGGTTTCATTTTCCAGGATTACAAGCTGCTGCCCAACAAGACCGTGTGGCAGAATGTTGCGTTCGGCCTTGAGGTCATCGGTGCCAAGCATTCCACGGTGAAATCGGTGGTTCCGCAGGTTTTGGAGACCGTTGGTCTCAGTGGCAAGGAAAACCGCTATCCCCATGAGCTCTCGGGCGGCGAGGCGCAGCGTGTGGCCATTGCCCGTGCGTATGCCAATCACCCGCAGCTGCTGCTCGCCGATGAGCCCACCGGCAACCTCGACCCCACCACATCAGTGGGCATCATGGAGGTGCTCGACGCCATTAACCGCACCGGCACCACCATTCTCATGGCGACGCACAACGAGGAGATCGTGAACTCCATGCGCAAGCGCGTGGTGGAGTTGCACGAAGGCAAGATCGTGCGCGATGAGCAGTCCGGTTCCTACGACTCCGCCCGTTTCTATCCCGATGCAGACGTTGAATCACAGGCGCATGCCGTGATCTCACGTACGGTGGGTGCCGCTCAGGCAGCACGTCTGTCCGCAGGAAAATCAGGGAAGCAATCGGTGACGTCGAAAGACGAGGCGTCGGTTGCGTCAGAACGGGCTTCCGCTCCAACACTTGATCCCAATGAGCCGCCGGCACCAGGCAAGGCTGAGGGCATTAAACGTCTTGAAAAAGTTGTTCACAACGGTCGTACGGGCCGGTACGGAGAGGCGTTTGCCCCGGTTGAGGACACCTTGACGTGGGGAAAGGGCCTCGCTGCGGTTCCCGAACCCCCGTCTCCTGAGCCGCCTGCTCCCAGAAAAGATGCCGATGAGAAAACCGATGCCGTCACCGATGAGAAAACCGATGGGAAAGGGGAGTCGCGATGAGGCTTCGTTTCGTTCTTTCTGAGACATGGACAAGCATGAAGCGCAACATGTCCATGATCCTTTCCGTCACGTTGGTCACCTTTATCTCCTTCGTTTTCATCGGTGCCTCCGCCTTGATGCAGGCGCAGATCCAACGCGCTGAAACCGAGTGGTATGACAAGGTGGAAGTGGTGGTGTGGCTGTGCCCCGACGGCACCTCACAGGCGGCAACGTGTTCCACGGGAAAATCGCCGACACAGTCCGAAATCGCGCAGATCGAAGACACCATCCACAACCAGCTTGCGGATTCCGTGGCTTCCATCACCTACGTCTCCAAGGCTGATTACTACAAGAACACCTTCGTGAAGCAGTACCCGGGTGGCGTGTATCAGGGACGCACCCTCACCGCCGACGACATGCAGGATACTCTTCGGCTCAAGCTCAAAGACCCCACCAAATACCAGGCGGTGACCGAGGTGCTCTCGGGCCGCAAGGGTGTGGAAGAGGTGGTGGATCAGCGCCAGATATTCGAACCGGTGTTCACCGTTCTCAACCGAGCCACCGCCGTGACGGTGGTGCTGGCAGCGGTGATGGTGTTGGTCGCAATTCTGCTGACGGGTACGACGATCCGTATGTCGGCCGCCTCCCGCAAGAACGAAACCGAAATCATGCGGCTGGTGGGTGCCTCAAACTGGACGATCCAGCTGCCGTTCATTCTGGAAGGCGTTGTGGCGTCGCTCATCGGTTCGGGGCTCGCGGTCGGCGCGCTGGCCATCGTCACGAACACCTTTGTGACGGGGTGGCTCGCGAAGTCGGTCACATGGATTTCCTTCGTGAATATCAACACCGTGTGGCTGCTGGCACCGGCCCTCATCCTCGGAGCCGTATTGCTGTCCATCCTCGCCTCCGTGATTTCGTTGAGACGCTATCTGAAGGCATAGGTCAGCAGGGCGGCGTTTGAAGCTTTCGAATGATTCCTTTACGATGGAAAAACAGTTCCACAATAGAAGACGAGGTTTGACGATACCGATGAATACTTTTCAAAGGGGCCCATCTCGCCACATGGCCGTTGTAGCAGGCGCTATGCTCGCTGTCGCAGCAATGGCACTGAGCTTTCTGACCCCAGCCAAAGCCGAGGCCGTAACCTATTCCCAGCTTCTCTCCGCCCGTTCACAAGCGGCGGCGAGCAAGAAGCGCGTCGCGAATCTGAAGTCGCAACTCTCCGGAGTGAGCTCTTCTCTTCAGTCGCAGATTCTTGAGCTTGACGATCTCACCAACAATCAGATTCCTGCCGCTCAGGATGCGGTGGATAGCGCGAACAGTGCCTCCGCCGACGCTGACGAAGCTGCGGAGTCTGCATCGCAACGGCTTTCTGCGGCGCAGAAGGACAAGGCGGATCTCCAGAAGAAGATCGAGGAGACTGGTAAGGACTATGACGACGCGCATGCTGCCGTCGCCGAGGTGGCGCGCACGAGCCTGCATGGCTCACAAGCATCTGACACCATGTCCATCGTGACGGGTGCTCAGGATGCCAGCGACTACGTCGATTCCATGCAGACGTCGGCAGCCATTTCGCGCAGTGAGGCCGAGACGGCCAATTCCGCTGCGGAAGATCTGAGCACGTCCAAAAACCGCGAGCAGCGCCTTGCCGCCATCGAGCAGGAGATCAAGGATCTGAAGGCCAAAGCCGATTCGGAGGCGGCGACGGCGAAACAGGCCGCTGCCGATGCCAAGGAGAAAGCGGCGCACCTTCAGTCTCTGCGTGAGGAAGGCAATTCAAAGCGTGCCGCGCTTGAGGCCAAGGAATCACAGCTGAAGACCTCTGCCGCCAAGGAAGCTGCCGAAACCCTGGTCATTCAGTCCAAGGTGGATTCCTTCAACGAACAGTATGCCGCACAGCAGGCGGCGGCTGCGAAGAGGGCGGCCGCAAATGCCGCGAAGGCACAGGGGACCTACAAGTCCTATAAGAAGAAGACATCTTCCCACTCTTCCCACCACAGTTCGAGCGGTTCGTCGCATAAGGGTTCCGGTTCGAGCTCAAGTTCCAGTTCAGGTTCGGGTTCCGTCTCTTCGGGCACTGTCGGACACCCAACCGGCGACGTCGGCAACATGTATCCATTCTCGCAGTGCACGTGGTGGGCCTACATTCGCCGTCACCAGCTCGGACTCCCCGTCGGATCGTATTTTGGCAATGGCGGAGACTGGGCCTCATCTGCCCGCGCTCTGGGTTATAAGGTCAACCACACTCCGAGTGTGGGAGCCATCGTCTCCTTCGCACCAGGCCAGAACGGTTCAAACGCGCAGTATGGCCACGTGGCCATCGTCGAGCGCGTGAATTCGGACGGCAGCATCTACACCTCGAATTGCGGTGCGGTGATGCAGGGACGAATCTATTACCAGACGGTGTATAACGCCCGCGCCTACTGGTATATCCACAGCTGATCATTGCAACGGACGTCAGCGAAATCAACGGACGCTTACGAAGGTCATTGCAACGGACGTCAGCGGAAGAAAAAGAGATTATGCTCTCCGTGCCATCTTGGTACGGGGGGAGTGCTAAACATAGAGGCATGCAGATGAACGAGAAAGTGAGTGCGGAAGGCTTCGTGGCCGTTTCCGCGCAGGGTGCCGGTCAGGCACGCGCCTTCTCGAACCGTACTTGCGGCGCAAACATCTTTTGGTACGTCCATTGTTAGCAGGAGTATATCCTGTTAACAGTTAACGGAAAGGCTCCTGCGAAACATAGCGCAGGGGCCTTTTTTATGTTGTAAGTAGTACAAGCAGTGGTAGTGCAGTGAGCATCAAGTGCAAAGAGCTGTGATGGAACACATTGGAGGAAATATGGCTAAGGAAAAAGGGTCAAGCACCATCGCGACGAATCGTCGCGCACGCCATGACTACGAGATCGAGGATCAGCTCGAGGCCGGTCTCGTTCTTTCCGGAACCGAAGTGAAGTCGTTGCGTGAGGGGCGGGCATCGCTCGCCGAATCCTTCGTGTCCATCGACAGGCATGGTGAGATGTGGCTGGAAAACGCCAACATCCCCGAATACCTCAACGGCACGTGGACCAACCATGCTCCCAAGCGCAAGCGGAAGCTGTTGCTCCACCATCAGCAAATAGCGAAGCTGACCCGGCAGACCGAGGCGAAGGGATACACCATCGTTCCGCTCAGTCTGTATTTCAAGGATGGACGCGTCAAGGTGAACATCGCACTTGCGCGAGGCAAGCGGGAATATGACAAACGGCAGTCTCTCCGTGAGGCGCAGGACAAGCGCGACGCACAGCGTGCGATGCGTCTGAAGAACCTCCGCGGCTGATTTCCGTCGGTATTTCCAACGGAAGTTTTCCACAGTTTCCCCAACGATGTTCCCGGCTTGAGACGCTCCCACAAGGTGCGCCCGGCCACCTTCGAGGTGCCGTATGCAGCCCATCCGGTGATTCAGCATCTCTCATGATGTGAGAGTGGCAACGCTCTCGTGATGTAGAACTCATAGTCTCAAAATGCGCAAGCCCGCGAGGCTGAAAATACAAGGAGAAGAACACAACCATGCTCTATAAGAAAGCTTTTGCTGCACTGATCACCGCGGCAACACTGACCTCATTCGCCGCGTGCGGCACCACTGATGAAGGCGACACGTCGGCCTCATCCGACGGTTCGTCCACCACGTCCAAACTACAGGAATTCGACGTGAGTGACATCAAGAAGAACGAGAAAATCGCCGCCATGCTTCCTGATTCCATCACCAAGGATGGCATTCTGCTCAACGGCGCCGACACCACCTACGCACCCGATGCCTTTATTGACGCGGATGGCAAGACTCCCGTCGGTTACGACGTAGATCTCACCAAGGCCCTCGCCGCCGTCTTCGGACTGAAGCCAAAGGTTGTCACCTCCACCCTCGATTCCATCATCCCCTCGGTGGGAACCAAGTATGATCTCGGCATTTCCGCGCTCACCGTGAGCAAGGAACGCAGCGAGGCGGTTGAATTCGTCACCTATTTCCAGGCCGGCATGACGTATGCGGTCCAGAAGGGCAATCCGAAGAAGGTTGATCTCAACAACCTGTGTGGCGTCAAAGTGGCGGTGCAGACTGGCTCCACTGAGGAAGTGGCGATCAACGACCTCGCCAAGAAGTGCGAAACCGATGGCAAGGCAAAAATGGAAGTGCTCTCTTACGATCAGCAAACCGATATCACGACCGCAGTGGTTACCGGCAAGGCCGCTGTCTTCTATGCGGACACTCCTGTGACGAATTACGCCATCAAGCAGACGGGCGACGAGCTTGAAACCATTGGTAAGGATGTTGACGTGACGCCTCAGGCCATCGCTGTGAAGAAGGGCGACATGCAGACCGCGAAGGCGGTGCAGGCTGCGCTCCAGGAGCTCATGGATGACGGTGTCTATGATCGCATCATGAAGAAGTGGGGCATCGAGTCCGGCGCCATTGACAAACCGGTCATCAATCCCGAAACAAAGAACTGAGTCACAGCACAGAGACGCGCAGCAACAGAGTCACTTCGGATAGGGCAGCGTGCGGAGCAGAGAGATGGATAGAATGGCTTCGCACGGCGTAGGCAGCGGTTCACAGTGAGGCGGGATAGGAAAATGGCATTCAGGAAATCGAAACAAGCTCAAGTCGACATACCGAATAAAATCGATGCTCTTCCTGTGCGCCGCGTTGCGCCGGTGGTTGCTGGTGTGGTGGTGTTGGTGTTGGCGTTGATGTTGGTGCAGGGGATCGTGACGAATGAGCGTTTCGAGTGGGGTGTGGTGTGGAGGTACCTGTTCAACGAGCATGTGCTGGACGGGATCGGCTGGACTTTGATCCTGACGGTGGCGTCGATGCTGATCG
>JALCQC010000011.1 GCA_022650895.1 Bifidobacteriaceae bacterium | reverse complement strand
AGTTGACGCGACAACAGACAATCAGAAAACGGAAACAGAAATAGAAACAGAAAAAGGAGAAACAATGTCACACAAGCCTATAGTCCTCAGCATCGGTGAAATACTCTGGGATCTTCTCCCCACAGGGAAACGCGCAGGAGGGGCTCCCACGAATTTCGTATACCACGCCACCATGAACGGCGCCGACGGCTATGCCATCAGTGCCATCGGCAACGATGCTCTGGGCGAGGAGCTCGCCGAAGAGGTAAACCGGCACCACATCGGTTCCATTCTGCAGCACAACGAATTCCCCACCGGAACCGTGCAGGTGGATCTCAAGGACGGAATACCCCAGTACAAGATCATTGAAAACGTGGCGTGGGACCATCTGCGCCCCAGCCGGGACCTCACCGATATGGTGGAGAAAGCGGATGCTGTCTGTTTCGGAACGCTGGGATTGAGGACCGCAGAATCGCGCGCCACCATTCTCGACCTTCTGCGCAGCACCAAGCCGGAAGCCGTGAAGTACTTCGACATCAACATGCGCGAGAACTTCTATTCCAAGGAGCTCATTGACGAGCTGCTCCACGAGGCGACCATCTTCAAACTGAACGACGAAGAGATGGAGATCCTGCGCGGCATGTACGACCTGCCTTCCGGTGACGAGATGGCCTGCCGGTGGTTCCTTGAGGCCTTCAACCTCGACTACGTCATTTTGACGGCAGGCAGCAAGTACTCCACCATCGTGACTGCCACGGAGAGCTCCACCGTGGCGACACCGCATGTCTCCGTGGTCGACACCGTTGGTGCCGGAGACTCCTTCAGCGGCGCCTTCACCATCAAGATACTCGAAGGTGCAAGCCTTGCCGAAGCGCACCGCACCGCCGTCAACACCGCGGCCTTCGTCTGCACCCAGGCAGGTGCCTGGCCCGAATACCCGGACCGCATCCCGAATTACACGGACTCGCAGCCCGAGACTCATCCGGCCGGCTGACGTTCCGTATACGAAGGAGGAGGGAGACGCTCAAAAGAACGCCTCCCTCCTCCTTTTTTCTATGCGAATTTTCTTATGTCCGCGCTCAGGAAGCGGCAGCAATTCACAGAGAAGGCCTGTTCGCCGCAAACTCCGCATACGGTTTACGAGCGGCCTGCTTGGACAGCAGATTCTGCCGTTCTTCGGGATCCGAAGCGACATCGACGACGCTTCTGGCGAGGGCGCGTGCCGCATCGAGAATCGCCTGATCGCCGTCAGGGGTTTCAGAATCCTCGGCGAACTGCGCCGTGTGCGTCTGCCCCTCATGACCCAGGACGGCGATGGTCGGATGGATCGCCGGGAGATAATGGCACACGTTGCCCATGTCCGTCGAGCCAAGCGGACGATAGGAATCATCGCGCACCTCACGGCCGGTGGCACGCAAATTTGCATCCCATGCGTCGGCAAGTGCGGGGTACTGAACAGTATCCTCGTAGAGCGGCTCGGCCTCTTCCCTCTCCCACGTGCATCCCGTGGCGATGGCAGCACCCTCGAAGCAGTTGTACATCTTCTGACGAACCTCGCGCATGAGATCCAGGCTGAAGGTGCGGCATTCCGTCTTGACGAGGGTCTTCTCCGGGATGATGTTGGTCTCGTCACCGCCGTGTGCGATGAAGGCGTTCATCCGCACGCCGTCGACCAGTTGCTGACGCAGCAAGCCAAGGGAGACCAGAGCAATGGTGGCGGCATCTCCTGCGTTGATGCCGTATTCAGGACGGGCGGCAGCATGTGAACCACGGCCGGTGAAAGTGACGTTGAAGCGTGAGACCGCATTCATGCGAACCACTTGGCAGCTCGTATCCACCAGCGCGGGAGTTCCATGAACCATGAGGGAGATCGTTGCCTCGTCCCATGCTCCGTTGTTGAGCATGATGGATTTTCCGCCTCCATGCTCTTCCGCAGGCGTGCCCAGCAGAACCACCGTCATTCCAAGCTCGTCAGCGACCTCTTTCA
This sequence comes from Bifidobacteriaceae bacterium, assembly GCA_022650895.1. GTDB lineage: Bacteria > Actinomycetota > Actinomycetes > Actinomycetales > Bifidobacteriaceae > JALCQC01. The sequence continues at coordinate 61,351 of JALCQC010000011.1, read as the reverse complement.
GCGCGAAGGCCGCACCCAAAGCCGCAGTGCAGATGATGTTGTGTCCGCAGGCGTGGCCGATGTTGGGCAAAGAATCGTATTCCGCGCAAACGACGACGCGAAAGTCGCCGGTTCCGTACACGGCTTCAAAGGAGGTATCGATGCCGTATTTGCCGTAATCGACCGCAAAGCCATGTTCCTTGGCGAGCTCTCCCAGAACCCGTGCCGAGCGCTTCTCTTGGAAAGAAAGTTCCGGATGATCATGGATGTCATGGCTGGTGGCGATCAGCATGTCGGCATTGTCCGCCACGCTCTCATCGATGGTTTTCTTCATGGATTCCTGTGATGCACTCACCGGACGCTCCTTCATACTTCTACTTCAGTTTTTCAAACATCAATTTGTTACCATCCCGACGGTTCCTCCGACGTACGTGTGGAGAGGACCCGCCTTCCCAGCTTTACCAGTAGCCGAGAACGAACTCGGCCACACATACCGAGAAGATATACGAGGAAAGAATGGCTACCAGCCCCACCGGAATGATCTTCCAACTGATCTGCTTGAGCATCCCCAGATCCTTGCCGAGACTCAGCCCTGCCAAGGAGAGCATGATGGTGCAGATGGAGGTGAAGAGGACGTGGCCGGAGACCGCTGTGATGAAGCCGGAAACGGGGCTCCACGGAGACGTGAGAAGAACGCCGAGAGTCACCACGGTAAGAAGTGCAGGGATCTTCGTGAATTTGTGCAGCAGCATCCCGAAGTAGATCAGCGCGGCGAAAATCGCGTAGCAGGCCACGGATTCCCAGCTGACCTTGCCATCGGTGATCCAGGCGACCGGAATTCCGAGGCACATGACGATGGCGACGGAACTCCACTGTCCGAGGAGGGACTGCCCTTTGTCCGTGACCTTAGAAGTGTCGAGCTGGACACCTTCCTTGATGGAATCGCCCTTGTCATTGATCTTGGCAATCCATGAATCCTTGTTGCGCGTGGCCCAGTGATAGATCTTGTGCGCCAAAGGCAGCGCCACGAAGAAGCCCACGTACACGCCAAGCAGCGTGGTGATGACGTTGGAGGTTGCGGCGAGCGCCTTGACCTGATCGGCAAGGGCCGGATATTCCTCGGCGATGACAGCGGTGGCGGCGCCCATCATAGACCCCGAGCCCACGCCCGCACCCATGGCGAGCGCCTGCGGGTTGAACCAGTGCAGAGAAGTCACGATGGATACCAGTAGCGAGATGACGACGGCACCGAAAACCGTTCCGAAGATGTACATGGAGAGGACTCCCCTGTACTCGGCGGAGTCGGAACCATAGCGTTCGGACACCATGGCGAAGGAACCCTCACGGTCGATCGAGAACGTGGCTCCGATGGTCGCCGGTCCCATGCCGAGTATCAATGCCAGAGGCAGTGCGAGAACCAAGGTGCCAATGAGGTGACCGACCTCCTGAAGCAGCAGGGCAGGACCGGCCGAGACGACGATGCCGAGGTTAGGGCCGATGCTGAACGACAGACTCGCCATCACCAGCAGAACGGCGACGGATACGAGACTGTTCGCTGAATTCTGCAGGGTGACGCTGAAAGGCTTGATCTTCTGCGCAGAAACCAACCCGCCAAGCAGAATTGCCCACACCATGGGAAGAATGGTGATTTCGACGCTGCCCAGAGGAATGTGAAGCTCACCGATGAGCTGCGACCCGCACGAAATGGCGAGGGCCGCGATGATGAGAATCGCGATCCCCCTCAGACGTTTCGATCTGGGCGTTGTTTCCAACGCGGGACTCACGGTTTGAGCGACAGACATGACGGACCTTTCTGGTTTTGTCAATGATGTAAGGAACCTTACAAAGCATTTGGTCCGTTTTGATGACGAAACGGCGGTCTCCCCCTTGGAATTCCGCCGTTTCGTTGATTTTATGCTGTTTTCGTGGTTTTACCGATCAATCTCAAAGAATGAGATTTCTAGCGTGTCGCCGATAGTTCTAGATCTCCTGCGCAATTTCGTCGACTGCACGAAGAGCCGTCGCCACGTCCTTGGGAGTGACTTCGAAGGGCATGTTCCCCATCGTCTCGGCGTCATCGCATGAGAGCTCCCCCACTCTGAGGAGATCCTCATCCGTGGCGTCCGCGATGCCGATGTCGGCAAGGCGGGTCGGCAGCCCGACAGCACGGAAGAAGTCGAAGACCTCTTTCATCTCGTCAAGACTGCGATCTTCGAGCACCAGCTGGGCAAGCGTTCCGTAGGCCACCTTTTCTCCGTGGAGATACTTGTGGGTGGGTTCCAGAGCGGTCAGTCCGTCATGGATGGAGTGCGCGGCAGCCAGGCCGCAGGACTCGAAGCCAAGTCCGGAGAGAAGCGTGTTCGTCTCGATGATGTTTTCCACGGCAGGCGTGCGCAATCCCTTCCGGGCCGCAGCAACTGCCTTGACGCCATCGGCGAGCAACGAATCGTGGCACAGCGTCGCTAAGGCAAAGGCAGCGTTCGTGGCGTGGCCTCCGGTCATGGTGATGGCGTTGGACTTTACGCACGCGGCAGCCTCGTAGTAGGTTGCGAACGCGTCGCCCAGCCCGGAGACGAGGAAACGGATCGGGGCATTGGCGATGAGCTCCGTATCCATGATGACCGCTTCGGGATTGCGTGGAAGAGGAAGATAGTGGTCAAATTGGCCGTCGTCCGTGTAGATCACGGACAGTCGCGAGCAGGGAGCATCCGATGACGCCGCCGTGGGGACGATGATGACGGGAATCTTGGTGTAGTAGCCAACGGCCTTGGCAGTGTCGACGGTCTTTCCTCCGCCGATGCCGATGATGGCATCCGCCGAACCGACGTGCTCACGATGCCGATCGATCTCGGTCATGGAGCATTCCCCGCCAAAAACGGCGAGATCATACGGCACGGAATCCTTATCAAAACTGGAGACGATGTCGTCGTGGTAGCGTTCGTCAATAAAGGGATCCACAATCAGATAGACACCTGACTCCCCCATTGCCGAATATTCCTCGGCCAACGAGGAGATCGCACCCTCTTGCTGAATGTAGGACCCCGGAGAGCACAGAACTTTTCTCATAAAAACTCCTTCTGGCGCATGCGCCTCTTTGCCGTCATGCTTTTCGTTCCTCACGTCCACTACGAAACCGCGGACGGATTGATTCGTATTTTAATGCACCCACGCGCACAGCGTGCCGGACGCGCACTGCGTACGCACAAAGCGCGCCACTCACCGCCGCAGCCGCACTACTCACTACTCACTACTCACTACTCACTACTCACTACTCACATATCATCCGCCGTACAGCCACATACCGTTGTGCCCCACTGCGCTCGCGTAGCATTCTTTTCTCCTTCCCCCGGAGAGGAATCGAGGAAAAGCCCAGCTTCGATTGCTACGTTAAACACACTTATGCACGCCGCTATAACGGGGTGCAGGGGCGAACAACGAGGCTCGCAAAAGCATAAAGGAGTTACGTAGATATGAAATCATGGAAATTCGTCGATACAGGCAAACCGCTGGAACTCATCGAAACTCCGGAGCCCACAGCAGGTCCCGGTGAAGTGGTCGTCGATGTCAAGGCCGCAGGCATCTGCCACACCGACGTCGGCATCATGACAGATCCGGGCTGGCGCAACAATGTCGTTCGCGTCCCTCTCGCTCTTGGCCACGAAAATGCCGGAGTCATCAGTGACGTGGGCGAAGGCGTCACCGATTTTGCGCTTGGCGACCGTGTAGCCGTCTGCCCCACCACCTCTGCCGGCTGCCCCGGCTTCACCACCGATGGTGGTTTCGGGCCGAAGATCGTCATCGGCACCGAGGCCCTCGTACGCATTCCGGATGAAGTCGATTTCGTCAACGGCGCTGCCGCCACCGACGCTGGCATGACCTCCCATTCCGCCGTGGTCACCAATGGAAAGGTCAAGAAGGGCGACAACGTGGGCATCATCGGCATCGGTGGTCTGGGCCAGATTGGTGCGCGAGTGGCACACCTGCTGGGCGCAAACGTCTATGTCGCGGAAATCAAGGAAGACGTCTGGCCTTTGGCCAAGGAACTCGGAGCAGTGGAGGTCAAAAAATCCATCACCGAGTTCCCTGATGTAAAGTTCGACGTCATCGTCGACTTCGCGGGCTTCGGTCAAACCACCACCGATGCCATCAACACCGTCGGTCAGGGCGGCCGGGTGGTGCTCGTCGGCATGGGCAAACTTGAGTTCACCGTCAGCACCATGGCGATGATTCTGCATTCAGTCACGCTTGTGGGATCGAACGGCGGAACCAAGAAGGATATCGAGGGCGTCTATGAGCTCATGCGCACCGGAGACCTCGACCCCGTGACGACAACCGTAGGGTTCGATGAACTACCAGAGGCTGTCAAACGTCTTGAGGACGGCGACGTGAAGGGCCGTCTGATCGTCACGTACTGACGTTGCGCGTGACTGGCACGATTGACCCACGCTAACGCCGAGACACCGACATGCCAAAAGTGCCGACGAACCTATGCGCCGAACCGATCTTGGCATCAACACTAATAACTGCACGAGGCCACCTGACATTGAGAGCAGGCTTTGTGCAGTTATTTGGTTTTTCCGTTAGAATCATGCCTTCGTAAAGGAAGAAATATGGAAGAAGATCAGAAAACTTCAGAACATGCGAAAAGACTTGCCTCACGTGTCCTTCCGTATCTCACCAAAGAAGAAGCCTTTCCATATTTCTCTGCGATGGCTGCAGGGGAACCATACATTGCTTTGACCTGGCTTTTGCAAAGCATTGAATCATCGATGCGCATTCCCGATGCCGATCTTCTCGATGCCTTTTCTCTTCTCACAAGTAACGATAGAGAAGAGTTCAAACCTCTCTTACATCACATACAGTAAATATCTCTGAGATCAGTAAAGAAAACGATTATGAGGGAAGCTATCTGCCGATACCAGCCTGTTTCTGGAGAACTACCTCCATCTCTCGACCGTTACTACTTCTTCTCCAACTCGGATTTCGCCATAACTCCCATCATCGTGGCAGCGGATGAGGATTTCCCATTCTTTTGCCCAAGTTTCTTCGTTTTATTCTGAAGATGCTAGATGCACTCTTCTTCGCATCCGTGTCACCTTTCGATTCCCATGCGTAGGAATCGGTGGCGGTATCGGGTTCCTCAGAATTGCCGCTCCAATAGACAGCGGTCGCGCCATCGGATTGCTTCCAGCTGATGGTGATCTTCCGTCCTTGATCACAGCTTCTTAAGTCATTTCATCGGACTTCGGGTTCCTCTCAATCCACGTTCCACTGAAGTCAAGTGATTCACCGCGACAAACGGTGCGGGCCATTGATAGTGAGCATGTTTGTTATCTGATTGACAGTTTTTAAAGCCTCAGTATCGACTCATACTTTCCGTGAAGCTTGGAATCTTCCTAGAAACCAACTAATCACAGAATTACATTCCAGAATGGATGCAAGCAGAAAAGTGTGTCTACAAGCCTTTATTCAGTGATCTTGACCACGCCAGAGACCTTTTCTATCGCAAATACTGCCGAGCAAGCTCAGCAATCCTGCTCCAAGTTATATATTTACGTATCAAAGCTGGACGTTTCTTTTTGTTCGGCTCATTAAGCGCAGCAGTGGCGGCCGCCTGTACAATTGATGAATCTTCGCCTAAGGCTTCAGCTATCCAAAGCAATGCTCCGGAAGAGAGAAGACGGTTATACGTAGTGCGGGCGCTCTGATTCGGTTTCTGCCTAGTATAGGAACCGGCACCCAATGTAAGCTGGGCAGGGAACCAGCCAAGCATATGTTCTTTCTGACTTGAGTACCAAGCTCCCGTATTCTGGCTATACTGGCGGGCCGCCTCACTGTCATACCGATCAGAGATTGGCAGATGAGGCTTAAGTTTCTTGAGCACTCGGACAAAGTCAGGGATATATATGTCGTCGTCAGTCATCGGTGTAGCTTTAAATCTAAATATTTTTGGCCTCATAGATACCATATGCTATCAGTGATTGCATAGAGATAAACACTTCATCCATCTAGCAGAGTCATCTGCCGAATCGAATAAAAATTCTCTTCATCTTGGATCTCTTTATTGTCCAATCATCCCTCAACAAATGCGAGTATCAAGCGTAGCTAATCCAAGAAATAAGGGTCTCCAAAAATGATTTTTCGGCACCGACCCAAGCAGCAAACTCCATTACACTATCTACTCAGGCATACGTTTCGTTTTCAACGATGATATTGTTCGTATGATTCCCAGTTAGCCACCTCAAAGGAAATGTAGCCTGCACCGTCGTATGCGATGACGAAATACAAATTAAGAAATCGCAAAAGATATAAATCCACGTCATCGTGGTCATCTTTCTTGACTATTCCTTCTACACCGCTGAGTCAGGGAAACCAGTACTTGCTTAGCGCTGCTAATGACACAGCGGTCTCATGAGTGCTCGGATACTCATGAGACCGCTATGTTTTGTAGCTACTTCTTCCCTAGTTTTCAGTTTTCACAGCCGACACCGTCTCTATCCCTATCAAGCTTGTAGGAGTACCCAGGCTGTCCCTTATAAATAGGAGCCTTTCCAGCCGCTCTGACGGCAGTGCAGTTCTTGTAGTACGTGCTACTGCCTGACGTGGAGTAGGTTTTCTTCTTGGGCTGGGTTTTTGCCTTTGTCCTAGTCTTCGTCTGAGTTTTGGCCTTCGTGCGTACAGGTGTCCGCCTCGTTGTTTTTTGCTGTGTCTTTGTCCGTGCTCTTGTCTTTGTCTGAGTCCTTGTTCGCGTTGTCGATTTCGACTTAGTCTGTGCCTTGGTCCGTGTCTGTTGACTGTTGCCTGTGGGAATGACGCTCGCGCCACCGCCTGACGGAACCTTCTGCGAGGGGCACGAAGAGAGCACACGGCTCATTGCAGACTTCTCAGCAGAAGTGACCCACAGTGAGTACTTCGTCTTCACGCCTATCTGACGCGCTACATACTGGCACCGGAAACCCTTATTGCGGGGTAGCCATGTGGCGGCGTCACCATCGGATTTGCTCATGTTGGAGGAGCCATCGACCGCAAGCAGATTATAGGGATCGTTGGCGAGCTGCTTGCGCTGGTCGCCGCTAAGGTTCTGCGCGCCCTTTTGCCATGCATCGGAAAGTGCCACCACATGGTCGATCTGTACCTTGGTGCTGGTCTTCTGTCCCCGTTGGAAATGGATTGCCGTCGCGGTATACGGGTCGTTGAGCGTACCTGTGAGAATCGTGCAGTTGTGCGTCCCTGCCTTGTACGTCACGCTTTTGAGATCACGCTTGAGAATGTCGTTGCGGGTATCGCATCCGTTGTGGTCCACGTCGCTCCATGCAGGACCGAACTGGTCGCGAGAATAACCAGTCTTCGGAGCGCGGCCCTTCACTGCCAGCTTTGCCAACGCCGCCAGCGCAGTACCTTTCTGCGCGTCCTTGATGGCCTTTTCTGCAGCTTTGGACTGTTCTTGAGACTTCTTCTCTGCAGCCTTTTTCTCTTCGGCAGCTTTCTCCTTGGCAGCTTCGGCAGCTTCCTCTTCTACAGCAGCCTCTTTAGCTGCCTTGTCTTTTTCCTGCTGTTTCTTCGCAGCGGCTGCGCTTTCCTGCTGTGCGGAGGCGGCATCCGCCTGAGATTGACCACACGCAGACACCGACATCAAAGTGGCAGCCGCCACCATTACCGCCAGTACTCTCTTGATAGCTCTCATTCTGTTTTTATCCTCACTCACTGGTCGTCGTCAGCTCTGACAACTTTTTTAGGATACGAAGAAGCATGTACAGATTGTCTATAACTAAACGCCACCAGACGGCTTATGAAACGAAACAGTACTTCTCTATTGCAACATCTACGTGTTCAAACACATCACTGCTACTCACAAAACTCTTCTTATCCCTCATCTTTTCAGAACTAATAAAGTTTACGAACAACGATGTCACGGCATGAACTGTGATATGTGATCACCACTCTTAAAGCCACTCTTGAACCACTTAAATCGTCCAAAAACGACGATAAACGGTTTTCTGAAAATCCAGCAGAATGCCTGTCATTCCAACGAAAAAGGGCACCTACCGAGGTAGGTGCCCTTTGTATTTGTGGAGCCGGTGGGAATTGAACCCACGTCCGATGACCTCACCCACAGTCTTCTACATGCTTAGTCTGCTGGCCAAGATGGCTATTTATCTGCCCCCACATATGTCGCAGACAACGTGCGGCAGGCATAGCCACAGTTAAAGTCCCCGATTCGCCCTATGACACAACGAATCGAGCAAGTCTCCAAAATGACGCTCAACTACTCCGTGAAGACACCAGAGCGTGAACGGAGCTACTGCTCACTGGTTAATCCTGAATTAAATCAGGCAGCGAGAGCGAACTCAGTGCGGTTAGATTTAGCACTTATTTTTTTACGGGAGGACGTTTACGAGCGGACCCCCGCGTTCTCGGCATGCTTCTCTGCGACGAACAGATCACCGTCGAAACCGATCGGCCCCTTTTGAGTTATCACGTGCGCATTCCACACTTTCAGCATGGCGTCCGCACAACACAGCACAAAACCACTTCATAAGAATAACACCGGTCTACCGTCGGACGCGGCAACTCGTCTGACGGCGAAGTACGACTCCACGAAGTATGACTTCACCAGGAAACGCTTGATACCCGTTCCTGCGCAGGCTCAGGATGGATACCATTCCCTCAAAAAGGGAAGATCCTCAATAGCACTTCATGTCTTTTCATTCCGTTTCATACCCTGAGATCCCGATCAGTGCCGCATGTCGCTTGCCGTATCCAGCAGAATGGTGACGGGGCCGTCATTGAGCAGCTGCACTTTCATATGCATCCCGAACTCGCCTTCCTGAACCGGCAGTCCGTATTCGCTGGAGAACACGGAATCGAGCTGCTTCCATATCTTCTCGGCGTGGTGAGGCTCACCCGCACGCACAAAGCTCGGTCGGTTCCCCTTACGGACATCCGCGAACAGGGTGAACTGGGAAACGGAAAGAATGGAACCCTTTACCTCCATGACGCTGCGATTCATCTTGCCAGCCTCATCCTCGAAAATGCGCAGATTCGCCACCTTGTGCGCAACCCATTCCACTTCGGCATCCCCATCTGCATCTGAGACGCCAACGAGTAGGAGCAATCCCCCGCCGATGTCCTTGCGGTAATCGGGCTCCACACTCACACTGGCGGACGTGACTTTCTGAACGACGACACGCATCGGCTTCCCTTTCTTCTAGCAACGACAAGTTCTGGATAACGGCTTACGAGACTGTCATGGATGCCGGGTACCCACCCGGTAGCGTCTCAAGCGTGCGGCGAACCAGCGCCAGCACCAGCACCTACTTCACAATGGGACGTTGGGGAGCCGACACATCGATGGAGGTCTTTCCCTTCATGATGGATTTATTGGCGAGGAGCTGCTGCACCACCACCCCCTTGAGTTTCATATCGGACGAATTCCCCCACACGATCGTATGTCCATCCTGCGTCTTCGTCGTCACCGAATCCTGTGTCATAGCAGTGACCTGACTCAGCGTCTTCAGCATGGGATCCGGCACCTGCGACAACACGGACAGCGCCTGTTTGACCGCACGGCTGGCAAGTTCCTTATCGGTATCGTCAACTTCGATCACCGGAACTCCAGAGAATTTCTTCTTCACCGTCGCCATCACCGTGCCATCTTTGTCGACAACACTGAGAACGCCGGAGTTGTCCTTGAGGATGGCCTTCGGTTGACGCACGGATACGGTGATAGTCAGCGAATTCGGGAAGGATTTGGAGATGGAGACGGATTCCGTCGCAGGCAGCGCGGAGATCTTTTCATTGAGGTCCCCACTTGAGACCAGCAGCAACGACTGATTGGTCTGAGGAGCAACGATCTTCGAGACTTCAGACGTAGTGACCCATCTGTTCGTACCCTTGATGGTCACCGTGGAGCTTTTCACCTGACAGAGCGGCGAGAAGAAAAGGGCCCAAACGATCAACGCCACGGCCGCAAGAACACTGAGAACGATGAGAAAACGCATCGCGATGGTGCGACGGCGCATCCTCGCCTTCTCCTCGAGCCTTTCCTTGATGTCGACGACCTTAGGAGCCGGAGCAAAAACTCCTTCCCCCGCTTGCGCGGATTCCTCCAGCGATTCCTGGATGGAAGGGGGAACAGGCATCTGCTGCGGGTCATCGAAACTTTCAATGCGTTCCGCTGCTCCAACGGAGGCATGCACCTCTCGCTCGCTCTGCCCACTCATCGGTCTGGCATCCGACGACGCTGCAAAACGCAGTCCTGAAGAAGTTCCCGAGGAGGTCGTGCTGGACACTGTTCGCGCGTTCTTTCGTGGGCCCTTCCGTGTGTTCTTCTGCGAAGTCTTCTTGGAACTTCGGGACGCCGCACTTGATGAAGCAGCGCGCTCCGAACGTTCAGAGGCCACCGAACGTTCGGGGGCCGAGTTCTCAGAGTCCTTCGGCGTAGAGGTGGAAGAGGAGACAGTACGTGCCATCGCTCACCCCGTCAGCGTTCGGCACGCGGGGCGGAGGAAGCGGACAATTCTTCGAGAATCACGTCATCGACGCGGTTGATGTCTCCGCCACCCACAGTGACAATGACATCGCTGGGGACGCAACGACGAGCAAGGACACGCGCCCCCTCGAACATGTCGTCGATCAACACGAACTTCTCCCCCACTCCTTCGGCCTTCGCCTCATCGATGAGAGTCTGCGAGGAGATACCCGGATAGTCCGCTGCCTCTTCGCGAGCCGCGAACAGCGAGGAGAGCACCACGTCGTCGGCCTTCTTCAGGGCGTCGACAAGTTCGCGGGTGAACGTCTGCGTCCGTGAGTACGTGTGCGGCTGGAAAAGAACGCGAAGGGTGCGTCCTGGGAACCGACGCCGCATGGCGTCCAAGAGAACGGAAACCTCGGTGGGATGGTGTGCATAGTCGTTGTAAAGACGTACTCCTCGCCGTTCTCCCTGGAAGTCGAAACGACGAGCGGCCCCATGGAAGGACTGCACCGCGCCGGCCGCCTCCTCGACGGGAACTCCGGCCAGTGCACAGGCACAGATTGCCGCAGTGGCGTTGCGTGCATTGTGAAGCCCTGGAACCTGAAGGCCGACGCTCACCGTGGTCTCTGAACCATGATCGTTCCCCCCAAATCCTGCCGGGACGAGAAGCTGGAAGCGTTCGGCAACCTCATCGGTGAGGGCGGCGGCGGAATCGGAAACGGCATCGGGAGCCGCGGCAATCTCATGGGCCTCGAGTATCTGGACGAAACGAGCCCCACGGAATCCCCCGATGGCCTTTTCGAGAGCGGAACGAGACTGTGTGGAGTACAGAACAGTACGCGCGGCAACCTTATCGCTGGAAGCAGCGAAGACCTCGCGGGCACCCTCATCATCCCCACAGAGAACAACGTAACCCGTGGAATGGGCTACAAACTCCACAAAGGCGGAACGATAGGTCGCAACGTCGCCATAGTGATCCAGATGATCACCCTCCGCGTTCGTGACAACAGCAATCGAGGGCCGATACTTTTCAAAGCTTCCGTCGGACTCATCGGCCTCCGCCACCATCCAGTCACCATGGCCCACATGGCCGCCGGATATCGTTCCATGCGTGGTCTTGATAGAGCCGCCGATAGCGAAGCTTGGGTCCGCGAAACGTGGGCTAGATGCACCGACGCCGTCAAAGATGGCGGCGATCATGGAGGAGGTGGTGGTCTTCCCGTGGGTTCCCGCCACTGCAATCGAGCGATGCGACTTCAGAAGGACCGCCAATATATCTGAGCGATGCGCAAGCCTCAACCCCTGCTCCAACGCGGACGTCATCTCCGGGCTGTCATCAGGGATAGCGCTCGACCACACAACGGTGTCGACATTCTTGATGTTCTCGGCCTTCTGCCCGATCGCCACCGCGATGCCTTCCGCCCCCAAATGCTGCGTGTAGGAACTTTCCACGCGGTCCGAACCGGAGACCTCGACGCCATCCTGATGAAGCATCTGCGCCAAGACACTCATTCCGGAACCACCGATTCCGGAGAAGAAAACACGTCCAAGATCATGGACGTTCTCGATGTCGGCCAGGCTGTCATCCGCTGGCAAAGGCCTCTTTTTCGTAGTGCTCACCGTCATTTCTCTTTCCGCGCGAGATCAATGATCACATGTGCCATGGTATTCGCGGCATCTCGCACTCCATACGTCCAGGCGCGCTCACGCATCGTCTGCAGTGTCTCCGTATCGCTCAGCAATTGTAGGACATGCGCCTTGACCCATGCGTCGGTAAAGTTCTGATCCTCCACCATGACGCCGCCACCCGCCGCCACAACCGGCTGCGCGTTGAAACGCTGCTCTCCGTTGCCAATCGGGAAAGGAACGTAGACGGCGGGAAGCCCCAGAGCGGCAATCTCACTGACCGTACCCGCGCCGGAACGGCATACCACAAGATCTGCGCAGGCAAAGGCAAGCTCAATGTGATCGAGGTATTCGGCGAGATGATAATCGCCCTTGCCATAGGAATCCGGGCCGATGCCGCTGATGTTCTGGCGGCCGGCAACGCGTGTCACCGTCTGGCGAACCTCATCCGATTTGCCTTTTCCGGTCAGATGGATGACCTGGGTCTGAGACAGCAGAACATCTGCAGACTGTGAAATCGCACGATTCATGCTCACTGCACCCAAGGAACCGCCCGTCACCACAAGGACAGGACGGTCGGGATCGATTCCCAGCTGCTGAGCGCACCGAACCCGAGCCGCTCGGCGATCCGTCTCCATCTCGGCGGAAATCGCAGCGATGTCGGCGCGCAGTGGCAGCCCGACCCGCTTGATCTGTGCTCCTGTGCGAACCGACAATCCGGTGTTGTCATACACAGTCCCGACGAAATCGGCCCAGCGGGAACCCAGCTTGTTCGCGAGTCCCGCCTTGGCATTCTGCTCATGAATCACCAAGGGCAGGTGCATCTTTTGGGCAGCCCTGTAGGCGGGAGCCGCAGCATAACCGCCGACACCCACCACCACGTCCGCGTCTACTTCCTGCAGAATCTGCTTGACACGGCGCGTCTCACGAATCCAGCGTGGGGGAAAGGCAAGGGCATCAAGGTTCGGTCTGCGCGGAAAAGGCACTTTGTTGATGATTTCAAGGTCGAAGCCGGCGGCCGGCACGAGACGAGCCTCCAGCCCCACCTCTGTTCCGATAACGGTGATGCGAGCCGTGGGCTTCAAGGACCGAATCGCCGCCGCGATGGAGAGCAGAGGATTGACATGCCCCGCCGTGCCGCCACCAGCCAACACCACTGACAGCTCATGTGGGTTGGTGGTATCCGTTGTGTGTGTCGTCGACTCATCCATGTGCTTTCAACCTTTCTTCCCGTGAGCCCTTCGTGGCTCTGCGTTGAGATGTTTCGGTTCTATTGACGTTTGATGATTTTCTTGATGTCATCCTGTTCCTTTGCCATGCGCACGGCCACACCGCTTGCGGTCAGACACATGACAAGCGCCGTACCTCCTGCCGAGACGAAGGGAAGAGGGAGCCCGATGACCGGCAACAGCTGGAGAACGACCATGATGTTGATGAGAGCCTGTCCCACGATCCACGCAGTGATGCAGATGAGAACCAGACGCTCATACGGGTGATTCTTCATCTTCAAAGCGATGGTGACAAGGCACCAGGCGAGAAGACCAAAGCAGAGAATGATCACCACGGCACCGATAAAACCCATTTCCTCGCCGATGATGGCGAAGATGAAGTCGTTGTGCGCCTCGGGAAGATAATTCCATTTTTCACGGGAGGCACCCAAACCGAGACCGGTGAATCCACCGGAGGCAAGGGCGTAGCGGCCATGGATGCTCTGATAACACACACCTTGGGCGTCGGCGGCGTCCGTGCAGCCGGAGAACAGGGCGGTGATGCGACTCATACGGTTGGAGCTTCCCAGAACGAAGATGCCAACGATGCCCAGAACGCCCACTGCGCCCACGGCCGCGTACACGCGAAGGTTGAATCCACCGGCGAAGATTCCCACAGCACCGATCAACAGCACGATGAGACCAGTTCCCAAATCCTTACCGGCAAGGACCAAAGCGAAACCGATGAGGAAGAAAATCAAAGGAACCACATAGGCCTTGACGTTTCCGAGTTTGCGTCTCCTGCCATTGTTGATGACGGAGGGCAACCACACACACAGTGCCAGCTTCAGCACCTCCGCAGGCTGGAAAACAACAGGGCCTAATCGAATCCATCCACTGTTACCACCCGAGCTCAGACCTATCACCAGTGTCAGCGCCTGAAGCACAAGGGCCAATCCCAACAAAAGGAAGGAAAGTCGCTCGTAGATCTTCATCGGCAGGAATGACGCGATAATGGCGACGATAAGACCGATGACGGCGAAAACCGACTGGCTGATCAACTGGGTGTACGGCGACTCCCCCGATGACACCAGATCCACGGAGGAGGAAGAGAACACCATGATCAATCCAAAGAGTGTCAGCACCGCCACGACCGCAATGAAGAGGTAATAGCAGACGATCGGTTCACGCAGAACCTGCAGTCCTGAACGACGCCGGGTCTGCTCCTCCGCCCCCTGCGAGGTCTCGTGCGTACCCTGCACACTCGTCTGCCCGCCCTGCATACCCTGCTGCGCCGCTGAAGTGCGACGTTGCGAGCTCGCGGTCCGTCTCCTTTTAGTCGGAGCGGGCTCGACGATGCGCGGAGTCGAGTGATGCCTATGCATGCTGCTTCACCCACGCGCGCGCCCGCTCGGCAAAGACGTTTCCTCGGTCCTCATAGGAGTGGAACTGATCCATCGACGCAGCGGCGGGGGCCAGTAAGATCACATCGCCGGACTGCGCATGGTCCATGGCGGCATCGATGGCACGTTCCATCACCGTCTGGTTGTTCGCAGGATCGATGCGTGTCACGGGAATATCAGGAGCGTACGCGGCCAGCGCTTCGGTAAAGGGCTCCGGATCCTTGCCGATCAGGACCACTGCCTTGATGACGTCTTTCTCCTTCTCGACAAGGTCATCGAAGCGCGCACCCTTCGCCAATCCACCTGCGATCCACACCACCGACTTTTTCTTGAAGCTGGACAGAGAAGCGAGGGTGGCATGGGCATTCGTCGCCTTGGAATCATCGATGAAGCGGATGGGCTCGGCGTGTTCCGTCGGCGCATAGGTTTCCACGCACTGAATGCGATGAGCATCCAAACTGAAGGTGGCGAGGGCGGCGCGAATGTCGGCGACCGGAATGTCAAAGGCCACGCAGGCGGCAGCAGCAGCCATCGCGTCGTCCAAAAGATGCGGATACACGGTTCCGTCGGGTTCGCTGAGATTTCCAAGGTCCGTCAGACGCACCAACTTTCCTTCCTCAACCTGAGGAAGGTGGGCACTGAGTGGGGAACGGTCCCTGATCCAGCCATTCTCGATGCCGATCTGCCCTTCGGCGGGCGATGCGAGGGTGAAACCGACTTTGAGACACCCTTTGGAGACGGAGGCCTCCGCGGCATGGCGGGAGACGACGGGATCATCCGCGTTGAAGATGATGGCGCGACGTGCTCCTGTGAAAACCTTGGCTTTGTCCGCCGCATAGTTTTCAAATCCACCGTGCCAATCCAAGTGGTCCGCGGCCACATTCATCCACACTGCAACATCGAGGTGCATGGTCTGGGTGAAGTGGAGAGCAAAGGAGCTGAGCTCAACGCAGTAGCCCTCGTTTCCGGAATCCTGAACTGAGGCCGACACGGGTTCTCCGATGTTGCCAACTGCCGGGAAGCGCCGTCCCGCCGTCTTCATGATAGCGGCCACCATTTCGGTGGTGGTTGTCTTACCATTGGTTCCCGTGATGCCGATCCATGGTGCCGGCGATTCGGAACCGGCGTACGCCACGCGTGTGCGCCACGCGAATTCAACCTCGCTCCACACGGGAATATGACGCGTGGCAGCCGTTTGCAGGAATGCGGTCTGAGGTGGGAATCCAGGAGAAGTCACCACGAGGGTGATGCTCTCCCAGTCAATGTCATCGAAAGAGCTCAGATCGGCCTCAGGGTTGCGCTGATCCACGCTGACGACACGCACGCCGTGTTCTTTCAGGACGGCGACGACACTGCGTCCCGAGACTCCGAGGCCGGCGACCAAAACCGTTTCCTCCGAGAAGTCATATCCACCGATAATGGCATTCACTGTCAATCACTTCTTTCGTCTTGTGGCACTCACATCGATACATTTCATCAGGGCATCAACCACACCAACGGCGACATCGGCAAGTGAAAGCTAAAAGCACCTCCACCTGTCACGTGCGCGGCGCCGTCACCCGAGTTGTCCCGAGCGAATCAACCAATCCGCATAGAAAATGAGGACGGAGATGATCATGAAACCGATCTCGAGCATCCAGAAGCGCACGACCACGGTGTTCTCATGCCACCCTTTGAGTTCGTAATGGTGGTGAATGGGGGCCATTTTGAAGATTCGCTTGCCGGTGAGATGGAACGAACTGATCTGAAGCACGTCCGAGACCGTCTCAATGACGAAGAGCCCTCCGAGAATGACGGCGAGAATTTCGATGTGCAGCGCGATGGACATGGCCGCAAAGAGCCCTCCCAAGGCAAGCGAGCCCGTATCGCCCATGAAGATCTGCGCCGGATTGGTGTTGTACCACAGGAAGCCAAAACAGGCACACACTGCACAGACGGCGATGATGGCGAGGTCCTGCGGATCCGACACCGCATAGAGGAAGCCCTCCGCCTTGGTTCCCGCCACATGGTAGCTCTGCCAGAAAGCGATGAGACCGAAGCCCACGAAAGCAACCATGGAAGATCCGGCGGCCAGACCGTCAAGACCGTCCGTGAGATTGATGGCGTTCGTCCAGGCCGCCATCAGGAAATTGACCCAGACAACGAAAAGAATGATGCCTAGCGTCCTGCCGGCGAAATCAAAGGAAAGCAATGGGGTCTCAATGAAAGCGACACCCGTCCGTGCAGCAGGGAAGCCGCTTTTGGTGGGAAGCATGACGGCGAGAATGGCGTAGACGGTGGCGATGAGGACTTGTCCGATGAGTTTCGCATGGATCGTCAGACCGAGATTCTGCTTCTTGGCGACCTTCAGAAAATCATCGACGAAGCCCAGAGCTCCATACGCAACCATGCAAAACAGCACAAGGACCGCGGAGACGGAGGGAACCGTGCCAAATGCCGCGTAACGGTAGATCAGGGAGGCGCACCAGCCAAGAACCGTGGACAGAATGATGGCGACGCCGCCCATGGTGGGGGTGCCGCGTTTGAGAAGATGGGATTTCGGCCCATCCTGACGAATGTACTGACCATAGTTGAGGCGGTGCACCACTTTGATGGTCAGGGGTGTCAAGATGAACGACGACACCATTGAGACACATAGGCCTATGATGAGCGCGATCATGTCATTCTCCGTCCGTTGCCGAGGTCATGTTTTCCGTCTGACGTCCGCCCGATTCAGTACCCGACGACCATCGCTGTGCAAGATTTCCAAGCCCGGAGGCGTGGGACCCTTTCAGCAGCACCACCGTATCAGGGTGACTGGAGGCAAGAGCGACGACTGCTTTCTCGGCGGCCTCCAACGTTTCGACATACTGGACGACTGCGCCCGAACCCTGAGAGCTTGCGGCGGCGAGGGCACCCTTGGCGATATCGGCAGCCAATCCCGCCAAATCCTCACCCTCTCCGATCGCTTCCCCTTCATCCTCTGAAGTGCTCAAGCCCACGCTGATGACGGCATCCGCGCCTGCTGTTATCGCATAGTCGCCAACCTGCTCGTGCAGGGTTTCGGAGTCTTTGCCCAACTCGAGCATCGGGCCGAGAACGGCCACATGGAAAGCCTGCGCGTGATGTGTTCCCATCAGCCCATCCAGGCCCGATTTCATGGAATCCGGATTTGCATTGAACGAATCGTCGATGAGTGTAAAGGACGTCTGGCCGACGGTGACGTCGCTGAAAGCCATGCGGTGAGGACTCAGCGCCACACCTTTGTTGAGGACCGCAACCACCGCCTCTGGCTTCATTCCCTCGGCAACAGCAATAGAAATAGCGGCCAAAGCGTTCATAACGTTGTGACGTCCAGGGATTCCCAAGTGAATTCTTCCGACAGGGGCACCCTTCACCAGCACAGTGAAGGAGGCACGATCGGCGTCATCCATATCGACATCGCTGCAGCTGACGGAAAGTTCTCGTGACGCCTCCTGCGCCATGGATGCCTTTTCACCGAACCACATGACCGGAGCCTGCGTGCGTTCCTGCATACGCGCGACGTTGACATCGTCGGAGTTGAGAATCGCCAGACCGTTGGGAGCAAGGGCCTCCACAATCTCCGACTTCGCGATAAAGATGTTCTCCACGGAACCAAACTCGCCAAGATGCGCCGTGCCCACCTTCAGCACCACCGAGATGTCAGGCGGGGCAATGGCCGTCAGTCCCCTGATCTCACCAAGGTGATTGGCACCCATCTCCGCAACGAAATACCGCGTACCCTCGTTCACGGTGAGGGCCGTCAGTGGAAGCCCCAGTTCGTTGTTGAAGGAACCGACCGGAGCGACCGTCGGTGCAAGAGAGCTCAGCAGGGTCTTCGTAATGTCTTTCGTCGTGGTCTTGCCCACCGAACCCGTGATTCCGATGAGACTGAACGGTTTGCCTGTGGCCCTGCGCATGTCGATGTTGTGCCGTGCCAGATGTCCCAGCGCCTCCACCGTATCGGAAACCTCGATCTGCAGCATGGTGGAGCCTTCGACTTCGTGGTCAACGAGTGCCGCGATGAAACCATGTTCCTGTGCACTGGCAAGAAAATTGTGTCCGTCCACATGCTCGCCATGAAGGGCAACGAAAAGACCATCCTTCACATTTTCGCGTGAGTCGCTGCTGACGGTGCCGATGGAGAGATCGGAGATATCGACAGGCTCGTGTCCTGTGATGATCGTCCCTCCCAACACCTCTGCAATGTCGTCAATTCTCATCCGAATCATGAGTCCGCCTTTTCGTTCCTCGTCTCGTCACACTCGTTGTCTGCGTTCATATACGTTGTATTCGCCTTGGCTGGCATAGGATGAAGGGCTCTCAGGAGAACTCCTCACTCACTTCGACGGCCTGCTGGATGCTCTCTATGGTGATTCCCGCGGCCAGCGCCATGGAGATGCTCATGGCGGAAACTCGATCGGTCATCGGCATGAGGGTCCCCAGCCGTGCAAGTTCACCATCGAACATTCCGGGCTTGACAATGTGGGTCTCCTGATCGAAATCGGCACCATAGCTGGGTGAGATCGTTTCGTCGTGGCTTCCACAGACGTCGATGCGCGTGCCGACGAGAGCATCGCTCGCGAGGGTGTCGTCGTCGGCTGCGATTACCAAAGCCGCCGCGCCGTCCTCCAGTATGACCGACTGCGCGCGCTGCACCTGGGCGGCGTTGAGGGGGAACTTGAAGTTCATGCCCCGGTTCAGCGAGTAGGAGCGCTCCTGTGAAATCAGACCGACGGGGTTGCCCAGAATGTGCAGCAGCGTCGCCAATTTCGCCGCGACCTGCTGTGCTTCGTCTCCGAACACCACGAAAATGGCCAAGGAGTCAGACGGATCGCCCTCCATGTACGAGGCGACCGTTCCGAGACTCTTTTCGATGTTGCGAGCGAAAAGAACGGGAATCCCCAACGTCTTCACGGAGAAGGTGTGCGTCTCATCGTTTTCGGGCAGTAGCACCGCATACGCGCCCTTGGACTCTGCGGAACGCAAGGATTCCACGTTCTGCTGCTCCTCCGGTGGCACGTACAGCGCCCCGGGACCCACCTCCTCGAGATCCGTCGCGATGGAGGTCAGCGTCACGAGGTTGGCGTAGGGCTCATCCACTCGGGCTGCAAGATTCTTCTTAAGATACTCGACGGTTACACGCCGAAAAGGAACATCGCCCAGTCCGCTCATGACTCACCTTCGTCTTTTGTCCGTTACTACCACTCAGTATCAATAGCATTCTTACGAGCGGCTGACGTCTGCACCGCGTATTTCTGCATAAGGAATCCACCAATACTCGCCATGACCGGCCCCGCCGACATACCTCCGTAAATGGGTTGGGGATTCATGTAAGCCACCATCACCACATACTTGGGATTGTCCGCAGGAATTGCTCCGATCCAGTCACCGATGTTGTTGGTGAGGTTGCCGTTGGAGTCGGCGACCTGAGCAGTTCCCGACTTTCCCGCGATGCGGTACCCGTTGACTTTCACCCCCGATTTCGCATAGGTTTCGGTCACCGATTCCATCGTGTCCATGAGGTCGGAAGCAACGGATTTGTCAAGGATGCGCGTGCTCTTGGAGGACGCGTCGTTTTCGGTGGTTGCGCCATCGGAATCGGTGGTGGAATCGACCAGCGACTGCTGCACTTTAACGCCACCATTGGCAATGGTCGCCACCACGTTCGTCATCTGCAAAGCGGTGGCAGCGTAGCCCTGCCCGAAGAGAACGGTGTTGGCGGTACGCTCGTCCCACGTCTTCGCTTTGGAGAGGATGCCGGTGGACTCGCCGGGGAACCCGATTCCCGTGCTTTTCCCGATACCGAAGCGTGTGAGGTAGTTGTAGCGCAACTGATAGCTGAGGTTCTTCGCGCTCATCACCATGCCTACGTTGGACGATTCCTTGATAATGCCCGCCAACGTCAGCTTCTCCACTCCGTGGGCATGGGAATCGTGATAGTTCTGTCCGTTGAGGTCATAGGAATATGGCACCTTGAACTTGTCGGTGGCTTTGTGGATCTTCTCCTGCATGAGCGCGGCAGCCGTGATGAGCTTGCCGGTGGATCCAGGCTCGAACGCGGTGGTCATGGCTTTGGAACCGTTCATGGCGGCTTCCTCGCTGCCCGCCTCGTAGCCGTCCGTATCCGCAACGGCGAGGAGCTTACCGGTCGAGACCTCTTGAACGATGGCAATGCCCCAGTTGGCGTGATACTTCTTCTTACCGTCCTTCAGCGCCTTCTCCACGTACCACTGCACGTCGGAATTGAGGGTGAGCTTAACGGTGCCTCCGTTTTTCGCGGCAGTCGAGGTGGTGCGGGTTCCCGGAATCTCCTGGCCGCCCGAACCCTGCTGATACGTCACCTTGCCATCTGTCCCTTTCAGCAGGGAATCTTCCATTTTTTCGACACCGGCGACACCGGTTCCCTCGGAGTTGGTGGCACCCACAATTGAGCCGGCGAGTGTCCCGCTCGGATAGCTGCGCTCCGTGGTAAGTTCAGTGCCGATCACTCCGGAAAGATTGAGCTTGTCGATGTTACGTTTGACGGAGGGAACCACGTTTTTCTTCAGGACAACGTATGAGCTGTCGCCGTTGAGCTTGGCTCCCAGCTCCATGGAGTCCATGCCTAGGACCGGGGCCAGAAGCTGGGCAACCGCAGCAGCCCCCTTGGTGTCGAGACTCTTGCCATTGATCTGGTTGCAGGTACTTGAGTTCTCTCCGGTACAGGCCACCGGCACGAAGAGCGCCACCGCATTCTGATCTGCATAGACCGTGTAGCGTTCAACACTTTGTGCCAGCACATTTCCATCGGAATCGGTGATGGTTCCCCGCGATGCCGAGAGGGTTTCGGTAACGGTACGCTGGTTTGTCGCGGCTTGCGCTGTGGAGGCACCGTTCAACAGTTGAATCCTGGCAAGTTGACCGACACACAGCACGACGGCCACGGCGAGGAGGGCTCCGAGGAATTGGGTGCGTCGTGAGAAAACGGCGGTGTCGTCTTTGGGAGAGAGCCAGGCTTTGAATCTATGCCACAGACCCGTCGTCTGCTGCTGATTCTTTCTGCCTTGGTTCTTTCCGCTCCCCTGTTTCCGCTGATTTTTCATACGCCACACCTCCCTCGTCTATCGTTTAGTTCTTCTGTGCCGCCGATTGCTGCTTGATGTACTCCGAAAGATCGAGAACCACCGATGTGGATTGTGGCTTCATGCCGAGTTTCTCCGCCTTCTCGGGAAGGGAAGATTCCAACGTATCGAGTTTCGTCTGCCCGTCTTGGACGTCCTGGGTCAGCACACCTATCGAATTCTGCACTTGCGTGATCTCAAAAGAATCCTGAACCATCTGTGTACGCAACAGAAGGGAGCCGACGAGACTCACCGCGAGAAAGGCGATGGCCGCCATGACCTGCACCATCGGCCGCACATGTGAGGCGTGGGATGCCGCCACCGTGGCGGAAGCGGACAGCCGCGAGCGGCGCTTGCTTCCCTCGATGACCCTCAGGCGGGGATGCTGCGGGACTGACGAGACTGTTCTGCCGGCTTCGGCTGGTCGGGTCGATGCGCTCATCGTGGCCTCCTTTGAGACGCTCTGTGGGTGGTGAGGTGCGAGTGCACCCAGTTGTCAAAATCACCAGGGACGTGGTCCGGAAGCTCTTTCGTGAGTTCGACCGCCCTCAGCCGCACGGAGGCGGAACGCGGATTACGCTCAATCTCGGCAGCATCGGCTTTGATCGCCCCGTGCGTCACGTCGCGGAAGTAAGGCTTCAAGTCATCGGGAATCATAGGAAGTCCCTGCGGCACGTGCGTCTGGGTTCCCAACGCGAAGAAACTCTTCACGGTACGATCCTCCAGAGAGTGGTAGGACTCCACCACAATGCGGCCTCCGACGTTGAGATGCAGTGCAATCTGCGGAAGGACGGACCTCAGCTTGTCAAGCTCTCCATTCACTTCGATGCGCAGCGCCTGGAACACTCTTTTCGCTGGATTTCCGGCAGGGCGGCCACGACGTGGAACAGCCGCGTCCACCAACTGAACGATCTGAGACGAATGGGTGAAGGGAGTGTCGTCGCGGATCTCCACTATTCTGCGAGCGATTTTCGCGGAGAATTTCTCTTCTCCATACTCGCGGAAGATTCGAATGAGGTCTTCAAGCGGATACGAATTCACCACCTCTGCGGCCGTCAACGTCTGCGTGGAATCCATCCGCATGTCAAGCGGGGCATCGGTATTGTACGAAAATCCGCGGTCTGTCTCATCGATCTGGAGGCTGGAGAGGCCGAGGTCAAGAAAAGCGGCATCCACCTTTTCGATGCCTGCGTCATCGAGGACGTCGGAAAAATGGTCGAAGCTGGAGTGCACCGGAGTGAAGCGGTCTGCGAAGGACTCCAAGCGCTGGCTGGCGAGTTCCAATGCCTCCTCATCACGGTCGATTCCTAGGAGATGAACCGTGTCAGAGGCCTTCAGAAATGCCTCGGCGTGCCCTGCCAGGCCAAGGGTGCAGTCAACTGCCACCGCCTGCGGCCTCGAAATCGGAGGCAACATCAACTCGACACAGGTGTCGAGAAGTACCGGTACGTGAATCCTTGTCACGTCCTTGTTCATGTCGGCTCCTCTCTTCCCTCTGTTCATCGTCACTACGTCAGTCCTTTAAAGCTCCATCGGTGGAAGCACGTCATCCGTTATCTGCGAATAGTCCTCTTCCTGCTCGCTCAGGTAGGTCTCCCACGCCTGAGCATCCCAGATCTCCGCACGCGTGCCGACGCCAATGACCACGACTTCCTTTCCCAGATGCGCGTAGCTGCGCAACATGGGAGGAATCACCACTCGTCCCTGCTTGTCCGGTTGCTGATCGACAGCTCCCGAAAGGAAAACACGCAAATAGTCACGCGTCGCCTTACTTCCCAGTGACGCCCGCTGAATTTGGGTTGCCATCCTGCGGAATTCCTGTGCAGGAAGCAGGTAGACGCACCGTTCCTGTCCGCGAGCAAGGACAAAGCCATCCCCCAGCTGAGAACGGAACTTTGCCGGAAGAGCCAGACGCCCCTTCGAGTCCACCTTCGGCGTGTACGTACCTAAAAGGAGTGGAGGCATCACAGATTCCTCACGTGCCGAAGCGGCCGCAGGTTGGGATTTCGCTGATTGATCCTCAACTGCCACGGCACACCTCCTTCGCACTAGCACTCGGTTATCACCACCTTACCCCACTGATCACCATTCTTCCCCATCTATGTGCCAATTAACGGGTGATTATCAGGAAAACGCACCCCGCTGCCGAAAAATCGATGATGCATTCGGACTTCTTCTCTCGAGGTCACAGAGGCGACGACAACGTGGTGAATTCAGCCTTCGGAAAGTTGTCGGACATCGCGAAGTAGAATGAGATGCTCATTTTTTCGGCACCCTGAGAGCGGAAATGAAAGGGAAAAATGACTGACTACACCACGCAGCTAAAAGACGAACAACGAGTAATCGATGCCGTCTACGCCCGTCTCGACAGCATGGCTGCGCAAACCCGCGAGCGCCTCACCGCAGTGCGTGCGGCCGGCGGACACGGCTCCCCCACACAACGCACCGAACGCGACTCCTTCGCCACCATGTATGAGGAACGACTCACGCAACTGCGGGCCGTGCAGGACCGTCTGGTGTTCGGCAGACTCGACACCGACGACGGAGAGAAGCGTTACATCGGGCGCATCGGTCTCTCGGACCATCAGCACAACCCCATGCTCACCGACTGGCGAGCGGAAGCCGCACGGCCGTTTTACGAGGCCACGCCAAATCACCGTTTCAACATCGTGATGCGCCGCCACATCTCTTTGAAATTCCGCGAAGTGGTCGGCATTGAGGATGAGGTGCTGGACGTGTCCTCCAAACATGTCGAAGAGGCCTCCGAGTCGGGAACCCTCACCGGAGAAGGCGCGCTGCTCACTTCCCTGAGCACTCGGCGGACCGGCAAAATGACCGATATCGTGGCCACGATCCAGGCCGAGCAGGACCGCATCATTCGCGCTCCCCTCAATCAGGTGACCGTCGTTCAGGGAGGTCCCGGAACCGGAAAAACCGCCGTTGCGCTCCATCGCGCCGCCTACCTTCTCTATACGCACCGCAAGCGCCTTGATCACTCAGGCGTCCTGGTCGTCGGTCCCTCCCAAGCGTTCCTCCACTACATCGATCAGGTGCTGCCTTCCCTGGGAGAGACGGGCGTCCTGTCCCGCACCATTGCCACTCTGCTTCCCGGCATCGTCGCCAACCAGACGGATGATCCCTTTGCCGCACAGCTCAAGGGAGACATTCGCATGGCGAAGACCATCGCCAACGCCGTCGCCATGCGCATCCGGGTTCCTTCAACGCTCCCCGAGATCAGCGTCGGAGCGGTTCACTTCCGTATCAACGCCGCCGATATCGAAGAGGCGCAGCAGATTGCGCGCCGCTCCCATCTTCCGCACAACCGTGCGCGTGTGACCTTTGTGGAACACATGATGGAGGCACTCGTCCGCCGTTATTCCGACGAGCTCGACTACACTCCGGAGGCAGCGGAACTCGCCCGCGTCAAGGACGACCTGCGCTACAACGATCAGGTGAAGAAGACGCTGAATCTCAGCTGGCTTCCACTGACCGCCGAATGGCTTCTCGAAGACCTGTGGGCCAAGCCGGCCCGTCTCCGCAGCTGCGCCCCTTGGCTCAACGACGATCAACTCTCCGCTCTGTACCGACCGAAGGGTTCGGGCTGGACCTCCGCCGACATCCCGCTTCTCGACGAGGCGATGGAGCTCATCGGGGACGATCCGAAGACGATCGCCGCCGCCACACGCGCCAAAGGCATGACGGCCGAAGAGAAATACGCCCAAGATACCTTGGAGTCAATGGGCATCAGCTCCTCGCTCGTCAGCGCTCAAAGGCTGGCGGAAGGAATGGAATCCTCGGGAGACGAGGATCTGCTCGCCGCGCGGGCGGCAAAAGACCGTTCCTGGACCTTCGGCCACATCGTGGTCGATGAGGCACAGGAGCTCACCCGCATGGAATGGCGTATGCTCGTTCGCCGCTGCCCCACCCGCTCCTTCACCATTGTGGGAGACGTGGCCCAGACCTCCGCACTCGGAGGCGCACGCTCGTGGCAGACCATGCTCGATCCGGTCTTCGGACACGACCGCTGGCACTTGGGCGAGCTCACCATCGACTACCGTAACCCTCAGGAAGTGGCCGATCTCGCCTCCGACTTCGCACGCAACGAGGGACTCTACGTCTCGACCGTCAAGGCGGTCCGGGAAATGGAGGACTCCGTGAAACGCCTCACCGTGAACCGTCTCGAGGACCTGGTGGAGGCCAGCATCGCCGAAATACTGCAGCTGCATTCCCACTACATTTCGCAAGACGGAACCGGCCGCGTCGCCGTGATCGCGGATGACGAGCTGCTTTCAACTCTGCGTGCACCACTGTGGGAGTCGATCCTCAAGAATCTCGGAATCGATGAGACTCACCGTCTGCAGGCTCAAACAGACGGCGACGCCCAGATTCACCTCACCAATCCGGAAGGCATCAAGGGACTCGAATACGACGCCGTGCTGCTCATCCAGCCCGGACTCATTGAGACAAACAGCCCCAGCCGTCTCACTGCCGCCTCCGATCTCTATGTCTCCCTCACCCGTCCGACGCAACAACTCGTTATTGTTCGGACGCGAGACGATCGTGACTCATTGCCGTTATAAGGTAGGGACATGCCGAAAGCACTATTACTAGAAAACATCCATCCATTGGCGGAAGATGCGCTGAAGCGCGCCGGTTTCGAAGTCGAAACCCAGGCGGGTGCACTCGACGAAGACGGTCTCATTGCCGCACTCGAAGGCGTGGACCTCCTCGGCATCCGTTCGAAGACGAACGTGACCTCCCGCGTCGTCGAAGCACGCCCTGAGCTCAGCGCCGTCGGTTGCTTCTGCATCGGTACCAACCAGGTCGATCTTCGCGCCACCAGCAGTAAGGGAATTGCGGTTTTCAACGCCCCATATTCCAACACTCGTTCGGTTGTCGAACTTGTCATCTCCGACGTGATCTCGTTGATGCGGCGCATTCCTGACCATATGCGTCACATGCAGGACGGCGTCTGGGACAAATCGGCCTCAGGGTCCCATGAGGTCCGTGGCAAGACCTTGGGCATCATCGGCTATGGAAACATTGGTTCCCAGGTTTCCGTCCTCGCCGAAGCTCTGGGCATGTCGGTCATCTTCTACGATGTCGAAGAAAAGCTCGCCATGGGCAACGCCAGGCGTGCAAACTCCCTGGACGAGCTCCTCGAGGAAGCCGACGCCGTCACCATTCATGTGGACGGACGCAAGGAGAACACCAACTTCTTTGCTGAGCCCCAGCTTGCACGCATGAAGACCGGCGCCATTCTCATCAATCTTTCCCGCGGGTTCGTGGTGGACATCGAGGCTTTGAAGGCCCATCTTGATTCCGGGCACCTTTCCGGCGCCGCCATCGACGTTTACCCCAGCGAGCCGAAGAAGTCCGGAGACGCTTTTCTCTCCGACCTTCGTGAGGAACACAACATTATCCTGACGCCGCACATCGGCGGTTCGACGCTCGAAGCCCAGAAGGCAATCGGCCAGTTCGTCTCTCACCGCCTCATTGAATACTGGCGTTCCGGTGCCACTTCCCTATCGGTGAATATGCCTCCGATCAATCTCGAATCCCCACGTGGTGTCAGCCGCATTGCCCATCTGCATGTAAACATGCCAGGTGTGCTCGCCCAAGTGAACCACACGCTTGGAGATGCAGACATCAATATTTCGGCACAGGCACTCGGCACGAAGGGGAACCTCGGATACGTGGTGACCGATGTAGCGCATGCGCCCGATGCGGACGTCCTCACCCAGCTTTCGCAGTTGCCTGGAACGATTCGCGTTCGTCTGTTGGGCTGAAGCCGAGTTTCGTCTCGCGACCGTCACCGGTAGCATCGCAAAAAGGGTGAGGGCTCCTCTTGACATCATTGAGAGGAGCCCTCACCCTTTTGAATGAGCCAGCCTGATCTCCGCAGATAATCACAGCTGACTTTATGCAACTGTGTATTTCATACAACTATGCACTTCATGCAACTATGTATTTTTATATAGGTACGCACTTCATACCGCTACGTGCTGTACGGGTATGCGCCGTACAGATATGCGCTGTCCTGTGCCGTGCGGCCATGCAGCATTCCGATCACGTGCAGCTCCGGAATCCATCGCCCTGCTTATTTTGCTGAGTTTTACTTCCGACCAGTTGTGTGCCGCTCGGCACCATGCGGTTCGGCAACATGCTGTTCCGCAGAATGTGTCACCTTCGCATCTTTTGCCGTATCCGCAGCACTTTCCTGTTCCCGGAGATCCTTGATGGCCTTCTCGAAATCATCGAGATTTTCGAAATTCTGATAGACACTGGCGAAACGCATGTAAGCGACTTTATCGAGATCGCGAAGCGGACCGAGAATTGCACGACCTACCTCATCTGAATCGATCTGTGCCAAGCCTCGTGAACGGAGGTCTTCTTCGACCTTGCGTCCAAGCTCCTTCAGCTCATCCTCGTCGATAGGGCGACCCTGACATGCCTTTCTCACGCCGGAGATAACTTTGTCGCGGTTAAACGGCTCCGAGTTCCCCGACCTCTTAATGACAAGCAACTGCGCGGTCTCCACAGTGGTGAAACGACGCCCACATTTCGGGCATTCGCGGCGGCGGCGAATGGCGTAACCATCTTCTCCCACACGCGTATCGATGACCTTGGTATCGGGATTCTGGCAAAAAGGACAATGCATGAAACATAAGGATACCCCGTCGCCATTACACCCTCTTACAGAAACGTGACTTGCAGAAAACCCTGTTTCTGCAAAATCATTCAACAGGCACAACCAGACGCTGACCCACCTCGACAGCCGAGGAGTCAAGATGATTGAGCGTGATGAGATCCGCGACGGTCTCCCTCACATCCTCACCATTCGGAGTCGTGCGCTGCGCAAAGGACCACAGGGTGTCCCCCGGACGCACAATGTAACTTGTCACCTGCTGGATCGCAGGTTCCGACTGTGCGATTCCAACGTTCCACACACCCATTCCGAAAAGCAAAAGCAGCGCAGCACCGAGGCCACCGAAAACTGCTTTTCCGCGCCTCGTCAGCTTCATGACCGTCTTCTTCTTGCTTTTCTTACGTTCCACCCCAACTTCGTGCGCGGAAGGCGCCACTCTCCAAACTCGCCGAGCAACTGCACTCATCTCGCACCCCCTTCGAACGTTTGTTCTATCGAACGTATGTTCTATTCTGCATGAATCTCACGACATTTCAAGTCTCACTTTCGAACAGATGTTTGATTTCACCCGACATTCACGTTATTCTTCTTAAAGAAAGCGAAGGGAGCACCATGAGCAAGATAGTGCCGTTCAACAAGGCCATCGACCATGACGACACTGCAACGCCCACAGGGCTCAGCAACCGTCAGGAAAGAGTGCTGGCATCGATTCGTCGTTATGTCGAAAAATACGGCTATGCACCCTCCTTCCGTGAAATCGGAGATGACGCAGGTCTCAAGAGTCCCTCAAGCGTCAAACACCAGCTTCAGGTGCTCGCCGACAAGGGATACATCAAACTGGGTGCAAAAAAGGGCCGTGCCATTGAACTGATCGAGGCAGGTCTCGCATCATCATCGGAAATCACCGCAGGTGCAACGCATCCAGACACCCACACCGCTTCTACTCCTGACAGTTCCACGTCAACCGTTGTAAAATTCCCCTCCCGAGGATTTGGCAATTCTTCAGACGATACTGGCGAGACGGAAGCCGTCGAGCAGTCTTGGGACGTTCCCCTTGTCGGCAGAATCGCCGCAGGTACACCTATCACCGCGGAACAGCATATCGACGACGTGATGCGTCTGCCCAAACGACTGACGGGAGAAGGAAACCTCTTCATGCTTGAGGTGCATGGCGATTCCATGGTCGATGCGGCAATCTGCGATGGCGATTTCGTTGTCGTCAGGGAACAGAACTCGGCACAAAACGGCGATATCGTCGCAGCGCTCCTCGATGACGAGGCAACCGTCAAGACCTTCCAAAAGAAAGATGGGCATGTATGGCTGATGCCACATAACCCCGCTTACTCCCCCATCGATGGAACCTATGCCACCGTCATGGGAAAGGTCGTTTCCGTACTACGCAAGCTGTAAAGCAGCAGCCTTCATTTGCTGCAGTGGAGTCAATTCCCGCCCCCATACGATCACAAACATAAGAAAATACAAGAAGACCCCGGTTTCCCGGGGTCTTCTCATCTATATAGCACCGCTCGTCACAGCACTACTCGTCCGAATCAGAAGCCGAACTGGGCCGCTGTCTCCTTTAGCGTCTCTGCGGAACGCTTCAGCGCGGCAAGCTCTCCATCACTCAACGGAGTGTTGATGCGGGTGTTGACGCCCTGACGGTTGAGAACTGCAGGAACGGACATGCATACGTCGGAGATGCCGTGGAAGTCTTCCAGAACGGAGCTGACCGGAAGAATGCGGTTCGTGTCATTGAGAATGGACTCGATGATGTCCACGCCAGACATGGCGATGGCAAAGTTGGTCGCGCCCTTTCCCTCGATGATGCGGTAGGCGGCGTTCTTCACTTCCTGATGAATCTCTTCGCGAACTTGTGCGGTGAGAGGCTCACATCCCGGCAATTCCTTCCAATCGAGGAGCGGAACGCCACCGATGGTGGCGGAGGACCAGAGCGGGACCTCGGAGTCACCGTGCTCGCCGGCGATGTAGGCGTGAACGTTCTTGACGTTGACGCCGGTCTGCTCACCCAGCAGGAAGCGCAGACGTGCGGAGTCGAGATTGGTGCCAGAGCCGAACATGTGGCGCGGGCTCAATCCCGAGAGCTTCAAAGAGACATAGGTGACAATATCGACGGGGTTGGTTACCAACATGTAGATGGCATTCGGAGCCACCTTGACGACGTTCGGGATGATGGACTTCATCATGTTGATGGTGGCACCCGCGAGGTCAAGACGTGACTGACCTGGCTTCTGACGAGCGCCGGCCGTGATCACCACGACGTCGGCATCTCGGCAGATCTCCACATCGTCCGAACCGTCAATCGTTGTTGTTGGGTAGAAACTGGCTCCGTGCTGCATATCGAGAACCTCAGCCTCCACGCGTTGAAGGTTGATGTCCTCAAGAACGATGTTCCTTGCAATGCCGCGCTGCGCTGCAGCGAAAGCCATAGTCGACCCCACTGCACCAGCACCGACAATAGCGAGCTTAGTAGGACGAATTGTAGAATCTGCCATTCAGGCACCTCTCCTCAGAAGTTTTTTCGGTTTTAAACAGCAACCGAGATTCATTCCTTACATTTTTACCTTATCTACACCAAACGACGTAAGCGCTCCGCGAGAAGTGCTTGCATCCATGTAAAAAGGAATACCTTAACGGGCTTTCCGCAGGATTTGTGCAGCAAGAGCGTCATCAACTCGGGCGCTCAATGAAATGCCTGAATCAGTATAGTCCAGACTTTCGATGACGCCATGGTTGCGCACCTGCTCCACCAAGCCGCCGTCCTCGAATCCGATGAGCGCATCGACCTGTACGGGCGGCAATGGCAGGCTTTTCTCCACCATGCTCCTCACTTCATCGATTCCCTCACCTGTGATGGCACTCACAAAAAGAGCATCCGGATAAAGGTTCCTCAGCCGGGTTGCCGTCGTCTCGTCGATACGGTCGACCTTGTTGAAAACAAGCTGGACGCGGATATCCGAAACCTCGGGCAGATCGGAGATGACCGCGTTGACGGCGTCGATCTGATCCTGCGGATTCGCATACGACGCGTCCACGACGTGAAGGATGAGATCGGAGTCGGCTATCTCCTCCAGCGTGGATTTGAAGGCTTCCACCAGCTGGGTGGGAAGGTCGCGGACGAAGCCGACTGTGTCCACGTAGGCGAAAAGACGGCCAGTACGTGTTGAGGTACGCCTTACCGCAGTATCGAGCGTCGCGAAAAGTGCGTTTTCAACCAGCTCCTGCGAGCGTGTCAACCGGTTGGTAAGACTTGATTTCCCGGCATTCGTATAGCCGATCACCGCAACGACCGGCATCCCGGCACGGTGCCGTGAACCTCGCTTGATGTCCCTGGAGGGTTTCATTTTGGCGATGTCGGCACGTAGCTTCGAAATGCGCCGACGAATACGCCTGCGATCCATTTCTATCTTGGTCTCGCCGGGACCGCGCGAACCGATGCCGCCCGCCTGTCCTGCCGCCTGGCCTCCTGCCTGTCGGCTGAGAGTCGTTCCCCAGCCACGCAGTCGCGGAAGCATGTATTCAAGCTGTGCGAGTTCGACCTGCGCCTTGCCTTCACGACTGGTGGCATGCTGGGCGAAAATGTCAAGGATGACCGCTGTGCGATCCACCACCTTCACGCCTACGATATCTTCGAGGGCACGTCTCTGGGAGGGCGCCAAATCGGCATTCACAATGACGGTGTCGGCCTCTTCGCTTTCAACAATGCGCGCCAACTCCTTGGCTTTGCCAGAACCTATATAGCTGGCAGGATCCGGCTTGAAGCGATGCTGCAGCAGACCATCGACGACTTCGGCACCTGCGGTATCGGCGAGAGCGGAAAGCTCTCGCATGGACTCCTCCGCATCCGCCTGCGTAGTGACCGCAGAGGACCAGATGCCGACAAGAACCACTCTTTCAAGACGAACCTTCCGGTATTCGACCTCGGTGACGTCCTGCAGTTCGGTGCTCAGCCCTGCAATATGGCGCAAGGCGTTCCGCGATTCGCGCTCTTCCCATATCTCCTGGGACTGTTCGCGCCGCTGCACGGCTTCGCCCATGTCATCGAGGACTGCGGAGTGTTCCTCTAAAAGACCGGAATCCGACTCCACTTCAGTCTGGGGAGCCCCCGAAACTTGACCATTTTCCGCAACGGAATTCTCATCGGAATTTCGCTTCACGCACACCATCCTTCAATTAAGCCTGAGTTTTTCAGCCTCACAACTATCATCGAGTATAGGCGTGAGAACGTAGCCCTTCCGCGATTCACCGGATGGCGTCAAGGAGCGCACCTCACCATCATGCACAACAGCTGTCACCATCCAGCGCTATCCAGACGGGGGTTCCATGTCATCACCACAAAAGGGCGAACAAGGCGAACAATACTTTTCGGCGACCCCGCACTCCGA
The DNA here is from genome assembly GCA_022650895.1 of Bifidobacteriaceae bacterium. Classification (GTDB taxonomy): domain Bacteria; phylum Actinomycetota; class Actinomycetes; order Actinomycetales; family Bifidobacteriaceae; genus JALCQC01. The sequence goes on along the minus strand of JALCQC010000011.1, from coordinate 28,506 downwards.
GGACAGGCGTCGCGTCCTCACCGTCAACCTGCGCGGCCACACCGTGAAGGTCGAAGTCTCGAATGGCGTCTTTTCGGCCGCAGGGCTCGACAAGGGAACTGCGGTACTGCTGAAGGAAGCCCCCACTCCCCCTCGGGAAGGAACATTCCTCGACCTCGGCTGTGGATGGGGACCACTCACCCTTGCCCTGGGATTCGAATCCCCGCAGGCAACGATCTGGGCGGTGGATGTGAACGACCGCGCGGTGGAGCTCACCCGCAGAAACGCGAGTGCACACGGGCTGTCCAATGTCTCGGCGGTGACTGAACATGAGCTGCCGGAATCCACGTCCTTTGATCTCATCTGGTCCAATCCCCCCATTCGCATCGGTAAGGAGCCTCTTCATCAGCTGCTGATGAGCTACATCCCCCGACTCACTGAGGGCGGACGCGCCTACCTCGTCGTCCAGAAGCACCTGGGATCCGACTCTCTCATCACCTGGCTTTCGCAGACCCTTGGCACGGAGTTCGCCGTCAGTCGCTACGCGATCTCCAAAGGATTCCGCATCATTGAGGTAGCACGTTCCACGTCTCATTCCACACAGAGAATTACAGAGGAAACAGTCAACGAATGAAATTCGTCTATCCACCAGAACTTCCGATTTCCGCCGCGAAAGACGATATCGTCGCCGCGGTCAAGGCGTCACAGGTCGTTATCATCAGCGGTCAAACCGGCTCGGGAAAGACCACCCAAATCCCGAAGATGCTTCTGGAGATGGGCAGGGGAACGCACGGCAGACAGATCGTGCACACCCAACCCCGTCGTCTCGCCGCACGCACCGTGGCGGAACGTATCTGCCAGGAGATGCAGGTGAAGCTGGGTAACGAGGTGGGCTACCAGGTCCGCTTCACGGATGAGAGCTCCTCTCACACGCGTCTGCGCGTGGTCACCGACGGCATTCTCCTCGCCCAGATTCAGCGTGACCCGCATCTGAGCGCCTATGACACCATCGTCATCGACGAGGCGCACGAGCGCAGTCTCAACATCGACTTTCTCCTCGGTTACCTCACGCAGCTCCTGAGGACGCGCAGGGATCTGAAGCTCATCATCACCTCCGCCACCATCGATTCTCAGAAGTTCCAGAAGCATTTCTCGGACGCCTTGCGCAGAAAGGTTCCGGTCATCGAGGTTTCGGGCCGCACCTATCCTGTGTCGATTTACTACGAGCCGCTTGGCTCCTCCCCCGCGCTGAGCCCCGTCTCCGGTTTCTCGGACGATGAGACCCTCTCGGACCCCGCACAAGCCGTGGCACGCGCCTGCATGGAGCTGCTGACTCTGTCCAAACGTGAGCGTGGCGCCCGGGATCTTCTCGTCTTCGCGGCGGGAGAACGCGACATCCACGAGTTCGAGGCGGCATTGCGCTCCCATCTGGGCGCACGCACCTCCGACATGCGCAGGCCCGATGCGATCGAGATCCTGCCGCTCTTCGCCCGTCTCTCCTCCAAGGAACAGCACAGGGTTTTCGACAACCACTCCCACCAGCGCATCATCATCGCCACCAACGTGGCCGAGACCTCCCTCACTGTCCCGGGAATCCGGTACGTCGTGGACCCCGGAACCGCACGCATCTCGCGCTACTCGAAATCGGCAAAGGTGCAGCGTCTTCCCATCGAGGCCATCTCTCAGGCCAGTGCGGACCAGAGGGCGGGCCGTACGGGTCGTGTGGCCGACGGCATTGCCATCCGTCTGTATTCGCAGGAGGACTACGAGGCACGCCCCCGCTTTACCGACCCGGAAATCCTGCGCACCTCGCTGGGAGCCGTGGTCCTGCACATGCTGTCGGTCGGAGTGGCGCACACCGCCGAAGATGTCACCTCTTTCGGCTTCATCGATCCCCCTGACACACGCTCCGTTTCCGATGGCATCAACGAGCTGAGTGAACTCGGCGCCATCAAACGCAGCCGCGGGCGCATGAATCTGACGACCATCGGCCGCCAACTGTCGCGCCTGCCCATTGATGTTCGCCTCGGACGCATGATCATCGAGGCCTCCCGCACGGCGAATAAGAATGTCCTGGCGGCCATCCTCGTCATCGTCTCGTTCCTCAGTCTCCAGGACCCACGCGAGCGCCCGGAGGAAAAACGTGCCGAGGCCGATGCGATTCACAACAGATACGTCGATGAATCCTCTGACTTCCTCACGATTCTCAACATCTGGGACGCCTTTTTCCAAGCCGATGGAGTGCTGAGCAATTCGGCCCTCCGCCGTCGCTGCGCTGCGGAATTCTTCAATTTCATGAGAGTCCGCCAGTGGAGAGATCTCTTCCACCAGTTGGTGCAGATGTGCCATGAACTGCATTTCACCGTTGGCACGCCCGAACCCCTGTCGCGTCAGGACCTCGCCATCCGCCAGCTGCCGATGAACCAACAGGCCGCCCACTCCCTGTGCGCTACGTGGGATGCGGAGTCCATCCACCGCTCCATGCTTGCGGGGTTGCTCTCCAACCTCGGCATGCAAGTGGTCAGGGAACCCAAGGCGTCCGACTTCGCCGGGCTGAGCGGTCCTGCCCGCGCACGTGCCATTAAGCGGGCGAAGAAGCAATCGCACAATGACTATCAGGGTGCACGTGGCACTCACTTTGCGATTTTCCCCGCTTCCGGCGTGGCGAAGTCCACTCCTCCGTGGGTGATGGTGACGGATCTCATGGAGACCTCACGACTCTGGGCGCGCATGGCGGCGAGCATCGATCCCACATGGGCAGAATCTCTTGCCGGCAATCTCACGAAAACCGTGTACTCGGAGCCACATTGGTCAGCATCGCGCGGCTCGGCAGTCGCGAAGGCAAAAGTGTTGCTCTATGGCCTGCCGATCGTTTCGGAGAGAGCCGTTCAGTGGGGGCGCATCAACCCCGTCGAGGCGCGTGAGTTCCTGATTCGGCAAGGACTGGTCGAAGGCAATATCACGCAACGCTTCAGCTATGACGACTTCGTCGATGCCAACCGCGCCATTCTGGAAGAATCTCAGCAGGACACCCAACGAACGCGCCACATCACCGAATCGGTCAATGACGAGGACCTCTTCCAGTTCTACGATTCCGTGCTTCCCCCGGAGGCGACCTCCCTGGCCGGACTCGCGGCGTGGTGGAAAAAGAATCATGACGCGAATCCGAACCTTCTCACCTTCGATCCCGGAGAGATTCCGCGTCTTCATGAGGCGGGACACGCCTCCCTCGACGACTATCCCAGCACATGGAAAACGGTGGGGACCGACGGCAACGACATCGATCTCAAACTCAGCTACGTGTACGAGCCGGGTGCCGATGAGGACGGCATCACCGTTCACATCCCCCTGCACTATCTCATGCGACTGAACGAAAAAGAGTTCAGCTGGCTTGTCCCCGGATTCAGGGACGAACTGATCCTCGGCCTCATCAAAGCGCTGCCCAAACAACTGCGCGTCCAGTTCGTGCCGGCTCCAGATACGGCCGTTGCCATTAGCGAGTGGATCGACGCACACGTGGAGGCCGTCCCCGGAATTGAACGTCTGGGAGCGGAAACCGAGTCGTTTACCGATGTCTTCATCAAAGCCGCCATCGCCACACGCAACGCTCAGCTTCACCCCGACGTCTTCGATGCCACCTTGCTCAAGCGTCTTCCCGATCATCTTCGCATCACTTTTTCCGTTGAGACCGACGCTCCCCGAGACAAGCGGACGCACCGGAAAAACGGAAAAGAGGGGAACCAGCGTTCCAAGAAATCTGTAAAACCTCAGATTCTCGCCCGTTCCAACTCGCTCATCGAACTGCAGAACCAGCTGGAGGACAAGGCCGTGGCGGCGGCACGCCATGCCGTGGGCCAAAGAGCAGAGGCAGCGAAGGAAAGCGGAAAACCCGTGAAATCGGCAACGCTGCTCCACAAGGCCGGTGCCACCTCGCAATCCCGCAGCGACATGCTGTGGAAGGTGGCTCTCGACGCGTTGAAGCTCCCCACAGCCCGCATCACGTCACGCTGGCTCAGCAAAGAATCCTTGATTCTGGCGTCGGCCCCGTACCCTTCGAAGGATAAATTGGTAGACGATCTGCAGATGGCGGCGGTCAAGCGGTTGCTTCCCCACATCGATGAATTCGCCACCGACGCCGATCTCACTCAGGCCTGCCGCTACAACGAGAACGTCTATGAGGACACGGTGTATGCCGTCGCCAAAGATGTCATTGCAACGCTCGCAAAAAGCGGTGAAGTGGAAAACGAGGTGTCGGGAACGGCCCAATTGCCACTACTCGCCGTGCTGCAATCCATCCGCGAACACGTCGCTTCCTTGGTGCATCCCGGTTTCATCGCCTCGACTCCCCCGCAGTATCTCCCCGAGCTGCGTCGCTATCTCACCGCCGATGAGGTGCGTCTGCGCAAGGCGAAGGCGGATAAGACACGAGACGTGCAGTGGGCGTGGAAGGCTCACGAGGCCAAGGAAATCGTCGATGCCGCACAGGCGGAACTCGACCGCCTGCCGGCAAGTCCCGCAAAAGACGAGCGCCGTAAAGTTGTCACAGAGCTGCGCTGGATGTATGAGGAATATCTCGTCTCCCTCTGGGCCCAGGAAGTCGGAACGAAGATTCCGGTGAGCCTTCAGAGGTTGCGCAAACTCGCAGAAAACTGACGACGCGGTGCTTTACTTCGGCCAGTCTTACAGGCCTTACGAGCCTTACAGCTTCGGCAGATAGTGCAGCAGCTCGTAAGGCGTGACCTGGAGGCGGTAGTCCTCCCACTCGCGGCGTTTGTTGCGCAGGAAATAGCTGAACACGTGCTCTCCCAAGACCTCCGCAACGAAATCTGATTTCTCCATGATCTGCAACGCGGAATCGAGCGAACCCGGAAGTGGCTTGATGCCCATGGCCTGGCGCTCGGCGTCGGTGAGTTCCCAAACGTCGTCGCTGGTGGGCTCCTCCAACTCCATCTGCTGCTCTATGCCGTCAAGACCCGCCGCAAGCAGAAGGGAATACGCGAGGTAGGGATTCACCACAGGATCCAATGCCCTGAACTCCATGCGGGCGGAATTGCCTTTGCCTGGCTTGTACTGTGGGATGCGCAGGAGAGCGGAACGGTTGTTGTGGCCCCAGCACACGTAGCTCGGCGCCTCGGCGCCTCCCCACAGCCGCTTGTACGAGTTCACGTACTGATTGGTCACCGCGGTGATCTCGGCGGCGTGGTTGAGAATTCCGGCAGCAAACTGCCGAGCCGTCTGGGACATGTTGAATTCCTCGCCAGCCTCGTAGAAGGCGTTGGAATCTCCCTCGAAAAGACTGAGATGGGTGTGCATGCCGGACCCCGGTTCATGGGACAGAGGCTTGGGCATGAAGCTCGCCTGAATGCCACGTTCCAAACTGATTTCCTTGACGACTGTGCGGAAGGTCATGATGTTGTCCGCAGTGGTCAGCGCATCCGCATAACGCAGATCGATCTCGTTCTGCCCAGGCCCCGCCTCGTGGTGCGAATACTCCACAGAGATGCCCATCTGTTCCAGCATATTGACCGATGCACGCCGGAAATCCATGCCGGAGCTGCGGGGCACGTGGTCGAAATAGCCACCGTAGTCGATGGGGGTTGGTGGCTGCGAGTAATCCGACTGCTGTTCGAAGAGGTAGAACTCAATCTCAGGATGAACGTAGAAGGTGAAGCCCTTCTCCTTCGCCTTTGCAAGCGTGCGCTTCATGATGTAGCGGGGATCTCCCAACGAGGGCTGCCCGTCAGGGGTGAGGATGTCGCAGAACATGCGAGCTGTTCCTTGCGGCCCACCGCGCCATGGAAGCATCTGGAAGGTCGAAGGGTCCGGTTTGACGATCATGTCGTCTTCCGAAACGCGCGTCAACCCCTCGATCGAAGAGCCGTCAAAGCCAAGGCCCTCATCGAAGGCGGCCTCCAGCTCTGCGGGGGCAATGGCAACCGACTTGAGCATTCCCAAAACATCGGTGAACCAGAGACGAATAAAACGTACATCGCGTTCCTCAACAGTGCGCAACGCGAATTCCTGTTGCCTATCCATATGGCTATCCTCTCATGGGATTATTTCGTTCTGCAGAAGGTGGGCTGTCGTTTCGAATTTTATTCACGAATCGAACGGCTCGCGGTTCCCACTGCCCTCTTCTGCTCTCTGTTCACTCTTGTGCTCCCGGCGTCACTGCGTGGCGTCGAGGGCCTCCTGAAGGGTAAAGGCACGGGCGTACAAGGCCTTCCCCAAAATGGCCGAATCGACACCCTCATCCGCCAATGTACGGATGGCACGCAAGTCGTTAAGGGATGAGATGCCGCCCGATGCGGTGACCTTTGCAGAGGTGTGTTGTGCGACCTCGCGTAACAATTCAAGATTCGGCCCCGACATCATGCCGTCGCGCGTCACATCGGTGACCACGTACCGCGCACAGTTGACGGTGTTGAGAAAATCGATGGTTTCTAAAAGATCTCCACCCTCCTTGACCCATCCACGGGCAGCCAGAGTGTGTCCACGCACATCCAAGCCCACCGCAACCTTGTCGGCATACATTCCGATCATGGACGCCGTCCAGTCGGGATTCTCCAGTGCCGCTGTTCCGATGTTGACTCTGCTGGCCCCGGAATCGAGCGCCGATTTGATGCTGTCATCGTCACGGATTCCGCCCGAAAGCTCGATGTGGACCATGTCTCCCAGACGATCGGTGATTTTTCGGAGAATCGCACGGTTGTCTCCGGTTCCAAAGGCAGCGTCCAAGTCCACCAAATGAATCCATCGCGCCCCGGCATCGGCCCACGCATATGCTGCCTCAAGCGGGCTGCCATAATCCGTCTCCGAGCCCGATTCCCCTTGCTTGAGACGCACCGCCTTGCCGTCACGAACGTCCACTGCGGGGAGCAGCGTCAATGGTTCAGTCATGGAGAACTCCTATCCAATTGCGCAGAAGGGCTTGACCGGCTTCCGCTGATTTTTCGGGGTGGAACTGGGTGCCGAACAGCGCTCCATGCTCGAAGGCCGCTACGAAACGGGAGTTGCCGTACGTGCACCACGCAATGCGATTGGGCTCGGCGGCACGTGGGTTGGAGGAATCGTTCTTCGCGCTGTCATGCGGATGAGAGACGGCATAGGAATGGACGAAATAAAAGCGTTCATCCTCGACGCCACGGAAAAGAATTGACTCTTCGGGTGTCTCAACGGTGTTCCAGCCCATGTGCGGAACCACGTCGGCGTCCAGACGCTCCACCGTCCCACCTGCGAGGCCAAGACCCTCGGACCGCGAACCGCCTTCCACTCCATACTCATACATCACTTGGAGGCCGACACACACACCCAGAACCGGGCGGGAGTCACGCAGACGATCACGGATGACCCGGTCACCGCCGGCGGTCTTGAGACCTTCGACGCACGCCTTGAACGCCCCCACACCGGGAACGACAAGTCCGTCGGCCTCGAGCGCCTGCCCGTAATCCGCTGTCAGCGTCACCTCGGCTCCCACCGTCTGCAGTGCGCGGACCATGGAACGCACGTTGCCAAAGCCATAATCAAAAACAACCACCGAAACCATACTGCTCGCCTCCTTCGGCGCGTTCCTATTCTACGATTCCCGTTCCTTGCTGTCCGGGATGGAAGCGGGTGTGGGAAGCAATGATCTTTAACGCCTCTCCCCTACTCATTTCGCCGGAATCCGTCACCGTGAAGCCATTGGCCTTCAAACTGTCGAGGTTGGCACTGCCAATCATGAAGTCTTCAACGAAATCAGCGACCTGCATGAACAGGATCGGCGGAGCGAAGTCACTGCCGGCCTTTCCGTCGATCCACAGTTTCGCCTCGAGTTTGTCCGCTCTATTAATAGCAAGGACCACGCTGAGTCCTGAAACGACAGTGGTGAGGTCCTTGGCTGCCGACTCCGGCGAGGAGCCTTCGAGATTCTTCAGAATCGCGACCGCTCCCTTTTCGGAACCGATGCAATATGCGGAAACGTCAGCAAGTACACAGAATGCGGAAAGCAGATCTGCCTGCTGAAGTGGCGTAATGAGCATCGCCGCCTTTGCCTTGTCTCCCAGTATCCCCTCAAGCTCCGATTCGAAGGGGTCAAGGTCCTTGAGGTCATCGAGGCCTGAGAAATCGTTCTTTTCCTCGAAATCCTTGAACTCGTCTTCAAAGCCTTCAAGAGCCTTGGCGACTTCCTGATCACTCAATTCGTCGTCATTGTGAGAGGCTCCCGAGGAATCAGAAGAACCAGAAGAATCAGAGGTGTCATGCGCCGAATCGCCTGAAGGTGACGCCATATTCTTATCGTTCTCGTCGTTCTTTTTGTTCTCGTCGAACGTATCGTCTGGTGTATCAGAAGAACTCACAGTGCACCCTTCGTGCTCGGGATTCCAGAAACCCGGGGATCGAGTTCAATCGCGTATCTCAGGGCGCGAGCGAGCGCCTTGAACTCCGCTTCCGCGATGTGGTGAGGATCCCGTCCCGCCAGCACCGTCATGTGCAGGCAGAGGTCCGCATGGAACGCGATGGATTCCATGACGTGGCGTACCAGCGATCCGGTGAAATGTCCACCTATCATGGCGTACTCGAAGCCTTCCGGTTCTCCTGTGCACACCGCATAGGGACGTCCCGAAATATCGACGACGGCCCGGGCGAGCGCTTCATCGAGAGGGACGGTGGCGTCGGCGAACCGCACAAGATGCTTCTTGTCTCCCAGAGCCTGTTTGAGGGCCTCCCCGAAGACGATGGCGACATCCTCAACGGTGTGATGCACATCTATATCGGTGTCTCCGTGCGCCTTGATGTCAAGATCGATGAGTGAGTGCTTGCCCAGAGCCGTCATCATATGGTTGAAGAACGGCACTGACGTATCGATATTCGTCTGTCCCGTCCCATCGAGATCGAGGCTCAGCTCGATGCTTGACTCTGATGTCGTTCGTGTAATCGTTGCCTTGCGGGCCATTCCATCCTCCGTCCGCTCGCTTGTCCGAGTCTCAGTCCCCTCCATAGGCGACCGCTCTGACATTTCCTACTTCCGGGACTCTACCTCACGCAGTGTTTCTAACAGCCCACTGCGAAATGCCGTCATTTCCTCATCCGTTCCCATGCACACGCGCAGCCATCCCTCGGGGCCAACGACGCGAATGAGTATTCCACGTTTGAGCAGACCGTCGAAGATGGCCTGTCGGTCATCGAACGACCCACCGAAAAGAAGGAAGTTGGACTGTGATTCCGCGACTTGGAGAGGAACGCCCCGGTAGGTCTGCTGTTTCAGCCATTCGGCCGTTTCGTTACGCGTGTTTCTCAAGTGCTCGACCTGGGCAAGCTGTGTATCGGCATGCTCCAGAGCCGCCAGTGCGGCAGCCTGCGTCAGAGCGCTGAGATGATAGGGCATGCGCACGATGCGCAGCGAATCGACGATCGCCGTGCTGGCAGCGAGGTAACCAACGCGCGCGCCCGCATACGCGAAGGCCTTTGACAGAGTGCGGCTCACGGCAAGATGGTCGTACTGAGAAATTAGCGGTGCCATGGAATCGACGCCGGGATTGCGGAATTCGATGTACGCTTCGTCAACCACGACCACTGGATGCGCAGACTCATCGGCTCCCTCGACGCCCACCGTGGCGCACTTGTCCAGAAGGGCATGTGCCTGCTCTGGGTTGAGCGGGGTCCCCGTAGGATTGTTCGGACTCGTGATCAAAACGATTGCCGGCCTGATGTCTTCGATTGCCTTCAGTGCGGCCGGAAGGTCCAGGCTGAAGTCATCGTTGCGCGGAATGGTGGTCCATGTAGTGAAGGTGTCACGTGCATACTCCGGGTACATGGAATAGGTCGGAGCAAATCCCAGTGCAGTGCGGCCTGGGCCACCGAACGCTTGGAAAAGCTGCAGCATGATCTCATTGCTGCCGTTTGCCGCCCACAGCTGTTCCGGTTGCAGACGCGCCTTGGATTCCTTCGCCAAGTATTCGGCCAGCTTTGCGCGTAGTGTGAGGTGCTCTCTGTCGGGGTACCGATTCAATTCCGGTGCAGCATGGCGCACGTGCTCGACGATGGAATCGATGACTTCCTGCGTCGGCGCATAGGGATTCTCATTCACGTTGAGGCGGACGGGAACGTCCAGCTGGGGAGCGCCATACGGCTCCTCCCCAACCAGATCGTTACGCAGTGGGATGGAGGCTGGGATCGAGCCTTGGCTCATTGCAGACCTGCCTCTGTTTCCTGCTCGTCGAGAGTCTCCTTGTTGTAGGGATCGTCGATGAAGCGCGAGAGAACGGATTCTCCATGAGCGGGGAGGTCCTCGGTGACAGCGAAGGTGTTGATCTTGGCGGCGATGGCCTTGAGACCCGTCTCGTTGTAGTCAATCACCTCAACGGGCTTCATGAAGGTGTGAACACCAAGTCCCGACGCGAATCGGGCGGTGCCACCCGTCGGCAGCACGTGGTTGGAACCCGACATGTAGTCGCCAAGTGGAACGGGCGAATAGCTCCCGCGGAAGATAGCACCGGCGTTGCGGATCTTATCGAGCACGGAATCCTCGTCGGCGGTCTGGATTTCCAAGTGTTCCGCTGCATAGGCGTTGGCCACGGCGATGGACTGCTCAATTCCGTCCGTCAACACAATGGCGGACTGGGAACCTCCCAGGCTCGTTTCCACGCGCTGAGAGCTCTTGGTGCGCGGAACGCGGTAGGCGAGCTCCTCGCGCACCGAGTCGGCGAGCTCGGTCGAATCCGTGATGAGAACCGAACCGGCGAGCTCATCGTGCTCGGCCTGACCAATGAGATCGGCGGCGACCCAACCCGGCTTTGCGGTCTTGTCGGCAAGAATGGCGATTTCGGTCGGCCCTGCTTCGGCGTCGATGCCGACGGAACCTGAGACCAAATGCTTCGCCGTGGCGACGAAGATGTTGCCCGGTCCGGTGATCATGTCAACGGGGTCACAGAGAATGTCTCCGTCCTGCGGTTCCGAACCTGTGGCACCGTAGGCAAACATGGCGATGGCCTGTGCGCCACCGACGGCGTAGACCTCGTCGACGCCCAGTATGGCGCACGTCGCAAGAATGGTGGAGTTCGGCAAGCCATCCTCGTTGTCGCGCGATGGAGGCGTGGTGACGGCGATGGACTCGCAGCCCGCCGCCTGTGCGGGAACCACATTCATGATGACGGACGTCGGATAAACGGCCTTGCCTCCGGGAACGTAGAGACCCACGCGCTCGATGGGAATCCACTTCTGGTGTACATAGGCGCCATCGGCCAGCTGGGTGGTCACGGGCTGTGGGCGCTGAGAGGCGCTGACCTTGCGGATGCGGGTGATTGACTCTTCGATGGAGGCACGGACCTTGGGATCGAGCTCATCCGCGGCCTTCTGGAGAATCTCACGGGGAATGCGGAGATTCTTAGGACGAACGTGATCGAACTTCTCGGCGTAGTCGCGCAGTGCGGCGGCACCGTTCTTCTTCACGTTCTCGAGGATCGGCGTGACCAAATCGGAAGCCTCGCTCACACCCATTTGCGCACGCGGCATTGCGTCCAGCATCTGAGCACGATTGAGCTGCTTACCACGCAGATCAATTGTTCTGATAATTGTTTCTTTTGTTGCAGTCATGCTCCGAGTTTATGCAAGGTATGTGACGAAAACCGCTACGGATTGTCACGGTGCTTACATGGTGAGAAATCAGAGGGATTTCTCTTCTCTTCTCTTCTCTTCCACGCTCTCCGCCAGCCACAGATCGTTATGGGCGCGTCAGTCTCCACCACGCCGACGACGTCGAGACTGCAAGGAATTGGGATCCACCCTGCTGATAGAGTCCCACGATGGTGTCTTCAATGCCTCCTGAGACCCCGTTCGCGTCGAGTTTCCATGCCGCCACAACCTGGGCTCCAGGGAAGACCAATGCCTCGTCGGAGGTTATTCTCGTGGCCCTCGCATGCATGTTCTGCAAAGTTGTGGCAGAAAAGGTCATGGTCTGGCCTGATTCGGTTTTCCATGTCCCCTGAAGAACCTCAGGAATTTGCCCCTCCCGAGAGACGAATGCCGACTCGTCGGCAGATTTTTTCTCTTTCGCCTTCTTCTTTTTCTCTTCCGCCAGCTTCGCCGCTTTCTCCACCGCTTCGTTGACACCTTTCTGCAGTGCGTCGTAAGCGGTTTTCAGAGTCTTCGCGCTCTTCTCCATCGACACCGCGCTCGTGGCCATCTCGACGGGAGTGCCCTCCTCCGAAGCATCGAGCAATGCGGTGGCCTCGCTGAGAGCGTCGTTGACATCCGTCACCAATTTCGTGTCGAAAAGGGGCTCGCTGGAAGAACCCGAATCGCCGTCATCCTCTGTCCTGGTGCTGTCCGCTGACGAACTGTCGGACGAATCACCGGAAGACGAGTCGTCAGAGGAAGAATCACTGGACGAAGAATTATCTGACGAATCGTTGGAATCGTCCTCGTCTGAGGACTGTGCCTCGAAGGTTTTCTTCTTGCTGTTGTAGTTGTCGAGCGTGAGCCGCCCCTGTTCGACCGCGGTGTTCAGAGCGGTTTTCGCCGTCGACAAGAGTGCTTGCGCATCTTTTTTCCCCGCGGAATCCTTCTGGGCTTTCAGACGCTTGGAAACGTTGCTCACCGTGGTTGCATAGTCACGGAGATCGGCAGCCGCCACTTCCTCCTGATCGGCGGTGGTGGGTTTCTTGGAGAAATATTTCGGCGGATCGTTCACCAAGGACTCGCCGCGGTCCCACGTGTCCGAGAACTCCTGAACCTGGGAGGAATTCGGAAGCGCTGTACTCAGCTGCGACACCGTGCTCTTCGTGTCGGTGAGAACTTTTTGCAGTGACTCGCGGCTCTTCGACGCCTCCTCCACCGCTTCGGAATACAGCGCCGGAGTTGAGCGCTCCTCCTGTGATTTCTGCAGAGCCAAATAGATTCCGCCAACGACGATAGCTACTCCGAGGAGAGTCAGCAGCACCGTCAGCGCAATCATCCAGCGATGCCGCCGTTTCTCTTTTCGATGCTGATCGTGCGGGGAAACCGGCGGCACAGAGGGCGGAAGCCCCTCCGCGTCGGAGTCCCCTACCGCGGGAAAACTCATGGTGCTGACAGAACCCAGATCGTCAAGAAGGCTTTCGTCACCATCGGGATCGTCCTGGGAGGGAGCGTCATTGCCGTTCCATTGCGTCATATCTCAAGAATAGGCATGGTTTGGACTTATGCGGAATCACTACCGTCTTTCACGCTTCGGTGATGCACGAGGGACCGAAGATGGTCTTGATCTCGGCGAACAGCGAGGTGTCACGCGTGATGCGGAAGCTGTCTCCGCACAGCAGTTCCACCACGGCCCCGTTGGGTTGCACGACGTGAAGCTTCACTTGGCAGTACCCCGGGAATGACTTGAGGATGCCGGACAGCTGAGCGACGCGGGACTTGTTGAGCGCCGGCTGCGGAACCGAAATGGTGAGCGGCCGTTCATCCGCAGCGTCGACCTGGGCTATTTCCAGATCGGTGGCGCGGATGCTCACTTCTTCATCGCGTTCATCCACGAAACCGGTCAGACGCACAATGGCATCGATCTGCATGTCTTCGGAGTGGTTCTGATACGTCTTGCCGAAGAACAATGCGTGCACGGAGGACTCGAGGTCCTCGATGGTCACGATCGCCCATGGGTTGCCGTTGCGCGAGATCTTCTTCTCCACGCCCGTGATCATGCCGGCGAGCGTCACTTGGGTCCGTTCCGGCATGTTCTTCGCCTTGTCGACGAGCTGGGCGATGGACATGTCACGCATGCCCGCCAGAACCGAAGCCATGCCCGAGAGCGGATGATCGGACACATACAGTCCCAGCATCTCGCGCTCGAAGTTGAGCTTCGTCTTCTTGTCCCATTCATCGATGTCGGGAACCACAATGGTGGCATCGCCGAGCGCGTCCCGCTTATCTTCCGGATCCGCATCGGCGAAGAGATCGAACTGTCCTTCGGCTTCCTTACGCCGCAACGGAACGAACTGGTCGACCGCGCTCTCATGGATCATGTAGAGTGCATGTCGGTTCGGATCGATGGAGTCGAAGGCGCCTCCCTTGATGAGTGCCTCCACGGTGCGCTTGTTGAGGACGCTGATGGGAACCCTACGGATGAAGTCGATGAAGTTGACGAACTTACCGTGCCCGCTCTCGCGTTCCTTGATGATCTCGGCAACCGCCTTATCACCGACGTTGCGGATGGCACCCAAGCCAAAGCGCACCACGTCGCCGACTGCGGAATAAGCGCCGACGGACTCGTTGACGTCGGGGGGCAGGATCTTGATGCCCATGCGGCGCGCCTCGCCAAGGTAGATGGCGGTCTTGTCCTTGTTGGTGCGTTCGTTCTGCAGCAAGGCCGCCATGAACTCGACGGGGTAGTGGGTCTTGAGGTAGGCGGTCCAGTAGGAGATGAGGCCGTATGCCGCCGAGTGCGCCTTGTTGAAGGCGTAGCCGGAGAATGGAACCAGGATGTCCCACACCGCCTGTGCCGCCTCTGTCGAGTAGCCGTGCTCCTTCATGCCCTCGAAGAAGGGCACCTTTTCGTGAGCCAGCACCTCCGGCTTCTTCTTGCCCATGGCGCGGCGGAGAACGTCTGCCTTGCCCAACGAATAGCCTGCCAGAATACGCGCAGCGGACTGCACCTGCTCCTGATAGACGATGAGGCCATAGGTCTCATCGAGAACCGGTGCCAGCGGCTCCGCGACCTCGGGGTGGATAGGCGTTATCTTCTGCAGCCCATTCTTTCTCTTCGCATAGTTGATATGCGAGTTCATATCCATGGGTCCCGGACGGTACAGAGCGATCAGTGCCGAAATATCGTTGAAGTTGTCGGGGCGCAGCTGCTTGAGGAGCGTGCGCATGCCGTCGGAATCGAGCTGGAACACACCCAGTGTGTCTCCACGGCTCAGCAGTTCGTAGGTCGCGCGGTCGTCAAGCGGCACCTTCTCAATGTCGATGTTTTCCTTGCGATTCGCCTTGATGTTGAGCAGGGTATCGCGGATGACCGTGAGGTTGGACAGCCCCAGGAAATCCATCTTGACCAGCCCCAGAGTTTCGCAGGTGTGGTACTCGAATGCAGTGGTGACGGTGCCGTCGGAGCGCTCCATGAGGGGCGCTGTGTCGGTGATGGGATTCGCCGCCATGATGGTCGCACAGGCGTGAACACCCGTCTGGCGGATGATGCCCTCAATGCCGCGGGCGCGGTCGGTGATCTGGTGCACGTCGGGATCGGAGTCATAGAGATCTCTGAATTCACGTGCCTCTGCGTATCTCTTCGAATTCGGATCGAAGATGTCGTGCAGGCTGATGTCCTTTCCATTGGCGGAGGGCGGCAGCGCCTTGGTGACGCGCTCCCCCATGGAGAATTCATACCCCATGATGCGGGAGGAATCCTTGAGCGCCTGCTTCGTCTTGATGGTTCCGTACGTCACGCACTGCGCCACCTTGTCGGAACCGTACTTCTGGGCAACGTAGTCCAGAACCTTCATGCGGCCCTCGGGATCGAAGTCGATATCGATATCAGGCAGCGACACACGCTCGGGGTTGAGGAATCTCTCGAAGATGAGTCCATGCTCCAGAGGATCGAGCTCGGTGATGCCCATGGCGTAGGAGACAATGGAACCTGCCGCAGAGCCACGGCCCGGCCCCACCATGATGCCGTGCGCCTTCGCCCAGTTGATGTAATCGGAGACGACGAGGAAGTAGCCGGGGAACTGCATCTGGCAGATGACACCACATTCGTAGTCCGCCTGCTTGGTCACACGCTCCGGAACACCGTCGGGATAGCGGTTCTCAAGGCCCTTCTCCACGTCTGCGAGGAACAGGGACGTTGCGTCCCAGCCTTCGGGGCAATCGAACTGCGGCATGAACGCGCCGTCTTCATGGTCGTCAAAGGCCACGTTGCACCGTTCGGCGATCTCCAACGTATTCGTGATGGCTTCGGGAGTGTCCTTGAAGAGCTTGCGCATCTCCTGTGCGGACTTGATGTAGTAGCCGGTGCCATCGAACTTGAAGCGGCCCGGCTCATCCAAACGCGAGCCCGAGTTGATGCACAGCAGCGAATCCTGCGCATCGGCATCAGAGGCGGCGACATAGTGGGAATCGTTGCTCGCCACCAAAGGGGCACCGATTTTCTTGGCGATGGTCAGCAGGTCGGCCGACACCCTTCGTTCGATGCTGAGACCGTGGTCCATCAACTCGATGTAGTAATTGTCCTTGCCGAAGATGTCCTGGAACTCCCCTGCCGCACGCAATGCCTCGTCGAACTGACCGAGGCGCAGACGTGTCTGAACGATTCCGGAGGGGCAGCCGCTGGTGGCTATGACGCCCTTTGAGTGCTCCGCGAGAATTTCCTTATCCATGCGGGGCCACTTGCCGAACCGTCCCTCGAGATTTGCACGAGACGAGGCCTTGAGGAGGTTTTTCAGCCCCTCATCGGTTTCGGCCCACATGGTCATATGTGTGATGGCACCGCCACCGGAGACGTCGTCGTGGGACTGTTCCTTGGTCCCCCAGTGCACACGGGTTCTGTCTCCGCGGGCGGTTTCAGGCGTCACATAGGCTTCGATGCCGATGATCGGCTTGACACCCTCGGCGACCGCGGTGCTCCACATCTCGTAGGCGCCATGCATGTTGCCGTGGTCGGTGATGGCAACGGCCGGTTGCCCCAGGGCCTTGACTCTCTTCACCAACTCTTTGATCTTCGAAGCGCCGTCAAGCGTCGAATAATGCGTATGTGTATGGAGGTGGACAAAACCGGCGTCTGGTTCAGGGATTTCGGTACTCACGTTTTCTAATCTAGCGTGCCGATGGACTTTCGTTATCCGACGAATCGTCGGAGCCCCTCAAAATAGAGAGGGCACGCTGCAAGTCGTCGGGATAATGGGAGGAGACCGTCGTCCACAGCCGGGTGCGCGGGTGTTTAAATTCTAGGCTCATGGCGTGCAGCCACTGCCTCCCAAGGCCCAATCTCTCGCTGAGGTGCGGGTTTGCGCCATAGAGCGGGTCGCCCACCAAAGGGTGCCCGATCGAGGAGAAGTGCACGCGAATCTGATGCGTACGGCCCGTCTCCAAATTGACCTTCACCAGAGTCGCCTCCGGGAAGCGCTCAAGCACATCGTAATGTGTAATGGCCGGTTTGCCGATCGGCGTGACGGTGAAGCGGAAATCGGCGTTGCGGTCCCTCCCGATGGGAGCGTCGATCGTCGCCTTGTCCTGTTTGAGGGACCCTTGCGCGATGGCATGATATATCTTGACGACCTCGTGCTGCGCGAACTGGCGGCGCATCTCGATATAGGCCAGGTCCGATTTGCAAACCAACATGACGCCGGAGGTCCCCACATCCAGACGACTCACGATTCCACGTCGGGAAGGTGGCCCGTACTGCGTGATCTGCACGCCGCGCTTGAGCAGGCTGCCAAGCACTGTCGGTCCGCTCCACCCCGCCGACGCATGTGCGGCGACACCGACCGGCTTATCGACGACCACCACATCCTCATCCTCATACAGAATCTTCATCTGCACGGATTCCGGCTCCTCGGGTGCACGGTGCTCCTCAAGGTCAACGGAGAGCATGTCGGAGGCGGTGAGCCGCGTTGATTTATCCGCGTCGCGTCCGATGATCGAGGCCACGTTGTTCGCGATGAGCGCGCCGGCCTTCGCCCGGGAGATGCCGAGCATCTTGGCAAGCGCGACGTCAAAACGCTGCGAGATGAGCCCATCCGGCACCTGGGAGATTCTGTTACTCATGTGAGTCCAGAGCCTCCGTAGAGTTTTCATCTGAATTTTCATCCGCAGCCTGTTCAGCAAGGGATTTCTCACTGAAGGGTTCGGATCTGAAAACGAGAACGACGATGATCACTGCGGCAACGGAGAGAAAGACATCCGCCACGTTGCCAACGGACCAACCGTAATCAAGAAAGTCGGTCACCGCTCCATTCAGATAGCTTTGGAAACCCGACACACCAGCTGTGTAAGCAGAGTTCAAAGCGTCGGAGTTTGCGACGCGGTCAATGAGATTACCGGCTGCGCCCGCAAACGCGATGGTGAGAGCAACCGTCCATTTCATGGAGACGGTGTGGAACAGCAGAACCACCAAGACGATGCACGCCGCGGCGGCCGCCAGCGCGATGATCCATGTTGAGCCGGATCCCATGCCCAGCGTCGCGCCTGGGTTGAAAAGCAGCCGCAACGAGAGGAACCGTGGAATGATCACATGCCGCTCCCCGTCGGCAAGCCGAGTGACAGCGAGATGCTTAGTGAACTGGTCGAGTGCGATGAGAAGGATGGCAAGGCACACAAAAACGGCTACGCGGGTGCGTAGCCGTCCTTGCCGATGTGGTACGGCAGAGGTCACAGCTGTGCCTTGCTGGCATCAACCGTTCCGTCCACTGGAGTTCCGTCCTCACCCTCCATGGGCTCGTAGTTGTCGGTCTGTGAAATCTGAGCGGTGAGCTGGCCAAGGAAGTCCTTGAGGCGGCTGCGATACTCGGCCTCGAACTTCTTGAGGCTGGAGATGTTGCTCTCGATGACCTTGGTATCCTCATACAGCTTCGCCTTGACCTGCTTGGAATATTCATCGGCACTCGTGCGGGTCTTGGTGTCGTAGTCCTGAGCGTCCTTGCGAATCTCGGCCACGTACTGCTCAGCTTCGGTGCGCTGCTTCGACGTCTCTTCATCGGCGGTCTGGCGGGTCCGTGCGGAATACTCATCCGCCTCGCCGTGCACGCGCTTGGAGTAACTGTCAGCCTGAGCGATGACCTCGTCGTGCTTCTGCTGGCCCTCGTTGATGAGTTGCTCGCGGGTGGACTCGCCCTCCGCCAGAAGCTGTGCCTTCTGAGCCTTGCCCTTGTCCACATACTGATCATGGAGCTGCATGGCCAGCGCAAGCATCGCAGTGGCGCGCTCCGGTTCGGAACTCGCTTCAGCGCCTGCGCCTGCAATCTTCTTCAAGCTGCCGGTTTCGGTGGATGGTTCAACCTTAGAGAGTTGTTCGCGCAAATTGTCCTCACGTTTCTTGGCTTCGTTGAGCTGCTCACTCAATGCCGAAACCTGTTGCTTGCTTTGAGCCGCCTCCTGTTGGAGGGACTCAAGGTTCTTGAGCTGCTCAGCCGCCGCCGCGCTCTCATCGCCCGCCTTCTCGAGGCTGGTGGTGAGCTTCGCATTCGCTTCCTTGAGACTGTCACGTTCCTTCGTGATCTCTTGGAATTGAGCATTGAGCTGATCGAACTGCTTCTTCAGTGCCTCAGCACCGTCATTGCCCTTCGCCGTCTGAGCCGTCAACTCATCCAGCTGCGCATTGAGCTGGGAGACTTGCGCCTTCAACTGCTCATTCTGCGTCGACAACGTCGTGTTCTGACTCTGAGCCTCTTCAAGGGCGGAGTCGTCGGGAGCAGCCTGCAGGGCTTTCTTCGCCTCGGCAAGCTGACGTTCCAGCTCCTCGTTCTTTTCGCTCAGTTCAGAAATCTTATTATTGGCCTCTGCGGCATCGGTTCCGAGAGCCTGCGTACTGCCGCCACCCATTGCGTTCGAGCTGAGGGCGTCAACGGTTTCGGTGACCTCGTCGAGGAATGAATCCACCTCGTCGATGTCGTAGCCTTCCCTGAACCGGGTAGTGTTGAACCGATGGTTCCTGATGTCATTAGGTGTCAGCAATGCCATAAACTTGCTCCACTTCTCTGTGCCCGTAGGGGACAAAAGAATCTGTTTTCCACAACGACTTTATCACGCATAGCATTCATATCGTTGCAAGTGCGGGCTTCAGATGATCACTTGCGCAACGACGAGAATGAAATACAGCACGATAAAGCTCACGTCCAACCTCACTGGCCCCAACGGGATGGACGGCACATATCTCCTCAACCAGCGCAGCGGCGGTTCAGTCAAGTCATAGATAATCCGGATGATATCTGATATCACCCCTCTCGGCCTCCACCCGCGCGCCAGTACGAGGACCCAGTCGACAATCATTCGGGCAAAGAGAACGGTGATGTACACACCGATGAGCCACCTGACAATGGAGGCGATGATACCTAGCATGAAAAAATAAAACTCCTTGGCGCGGTCTTCCAGTTACTCAGTCTGCAAAAAGATCATGGCTTGCGGCTTGAGGATGAGTATCTTCGATGCTGATGCTCACCTGGGCAGGGCTGAGAAGGAACACTCGCGGAGTCACGCGCTCTATGGAACCGCGCAGACCAAAGACAACGCCTGCTGAGAAGTCGACGATGCGGTAGGCAATGGATTCGCTGACATCGGTCAGATTCAACACCACGGGAACTCCCTCGCGAATGGCGCGGCCTACAGCTTGTGCGTCGTCATAGGACTTGGGATGAATGGTCGTGATGCGCGACAGCTGTGCGCGGTTGAAGCTTGAGCTTCCCGGCCGGGTCGATGCGGCTGGCTTAGCAGGCGCGGCGGGAACGGACGCAACTGAACCATCGGTGTCGAAGGATTCTGACGAATTCGTTTCCGGTTCGTCGTCCACTTCGCTCACATCGGCCATGCCGAGGTAGGACATTGCGTTCTTGAAAACACCTGCCATTTTCTTCTCCTTAAACTAGCCCTCGACTTTTCAACGAAGAAAGGCCGGGATCTCGATGTCTCCGGTCGTGTCATCATCGTCACGGGCCGGCTGAGTCTGTTGGGGACGCTCTTGCGTGGGAGGCGTCGGCTGGTTCTGGCTCTGTTGCGCCGGGTTCTGTTGAGCAGGTGCGGACGCCTGCTGCGCATCCTGACTGTTTTCAAGGCGAATGGGGCGGATGGGAGGAACCTCAACCTTGTGAACACGCTCCTGAGACGGAGCAGGCTGAGACTGAACCTGCGCTTGGGCCTCGGGGGCCTCTGCGCTCGGCGTGGAATCGAAGCCGGCTGCGATAACAGTGACCCGCACATCGTCGCCATACGAATCATCAAGAGTGAGTCCCCAGATGATCTGTGCCTCAGGATGAACAGCCTGGTGCACCATTTCGACAGCCGCCTGAGCTTCCTGCATTCCCAGATCGTAGGAGCCTGCGATATTGACCAAAACGCCGTGAGCACCTTCGATGCTTTCCTCGAGCAGCGGGGAACTAATGGCGATCTCCGCAGCCTGGGTTGCGCGGTCCTCGCCGCGGGCCGAACCGATGCCGAACAACGCCGTGCCCGCGTCCTTGAGGATTGCGGTGACATCGTTGAAGTCGACGTGAATATAAGCGTTCGCGCTGATCAAGTCGGTGACGCCCTGGATTCCAGACAACAACGCGCCATCGGCGGTCTTGAAGGCGTCGATAATCGTCATATTACGGTCAGAAAGATCAAGCAAACGGTCGTTCGGGATGATGATGAGTGCATCGACTTCCTTGCGTAGATTCTCGATGCCGGAATCGGCGGAAGCCGAACGGCGTGGACCTTCGAAGCTGAAGGGACGAGTCACCACTGCAATGGTCAGTGCGCCGAGCTGACGGGCAATGCGCGCGACAAGTGGGCTTGCACCAGTTCCGGTGCCACCGCCCTCGCCTGCCGTGACGAAGACCATGTCGGCACCTTTGAGTGCCTCTTCGATATCCGATTGATGATCTTGCGCGGCTTTCGCACCCTTCTCAGGGTCTGCTCCCGCGCCGAGACCGCGGCTCGACTGGTCAGAAAGCGAAATCTTGATGTCGGCATCTGAACGAAGGAGATCCTTCGCGTCGGTATTGACGGCGATGAACTCAACGTCCTTCAATCCTTCACTTACCATTCGGTTGAGGGCGTTTCCGCCCGCTCCGCCTACGCCGACGACCTTGATGTTGGTCTTGTCGCTGAAGCTGTCAGTCTGGGCAATCTCGCTCACCGTTCACTCCTGTTCGTCCACACGTGTACACACACTTTATCGCAAAACATCTACTGATGTCGCCGATTCTTACATGTGTGTAATTTTTCTTTTTCGCTTAACTTAATGCATTTCAGTACGAGGCGTCCATGGGATCGTCTCCGAAGAGCGTTTCCCGCTGCTCAGCGGTCGTTTCTCGGGAGTCCAACCACCCGTACGGCAGGTGAACTTTCTTGGCGTACCGCACCCTGCCACGGGGCTTGTTGAGCACTGTGGGAGGAAGTGTGGCCGTCGCGTCCAGTCCATCAATCACATGGCGGAAATCTTCGATGGTCTCCGATTCCATGAAGCGGCGCCGGACTTCCCCACCAACAGGGAATCCCTTGAGATACCACGCGACGTGCTTACGCATGTCGTGAACGGCCATGCGCTCATCGCCATCGTAGAAATCGACGAGCAAATGAACATGGCGCAGAATGACCTCGCAGACGCGTCCCAGATTCGGGTTGACGCGTTCATCACTGCCGGCGAAGGCGTTCTTGATGTCGGCGAAAAGCCATGGACGCCCCTGGCATCCCCTGCCGATGGCGACACCATCACAACCGGTTTCCCTCACCATGGCCTCGGCATCTTCCGCAGACCAGATATCACCGTTTCCAATGACGGGAATGCTCAGTTCCTGCTTGAGCTGCGCGATGCGTTCCCAGTCTGAGTGACCACCGTAGTATTCAGCAGTGGTGCGGGCGTGGAGAGTCACTGCCGCGGCACCTTCCTCCTGCGCTATCTTGCCCGCCTCGTGGAAGGTCTCGTGCTCGTGGTCAATGCCGACGCGAATCTTCGCGGTGACGGGAATGTTCGCGGGGGCGCACACCGCGACCGTGCGGCGCACCACCTCTCGGAAGAGATCGTTTTTCCATGGGAGTGCGGAACCACCACCGCGGCGCGTCACCTTCGGAACCGGGCAACCGAAGTTGAGGTCGACGTGGTCGGCCATGTTTTCATCGACAACTATTCTGGCCGCCTGCTCCACGATCGCAGGGTTGACTCCGTAAAGCTGAAGGGATCTGATCTTCTCGGAAGGGTCGAAGCGGCACAGGCGAAGCGCCTTGGGATTGCGCGCGACCAGTGCCCGGGCAGTGATCATCTCGGCGACGTAGAGACCGTCAGGCCCATAGGATTCGCACAGAACCCGGAACGGCCAATTGGTGACGCCCGCCATAGGCGAGAGCACCACCGGAGTCTTCACCTCAAGGGAGCCGAGCTGAAGGGGATGCAAGCGGACGGAGGAGAGGTCGCTTGCGGAAGCCGTTGAGGTTTCCGCAAGCTGTGCCTCTCCCCCGTCAAAAGTGCTGAGATCGGACGTATTATTCATTTCCTCCAGCCTCTGCCACCTTTACAGGAGCGGACTCGTCAATTCCTTTTTCCTGGGCAACGTCAACGCTGCCATCCGCCGCGGCGGAGCCAACGATGCTGACGGGACCTTCCGGGTACTTCACACGTTTGTCGGAAACACGTTCTGCCACGTAATCGGCCACCTTGTCCAAGCTCACACGGACCTGCTGCATGGTGTCACGTTCACGGATGGTGACGGCGTGGTCGTCGATGGTATCGAAATCGACGGTGATGCACAGAGGCGTGCCGATCTCATCTTCGCGGCGATAGCGGCGACCAATGGCACCTGCCTCGTCATAATCGATGTTCCAGTCATGCTGGCGCAGGTCGGCGGCCAAGTCATGGGCGATTCCCTGAAGCTGCGGCTTCTTGCTCAGCGGCAGCACAGCGGCCTTGACGGGAGCAAGGCGCGGGTCGAGACGCAGAACCGTGCGCTTGTCGACGCCTCCCTTGGTGTTCGGCGCCTCATCAACGTCGTAGGCGTCGACGAGGAAGGCCATGAGGGAACGGGTCAGTCCGGCCGCGGGCTCGATCACGAAGGGGGTGTAACGCTCGCCCGTGGTCTGATCGAAATAGCTGAGATCCTTGCCCGAGTGCTCGGAGTGAGCGCTCAGATCGTAATCGGTGCGGTTGGCGATGCCCTCAAGCTCTCCCCAGTCCGAGCCGACGAAACCGAACTTGTACTCGATGTCAACGGTGCGCTTGGAATAATGGCTCAGCTTTTCCTTCGGATGCTCGAAATGGCGCAGATTCTCTGGATTCACACCGAGGTCGGTGTACCAGCGGGTACGCGTGTCGATCCAATACTGATGCCATTCCTCATCCGTTCCCGGAACGACGAAGAATTCCATTTCCATCTGTTCGAACTCACGGGTGCGGAAAATAAAGTTTCCCGGCGTGATTTCGTTGCGGAAGGACTTGCCCATGTTCGCAATGCCGAACGGAGGCTTGGAGCGGGAGGACTGCTGAACGTTTGCGAAGTCAACGAAAATGCCCTGAGCGGTCTCTGGGCGAAGATAGTGCAGACTGTTCTCATCCTCAACCGGACCGAGGTGAGTGCGCAGCATCATGTTGAAGTCACGCGGCTCCGTCCACTTGCCAACCGTTCCGCAATCGGGGCACGGGATGTCGGAGAGCCCCGCGGGAGCATGACCATGCTTATGCTCAAAGGCCTCTTCAAGGGTGTCCTCGCGATGACGCTTATGGCAGTTGAGGCATTCAATCAAGGGATCATTGAAAACCTTGACGTGTCCGGAAGCGACCCAGACCTCAGAGGGAAGTATAACAGAGGTGTCAACGCCCACGACATCACCACGGGTGGTGACCATGGAGCGCCACCATTGATGCTTGATGTTGTCTTTCAGCGCCACACCCAGTGGACCGTAATCCCATGCAGAACGCGTTCCTCCATAAATCTCTCCGGCGGGGAAAACAAATCCACGCCGCTTTGCGAGAGAGACCACCGCATCCAGTTTCGATTCAGCCACCATGCACCTCATTCTTCGAGCTTCGGCATTCCCATTGTGTCGGCGTGCAAGAAATCATTCGCAGGAAAATTCTCGCCGCCGATAGACGTTAGCTGACTTTACCTGCATGTTCTGACAGCGCCTCACCCGGCACATCATGCCAAATTCGGCAGAAAGAACAGGGCGACCTTATTCTTGTCTCGCAGAAGTATTCTCTCGAGAAAGAACGGATATGGACAACCACGACAAAGACACCGAGAACAGCCACGACAACAACGCCCACGATCACAAATACGTCAACACGCTGGCTGCCCTTGCCATTGCTCCCAGTGGAGTCGGCGAGGAACTGAGCGAGTACGTCGCTGAGGTCGTTCGCGTCATCCGGGAATCGGGCCTGCACAACGAGACCCATTCCATGTTCACCGAAATCGAGGGCGATTACGACGAGGTGATGGCGGTGGTGCGCAAAGCGACCATGGTGCTGGCGGAGAAGGGATACCGCACCGGCGTCTCCCTCAAGCTCGATATCCGCCCCGGATTCACCGAGCAGATGAACCGCAAGCCAGCTCTCGTTGATGAGATCCTCGCGAAATCCACTCAGCAATAAACGCTAGTTGGGTTACTTCGTGACTCCCCCAAAGCGCCGGTCGCGATGAATGTAATCGTCGATCGCTCGGAAGAAGACCTCACGTCCGCAGTCCGGGAAAAGCTCCGGAACGAATTCAAGCTCCGCGTAAGCGGCCTCCCACGGGAGGAAGTTGGAGGTGCGCTGCTCCCCCGACGTGCGGATCACCAAGTCGACATCCGGAATGTCGGGGTTATAGAGATGCTCGGAGATCATCTTTTCGGTGACCTTCGAGCCCTTGATCTTGCCGGCGGCGACCTCGCGGGCAATGGCCGTGGCGGCATCCGCGATTTCCGCACGGCCTCCGTAATTGATACAGAACACGACGTCGATCGTGGTATTGTTCTTCGTTTTTTCCATGGCAGATTCGAGTTCGTCGATGACGGACTTCCACAGGCGCGGACGCCGGCCTGACCAACGGACGCGAACTCCCCACTCGTTCATCTGATCCACACGACGCCGAATGATGTCACGCGAAAAACCCATCAGGAAACGCACCTCGGAGGGCGAGCGCTTCCAATTCTCCGTCGAGAAGGTATACAGGCTCAGGTATCTCACTCCGGATTCGATGGCTGCGGCAATGGTGTCGAAAACCACCGGTTCGGCCGCCTGATGGCCCTCCGTGCGCACCAATCCGCGTTTCTGCGCCCAACGGCCGTTGCCATCCATGATCACACCGACATGGCGGGGAACCTTTCCTGCGGGAAAATCGGGGATCACGGAAGGATCCGAAAAGGGTGCCGCCGGAACGTCTAATGAAGTGTAATCAACGTGGTCGAAGCTCATAACTTATGAATGTATCAAGTTGACGGTCTTGAGCGGACGCTCCAAATAAAACTGTGTCCACTCCTCCACCAATGATTCAACGTTCTCGCTCTGTGCGTTCCCACAGTCCTTCCAGTCGCCGGTGAGCAAGGCGAAGATGAGGGCCGCCTCAGGACGGGAGATGCGCCGACATGCGGGGGTGCGGTCATCGGAACACACCGTTCCGCCCAACGGAACCGAGAACCACTCCAGCCGATCCGTTCGTCCGCAGACCACGCAGGAAGACAGACGGGGGCTCCAACCCGCACGCTGCATGGCTCGTAAAACGTAGGATTCCCCGATCTGCCAAGCGGGGTGTTCTCGCCGTGAGAGCGCCCCCAATGCCGAAATCAACAGTCTGTACTGCTCGGTGACCTGCTCCTTCTCCGTAGTGACCAGCTTGTCGGCCGTTTCAACGATGAGGTTGGCAGCGAGGTAGGAATCATAATCCTGACTGATCTCATCGGCATACGCACCCACGCACACGGCTTGCGAGACGACATCGAGATTTCTGCCCTTCGCCAGCAACAGCTGCGCGCGCATAAAAGGTTCGAGCCGTGCCCCGAAGCGCGACTTCGTACGGCGAACACCCTTTGCGACCGCCCGCACCTTACCGTGGTCGCGCGTGAGAAGAGTGATGATCCTGTCCGCCTCACCGAGTTTGACGGTACGCAGCACGACGCCTTCGTCCGTGTAAACCGGCATCCCGTCTCCTTCATGAAGTCCTGTGCTGAGTATGGCGCCACCGTGATGCTTTGCCATCTTGATGCTTTCGGGGCACACACTTCGGGTAGCCAGCACCTACAGGCACCCAGCACCTACAGAATAATCGCGAAACCACTGAAGGTCACCCCTGCCACGCAATGAGCGCAACCCTTTGAACCTCCGGTCTCTCAGCACCTTGGGTCTCTCTCAGTAGAGGAACAGCCCCCAGAAGGCGAAGACCAACAGAATCAGCAGCATGGAGACCGTGACGCAGATGAAGTACGCCAAGCCGGCGCGCGTGGAGGCGATGACGACTCCGCGAGGAGCGGGAGACGGGGTCACCGGTTCCTTGGCGATGCGGCGCAGCCAACGGAACCACCCACGTTCCATTCCCGCTTCGATGAGCACCGCGAAGATCCGAGACCACGCCCAGACGACGAAAACGCAGGAAAGCTGTACTACATACCAACTCCAATAGATCATCCCGGCAGCCTCCGGCGCAGCACCCCAGACCAGCTGGATGACACGTGCCACAATCTGGCCGATTCCCGCGCCGAAAAGAACAAGCGATGCCAGCGTGGTGAATGAAATGGTCCGCAAGGCTCGTCTGAAGCCTTTTTCCATACCGAAGGGATCAGGCTTTTTACGAACGCGGGCCACGATCTTCATCACCAGTGCCACCAACGAAAACACGAGGATGACCAAAAGTGAAATCAACATGAGGACGTGCAGTATCACGCCATAGAACGTCAGTGATTTCGACGCGTGAATGTCGTAGGGAAGGCCGATCGACTGGTAGATGTCGGCGCCACCCACGCGCTGCGAGGTCTGTTCATAACCTTTGACGATGCCAGAGCTCCAGTTGACGATGTCCCGCACATAGTTATCTACCAGAGCACCCTGATGACTATCACCAATGTTGAGAACGTGATTTGCCAGGGGGTAGCTGCGGATCACGAAGTTTCCGTTGCCCGCCTCGTGCGCCAGATCCATCACGCGGTTCGCACCCGACACCTGAGCGGTCATGACGTCCTTCGATCCGTACGCCAGGAAAGTGGGAATGGAGAAAGACTGTGCGGTGAAGGGGTCGATATCGATGTTGTGTAGTCCGAAGGACTCCATATCCGCGCTGAACAGGCGGCGCACAATGCCCTGATAGCCGGGATGCGCTCCCACGATGGAGAAGTCCTGCGCCACGAAGAAGCCAAGCGTCATTCGCGGGCTGAAGAGCATGGGGCTCAGAAGGATTTGGAAAGCGATCTTCTTGTCTTCATTCAGCAAATATGGAGAGATCCATGTCGACTCGCTCGTGGCGTAGATACCCACCTTCTCCGAATTCACGGTATCGAGACCGCGCAGAAGGTTGATGACCTGGTCGTAGGCGTGGGCCGAGCCCGGATAGTCGCGTGTGAGATTGTTGGTGGACCACACGGGTTTATCGAGCGTTGCCGTGACGAAGCCGGCGCTTGTCATCTCGGCGGCTGCATCCATGAAGGCATCCATCGCAGTGCCGTACCCTGCCCCGTGCATGAAGACGATGGCGGGAGCTTTCCCTTTATAGCCTTTCGGGGAACGGATGAGAACGTTGATCTTCTGTTTTTCGCCAGTCGTGGGACGTGTAATCTCGAGCGAAACCACCTTCTTCTCGACCGCGTATTTTTTCGACGTCGACGACACCGCGCACAGTCCCGATGACTTCGTGGCTGAGGTGTCGGGGCACTGCACGGAATCCGAGGTTGCCTTCATGGTGAGTGAGGTGTCCCCCACCACCGGGCTCAACG
>JALCQC010000010.1 GCA_022650895.1 Bifidobacteriaceae bacterium | reverse complement strand
GACCCCAGAAGGTTGAAATGCGTTCCCAAGAATCCATTGACAGAGGCAACGAGCCCATATTTTGATCCGTAGATAAAGCCCCACATCAACGTGGAAACCACTGCAGGAACGGCATATGGCATAAAGGTCGAGATCCTAAAGAACTTCGTTCCATGAAGCCGCATACTGTCAATTGCAAGAGCCAGAAGTGTGGCGAGGACAAGTGTCAAAGGAACCTGAATCGCGGTAAAGACCGTGACTCTTCCAACTGCGCTCCAGAAGTGTTCATCGGCGAACAACCTCTGATAGTTGGAGAATCCGGCAAACACGTCTCCACCGATCAATTTATGCGAGTAAAAACTTTGCTGCACCGCATAGGCGAGAGGAATGACGAAGACAAAAACAAAAACAAGTGCGAATGGCCACATAAACTTCCAACCGCGCCAATCACGTCGGTGTTTGTTGACGCGTACACCATCTACAGAAACATCAAGCGATTTAGTCTGCATGACGAATCCCCTTCTTCAGATTTAGTGTCGTCAGGAAATATTCCCATCGATAACTAGATAAATATTGCACTTGTCTCCTCCTCGAGAACGAGAGAAAGCAGTCACTTTACCCTGCGGTAATCTATGCTGTTGCATTGACGTTGTAAGTGGCAGCTATTCTTTCTTCAGTGATTACAGCCGATTATAGGCAGCAAGATTTCTATAGGATTTGATACAGTTGCTCATCAATATAGAAAAATTGCTCATACCGTTTTCCGTAATTTTCTTAGATCATGCTCGTTATTTTGGTTCGGACTTCACCTGAAGAGAGAATTTCTATACAGTTCAGCAACTTTCCCCAACCCCACTAAAAAACGAGAACATACATTAGACATATAGGCTAAAAAGGCTTCGCCTAGAAAAACATGATTTCAATGCCACTTTCCAAGACAAGGAAATTCTCATGATCACCAACCTAGAGGGTAAATGGAGCGTCACTATTGGCGACAACATCGTACGACCGGTCACGCTCCCCGGAACGTTAGACGAGAACGGAATCGGCGTCATCGACGTTGCACAGGCACCCTCTGAAAAAGTTAAGATGCAAGAGAATGAGCAATCAGTAGTTGATCTTCGTCCATGGGTAACCCGTCTCACACGTAAACATACTTTTGAGGGAAAAGCGGAGTTCTCGAAAAAACTTGATTTTGCTGTTCCAAGTGATGGGAAACGCACTTTTTTGGAAATTGAACGTGCCCGATGCCTTCGTCTTTTTATCGACAACTATGAAGTCGACCACTTCATACCCGCTTCCCTCAGCACCCCGCACATCTTTGAGGTAACAAATCTCATCAAAGAAAATACCGAGATGAGGATTCTTTCAGACAATAGCTATCCCGGGCTCCCACACGATGCAATCGTCTACTCTTCTACCGCCACCGACGAGACACAGACGAATTGGAACGGATTGCTCGGATACATTCGTCTTCGCACAGAAGAGAGCACGTTCATCCACTCTCTGGCTGCTTACCCGCACGGGAATCTCCTTGATGTCACGCTTCAAATCAGCTCATCCGAAGGTTACTCCGGCGTTCTCACGCTTGAGTCAGCATCCCTTCGACAACCACAGATCACCGAACGAATTTCTATTCCACGCGGTTTGCAAGAAGTGCATCTCAAAGATCTCGCTCTAAAGACCGGACTTAAGAAGTGGGATGAATTTGAGGGGAATCTCTATTATCTTTCTGCCTGTCTCTCAACGTCATCTATCAAAACTGTACGTTTTGGAATTCGTGATTTTAATAGCTCAAACGGTCGTCTTGCGCTCAACGGTCGACCTCTTTTTCTCAGGAGCGAAGCCAATTGCGCAGAATTTCCTGAGACCGGCTACCCACCCATGTCGGTGGATGAATGGCGCGAGATTCTAACGACTTACAAAAACTATGGCATCAATTGTGTGCGCTTCCATTCGCATTGCCCCCCGGATGCCGCTTTTACTGTTGCGGATGAACTCGGCATGATGATGCAGCCGGAACTATCCCACTGGGATCCCCACCATGCTTTTGAAAGTGACAAAAGCTTCAATTACTACAAGACAGAGCTTGAGCAAATCATTCGACACCTGAGCAACCATCCCTCATTCGTCATGCTCACTCTAGGCAACGAATTAGCAACAGGCGACAAGGGGCACGAACGCATGAGTGAGCTGCTTCAGCTCGCTCACACGCTAGACAGCACCCGTCTCTATGCAAATGGATCAAATCCACATTATGGAGCCCAAGGGTATGATCAAGACAGCGATTTCTATACTTCGCAGGCATTTCATGAATGTGACTTACGAGCGACTTTTGCCGAGATGCATGGATTCCTCAATCATCGCTACCCCAATTCTCAGAACACCTACGATGACGCGATGAACAAGATTCGCGAGCATTATTCGAAGCCTGTATTTGGATTCGAAGTGGGCCAATACGAAGTTCTGCCCGCTTTTGATGAAATTGATGATTTCAAAGGGGTCACCGATCCTGCGAATTACAGAATAATCCGTGACAGAGTACACAACAGCGGACTTGAAGACCAGTGGCACGAATATGTGGCGGCCTCAGGAGAGTTGTCGTTATTGTGCTATCGCGAAGAAGTTGAAGCATCTATGCGCACAAAGGATTTCAGCGGCCTTTCTCTTCTCGGAGTGCAGGATTTTCCAGGACAGGGAACAGCACTCGTCGGAATGCTGAATGCACATCTTAAGCCGAAGCCATACTCATTTGCTCAGGCTGATAGATTCAACGCATTCTTCACCGATCAGCTTCCTCTAGCTCTCCTGCCGAAATATACCTATTCAAATAACGAAACCCTCAATGCCACCATCAAGGTCGCCAACTATGGAAAAACTGCTTTAGCGGGCTCTGCGCACTATAAGCTAACCGGTCACAAAGTGTATTTCAATGGTGATCTCGAGCAGGGCTATTATCCCGCAGGGAATCTTCTTGAAGTTGGAAGCATCAGCCTTCCTCTGGGTGATATCAAAGAGACAGAACGGCTAAACCTGACTATCGAAATCGCGGGAATAACTAATACCTACCCCGTATGGGTATACCCATCTGGAGCACCTGTTCGTCCAGATTCCGTGTATGAGACAGAGCATTTTGACGAAGACGCGCGGAATATCCTCCATCGAGGAGGAACGGTCTACTTGTCCCCCCATTCAACGAAAGAGGCTCTGCCATCTTCAATTCAGGCGCAGTTCTCAACCGATTTCTGGTCAGTTGGAACCTTTACCAAGCAAGATGGAGGAATGGGACAGCTCATCGACTCTCAACATCCACTCTTCAAAGAATTCCCAACAGAATTCCATACAAACTGGCAGTGGTGGCCTATGGCAACGCAGAGGGCAGTTATTCTTCCGAAGCCTTATGAATCCATCGTCACTGAAATGGATAGCTACGCCTATATCCGACCGATGGCACAGTTGTTTGAATGTCAGTGTGGCGGAGGAAAGTTGCTGTTCTCTTCCATGGGAATTCAAGATCTTCAGAAATATCCTGAGGCGCGCGCCCTCCAGAAGTCCATCTACTCCTACCTTGATTCACCACTCTTTGAGCCAAAACAAAAAATAGATGAGGATGTTATTGCCTCTCTCGTTAAATAGAGCAGTCGCAAATGAATGATGGGGGTGAAGGTCAACACAACTTCACCCCCATCATTTTTCTTTTTTGCCACGCTCCCTGTATTCACTGGCCGTCAACCCTGTTCGTTTCCGAAAAGCGGCACCAAAAACACTGAGATCAGAGAAACCGCATTTTTCAAGAATCACTTTGATGGGCTCCTCGCTGTTCGTCAGCAGGAATTTCGCCACATTCATTCGAGCCTCCATGATGTAGGCGTGAGGGGTGTAGCCCGTCTCCTTCTTGAAAGTTCGGATGAAGTGGTACTCACTCATGTACGAACGTTCCGCCAGCTCCGATACCGTCAGACGCTCGCTGAGGTGCTGAGAAATGTAGGCCACCACATCCTCAATGACGTGGGGACGCCGCTCCTCCGCCCCGGGCTCACCCGCAAAGGTGGCGAGTTCCGTCAAAATGTCGAAGATGTATTTGGCCATGGAGACTTCAGAGAAGCGTTTCCCTGCAGCGAGCGTATCGAATACCTTTTGCAACCGATTAAGAGCAAAGATGGGATCGCGCACTGTGAAAACGTTCGTCAGCTTGCCGACGATGTACTCAAAATAGGGACGAGCGGATATCCCGTCAAAATGGAGCCAGGATATTTCCGTACGCTCCGCCATGGAGTATGAGTGATGCTCGTAGCAATCGATCAGCACGAACTGACCTTCGCGTGCTTCAAAACTCCTCTCACCCGTTGTCCCTTGCACACAGCCACTTTTCACATACATCAGCAGGAAGCTGTCGAAGGCAGTGCGTTCCTGTTTGTAACCAGGCTCATACACATAGAAGCCAACGCGGAGCGCATAGAGAAAAGTAGACCGAGCCGTTTTGCTCGGGGTGTAGATATAGAGATCCGACGGCTTCGTCAAGACCTTGTGTTCGGCTGGCTTCATTGCCTCTCCTTGTCACTCACCACTCGTTGAAAACATGCTGGCACTTCTAAAAGCAGTTTTCCTAGAGTACAACGCAATTTTCTCCGTAAATTATAGCAATTCTTCCCCTAAATTAAGAGCAGGAATTAAAGATAATCTCAAGGAGGAGATATGGCTGTCACCATCAACGACACCATCCTGACCATCCCGACTTACGAAATCGGCGCGGCGGACAAGAACCCGGAATTCATCGAGAAGCGCGTCTACCAGGGAAGTACCGGCAAGGTGTATCCGTACCCGGTGGTCGAAACCATCAGTGACGAGAAGGTCGATAAGGACTACAAGGCCGTCATCATTGAAAACGAGTATCTCAAGGTCACTGTTCTCCCGGAGCTCGGCGGGCGCATCCAGTACGCGCTCGACAAAACGAATAACTACGACTTCGTCTATCACAACGACGTCATCAAACCCGCCCTCGTAGGTCTTCTAGGCCCTTGGATTTCAGGTGGCATCGAATTCAACTGGCCGCAGCACCACCGGCCCACCACCTATCTGCCGGTCGATTATGAAGTTAAGGACCTTCCCGATGGCGGTAAAGCAGTTCTTTGCCATGACACCGACCAGATTCACGGTACCGAGGTCATCGTCAGCATCGGTCTTCACCCAGGCAAGGCGTACATCGAGATCTCCGCCCGCCTCTACAACGGCACCTCGCTGCCGCAATCCTTCCTCTGGTGGGCCAATCCGGCGGTCCCGGTCAACGACCACACTCAATCGATCTTCCCGCCCGACGTCACTGCGGTGATGGATCACGGCAAGCGCGATGTTTCCCGCTTCCCCATCGCTACCGGCACCTACTACAAGCACGATTACAGCGAGGGAGTTGATATCTCCCGCTACAAAAATATCCCCGTGCCCACCTCCTACATGGCAGCAAAGTCGAACTTCGATTTCGTGGGTGGCTACGACTACAAAGAGCGTGCGGGCATCCTCCACGTCGCCGACCACCACGTTTCACCGGGTAAGAAGCAGTGGACTTGGGGGTCGGGTGACTTCGGCCACGCATGGGATCGCAACCTCACCGACGCCAACGGCCCTTACGTGGAGCTCATGACCGGCGTCTTCACCGATAACCAACCCGACTTCACCTGGCTCAAACCCTTCGAAGAGAAGACCTTCACCCAGTACTTCATGCCGTACAAAAACGTGGGACAGGTCAAGAACGCCACCACGGAAGCC
Source organism: Bifidobacteriaceae bacterium (assembly GCA_022650895.1). Taxonomy (GTDB): domain Bacteria; phylum Actinomycetota; class Actinomycetes; order Actinomycetales; family Bifidobacteriaceae; genus JALCQC01. The sequence goes on along the minus strand of JALCQC010000010.1, from coordinate 58,666 downwards.
AGCCTGGGCCTCGAATTCTCTGGAACCTCGGCGGACGCTTCGACTCCGGCTCAGGCTTCGCCTAGTACTTCGGCGAATACCCCACGCTCCGCCACCGCCACGCTCTACGTCACAGCCCCCCACGCCCAAGTACGTCTCCTCGCCACCACTGCAGACGGCAGGGTTCTGCTTGACAAGAACGTCGCCATCTCACCCGAAGATACCGTGACGGAAAGCTTTGAGATCGGCGATTGTGCGGAATCCGATATCACCCTCACTGCCACGGACGGTGCCACCGAGCTGGTGTCGTACACGCCCGCCAAACCTTCCATCGCCGAGATTCCCGACCCCGCGCAAGCAGCCGCCGACCCCGAGGACATCGCCACCACGGAGGAACTGTACCTGACCGGACTGCACCTTGAGCAGTACCGTCACGCCACCTACCTCCCCGACCCCTACTATCTCGAAGGGCTCAAGCGCGACCCGGGCGACGCCCGTCTCAACAATGCTTACGGCCGCCTGCTGTTGCGCCGCGGAAACTTCAGCGGTTCTCTCACCTATTTCAACGCCGCCATCAAACGGCTCACGTGGAAAAATCCCAATCCCTACGATTGCGAGGCCTACTTCAACCTCGGCGTAGCCCAGTACTACCTCAACGATCTCGACGCTGCCTACGACGCCTTCTACAAGGCAACCTGGGACGACGCCCAGCAGGAGATGGCCTTCTTCTACCTTGCTCTCATCGCCGCCAAGCGCCACGAATGGCAGAAGGCACTGGACTTCGTGGAACGTGGGCTGACCAAGAACACCAGCAACATCCGAGCCCACGGCCTACACACCTTCCTGCTGCGAATGCTGAACCGCACCGACGAGGCACGCACCAAGGCCGCTGCGACGCTGAAGCACTTCCCCTTCGATTTCGTCTCACGCTTAGAGCAGATGCGGCTCTCCGACGAGTCGGATAAGGCCACTGCGGCCCTGCAAGAGACCTGCGCACATCTCATGCGCGACTTCGAGGGCAACTATCTGGCAACCGCCCGTAGCTATGCCGCTTTCGGCGCGTATGCGGAAGCCGTTGACGTACTTGACCGCTTCATCGCCAACCGCTCCACACCACTTGCGCTGTATTACAAGGCGTACTATCTGAGCAAACTCGACCGTACGGATGATGCCGCCACAGCGCTCGCTCTCGCGGAACAGGCGCCCAGCGACTATTGCTTCCCCAATAAATTGGAGGATATCGCCGTTCTCGACTTCGCCATCAGCCAGAACAGTGGTGCCAAGGCGCCGTATTACCTCGGCTGCCTTTACTACGACAAGCTACAGACCGAAAAGGCCGTGGCGCTCTGGGAACAGTCCGTGCAGCTCGACGACACCTTCCCCACGGCTCACCGCAATCTGGCTCTTGCCTACTACAACAAGCTCAATGACCGCGAAAGCGCTTCCACTCACATGGAACGCGCCTATGCACTCGACGAGTCCGACGCCCGTGTGCTGCTCGAGTTGGATCAGCTGCACCGCAAGCTCGGATGGAGTTTCGAACAGCGACTTGAGGTCTTCGAAGCGCATCCGGATGTAGTCGCCCAACGTGACGACCTGTTCATCGAATATCTCACCGCACTCAATATGACCGGTGCTTACGCGAAGGCTTACGAACTCATGGGGACGCGCCACTTCCATCCTTGGGAGGGTGGCGAGGGAAAGATCACCTCGCAGTACCGCATTGCACTCACCTTGCTCGCCAAGGATGACATGGCGGCCAAGGATTGGAGAGCGGCTCAGAGCCATCTCACCGCAGCCATGACCTATCCACACAACCTCGGCGAAGGAAAGCTCGAGGGGCAGAAGGATAACGACCTGCATTATTATCTCGGTCTTGTGCTGCGTGAGCTCGGGGAAACGGAAGAATCTCGCGAGGAGTTCCGCAAGGCAACCATTGGCCCGGACGAGGTCAAGGGCGCTCTCTACTACAACGATCAACCCGCTGAAATGATCCTGTTCCAAGGTCTTGCTCACCTTGCCCTCGGAGAGACGGGTCCCGCCAACGCACGCTTCTACCGCCTTCTCGACTACGGCGAGCGCCATGTGGAAGATCACATCTCCTACGATTATTTTGCCGTTTCGCTGCCCGATTTCCTCATCTTCGAGAACGACTACACGCTGATGAACAAGATTCACTGCCTGTATCTCATGGGAATTGCGAATATCGGCTTGGCGAAGCATGCCGAAAGCGCAGGAGATCTCGCTGCCGGAGACGAAAAGAGGACTGCGGCAACTCGGTGGCTCGCGAAAGCACTCAAACTGGACGCCTCTCACCTGCAGGCCAACCTCTTCGCAGACGAAGTGGCCCATCGCCACATTCTCTAGCTCGCGGCCGGCTGGCCCGACGGTGAACTAACCGTCGGGCCAGCTTCTGCTTTCGAGAGAAAGAAACGAGGGGCTGCAGGGTTCACTCACTCCCTGTAGCCCCTCACCTGCATCTACACCTACAGTTTCGCCTCAGCCTGCTTCGACACATTCGGCACCAATCCGTGCGAGCGCTCAATGGCATTGGTCTGTCCACAGACCGCAAGCCAGTTGGCAAAGAGCCGGTAGCCACCCACCGTCATCACGGATTCGGGGTGGAATTGCACTGCATACAGCGGCAGCTCACGGTGCTTCAAGCCTTGGATAATGTGATCGCGCGTCTGTGCAATGACCTCCAAGGAATCGGGAACAGTAGATGGTTCAACCGCCAGTGAGTGGTACCGGGTCGCCGTCATGGGGTTGGGAACTCCCTCGAAAAGGCCACCGTCCACATGGTCGATCAAGCTGGTCTTGCCGTGCATGATGGTGGGCGCATGGTCCACCGAGGCGCCGTAGACTTCCGCGAGCGCCTGCAGACCTAGGCACACGCCCAACATCGGAGTGGACTGACGGGCGCACTCGCGAATCACCTCTTCTGAGCAGCCGGCCTCTCGCGGCGTGCCGGGTCCCGGGGAGATGAGCACTCCGTCCGCGGCACCCACCAGCTCCTTCATGTTTTCGGTGGTGACGGCATCGTTGCGGTACACCGTCACTGTGGCACCCAAGGTCTTCAGGTAGCCGACGATGGTGTAGACAAACGAATCGTAATTATCGATAACGAGAATGCGAGCAGAATCACTCATAGTTCATTCCTCACGTAGGGATGTCCCTGTCAGACTTTAGATTTTCGGACTTTTCGTTTTCATATGGATTTTCATAGGGATTTTCGCACGGGTTGCGATGGCGTTCACACCCGCCATCGACGGCCACGCGGCATGCTCGCCGCCTGCGTGACTCTCGCCGTACCCATACCCATATCGCAGTCCTTACTCATTCACTGAACTGACCTATCCGCTAACGCCTCATGAGGCGCTCGCCTTCAGACTACACTCGAATAATTCGACGCCACCCGCAGGAAGGGAATGGTGGATGCCGCCCATGGGAAAACCCATTCGAAGAGCACCACGGTGACGATGAGAAGAAGAATCACCATGAGGAGCCATCGAATCGGCGCGATGGCAGGTTGGTGACGGTAGATCCAGCCGTAGATGCTCGCCGTCTGGCTTTCGTAAGTAGCCGAGGCCTTGCGTGCTCTCGCTGCCGGGTAACGCCACACGATGGCGCCGGCGATGTACAGAATCGCGTAGGAGATGACCAGCCACAGCAGCAGTGTGGTGAGACGGGGAATCTGACTCGTCCACGACTGCGTATCGTTCTGCACGAACTGAACCGCGCCGGTCGCGTCGGTACTGGCCAGTTCCTTCGGAATGCCGTCCGAGACCTTGGCCCAGTAGTCGAAGGTGCCGTAAGAAATCCAGCGGTGCGTGGCGGATGTATAGCGTGGTTCGCACGTGGTGAGGGTGATGAAGCGTTCGGTTGGCTCTTTGTCCGGCCGGTTCGGGACGGGTGCCACCACCGCCGTCTGCGACGGCAGTACGATCTCATGGCTGGTGTAGTGGTACACGTACCAATAGTCGCCGGTGCGGATCACGATGGGGTCGCCCTCTTTGAGATCCGGCACGTTGCCGAGCGGTTCGCCATAGCCGGAGCGGTGCCCTGCAACAGCGAAATTGCCGACTTCGCCGGGTAGCTGGGTGGTGGGGTAATGCCCTAGTCCGTGCCGCGCGAGCTGGTCGGCGGTGGTTCCCTCCACGATGAGGCGCTTCCATTGCGCACCGAAGCGCGGGATGTAGATTTGGCCGACAACATCACCTGCTGAAGGCTTGTCGATGATGGGTGGATCACCCTTCTGCGCCTTGGCGATCTGATAGCTGCCGTCGGACTGGGACGGTGCCGTCCAGGAGACCTCGGAGCTCTGCTTCTCCTGCGTCTGCTCCGACACCACACCCGTCCACCACAGCTGCCACACGATGTAAAGGGCACACACCACGGCAAGGGTGAGGAAGATCTCGCCGATGATTCCCACGACGCTTCCCAGGACTCTCCGCTTTCTGCGCGGGGGTTGCTGTGAGGGCTGTTGCGGAGTCTGTTGGGCGTCATACGCAGGCGCGACCGACGGCACGGGTTGCATACCCGACTGCGTATCCGACTGATCACCGTACTGATCGCTGTATTGCACACCGGCATGGCCGACCGCGTGCCTGCCTGAACCTCCACCAGAAGCCGTCATCGGTTTTGCCTCCCTGCCTATGCCTAGTCTGCTTCAGAAGCGTATTTGAGGGTCTGGAGCACAGCCGTGCTCTCCGGGAACTTGAGGTTCTTCAACACCTTCTGTTCCCAGCCCAGACCATCGGACTCCACATATTGCTTATAGATGATGACGGCGGTGGACGTATCGAGCGCCTTCTGCATCTTCTCCACCGGCCCAATCGCCGAGACCGTGTACGGAGGTGCATACTGTTTGCCCTGCAGCAGCAGCACATTGCCCACGCATCGCACGGCGGTGGTGGGGAGCACCCGCTGGTCCTGGATCATCATGGCTTCGGCGCCACCTGCCCAGAACGCATTGATGACGGCCTCGAGATCCTGCTGATGAACCACATAATCGTTGACATTACTATCGGCGAGGTTACCGGAGGTTTCGGCGTCCTGCCATAGCGGAGAATCGGAGAGGGTGACCGTCATCCCCTGGCCGGAGTATGCGGGGAGAACGGTTGCGGAATCGGAACTGTTCGTAGAACTAGTGGAGTCGGAGCCTGAGTCGCCGGAACCCGTGGTCGCATCGGAGGAGGATCCCGCGTCGCTTTCGCTTGAGCCACTTCCCGTGGTGGCATCATCGCCCAAGGTTTTTTTGAGGGTGTCGATCTGCGAGCTGAGGTCGGTGATGTCTTTCTGCAGCTGATTGACCTGCTTCGTGCGCTCCTCCAAGAGGTCACCAGTGTCCGAACTTGTCACCGATGAACCGTTCGTGCGCACATTCACTTCGAAGAGGTAGCCCGCCACCGCGCAGATCAACAGCACGATGAGGCTTGTCGTCAGCTTCTGCTGAGCACTACGACGTTTGCCATGCCGACTCATTACACCTCCTGAGACCCACTGACGTGTCGTTTTTCCCCTCGTCCAACAGTAGCCGGTACTATGTCTATGTAGTTTATCGAAGGAGACTAAGCCCATGGCTCACAACGACGACGCCAACGCAGTCGAAAAGACCGCCAACGACGAGCTTGAGAACACTGCAGTTGCAAGCGAAGCAAGCGCTTCGTCCACTGTGGAAGCCACTTCCGATCAGGCCACTTCTGCGGCTTCTGACACTACCGATGCCGCCGACGAGGGCCGCGATCCCGAAGAGCTCTCCCTCGAAGAAGTGCAGAATGTTCTCAATAAGAGCGCGGATTCACGTGATCTTCCGAAGAACGTGCAGCGTCTGCTCGCCCGTGAGCAGGAAAGCTCCAAGCGCGTGGAGGAGTCCATCAAGGGCGCGAAGACGAACCCCCGCTGGTTCGTCCCCGTGTTCGTGCTTCTGCTGGTCATCGGCTTGGCGTGGGTCGTCGTCACCTATGTGACCGACAGTAACTGGCCCATTCCGAACATCCACAACTGGAACCTGCTCATCGGCTTCGCCATCATGATGGTTGGTTTCCTCATGACGATGTGGTGGAACTAGTAGTTTCGCAACGCTTTTTCACGTTGCCCTTTCGCAGCAGCGATTTTTCAACAATCTTCTGTAGCATGTAGCAATCTTTGAGGTCGCAGCGATTTAGAGATCTCAGCGATTTCAGATGTCACAGAGACCTCACTGTCCCCGGTCACGCTCCTTCGTGCGTGGCGCCGGGGATTTTTCATGTCGCGGCACGATGGGAAGCACGAAACCTCTGATCCCTTCATCCGTTCCACCCTGTTGACTTGATCTCGTCCTTCACCATGAAAAACAGTTCACTTTCTCCGGACACAAAGCGGCCATGAGGAAACCAGAGTGTGGATAACTTTCCGCAATCACCCCAAACCACGGAATTTCTAAGTTTTACACCGGTTATCCCGAGTTATCCACAACCTTTTCCACCATGGTGGATAAATTACACACATGTGATTCCACCAATTCCAACGAATCCTCAAACCGTTGAAATAACAAGGTTCTATGAACACTGTGGATACTTACATCACTGTGAAACAGGTTTTCCACACTCAAGTTATCCACAATGGTGGAAAAACTTTTACCCACTTTTCCACAGTTATTCACTCTTGTGTGCATAAAAAAATCGACCCCTATATGTAGGGGTCGAAGGCCGAAAAACAAAATCAAGAAGACGAAACCGTGAACGGGCATCATCCAAAATTGACGTAGGCACTGATGCCGTACGAGCACCACACCATCACCGCCACCACCACGACGAAGAGAATGCCGCCGAAAAGCCCTGTTCGCGCCGGAAGCCCCATCTTGCGCAGTCCGGGAACCCTCCACATCAGCAACATGGTCAGAAGTCCCCCCACAACAAATCCGCCGACGTGAGCCTGCCATGCGATGTTGGAATAGATGACCGGCATCGCGAAGTTGATGGCGAGCATGAGGAGCATGGACCGAATATCGAGGCCGATCCGCCTATATACCAGCAGCAGCGCCGCGAACAAGCCGAAGATAGCTCCCGAAGCGCCGTATGCCGAGATGGAGAGCGTGCTCATGGAAACGGGAGCCAGCCGCGTCCACAACATTAGACCCATGCTGCCGCCAAGGCCCGAAAGCACGTACAAAACCAAGTAGGGAAGGTGCCCCAACATCTTCTCAAGGACAGGACCCACCATCCACAGCGTCAGCATATTGAACAGAATGTGAAAAATTGATGTGGAATGCAGAAACATCGAGGTCAATGCAGACCATGGCCGCAGCGGGAAAAACACCGGGGCAAAGGCCCCCGCACTGACGAAGGCGGAGAAGAAATTCGGGAACAGATACCGCGAAACGATCTCCACCATCCACACCGCCACACACAGCAGAAGTATTGCGGTTGTTATCACCGGGCCACCATTACGCCACTCGTATTTAATGCGACGTGGGTTCGTCAACGAACTGAAGGGGTTACGCCGGCCGGTACCGGGTCGCTGGAAGAATCGCTGTGACATAGTGACAACTGTATTCCACACATTTTCAGCCAGCTGTATGCAAACTGTGAGTTGAGGCAATAGTATTGGTATAAAGACGACGCTGTAACACTACGAGTCGCACAAACTAAGGAGCCACCATGGAAAACAAATCCGGAAACGGTTGGAAGTTTTTCGCCCTGTTGTTCGGCGCATTGCTCGCGGGCGCAGTCGGATATTACGTTTACAAGCAGCAAAATCCTGAGTATGACCCATGGGAAGAGCCATGGGAGAACAGCTCTTCGCCTGTTGATCTCGGATTCGACGATGACTCCACCGACGACGCCGTCGATGAGGTCGAAGGAGACGAGAAGACGGATGAATCCGACGCCGCAGAAGCCGATGCCGACAAGCCAGCCGAGAAGTAATTCTCTTCACTAACCTCTGTTGTGCGATGGGGCCGGTCCTACAAGGGACCGGCCCCATCGTTGTATTCGTCACTAGCACTCCAACAGATGGACACACGGACGCACGCTGTCCGATTAATCCTTATGGACGAGCAAAATCATCGCGAACTTACGGTATCGTAAGTCGTTGGATTACAATTCTCAGGGCATCTCAGCCGGGATACTGTGACGAGAGGAGAGAATGGGACAACGCGCGCATATTTATGAGTCCGTGAATGACGATTTCGTCACCTCTCATAACCAGAGCTACCACCTGCCACCGCACCACATCTGGGTGCGTCACGGCGTTCTTCACTCTCTCTTCTTCAATATTTTCTACTTCATCTTCTTCGTCGTTTCGTGGGTATACGCCCATGCCGTTCTCCACCTTCGCATCGTGGATGCCGCCTCGCTGAAAAAGCACGCCTCCGAGGCCTCCTTCATCTATGGAAACCACACCCTTCCCCAGGGAGACATAGCGCTCACGGTGTTGCTGAATTACCCGCACAAGGTTTCCGCCATCATGAGTCCCGCCAATTTCGGAATTCCGGTGATCGGCCTTATTCTGCGCCACTGCGACATGCTTGCCGTCCCTCACACCAAGGGGCAGAGCGTGGCCTTCAAGCAGGCCATGGCACAGCTGGTGGAACAGCATGCCGCCATCGCCATCTACCCCGAGGCGCACGTCTGGCCGTACTACACCAAGATCAGGCCGTTCCCGGATCGCTCCTTCAAGTACCCACCTCGCTACGGGGTGCCGGCCTTCGCTTCCACCGTCACCTACCAGCAGCGCCGGTTCGGCAAGCGCCCACGCGTCACCGTGTTCATTGACGGCCCCTTTTACCCAGATCCCTCCCTTGACGAGGAACGGCAGCGGCGCGCCCTCAGAGATCAGATTTTTGCGGTTATGCAGAGAAGAAGCTCGGCTTCCACCTATGAATACCAGCAGTATAGGAAGAAGGATTCATGAACATTCTCTACAGCGGTGACTCCGCCATGAAGGACGGCCTGCTCATCTCCATCCTCTCTCTCACGGACAACGTGCGCGAGCCACTGCATGTGTATGTTCTCACCGCAACGATCTCTACCAAGGAAAAGGCCTTCTCGCCAGTACCACAATCGCAGGTGGACTTCCTCGATTCTCTCGTGAAGAAGAGCAATCCGGAGAGTTCAGTGAAGCGAATCGACGTCACCAGCGAATTCCTTGCCCACCCTCCCACAGCGAACATAGACACCTTCTTCACGCCGTACTGCATGCTGAGGCTTTACGCCGACCTTGTGGACCTGCCGGATCGTCTGCTGTACATGGACACGGACGTGGTCTGCAGACAGGATTGCACCGCCTTCTACCACCAGGACATGGAGGGCATGGAGATCGCCGGCGTACTGGACTACTACGGCAAGTGGTTCTTCAAAGAGAACTATCTGAAGTGGGGACTCGACTACCTCAACTCCGGACTCCTGCTGTTGAACATGGCGGAGATCAAGCGGACCGAGCTGTTTCGCAAGTGCAGGGACCTGTGCAGCAGCAAAAAACTCTTCATGCCCGATCAATCGGCCCTCAACAAGCTGGCGTCCGCCAAGAAAATCGTGCCGGAGAGGTTCAACGAACAGCACAGGCTGCAGCCAGACACTGTTTTCCAACACTTCACCACGAGCTTCCGCTTCTGGCCGACCGTCCACACCGTGACGGTAAAGCCCTGGAACGTGGAAAAGGTGCACTCCGAACTGGGACTGCACGAGTACGACGACCTTCTCAACCGTTATCAATCACTTCTCACAGAAATGGATCTCGCACAGTGACCACCACGACTCAACACGTTATTCCCGTCTTTTTCGCAACGGACGACGGCTACGCTCCCTACCTTTCGGTCTCGCTCGAATCCCTCATCGAAAACGCGAGCGCAGGGAACCTGTACGACGTCACCGTTCTCTACCATGACGTGACGGAGGAGACCCGGCAGAGGCTGCAAAGCATGGCAACGGACACTGTCCACATCAGGTTCTTCCCCATCGACCAGGAGCACCTGAAAACGGTCCAGACGGACAAGAACAAGCTGCGCTTCGACTACGTCACCATGACCATCTACTACCGTCTCTTCATCGCCGAGATGTTCCCCCAGCTCGACAAGGCGCTCTACATCGATGCTGACACCGTCATCACTACCGACATCGCCGAGCTCTATGCCCTCGATCTCAACGACAACCTTGTCGCGGCGGTGCACGACAACTTCATCTCCGGGCACCCGGAAACCTCCGACTACGTCACCGACGCGCTGGGATTCCCCGTCCACGACTATGTGAATTCAGGCGTGCTCGTGATGAACCTCAGAGAGCTGCGGGAGCAGCATTTCGCGTCCTTCTTCAGCGGTCTCCTCACCACCTACCACGTGCAGTCCATCGCGGCGGATCAGGACTATCTCAACGTCATCTGCCATGACAGGATCCTCAAGCTCGGCCCGGAGTGGAACACCATGATGGCCGAGGGCGAGGCGCTCACGCACGATCCCAAGATCATCCACTACAACCTCTTCGGCAAGCCGTGGAACTACCGTGATGCGCCGAATGCGGACTACTTCTGGGATTATGCCGAGAGGAGCCCCTACTACTCCAAGCTCGTCGACGGCCTCAACAGCTTCACCCAGGATCAGAAGCTCTCGGACGCCATGAAACGGGAGGGACTCATCAGGCAGGCCGCGCAGATCCCCCAAAACCCCGTGACTTTCAGCAAGCTCGCCAGGAACGGTGTGAGGGTGACCCTATGATCATCGGCGGCAGCAAGCGGCAGGTGGTCCGAAACATCGAGAAAGCCGTTGAGGAGGGCAAACTCAATGTGAAGGTCGAGGTGGGCGACCCGCATCTCAACAAAGCGGGAAAGATCACCTATGTGCGTCACCATCTTGATTCGATGCACACCTTCAGATACCGGTTCAACAATTGGGTCGCACGTCATGCGGTCTATGTGTTCGCGCGCTGCATGAACACCTCGACCACCTACATCGGTCTCGAAAAGCTCAAGGGCATCCGAACGGGCGCCATCGTCACCTCCAACCACTTCAACCCCATCGAGGTGCTGACCGTTCTTACGACCATGCGCAAGGCCGGCAAGCGCCGCACCTTCGCTGTCAGCCAGGACACGAACCTCGCCATGAAGGGGTTCATCGGCTATTTCATGCGCTATTTCGACACGATTCCCATCACCAAGGACCGTGCCTATCTCAGCGGACGCTTTCTGCAGATCATCGACTCCACACTCAGGCAGGGTCATTTCATCCTCATCTACCCCGAAGAGGAGATGTGGTTCAACTACCGACGTCCGCGCCCCGGCAAGCACGGTGCCTACGATTTCGCAGCCCAAGCCGGCGTCCCCGTAATCTCGTGCTTCACTGAAATCATCGACACTGGGATTCCCGAACGGAACAACGACGAGTTCAACCACACCCGCTACGTCGTCCATGTGCTTGACCCCATCTTCCCGGATCCGCACAAGTCGGTGGCGGAGAACAGCAGAAACATGCTGAAAGCCGACAACGCACAACGCAGGGCCATGTACGAAAAGATCTACAGGAAATCCGTCGAGGCGCCTTTCGACGTCAGCGACATCGCAGGCTGGCGGCTCGGGCTCTAGGGCGCTGCGGCCGCCGCACACCCGTAATCACGCACCTGCGCACTCGCATGGTCGCGGCTACGGCCTTCTCCCAATCCCTGACCGGCTGACTCCATAAAGAACGGTGGAAAGCGCTCGAAAACGCTTTCCACCGTCTTTTCATTCATTACTGGGACCGGCGAGAATCCGCCCTACCGCACTCAGCGAGCCGACAGTCCCTCCGTGTGCCATACGCGCTCGAGGTAATCACGAATCGAGCGGTCAGAGCTGAAGAAGCCGGAGCGCGAGACGTTGAGCAGCGCCTTGCGTGCCCACTCGTGCCCGTCCTTGAACTGTGCCTCGATGCCGGCCTGAACGTCCATGTAGGCGCGGAAGTCAGCGAGTGCCATGAAGCGATCATGGTGGAGAAGGTCGTCGGTGAACATGGAGAACGCGCCCTTGTGCCCCTCGGAGAACACGCCGGACACGATCATGTCGATCGCGTTCTTGAGCTGCGCATCCTCCTCGTAGTACTTGCGGGGGTTGTAGCCTGCGGCTTCGAGCTCCTCGACCTCGGAAACCTCCATGCCGAAGAGGAAGAAGTTGTCGGCACCCACGCGGTTGCGGATTTCAACATTCGCGCCGTCAAGCGTGCCAACGGTGAGTGAGCCGTTGAGGGCGAACTTCATGTTGGAGGTGCCCGACGCCTCCTTGCCGGCCAGCGAGATCTGCTCGTCAAGGTCGGTGGCGGGGATGATGTGCTGAGCCACCGTCACGTTGTAGTTCGGCGGGAACACGACGCGCAGCTTGCCCTTGACGTCCGGATCGTTGTTGATGACGCGCGCCACGTTGTTGATGAGCTTGATGGTCTCCTTGGCAAGCGCATAGCCCGGAGCGGACTTCGCACCGAAGATGACCGTGCGCGGTACGAAGGCATCGGAGTCCACATCGATCTTCCCGGACTTGATGTCGGCGTACTGGGCGATGACCTGCAGAATCTTCATGGACTGGCGCTTGTACTCGTGCAAACGCTTGATCATGGTGTTGAACATGGAGTTCGGGTCGATCTCGTATCCATACTTCTGCTTGGCCCATGCGGCGAAGTCGGCCTTGTTGGCCTTCTTGACCTGTGCGAAGCGATCCACGAAGGCGTCGTCGGAAGCGAGCTTCTCGAGGCCCGAGAGCTTGTCGAGATCGTTCAGCCATGTGTCCGTGCCCAGGCCCTCGGTGATGAGGCTGCTGAGGCGCGGGTTTGCCAGACGCACGAAGCGGCGAGGCGTCACACCGTTGGTCACGTTGGTGAACTTGTCGGGGTAGACGTCGGCGAAGTCCTTGAGGACGCTGGCCTTCAGCAGGTCGGAGTGCAGCTGAGCAACGCCGTTGACGTGTCCGCCGGCAACCGTTGCGAGATATGCCATGCGAACCTGGGGGTCGTGGCCGTTGGAGAGAACGCGCATGGCGTCCACTGTGGCGGCGTTGGCGCCCCGTTCGACTTCGTCGGCTGCGGCGATATCGCTGATCTTCTGGATGATCTCAAGGTGACGTGGCAACAGACCGCCCAGCAGCGACGCGGGCCATACCTCGAGTGCCTCGGGCAGCAGGGTGTGGCAGGTGTAGTTGAAGACCTGCTTGGTGGTGTTCCACGCGGTGGACCAGTCATAGCCGTACTGGTCGATCATGATGCGCATGAGCTCGGGGATGGCGATCACCGGGTGGGTGTCGTTGAGCTGGAACGTGATCTTGCTCGGCAGCGTGGTGAGATCGGGGTGTTCCTCGCCTGGATAGAACAGCGAAATGGTGTCCGCCAGCGAGGCCGCAGTGAAGAAATACTGCTGCTCAAGGCGCAGCTGCTTGCCAACGAGGGTGGAATCCTCGGGGTAGAGAACCTTGGAGATGTTTTCGGCCCTGGTCTGGCGCTTGACGGCTTCGTCGTACTCGGACTTGTTGAAGGTGAGGAGATCGAATTCATCCTCCGCCTTCGCCGACCACAGACGCAGCGTATTCACGCGGCCCGAACCATAGCCTGGAACCAAGTAATCGTAGGGAAGCGCGCGAACTGACCACTCGGGTTCCCACACGCGCTTTCCGTCTTTCTCAACGACCTTTCCGCCGAAGCTGACCTTCTGCTCGCGGCGGTAATCGACCTGTTCCCACGGGTTGCCGTTCTTCAGCCAGTAGTCCGGTGTCTCCACCTGAGAACCGTCCTGGCCGAATTCCTGACGGAAAATCCCGTACTCATAACGAATTCCATAGCCGATTGCCGGAACGGCCAACGTCGCCAACGAATCGACGAAGCAGGCGGCGAGGCGGCCGAGACCGCCGTTGCCCAGTCCTGGCTCGTATTCGGCGTCTTCCACTGCGCGAGGATCGAAGCCCAGCTCGGCGATGGCCGCGTCGAACTCCTCCGTCAGACCGGCATTGAGCACGGCGTTGGGAAGCTGGGTTCCCAAAAGGAACTCGGCACTGAGATAACCGACGGCCTTGGTGGTGCCCCGAAGGGTATCTTCACGCGTTTCGATCCACTTGTCAGCCAGACGGTTGCGCACGGCGGTCGAAGCCGCCACGTAGACATCGGCGACATCCGCTTCCTCGGGAGTGACGCCACGGGAATAACGCAGCGCTGCGATAATCTCATCTTTGAACTGTTGAGTGATGACTTTGTCGCTCACAATCTTGCTCTTTCTGTGATGCTGTGTTGAGCGGACACGTTTCCTGCGTATCCGACAGAAACTCAGTCTTCAGCCGTGCTACCGGCTGCGCATCTTAAACTACTGGGCCTCCGCCTCAGAGCGCCCCGCACGCCTTCCGCACCATGCGGCGACGCACGCAACCACTCCTCTACGCTCAACTCTGCACGAAGCAAAATTTCGTGCATACTCCCATTATGGTCGACCATGTGAGAGTCAGCAACCACGCCGGCTACTGGTGGAACGCCGGCACACAAGACCTCCATGAAAGATGACGCCCTCTGAGCACGTTTCTCCCGTGCCTGTAACTGTTTGTTCTATCCTCGCTCCGCGCAGCGCACTAGGCTAGCGGCTAGGCTGAGGGTTATGGCAGTTCTGAAATCCGGAGATATCGAAGGCGCGCGGCAGAACTTTCTTGAGTGCAGAAACCTGCTGCGTGAGATGGTGTCCACACAGGCGCAAACGGAAGCGAACGCACCGCTGACGAATCTCGAACCCGTACGCAATGCGATCCCGCGAAAAAACATGGCTATGGCCGTGCGCTACACGCTCTACGTGCTGGAACGGGTGGCCCCCGGTCCCGGCGTGGAAGTGCGCGTGGCACCCTATGCCGCCGTCAAGATTCTGGAGGGTCCCGCCTCCGACCCGCACAACCTCACGCCACCGGACGTTATCGAACTTGAGCCATGGGTGTGGATGCGCATGGCGTGCGGCATCACCACATGGGCGCAGGAAAAGGCGGCGGGTCACATCAGCGCAGTCGGAGAAAGAGACGATCTCTCGCGGCTGCTGCCCATCGAGGCATAAACCGACAGCCAGCAGGCAGAGTAAACCATTGCAGGCCTCGGCGCGCACCACGGCGAGCCGAGTTTTACCTGTGTGGTTTTACTTGCTTGCCTTCGGCTTTTTGGTCGACTTCGCGGCAGTGGTCTTCGGAGTCTTTACAGCGGTTTTCGACGCAGTTTTCGCGGTAGTCTTGGACGAACCAGCAGTCTTGGTGGCCGTAGTCGCCTTGCTTGCCTTCGTTGCTTTGGTCGTTTTCGCTGCCTTTGCCGACTTCGATGCCGTGGCCTTCTTAGCCTTTGAAGGAGCGGCCGAAGCCGAGTCCTCCGCCTTCGCGGCGTCGCTATCGCCATCTGCCGAATCGGCGCTGACAGTTGCCTTTGCAACCTTCGCCAACGGATTCACCGGTCGTGCCTTGGACTTCAATGCCGAAGGAACAGGAATCGGAATCGGCTTGCGTACCTGCTTCTTCTGCTCCGCCTTCGCGGCAGCCTCTGCAGCCCATTGGGCATACTCATCCAGCTCTTGCTCATGCTGGATTTTCTTGTCGACCTCGGCAAATGCATCAGTCTGCGGTTCTGCTGACTTTTCCTGACTCGACAACTCTTTCGCGAGCTCCTCGTAGTCAGTGTCAGTAGTGAGGTATTTGAGCTTACGAGCGATTTTTGTTTGCTTAGCCTTCTGACGTCCGCGGCCCATCCGACCCCCTTCGTCAGTCCTTGGTTGCTCTGTGGCAACACGAATATTTGCTAGTTCACCACTGAAGAGACTACCACCACCCCTGTTGTCTTCTCAGACTTTTACGATAAAAGCGATAATTGGGATCAATAAAAAGGACTTTTACATGACTTCGCACGATCAGAAATACACTGCGGCGGGAAATGAACTGAACGCCAGTTTTCTCGCAGCGAAGAAGCGCTCTGACGAAGTTCTCGCGAAGCTAGACACCCACCCGGGAGAGTTCCGCATGCTGACGGGCGACCGCCCCACCGGCCGCCTGCATCTGGGCCACTATTTCGGCTCCATCAAGGGGCGTGTCGAAATGCAGAACCGCGGCGTCAACACCAATATCATCATCGCGGATTACCAAGTGATCACCGATCGCGACACCACCGAGCACATCAGCGACAACGTGCTCAACATGGTGCTGGACTACATGGCCGCCGGAATTGATCCCGAGAAAACCATGATGTTCACGCATTCCGCCGTACCGGCGGAAAACCAACTGCTGCTGCCCTTCCTCTCGCTGGTGACAGAAGCCGAGCTGCACCGCAACCCCACCGTCAAGTCCGAGATGGAAGCCTCCGGACACGCACTGACCGGACTGCTGCTGACCTACCCCGTTCACCAGGCATGCGACATCCTCTTCTGCAAGGCCAACGTCGTGCCGATCGGCAAAGACAACCTTCCGCACGTTGAGATCACGCGCACCATTGCCCGCCGTTTCAACGAGCGCTACGCACCGACGAATCCTGTGTTCCCGGAGCCTGCGGCCATTCTTTCCGACGCTCCCGAGATTCCCGGCCTCGATGGCCGCAAGATGAGCAAATCGTATGGCAATTCCATCATGCTGGGTGCCACCGCAGAGGAAACCGCCAAGCTCATCAAGAAATCGCCGACGGATTCCGAACGCACCATCACCTACGATCCCGTCAACCGCCCGCAAGTTTCTGCGCTCCTCACCACCGCGGCACTCTGCTCTGGGCGCGAGCCTGAAGACATCGCCGCCGAAATTGGTGCAGCAGGCGCAGGCGCTCTGAAAAAGTACGTCATCGAGACCGTTAACGAGTTCTTGGCACCCCACCGCGAGCGCCGCGCCGAATTGGCGAAGGACATGGATTCAATTCGCGACATTCTGCACGATGGCAACCGTCGTGCCAACGAAATAGCCGAGGCCACCCTCGACGAAGTGCGTTCCGCGATGGGCATGAAGTACTGAAGTACTGAAGTACTGAAGCGACAGCGCTGAAAAGCGACTCCTCGCAGATCTTGGGTTGAGCACGGGCATCCGTGCAATCCTGCACTCCCAGCACTTCCCTATGCTTCCGTGCGTTGTCATCCGAGTAATGCCAGGCAGATGTACTTTTCTCTGGCATTACTCGGGGCACACAATGGGCTTGGGCCAGTCAAAATAACCAATCGGGGCGGTTGACCAAATATTCAATTGTGCGGTTTCATGGTTCCAGCGCAGCGACCACGTACCCTCCTCAATCGGATCCGACCCCGGATCATTGCTAACTGACCAGCTACCACCGGTATCCGTCAGCGCTCGTGAATCCGACCTCATCAAATACACATACCCGCCAGCGTCCCATAAGCCCGCAGAATACGAGACGACGATGCTGCAACCGCCCGCACTCGACGGACGCAGCACATGGTAGTTATCAGACATAGACAGGCACAGCAAACTCATCAACATGCTCAGGGCGACGACCACCGCCGCAAACCCCACACGCAACCAGCGCAAAACACGCAAAACTAACGACTTCAGAGACCCTGCTACCAAGGCGCTGTCCAAAAGAACCGAGCCCGCTGCGGACGCGTTGACCGAAACGTCTTCCTCGACAGTACTCGGCGTAAGAGCGCTACCTGTACTTGCCGCAGCCGCGCTACCCGAGCTCGTTGCAGCCACTTCACTCGAAACGGCTGCCTTCGCCGCACGCCTGCGCACAACCCAGGCAACAATGCCCCAAACCACCCAACACAAGATTCCCACGACCCAACTGGCAATCACAACAAGAGCCGTGGCATCCATCACCAAACTACCCGTCATTACAACAGGGCTGGGAGCAGCAGGATTGAAATGCGGAAGCAGCCCAGTAGAGACCACAAAAGAAAAAGCAACAGCACACAACCCTAGCCACCACAAGATTTTCATCACCACACGAGACGGCACCATCACCACCCCCTCCGGGGTTATGCGTTCCACATTCCAGAATGTTCAATTTCAAGCTGACCACAATGAATGCATCAAAAACTTCTACAGTCATCATTTTGGAACAATGCCAACACATGACAATGATCTTCGGTAACGCAATCTCGACAATGTCATCTCTCAAGGGCCCTGTTGACAATTACTCGGGGCACACAATGGGCTTGGGAGAGTAATCATAGATTCGGTCCGTGGCCCATATACTCAGGTTCGCGGTTTTGTGGTCCCAGCGCAGCGACCACGTACCCTCTTCAATCGGATCCGCCACTGAGTTATTGCTGACCGACCAGCTACCACCGGTATCCGTCAGCACGCGTGAATCCGGCCTCATCAAATACACGTTACCGAAGGTGTCGAACCACGCGCCGCCATCCACCTCGACAACAACGCTGCAACCGCCCGCGCTCGACGGACGCAGCACATGGTAACGATCAGCGAAAAGAGCGAAATACCCCAGACTCACCAGCACACTCGCAGCGACGACCACCGCCGCAAACCCCATGCGCAACCAGCGCAAAACACGCAAGATCCGCGAGCTTAAAGACCGGTCCACCCGAACTCGTCACTGCCACTTCACTCGAAACGGCTGCCTTCGCCGCGCGCCTGCGCACAACCCAAGCAATTACGAGCCAAGCTACCCAGCAGGCAATTCCAAGAATCCAGCCGGCAATCACCACAAGAGAGGGGACGTCCATCACCAAACTATTCGTCACCGCAACAGGTCCTGCATACGGAAGCAGCCCGGCAGGCACAGTAAGTGGAAGAGCAAAACCAAGTAACCCCAGCCACCACAAGATTTTCATCACCACACGAGACGGCACCATCACCACCCCTCCCACCTCTTCCAAAATGGAAATGATCCCCGTTCATCACGCCATTGTGTCAAAACGTACGAGATCTGTGGGTCAGATGCGCCATGTCTTTGGTAGATCTACCAAGTCTGCGGCAGACCTACCAAAAATCTGTGGCCCAAGATCTGTGGCTCAGCAGTACACCACTAGCCGTTAATTCCTAGTCGCTCATGAGGCAGAGAGGGGTCCATGGTTCAAGGTCCACGGGCTCGGTGTCGAGCACAGCGAGGGTGGCAGCGTCGAGGTAGCGACGGTCGATGATCGCCTCATAGAGGAATTCGTCCATCCACGCGTCAGACGCGACGAAGTACCCGTCCTTACCGACGTCTTTGCCCCAGCTATTCTCGATTTTCCAACGATCCGGCTGCCCCGAGGCATCCAGATTCACCCCCATGATCGTCATGGCGTGATTACCCTCGGCATCGCGGTATTCGAGCGCACGGCCCTTGTCGAAGCTGAGATCGACATCGAAGAGGTTCTCAACCCGCACCGTGGAACGATCGAAAATCCCCTCCTTGCGCAACTCGTACTTGCTGCAGTCGCAGGCGAACCACACAGGGTGACCGTCCTTGAGCTGATCCACGATCGCGCGGCGAATCACCGTCATGCCGACGTTGGCGAAGATGGAATCATCGTGGTCCGCCATGTTGCCGGAGCGCGCCAAGCGGTACTGCTTGCCATAGGGGGTGGCGGCGGTCGGGGCATCAATCAGCGCAGCATACCGGCGCAAATCCATGCCGATGTACTTGCTGTAGAACTCCTTGGGTGTGATGCCGTGGTCCTCCAGCAGCTTGCCGTCCTTGTCGTGGGCGACGAAATCGAAAACGCGCGGGGGCTCCCCCAGGCTGACCGCCAGCAATCGGTATACGGCCTCCATCTGCTGCGCCTTGAGAACACGCACCTCCTCCACGGGTTTCCCTTCGGTGGCGGCAGTGCGCAGAGCGAGTGCATCCTTGCGCAACAGCGTCTGCAAGTACTGCGTGAAAACCCCAGAATCACTGGAATTCTCAGATTCCGGACAAGCATCCTTCGGTACGATGCCATATTTCTCGACCAGATTGGCGAACATGCTCCAGAATCCGCCGTCCGTGGCGGCATCCTGCGTTATCCAGGAAAAAAGCCGGCCGTTGACCGGCTCGTCCAATGTGGAGAGCACGCCCTCCAAGAAGTAATTGGATTTCTCCAGCTTGTCGTAGAAGAAAAGGAAGCTTTCGGACAGCTCGAAATCCTTAAGATTCCAACGATGAATCATCTCATATCGCAGCACGTTGAGACCCGAGAACATCCAGCAGCGGCCGGAACGTTTCTGCGCGGTGATCGACCCTTGCTCAAGTTCGATGGAAAACTGCTGCGGCACGGAACGCAGCCCTCGGTAGTCCACGGCGGCCTTGAGAACGCCGTTATTGGTGGCGGCAGCAGCGGCGACACTGTTGGTGCGCGATGAAGAAAACACGTGCGAATACCGAGCGAGTTCCTCGGTGGAAATGCCCGTTGCCGCGGATGCTGCCGATAACGACGATACTGACTCAGATGATGACGATGCCGATGCTTCGGAACGCATTCTTCCACTCCCCTGTTATGAGTTGCCTGTCATAGAAATATCTGTCACAACGTCATACCACGGCTGCGTATCACAGGCCATACTTATGCCGCATACCGCGCACGCTCATCACACGTCGTAGCGCCACTGAGAATCGGTGAGAACGCGCGCGAAGGCGAGGCCGATCGGTAGGCACAGAATCACCATGATGCCGCGGAAGCCCCAGTTCAGCGCGTTCAAGGTGTCGAATTGACCGAGATAGAAAACCGCGCGGTACAGGTAAAGGCCGGGAACCATGATGACGATGGACGGCACCGTCAGGCAGATGCGGGGAAATCCCAGCGACGGCGGCAACGCACCGTGGCGAACCGCCGAACGCCATGCAGTGGCCAGCAATCCCGCCACCAGCGCGCAAAGGAAGGCGGCGGCTTCGGGAGGAACATTCCAGAAATCCTGAATCTCAAGGCGCAGCGTATCCGCGATGGCACCGATGAACGCAGCGACAAGGGCCATGCGCTGCGGTGAGTTGAACAGGACGGAGAATCCCCACACGCCAATGAAGGCGGCAACGAAACGCAAGGCTCCATTCAGCCACGGATCGAGGCCGAGAGGGGGGAAACCCTGCGGATTGAGCTGCACCATCCGTGCCACCGCCCACGCGGCGAGGGTGGCGACGACGATGATCGACGTTGCGTAGGCCAGACGTTGTAAGCCGGAGGGGAAGTCGAGCTTGGCGATATCCAAGCCCCCGGTGACAAGCGGAAAGCCGGGAATCACGAAGAGCATCGCGCCGATGTAAGCGGTGTCGTGCTCCAGCGCACTCGGGTCGAGAAAGCCGATGAGCCGCAGCGTTCCCACGCACACCAACGCCGCCACCGCCACGGAAATTCCGGTGACGAAAAACTGGTTCAGACGGTGCGCAAACATCCTTCGGCGAAGCCAGTGCCCGATACCGGCACCCATGAAGGCACCGATGATGTCATAGATGCCACCACCCAGCAAATAGACGAACGCGCCACAGGCCAAGGCAGACGCGAGACCCGCGAAAGCTGGGGAATACAGCGGCTTCTTGCGCTCGATCTCGTCCAGCTTCCGGTGCGCGGTACGAACCGTGAGCGGACCGTCGGAAATATCGTGCGGATGCTTGCTGTACACGCTGTTCTGCCCGAGCTTGACATTGAACCAGTCGGTGAAATGCTCCAGCTGCCAGATGCGCCACGTGTTCACGCCCGTGGTCGGCAGGTCCACGACTTCAGTGAGGCGATGCGAACCGTCCGTGCAGGTAGCTTCGATGTCCGTGAGGTTCACGTCGGCGCGCGTGTGGACGCCGAGCGGATAGGAGATGCGGTGCATCATCTCGCGTACACGGTAGCCTCCGGTGCCGCCGGCCAAGTCCATCTGACCAACACGGACGATGACGCTTGATTTTGCGGCGATTCCAGCCTCTTCGATGGGTTTGTCGTAATCCCTGACGATGTCCTCCATGTCAAGGGGAATCGCGTGGCTGTGCGGCAAACGGGCCGCTGCTGGCTGTCCGTCACCTGATGGATGGGAGGTTTCTGACGAGCGTGAAGCGCCCAACGAACGGGAATTGCCCGACGAATCGGAAGCATGAGCTGAATCGGAAGCGCGGGCACTGTCGGCGTGAACGACGTGCGGATGCTCGTTCTGTTCCCGAACCTCGCGCAAATGGGCAAACGGATGCCACATGTCTTTCATCCTCCTCGTCGCGTTCACCGCGTGCCAACGCTTTGCGAACTTCTCATAGGCAAAAGTCTCTGCGTTTGTCACCTTACTCACCCTGTCGGGCAGGGAAAATCCACATACTTATCCACCATTCCAGTATGCGGCTCCCAAACAGCCACCTGTCAGGTATTCGTTACACAAGGTCTCATACCCGTAACTAGAATGTCATTCGACAGTCGCAATCAATGGCTTTGGGCCTGGGACGGCCGGCACACACAACTACGGAGGAGCCGCAGAAGCCGGTAGACGGGCAACCAACGGGAGCGACAAGGAGGTCAAAACTCTATGGCGCAAGAAAAATCGCAAAGTACGAATTCAACGCCCGAATCACAACAATCAATCACCGCCGCCGATGCGACGATCGTCAACTCTGGCACCGGGACCCGCGGTCCCGAGGAACAGGGAATTCCAGATAGTCTCAATCACGACATGGATTTGTTCCTACGTCTGCTGAGAACGGTTCTGGGAGAATACGATCCGGAAGTCCTGAAGCAATTCAACTCCCTGCGCGAATCGGTGATCGAGGCGAGTGCAGAAGGTTCCGGCGGAGCCATCAAGGATCCACATCCGGGCAATGACGGCCTTGAGGATGCCGTCAAGCTCATCGACTCGCTCTCCGTGGAGAACGTGACGCAGATCGCCCGTGCTTTCGCAACGTATTTCCACCTCGCGAATCTTTCCGAGGAGAACTACCGGGTGACGTCACTGCGCAACCGCGAGAAGGCAGTGCCGAAGGAATCCGACACCGACCCCGTCAACGAACTGACCGGTGCCTACAAGACGCTCATCAACGAAGTGGGCCCTGCAAAGGCATCCGAGCTGCTGAACAAACTGGAATTCCATCCAGTGTTCACCGCGCACCCCACCGAGGCACGCCGCAAGGCAGTCGAGGGCAAGATCCGCCGCATCGCCGACCTGTTGGAGGAGCGTCCGCGTCTGGGCGGCTCCGACTTGGCCGAGAACGAGCGCAAGATGCTCAACGAGATCGACGCCCTGTTCCGCACCTCGCCCATCGCCGCCAAAAAGCCGACGCCTGTTGAAGAGGCCGATACCATCATCGACATCTTCGACAACACCCTTTTCGACACCCTGCCGAAGGTGTACCGCCGCTTTGACGACTGGATGTTGGGAGACAAAGCGGGAACCGTCAAACCGGCATGCCCTGCTTTCTTCCATCCAGGATCATGGATCGGTTCCGACCGCGACGGCAACCCGAACGTCACCGCCAAGGTGAGCCGCGAGGTAGCGACGAAGTTCAATGCCCACATGCTCACCAAGTTGGAGGAGGCCACGCGCGAGGTAGGTCGCAACCTTACCCTCGACTCACGTTCCACACCCCCGTCGCGCGAGCTGCGGCTGCTGTGGAGCCATCAGCAGGAAATGAGCGAGGTGCTGACCGACAAGGCCGCCGTGATCTCGCGGTCCGAACTGCACCGTGCTGTGGTGTTGGTGCTGGCTGATCGCATCCACGCAACACTGCTGCGCAACGCGGACCTCATGTACAAGGACGCCGACGAATTCCTGGCTGACCTGCGTACCGTTCAGGACTCGCTGGTCCAGGCAGGAGCAACGCGCTCCGCCTAC
This sequence comes from Bifidobacteriaceae bacterium, assembly GCA_022650895.1. GTDB lineage: Bacteria > Actinomycetota > Actinomycetes > Actinomycetales > Bifidobacteriaceae > JALCQC01. The sequence goes on along the minus strand of JALCQC010000010.1, from coordinate 35,053 downwards.
GGTCCCCTCCAGACACTGATATGGCAGGTCGAGACCTTCGGCTTCCACATGGTCGAGATGGAGTTCCGTCAGCATTCGCTGGTGCACCAACGTGCGCTCGAAGACATTCGCGAGCACGGTCTGCACGGAGAACGCGGCGACCTCCAGCCGATGACGATCGAAGTGCTGGACACCTTCCGCGCGCTCGGCGCCATTCAGAAGCGCAACGGGATGAAGGCGGCACGCCGTTACATCATCTCCTTCACCAAGTCGGCGCAGCACATCAAAGATGTGTACGAACTCAACAGGCTCGCTTTCTCCGATCCTGCCGACGTTCCCACCATCGATGTGATTCCGCTCTTCGAACAGCTTGAGGATCTGCAGAATTGCGTCCATGTTCTCGACGGCATGCTCAAGATTCCGGAGGTTCAGGCTCGTCTGAAGGAAAACGGCCGCAAGATGGAGGTCATGCTCGGCTACTCGGATTCGTCCAAGGATGCCGGCCCGACTTCCGCCACCCTCGCTCTGCACAAGGCGCAGGAGGAAATCGCGCAGTGGGCAGAGAAGAACGACATCGATCTGACGCTCTTCCACGGTCGTGGTGGCGCGGTGGGTCGTGGTGGTGGCCCTGCAAACCGTGCAGTGCTCGCTCAGCCGAAGGGCTCCGTGAACTGCCGCTTCAAGCTCACCGAACAGGGAGAGGTCATCTTCGCCCGCTACGGCAACCCGATTCTGGCCACGCGCCACGTCGAGAGCGTCGCGGCGGCCACGCTGCTCCAATCCGCACCCAGTGTGGAGAAGACCAACACGGACATGACCCGCAAGTACGCCGACATGGCCCAGCAGATTGACGATGCCGCACACGAGCGCTTCCTCGACCTGCTCCACACCGATGATTTCACCCCGTGGTTCTCCACCGTGACGCCACTGGCTGAGGTCGGCTTGCTACCAATCGGTTCACGCCCCGCAAAACGCGGTCTGGGAGCGAAGTCACTGGACGATCTGCGCACCATTCCGTGGATCTTCTCGTGGGCACAGGCTCGCATCAACCTCGCGGCATGGTATGGTCTCGGCACCGCCTGCGAGAAGTTCGGCGACCTGGAGACCATGCAGAAGGCCTACGAAGAGTGGCCGCTGTTCTCCACCTTCATCGACAACATCGAGATGTCACTCGCCAAGACCGACGAGCGCATCGCGAAGATGTATCTCGCTCTGGCCGATCGCGAAGACCTCAACGAGAAAGTCCTCACCGAAATGCAGCTCACCCGCAAATGGGTCCTGCAGATCGTTGGCGATGAATGGCCACTGCAGCACCGTCACGTGCTGGGTCAGGCCATCCGCATCCGCTCGCCGTATGTGGATGCGCTCTCCATCGCTCAGGTGCGCGCACTGGCGTCTCTGCGCCGCCGCGATGCGAAGAACGAGTTGAGCAAGAGCCAGACGGCCGACTTCATCTACCTCATTCTCTGCACCGTTTCAGGTGTTGCAGCAGGCCTGCAGAACACCGGATGATGTGAGGCGGGAAACACCCCGCTCGCGGTAGACGTCACCGTGTGAGGTGACGTAGGGCCCGTTGTGGATTGTCGTCACGAGATCCGCAACGGGCTTTTTATTTCAGACGTTTTGAGCGATCTATAAATTTTTAGTATGGCGAGAGCGGCCTTTTCGGCCGAGAATCGGCGAAACTCGATAGCACACCACATCTGCGAATGTTAGCCTAAGAGCGCTTTTTTCGAAGGAGTCCCATGACAGGTTTCAATACACAACGAATCCACGCTGGCTACGACCCTCGGCAGCACGCCAACGCCGCAAACGTGCCGATCTATGCCTCCGCCGCCTTCGACATGGTGACGGAACGCCAGGCCGACGGCCTTGCCAGTGGTGAGATTGACGGGTTCTCCTACTCACGATGTGGCAACCCGACGATTGACGTCCTGGAAAAACGCCTTGCCCAGTTAGAGGGTGGCATCGGAGCCGTAGCCGTAGCCACCGGCATGGCGGCGGTCTCGTTCGCACTTCTCGCCGCCGCCGAAATGGGTGGCAACATCATCGCGCCGACAAATCTGTACGGCGCCTCAGTGGACGCCCTCGAAAGCTTCTTCCCCCACTTTGGCGTGCACTCGAATTTCGTCAAGAACATCAACGATCTCACCGAGGTCGAGGACGCCATCAACGACGAGACGAAGGCTATTTTCGCTGAATCGGTTGCTAACCCCAGCACCGAAGTCACCGACATCGAGGCACTGGCCCAAGTGGCGCATCGCCACGGCATCCCCCTGATCGTGGACAACACCTTCCCCACTCCCTATCTTTTCCGCCCCATCGAACACGGAGCCGACATCGTGGTGCACTCCACCACCAAGGGAATTAGCGGGCACGGGGACGCGCTGGGCGGTGTCGTCATCGACTCCGGCAATTTCGATTGGACGAACGGAAAATTCCCACAGTTCACCGAAAAGGACATCGTGGTGAGCGACGAACGGAAAGGCGTCTGGCGCAGCTTCAGTGAGGCATATGGGCGCGAGGCCTTCGTCCGCCGTGTACGGATCAAATACGTGCGCACCTTTGGCGCGGTGCAAAGCCCGTTCAACGCCTATCTGCAGCTGCTCGGTCTCGATACGCTGAGCGAGCGCGAGGACAAGGCCGTCAGCAACGCCGTGAAAGTGGCGCATCATCTTGAGTCGCTGCCACACGTCAAACAGGTGTACTACTCCGGGCTGCCGGATTCGGATCAGCATGAGCTGGTCGCAAAGTACTTCCCCAAGGGCGTGGGCACGGTGCTCTCGTTCCTGTTGGACGGCGATGAGTCCAACATTCGCAAGGTCGTCGAGGGCGTGAAAGTCTTTACCTACATTCCCAACGTGGGTGACGTTCGCTCCATGATCGTGAATCCCGCGCGCGTGACGCACCGCGAAGTGCCAGCAGCCTACCGCGAGGCCAACGGCGTGAGCGACAATCTGCTGCGCCTTTCCATCGGTCTGGAAGATGCCGAGGATTTGATCGCCGATCTGGACCAGGCCATCGCAGGTGCCTTCGAGGAGTAGGCGGCTGCACATGCGGGCGCGAGCGGGCAGTTCCCGCGCCTGCAAAAGTTCAGTAACCGCTGAATTCCACATGAACACCGGCGAACGCAACAGTTCATGACGTATCGTTGAAATATGTCACTGTGGCTGAATATTTTGCTGATCCTCGTGTTCCTGCTCATTGGAGCCGTCTTCTCCGGCACCGAGCTCGCGCTAGTGTCGTTGCGCGGCTCGCAGATCGAGCAGATGGAACAGGAAGACGTCCGTGGTGCCCGCGTGGCAAAGGTCGCGCATGATCCCAATCGCTTCCTTTCGGCAGTCCAGATTGGTATCACGCTGACAGGTTTCCTTTCCGCATCGTTCGGTGCCTCGTCGATTGCGCCCTACATCATCCCGATTCTTGAGCGCTGGGGAATGCCTTCCAACCTTGCCAACGTCCTCACCACCATCATTCTCACCATCGTGATCTCCTACTTCTCCATCGTGATCTCGGAGCTGGTGCCAAAACGCATCGCACTGCAGCAGACCGAGAAGATAGCCCGCGCCGTGGTCCCCGCCATCGACACTTTCGCCACCATCTGCAAGCCCATCATCTGGCTGCTGGGCAAATCGACCAACGGAATCGTACGGCTCATGGGCTTTGACCCGAATGAAACCGAATCCGAAGTCAGCGATGACGAACTCCGCGTCCTCGTCTCCACCAACACCCGCATCGGTCAGGAAGAGCGCGTCATTCTGGATGACGTTTTCGACGCTTCCGAAACCACCGTCGCCGAAGTGATGCGTCCCCGCGCTGACGTCACCTTCCTCGAAGGCTCCATGACCATTCAAGAGGCGGCCGAAGAGGTGCACAACAAGCCGTACTCGCGCTACCCGGTCATCGGCGAGGACTTCGATGACGTCCTCGGATTCGTCCACGTGCGTGACCTCTTGGACGTTCGTGACAGCACCGCCCGCACGGTTGCCGACGTCACCCGCGAAGGAATCTCCCTGCCCGGGACCTCACGCCTCCTGCCGTCCCTGAGCCTTCTGCGCAAAAGGGGCATCCATCTCGCCATCGTCATCGACGAATACGGCGGCACCGATGGCATCGTCACTTTGGAAGACATGACGGAGGAGCTGATTGGCGATATCCGCGACGAATACGACCTGCCTGAAATGGACACGGCGAACGGTTCCGCCTTCATCAACGGCGTGGCCACCGTTGATGGCGGCATGACGATTGAGGACTTCGCAGACGTGACCGGAATCGAGCTGGAGGACGGACCCTACGAAACCGTGGCCGGCTACTTCCTCGCCCACACCGGCGTCATGGCAAAGGTCGGTGACATCCTCCATCAGGAGGCCGGCTACGACATGGTGGTTACCGCCGTCGACGGCCGCCGCATCCAGACCATGGAAATCCGCAAACGCAACGATTCCGAAGACGGCGTTCCTTTGCCCGTTCTCAACGGCACGAAACTCAGCAGGGCGGAAGATGCCACCGAAACCGTGCATGATGCCGACGACGACACCTTTGGCGTGTCGAAGTAGGGCACGGCTAGAGTACGGCTTCTGTCATCTTGCTGACACTATGCCAAACTCCCACCCAATGCTCTGGTGACTGACAGGCAACATAGGTACTCTTATAAGCAGATTCGCGCAGAAGACAAAAACGGAAGGCGCGGGTCGATAACAGAAAGGAGCACGATGATGTCAGCACCATTCACCGTTCCAGGACTCGACGAAGCTACGGCCGAAAAGGTCGTGTCGATTCTTCAGGATCGCTTGTACAACGAAAATGAGGCAGCGCTCATTCTGAAACATGCCCACTGGAACGTAACAGGACCCAACTTCATCGCAGTCCACGAAATGCTTGATCCTCAGGTCGACGCAGTCCGTGATCAGGCAGATGAAACTGCAGAGCGTATCGCAGCACTCGGTGGAAGTCCCGAGGGAACGCCGGACGGCATCGTCCGTTCACGCACTTGGGAACCATTTGCAGCGAAGGGTCGCGCTTCCACTGAGTACTATCTCAAGGCGCTGGTGACCTATTATGATTCCCTCATCAAGGCAGATCGTGAAGCCATCAAGGAACTCGATGAGCTGGACGTTATCAGCTCGAACATCGTTCAGGACCATGTCCAGGTTCTGGAACAGTTCCAATGGTTCATGCACTCGCACTTGGTGTGATCCAAGTCGTTGAATTGCTGAACTCTTGAATTATTGAGTTTGGCAGAGTGAGGGGTGGAGTCCGCAAGGGCTCCGCCCCTCATTTGATTCCGCTAGCGATTCCAGCAATACCGGTGATTTCATGAGTGCCTTTGACCATGTTTGGTGGGCGCAGCATTCCTGCGGTACCCGCCTACCACCCTTCTACTCGGTCCGGTAAACCTGCGTGGAAGAAACCTGCGCACGGGGACGAACCACCATCTCGTCAATGTCGACGGCAGCGGGTTGATCAAGGGCCCAGCGCACCGCCTCTGCGATGTCCTCTCCTGTCAACGGGTTGGGAACACCGGCGTAGACGGCATCTGCCGCCTTCTGATCACCGTGCAGACGGTTCAGCGAGAATTCCGCCGTCTTCACCAGGCCCGGAGCGATGTCGATCACCCGCACAGGCTCGCCCACCTGTTCCAAACGCAGCGCTCGCGCGAGCGCCTTCTCTGCCGCCTTGACGCCACAGTAGCCACCACCACCGGGATAGGTCTCGATGCCGGCCGTGGAGGAAATGACCACGACGGAACCCTCGCGTTCCTTGATGGCAGGCAGTAGTTTCTGGGTGATGCGCAGAGTGCCAAGCACATTGGTCTCATACATCCAGCGCCATTCGTCGATCTTGGCGACGTCCACGTGATCCGTTCCCAAGGCACCGCCTGCGCAATTCACCAAAGCGTCGACAGGACCGGCAGCTGTCAGCTTCTCGACGGCGGCAGCGGTGGAGTCCTCGCTCGTGACGTCACAGACAAAGTATTCGCACCCGGTCTCCTCGGAAAGGGCTTTCAATCGCTCCTCACGCCGTGCAAGAGCAACGACGCTCCAGCCATCCGAGACAAGGGAACGCACCGTCGCTTCCCCAATGCCGCTTGATGCACCGGTAACCACTGCCCGCCTACGCTTTTGATCCTCTGCCACGAGAGCTCCTCTCATTCGTTTTTCTTAAGGTTATCGCGGAAAATCACCTCCGGAAGAGCGTGCCACCGAGAGATCACAGGGGAACGAGAAGCGGAATGAGAATAGCCAGAATGGCGACACCTACTAATGCCACCACCGCACAGCACACCAGCCCCAGTACCAGCAAGACAGTGAGACCGCCATGCCCACGGACTCTGCCGGTTGCTGCGATCACTCCCGCAGCAGTTGAAACGACAAAGACCGGAAACATCACGAACACGGCCACTCCGGCAGCGAGCACCAGCACCCCGAAAATCTCGGGATGAGCGAAGACGAAGACCGACGCTCCAGTGAACAGCGCTGACGCGACAACCGCAATCAGCAACGCCACACGACCGTTTCGGCGCAATCTCCCATAATCAGCAAAATCTAGGATGACCCCCGTATTCACCCCGCCTTCACCGGCATTCATACGACTGACGCCACCACTGCTGCCGCCATCGTTATCACCGCTGCCATCACCACTGTTGGCGCGCGTACCTGAAACCCCGGGCGGAGGCGCAGCGGAAGGATTTTCATAAGTCATGACTGCAAACATAGCGAGAAATCCACGTACACAAATAAAAAATCAAGGGGTGTGGATAACTGGAGAAGGAAACCTCCCCAATAAGCTCCGCTCACAACTATCTGCAGCCTCGCGCCTCACAAAATGACGTAGTGGTTCAATTCTGCACGCAAGGTTTTCCACTGAGGCAGGTACTGCGACATCAGTCGCTGGAATTCAGTCCCATGCCCCGACGCCCGCAGGTGCGTGAGCTCATGCACGAGAACATACTCAAGAAAGCGCTCGGGCATATCCGCCAATTCGAGATTGAGACGAATGCGGCCAGTCCGCGGCGTGCACGAGCCCCACCTCGTCTTCATGGGACGCAGACTGATTGCCGTAGGTGCGCGGCCCACCGTCGCCGTCCACCGCGGCAGTAATTCCGAAAGCTGTGCCGTCATGCGGATCTTCGCCTCCGCCCGACGCTCAGGAGGCCAATTATCCCCCAGAGAATGCCGTTCCTGAGTATCGGAGGGATTGAGCGGATTCACGGGAACCATGCGCTCCTGCATCTGGTCAATCCATGTGCGGCGAGAATCCACGAACTTTTCGATGGTATTCGTGCGCATTCGCAGTGGAGCGGAGATCTCAAGATGACCGTCAGGTGGCTTGACCCGCAGATACATGTTCTTGATGGGCTTGCGCGTCACCAGCATATGCAAACCCTCGTAATCGATCTCAACGGGGGGTTCCGGCTGATTTCGTTTCTGGTTGCGCACGCGTCCTTATGGTACTTGACCCACGTGTCAAAAATGGGGAGAAGCCAGATGCAGCCCCTCCCCTTACACAACGACTACTGCATGGTTGCTGCATGATTTACTGCCGAGCGACTCAGACGAGAGCGTCGACTGCAATCACTTCAACCGGCACATTATCACGCGTCGCCTTGGAATACGGGCACAACTCGTGCGTGCGGTCCGCGAGTTTCTGCACTTCCTCCAAGGGGAAGCCCGGAACCGCGACCTCAATCTTGGCAGCCAGCGCGAAAGATTCGCCTTCAGGGCCGAAAGATACGTGGACGCGGACCTTGGATTTCGCAACCTTCAGTCCACTCATACGCATTTCTTTGGCGGCAAGTCCAAGGGCTCCCTGGAAGCAGGCGCCCCAACCCATTGCGAACAGCTGCTCGGGGTTGGTACCGTCTCCTTCCCCACCCATGGACTTGGGGGAACGCATGCTCAAATGCATGTCTGGTTCGGTGCTATAAGCCTCGCCGGTACGCCCACCCGTGACGTTCGCCACAGCGGTGTAGACGACTTCCGACGGCTCGTTTCCTATATATTTTGTCATGATTCAATTCCAACATGGCCAAGGCTGCATTGGCAAGGCATTTCGGTGCGCGTGGAGCGTATTTCGGATGGTGGGCAGACGTTACGCACTGCGCATTAAATGTCTATTCGACACTCTGAATTGACTATTGGAACAATAACCCTTAACATAACTGTTTGTGTGATTTTCCAATCACAGTGATGGGCCCATAGCTCAGTTGGTTAGAGCGCATCCCTGATAAGGATGAGGTCGGAAGTTCAAGTCTTCCTGGGCCCACGCAGTTTATAAAGATTCATTTGGGGCTATGGCGCAGCTGGTAGCGCATCTGCTTTGCAAGCAGAGGGTCGCCGGTTCGAACCCGGCTAGCTCCACAAACAACAAAAATCCCCAAGAACCTCATAGTTCTCGGGGATTTTTCATACCTAATTGACTTCATGCCTAGCTGCATTGCGTGGCAGCTCGACGTGCGCACACAAACCCACCCATGCCGACAGTTCACTACACACGCAATCCAGCTCAGCGCATCACACCGCTCTACTTCATCAACTTGCTCGACACCGTGTCGAGGGCCGCAACATCTTCCTTCGACAGTTCCAGCGTCGTCGATGCCACCAGCGCGGGCAACTGTTCGGGGGTGCGCGCACTCGCAATCGGAGCGGCGATCTGGGAGCGGGAGCGCAGCCACGCCAACGCAACCGTGGCGATCTCAACACCGTGTTCCTGCGCGATGCGATCCAGCTCGGCAACCACTGCCAGACCGTCCGCATTCATATAACCCTTGACGTCACCGCCGCGAGCGCGGCCCTTGAGATCGTCGGCCGTGCGGTATTTGCCCGTCAGGAAGCCAGAGGCCAGCGAATAGTACGGGAACACCGCCAGGTTTTCTTCCTCGGCAATCTGCTGCAGATTCTGCTCGTAGTTGGTGCGCGTCACCAGGTTGTAGTGCGGCTCAAGCGCCACTGGCAGTGTGAAACCGTTCTCCCGCGCAATGGCAAAATACTCGCGGAGGCGGTCGGTGGAGTAGTTCGACAACCCGATGGCACGAACCTTGCCCTGCTTCACCAATGCATCGAGGGCTTCCGCGGTCTCGGCCAGAGGGGTCTTCTCGTCGTCGAAATGAGCGTAGTACAGGTCGATGTAGTCGGTGCCCAGCCGGAGCAAGGACTCGTCGGCAGCGGCGGCAATATTCTTTGCGGAAAGCCCAGGATATTGCGGGTGCTGACTCACCTTTGTGGCGATGAGAACCTTGCTGCGGTTGGCGCGCGTTGCAAGCCAGCGTCCAAGAATGATCTCCGATTCACCGCCCGCATTCCCCGGCACCCATGCCGAATAGACGTCGGCGGTGTCGATGAGGTTGCCACCAGCGTCAACATATGCGTCGAGAACGGCGTCGGATTCCTTCTCGTCGCTCGTCCAGCCAAAGGTGTTGCCGCCCAGGGCCAAGGGATAAATATCGATTCCGCTTTTTCCAAGCTGTGTCATCTGCGCTCCTCACGTGATGTCGTGTCGTTGTATGGCAACGGTGACGATGACGGTGTCATGTCACCGTGTGATGCCAAGTGTTGTCCGTTGTCAGATACGCTTCAGGAACAACATTATTCGCGAATATCCGGCCGCGCTCTGCAATTCCTTGGATCGCGTAACGAGGGATGCGAATACGGAATTGCTACGCCGAAATAATCGAACTATCTTTCGAAATATAGAGCTGTCAACGAGAGATTTATGATAATTTTCTTCTAGGCTCTATCGACAAATCAAGGAGGATTTGCACATGAAAGCAGCAGTAGCAACGGCCGATCACAGAGTGGCGATCGAAGACCGTTCCCTGAGGCCATTGGAACATGGCGAAGCTCGACTCAAGATGATCTGCTGTGGCGTATGCCACACCGACATCCACGTCAAGAACGGTGATTTCGGCGACAAGACAGGCCGTATTTTGGGCCACGAAGGCATTGGCGAGGTGGTGGAGGTGGCGCCAGGCGTCACCACACTCAAGATTGGTGATCGCGCCAGCGTCGCGTGGTTCTACCGGGGCTGCGGACACTGTGAATATTGCACCAGCGGACGCGAGACCCTCTGTCGTTCAGTGCTGAACGCGGGCTATACCGCGGACGGTGGCATGGCGGAGGAATGCATCGTCACCGCAGACTATTCCGTCAAGGTCCCCGACGGCCTGGAGAGCGCCCCCGCATCCTCCATCACCTGTGCAGGCGTCACCTGCTACAAGGCGATCAAGGAAGCCATGGTTCGCCCTGGCCAGTGGCTCGCCATCTACGGCATGGGAGGCCTCGGAAACCTTGCGTTGCAGTATGCCAAGAACGTCTTCGGTCTGCACGTTGTGGCAGTGGATGTCAACGATGCGCAGCTCGATTTCGCCAAGGAATGCGGCGCAGATATCTGCATCAATCCCACGAAGGAAGATGCGGCGGAGGTCATGCAGGAGAAGATCGGCGGCGCTCACGGCGCAGTGGTGACCGCTGTTGCCCGCTCGGCCTTCAACTCCGCAGTCTACTGCCTGAGGGCCGGTGGATGCCTGTCAGCAGTAGGCCTTCCGTCGGAGGACATGGACCTCAACATTCCGCGTCTAGTTCTCGATGGCATCAAGGTCGTCGGCTCTCTGGTGGGCACCCGTCAAGATCTCGCAGAGGCCTTCGCCTTCGGTGCGGAGGGCAAGGTCGTTCCCAAGACCCACCCCCGCAAACTCGAGGAGATCAACGACATCTTCGATGAGATGCTCAGTGGCAAGATCATGGGTCGTATGGTCATTACCTTCTGATTTTTACGATCCCGAAAGGATCTAGTACGACAGGTTCCCATTTCCATTGCTGGTGGCTTCGCGCCCACGCCCGCACAACGGGTACGAGTGCGGGGCCACCAGTTTTCTATGATTGCGATTGCGTTCGCACCACCTACGTATGGCAGCGCGCTCGCCGCGCGCCGCAGCACTGAGCCAGTGTCCGCTCACTGGGTATCGAGATCGACCTTGTGCGTCGGTGCGGGGAAGGCCTTGTCGATGGCCGCCAGATCACTGCTGGTGAGTTCCACTTCGTCGGCCTTCGCGTTTTCCTGCGTATGCCGGGCCGTCGAACTCATCGGCATGGCAATCGTGGAGCCGTTGCGAATCACCCACGCGAGCAACACCTGTGCCGCAGTCGCGTGATGTGCGGCGGCAATGCTGACAATGGTGGGATCGTGGAACAACGAGTGTCCGTTCGTCGAGAGGAAACCGCCCTGCGCAAGCGGGCAGTAAGCCATCGTGGCCACACCGTGTTGCGTCAGCCATGGCTGCAGCGCGAACTCGATGCCGCGCGACGCCACGTGGTACAGCACCTGATCCACTTGGCAATGGTCACCGTTGGGAAGGCTCCACAGCTCTTCCATGTCAGCGACATCGAAATTGGAGACGCCCCAGCCACGAATCAGCCCTTGCTCCACCAGTTCTTCCATGCACTCCACGGTCTCCGCAAGCGGCACTGCACCCCGCCAATGCAGCAGGTACAAATCCAGATAGTCGGTACCCAAACGCTTGAGGCTGGCCTTGCAGCTGTCGAAAATGTGGCCACGACCCGCATTCCACGGGTACACCTTGGAAACAAGAAACAGGTCCGAACGAGAGAGAAACGTGGAGCCGCGTTTGATGACGGGGTTGTCAACGGGGGCCGTCACCGCGGCAACCGCCTGTCCCACCAGCCGTTCGCTCTCGCCATCCGAATACATCTCCGCGGTGTCGATCAGACGCATTCCAGACGAAATGCCGGCACGAAGGGCAGCCGACTCCCGCACACGCTGCCTTGGTATTGTCGTCTCCGCCGTATGCCAAGTGCCGATTCCCAGCGCGGGAACCACCGCTCCCTGTGGCAGAGTGACCATATGCTTCATCCGGATTCCTCTCCTTTGGCCTGATTCAAAAGACTCCCGAACCCTACCGTAATCGCCGCGAAGAGGAATGCGGTGCATCTTTCCGGATACTGTGTCCTTTTTCTTTGCATTTCTGCGTACTTCTGCATATTTTTACGCATTTCTGCGTATTTTTCTTCGTGCTTTCTTTCCGCAAACTCCCTATCCGCTACTCACGTCCCTAAATTCTCTGCATCTGGTTCGCCAAGGGCATTCCATAGCTGGGAAGGGGCTGGGAGGGTGCGGTCCGCAGGCCGTCACGTCTCCAGGCAGATACCGTCTGCTTGCCGATGACGAAGGGCATTGTCCTGTCCACAAGCTCGTAGAGGAGAACAGAGATGCCCAGAATGACTGCCGACATCACGGCCACCCACAGAGGAGCGGTGCGTACCTCCGTGGTGGAGAGATCGGTTACCGAAGCGACCGCCTCGATCACCTCGTGCTTGACCACGTCGTGCACGCCCAGAATCACAATGGAGGCTCTTCCGAGATACTGCAGGAATTTCGGCGAGAAATTCTTTGCGACGAGGTACACCGCAAAGATCATCACTGCCGCGGCGGCGTAGGCGACGGAGGGGATGCGCATTACGTTGTTGGCAAGGTCCACATGAACGCCGTGGACGCGCAGTTGCACCCCGACAACGGCACCAATTCCAAGCGGAAGAACAATACCGACACAGATTCTACGTAACCACAGCGGACAGTTCACGGTAATAATGGCACCAACTGCGCGAACGCGATCAGCCACCGCAGGGAACGCTACAACGCGATGAGAAACCTGCTTGCTGAGGTACCCCAAGCCCATGAAAGCAATGGCCACCGGAACAATGTCGAGAGTAAGAGGCAGCCGCTGGAACTTTGCGTGGATAAGTGCGGCGCCTCCTAAAGCGGAACCGATGGGAGCCGCTGCGATGATTGACAAACGCAGCCATTCCGCCAGACGATCGGCCTCAGGATTGTCCGCCCCATACTTCCTCGCGGCCATCGCGTTGGCCACCGTACGCGCTCCGAGAAAAAGGAAGAGGAACGCGATTTCGGTCATGAACAGGCAGAGCAGAAACCACAGCGGCGCATTGGCGGGATTGTTGACATTCCCCGCCCGACCGATGAAAAGGTTCTGAAGTGCCGGCACAACGTCATCGGCGTGATCGCCATAATCATATTCGAAAAACGCCCAGAAGAACCATGCAAGCACCCCGAAGAACAGGTACGGAATCAGCAGCGTGAAGACCTTGCGGCGAATGAACTGACGGGGAGGGCGCGCGTGAAAGAGGTAGCCGGAAAGCCAGAAGAACAACGGCATGTGGAAGGCGTAGATCCATTGCGTAACCTGCGGAATGCGGGAGGTGTGCCCCACGATGACGAAGAGAATTCCGAGACCTCTCAAGGCATCTACCCACTCCAGGCGTCGTGATGGCGACGAAGGTGTGGAAGTTGCAGTCATGCCAGGGCATCCTCCTCAGGGGCGCGCAGTGACGCCGAGTCTTATTTTGGTGGCGTCTCCCCTATTCCCGCCCTTCCGGGAGAAAACGGACAAACGCCCTTAAACGATTCTTAAGTGTGACTCGACAAATACGGCTTTCGGTGATTCTTCCCTGCAAAAACACGCGTAGACACCATAAATAATCCTGTGTGCGGCTCCTTTTTCACGCAAAAAGGGCCCGGATCCGGTCATGAAGTCAGAGACCTCACCAACCACATCCGAGCCCTTATTCGTACGTTCTGTACGTTCGTTCTATCCGTACGTTCTGCGCACTCGTTCTAGCGGAACGAGAACGCCATCATGCCGCTTCAGCCTTCGATCTTGGCGAGCGCAGCTGCCGGAATCGCCGACTTCTCGATGACTTCCTGCCCTGTCACAATCTGCTTGCTCGCCTCTATCTTGAGATAGGTACCGGGCTGATAGAGCTTGCTGGCATCGCTGGTGTACACCGTGACGCTGAGATCGCGGGCGGTGCCGTCCTTGTCATAGGCCGTCAGTTTATATTCGTGCCCTTTATCGACCACGTTGCCATGCTGATCCTTGAGCCCCTGAATCTCCGTGGACTCATCGGCGGGAATCTGTGCGTAGTACGACTGTGACGCGTAGCGATCATCGTAATAACCCTTTGCCCAGATCGCGCCTGCCGCCACGACCACCACCACGATGACTGCGATGATCCATCCGTGCAGTGAAGATTTGCGTGCCATTGTTCATTCCTCCGTCTTGCTGGCTCGGCTCCCCCGAGCCTCGTCTGCATCTATATCTATATCTGTGTCCGCGGCTGCGGCCATGTCTGTGCCTGTGCCTGTGTCCGCATCAGGAAAGATCAGAAGTCCAGTTCCTTGCGATGGAAAGCCCAGCATGACAGCACCAGCGACACCACGATGTAGCCCACGTACACCGCCACGTACGAGAAGCCGCCCTCGCCCGTACCGCTGAACTGCGCGCCCACAGTCGCTCCCAAAGATTGGGGCAGGTACCCAGTGATATCTCCCACCATGTTCTTGATGAAGCCGATGCTGAGCAGCAGACCCAGAAGTTGATCCACAACGCCTGCGGCCAACAGAACGAACACCACCGTCGCCGTGACGGATTCCTGCCGTGCCATGCTGATGATGGAGGCCAGCGCCGAGAACAGGATGGTCTCCAGCACAAACCGCCACACCGCCGCACTCGCCGTGCTCGAAAGCGCAGACGTCACATGAATGCTGAAAATGGCCGGGAAATACAGCAGCACCACATACAGCACGATTCCTGCGATAACGGCGACTACCGCCATCTCCAGGAACTTGGCGATGACCACGCGGGTACGACCCGTTCCCCGCCCGATCGCCACGCGCATGGCTCCGGCCTTGATGTCCTGGCTGTAGACGGTGTTGTAGATGCCCAGGCCCGTGAAAATGGAGGCCATGACGCCAATCATGACGATGACGCTGGCGTGGGTGCCGACAGAGTAGCTCGGGCCGCTCAGAATGAAGATCCCGGCGGCGTACATCACCACCGCTGCCAGAGTCAGCACCCAGAAACTCAGTGAGCGCACGATGCGGTAGGCATCGGCTTTCCAATAGTTAAGCATTACGCTCACCTCCCGTAATGGAAAAGTAGAAATCTTCCAGGCTCTGACGCCGTGTGTGCAGTTCGCGCAGCTCGAAGCCATTCGTCACCAGTGCCGCCGCGATCTGTTCGGGGACGATGCTGCTGTTGCCATCGCTCGCACCCGACTTTCCGTTGCCGCGTTCGTCGATCACGATGGTTCCGTCGTCCATGCCCGGACGCACGCCAAACTTTTCCCTCAGCAGAGACATGGCGGCGCGGTTATCGTTCGTAACGATTTCGAGCCGCTGCGCCTTGGTCTGGTGCTCCAGCTGCGAGTGTGTGAGTGTGGCGACCAGACGGCCGTCATGGATCACGCCGAAGCTCGTTGCCGTGAGTGCCAATTCGCTCAGCAGGTGCGAGGAGATGAGGATGGTGATGCCTTCCTTTTCGTTGAGATACTTGAAAAGCTCACGCATCTCCGCGATTCCCTGCGGGTCCAAGCCGTTAATGGGTTCGTCCAGAACGATGAGCTGCGGGCCTCCCAGCAGCGCATTAGCGATGCCGAAACGCTGCTTCATGCCCATGGAGAAGCCCTTGAGCGGCGTCTTTACGCCTTCAAGCCCCACCAGTCGCAGCACCCGCTTCACCTCTCCGCGTGTGCTCACTCCCTTGAGTTTGCTGAAATATTTGAGATTCTCCACGGCGTTCATGGAACCGAAGTAGCTCTGACCCACCAAGTAGCCGATGGAGCGGCGTTCCCTGTTGAGCTGGACGTCATTGCTTGATCCGTTGATGGAGATCGTTCCTGATGTGGGTGACGACAACCCCAATATGAGTTTCATCAATGTCGTTTTGCCTGCGCCGTTGCGCCCCACCAATCCGAAGATCTCTCCATGGTTGATGACGGCGTCAATCTGGCTCAATGCTTCATGGCTCCCGTATGACTTGCTTACTCCCGTAAGCTCAATCGCGGGCGCGCTCGAACTTGTTCTCACCATACTTCCGAGTGTATCGAGGGAAGGGCTCAACGCTCTCATCCGCAAGGCTGAACGCTCTTGCTTTCTCAGCCCACTTTCACTGCACCTTCACGGGTATTCTCATGGCCGTTTTCATGGGAACCGTCACCACTTTCCGTGTCTCTTCGTCATTTTCCCGCAGATAACGGTTATTTCCTTAAATCGACGAAAGCAAAAAAGTTGTCCATTTTTTTAGTTCTCGGCATAACTTGCCCGGGCCCGTCAGATCTGAAAGGATCGTTCTAATGGGTGTAATGTGGCACCCTTTTCGAAAAGGAGGACACATGCATTGGTTATGGGTTTTGATTGTAGGCGCCATCATCGGCGCCATCGCCGGCGCCATAACGGCAAAGGGCCACTCCATGGGTTGGATCAGCAATATCCTGGCAGGCCTTGTCGGCGCATCTTTGGGACAGGCTCTCCTTGGCACTTGGGGCCCCTCGCTTGCAGGAATGGCAATCATTCCTTCAATTGTGGGAGCGGTGATACTCGTCGCCGTCGTCTCATTCTTCGTCAGTCGCATAAAGAACTAATTCCAGTCGACTGGGCGGAAACGGTGCGCGGCATAGCGCATCCTCACTGCCAACCATGGGTTGGTGGAGGAGGGCGGTGGTCATCATCAGTGGCTGCCGCCCTTTTATTATGCGCAGGCATGCGCGTGCGGATATACATGCGCCATCTCACCGCGAAAGATACGGATTCCCCTCAATGACGAACCGGCGCAGCACCTCCGCCGCCTTTGAAATCCCGATGCGTTCAGTTGCCTGCACCTTTTCCCCAGGCAGGAGGTTCCCGGAAACCAGTTGCAACGGCGGCCGGCGCAGATCATGGGCATACAAGCGCTTGTCGATGTCCAAGGCCTTGCACAGTTTGGCGGGCCCGTTGGTGGCGTTCGCGGCCCTCTTTCCAGTGGCACCCGCCAGCCCGCGCCGGGCAAGAAGCACTTCGCGACTCTGCCCATCCACCGGTTCCACGGCACGAATCAAGGCTCCCGCCCCAAAACCGTCGTCGCCGCAAGTGACGTTCGCGCAATAGTGCATTCCATAGGTGAAATACACATACAGGTGTCCGGCGGGACCGAAAAGTGCCTTGTTGCGTTCGGATTTTCCATGGTAGGCGTGGGAGGCGGGATCGTTCTGGTCGTAGGCCTCGGTTTCCACGATCCGCACGACCACACGTGACACCGTCCCTTCGCGCCCCTGTCCCGCAGGATACTCCACCGCGGGATCGAAGGTGCGGATCAAGTAACACCCCAGTAGGCGACGCGCCACCTCCTCCGCGTCTCCCTCCAGGAAGTCGGGAAAGTCACCCGCCGGCATCATGCCGCTCTCTTCCGGACTCATTTCTGAACTCATTTCCACACTCACTTCGTCACCTTCAGGGTGCCGTGCGCACCTTTCTCCGCCAGACTCATGATGTGGTTCACCATGGTATAGCTGCCGGCATCCGGAATGGTGAGCTCCACAAAGCCACCCTCCGCGGGCTGCAGCCCCAACGCCTGCGAGGCAGCCTCCCCCGAGCTCATGCCGGAAGAATCGTTGTCACGCAACAGATAGGCTCCCTCTTTCCAGACGGTGTTGAAATGCGCTCCGACGATGTGGAAGGAAAGCGCCGCGTTCGGCCCGGCGTCCAGCACCCAGATGCGAATTCTCTTCCCTGCGCGCGCCGTGAGCGGATGGGCATCGTACTGGAAGGCGCGGCCGTTGAAGGTCACGATGTCGGGGATGAGAGACGCCACTTTGTTCGCATCCGCAGCACCCCCGTTCTTGCCGAGGTACATCTCTCCTTGCACCAGCACATACTGCGCCGTCACATCGCTGAGCCCCTTCGGCTCAATCACCACGGCCCCGTACATTCCATTGGCAATGTGATTCGACATCGGCATCGTCGAGCAGTGGTACAGCCAGATTCCTGCGTGGGAGGCGGTGAAGACGTATTCCAGCGACTGTCCGGGATCGATGGTTTTCATCACGGTTTTAGGATTGTTCTGCCCTGCATGGAAGTCGATGGAATGCCCCATCGTTCCCTTGTTCACCAAGGTGACATGGAAGGTGTCGCCGACGTGACCGTGCAGCGTCGGTGCGGGAGAGGTCTTGTTGTAGGTCCACACCTGCCGCGTTACACCGTCGGAAAGCGTCTGCGTTCCCTCGGTGACCGTCAGCGTGTAATAGCGATCCTTCTTGTTATCGAGGGTGGTGAGCTCCGCATCGTAGGCCTTCTCCTTCTTCGCCTGCTTCTGCAGCGCCGCCATGGTGGGAGTATCCACGTCGTTCGTGGAGTCTGAGTCGGAACCGGAGTCGCCCATATCCATGCCCTCCATGCTGTCAGAGCCAGTGCTGCCGGAGCTGCCGCCAGCGCTATCACCGGACATGGCCCCCGTTCCCGTCATAGTGATTGTCAGGCTCATGCCCATCTGCCGGTGTCCAGGCAGGGAGCACCAGCCCTCAAGGCTGGAGGTGATGACCCCGGCCTCCAAGGTGGCCGTGTCACCCGGAGCGATTGTCGGGGTCTTCGCGCCGTTGCTGAGAACAAGGTCGTGGCGTTGGTTACCGGTGTTGGTGAAGGTGATGACCAGTTTGTTGCCAGCGGGAACCTTGATGTCCGACGGCGTAAAGGACATCCCCTCCACCGCAACTTTTGCAGTGGTCGTCTTCCCGGTGGCTTCAATGCTTTCACCGGCTGAGCCCGATCCAGATCTAGAACCAGATCCCGAACCGGAGGCGGAGGCTGCAGAGGATGCGGAATCAGTGGTCGTTGCATCCTGCGCCGCAGAAGGGCGAAACATTACGAAGGCGACAACAAGTGCCACCACGATGAGAATTCCCGCCAACAGTTGAAAGCCCTGTTGCAGAGTGAGACCTTTCGTCTCCGTTCCCTCAGACCGTGATTTCACAGGGTGCGAGTTCTTGTCACTCTCGGTTTTCCTGGCAGGCGTCGGGCGAGAGTCCCGTGGCTGTTCGTGGTTGGTCATTCTTCTTCTCCATCACTTTTCATCATCAACTGCTTTCCGTTCTGCACTCTCCGTCAGCCGCGCCCTATTTTTTGCCCTCAACTGTCGGACAGCGCCATACGCCACCACCACCGCTTCCGCTGCATAACACAGCAAGATCGCGGCCAAAAGTACCGTCTGCAGCCCACTCTGTGACGTACCCGCAATCTGGACCGCAAAGAACATCACGAGCGCACCGTTGCGCAGCCCAAGCCTGAGCGGCCACCAGAAAGCAACCGTTTCTCCACCGAGACGCTGAATGCGGGGGCCACCCCCGATCGCAACCGGCACCAGATACTCCAGTGATGCCACAAAAACCTGCCCAATACCTGCGGCGATGAAGATTCCCAACTGTGTGACAATCAGCTCCCGAATCTGGGATACCGAACCGGCGAGCATTGATTTCACAGCAAACACCGCCAGCAGAAGCATGAACCAGCACACGCCCGCCAGCAGCGTCCATGCGGTCGGCGAGCTGCGTCTGCGTTGACCAAACGACGTCCATAAGGGCCACAGGACTCCGCCAGAGGCCGCAACGAGAAAGAAAAGCGTTCCCGCACCCACCATCCAAGCGAGCCCCGCAAGGGCGCCGATGCCGGCAATGAGCGTCCCCGCCACAAGAAGCGGCAGGACGGCGGAAGCCCATGCCCACGTCTTCTCGTTCTGGCGCGCATGGAGCATGGAAAGGCCCAGCACCACGATCGTTCCCAGAATGGTGATACCCGCCCAGCCACCGATTCCGAGAACGGAATGCGCCACCGCAATGCCATCTGCGGAACCCACCAACCACGCGGGAACATTGCTTCCCATCATCTCGTAAGAAAGGACCGCGCCCAGCGCACACGTCAGCACGAAAGCGACGAATGCCACCACGTAATAGTGAACGACGGGAACGAAACGGCTGTCACGATGTCTGCGGGCGACCCGCGCCAGCATCACTCCCTGCTGGAGACCGGCACCGCAGATCAGAACCGTGGCAACCACGGACAGTGGAACAGATCCCAGCCACATGGCGACGAAAAGCGCCACGATTCCCGCGTTGAGAACGATGATCCTCGCGAAAGCGGCATAGCGGACGGCACCCTCCAACGGAAAATGCAGCACACCGCGAGAGAAGAACCATGACCATTGGAATATCCCGTTGGACACCACCCCCAGCGCCACCGCATGGATCGGCATCCATACCGGCTGCGGCAGAAAGTGCGGCTTCAGAAGCGCGCACGCACATGCCACCACAGCGACGAACATCCATGCGAGGGTGAAGCGATCGTCGGACCACCGCCCACGCAGACTTCGTTTCTGCGAAGGCTTCCGCGCTGACGTGCGCGTCATGATTCCTTCGCCTGAATCCGGGCGGGAGAGCGGTAAACATTCAGGGCAGCTACCGTTATCATCATGGTCAGCATGCCGACGACGCTGATGGCGTCACCCCACTGCCAGAGCGATGTGATCCCACGAGTCGTCCCCATCAATCTGACGAGAAGCCCCAACTGCATCACCGCCCATCCGACCCACAGAACCGGGCGATACCGCATTGGCCTGCGGGTGATGGACGGAACGATCATGGAGGCGTGCGCCGCCACCATCGACATCACGAACCCGATGGCCAGCGCATGAAGGGCGAGATCACGCCAATACCCCGAAAAACCAGTCGGCGAGAAGATCCAGATGGCCGCCGCTAGAAGCGCCCAGGCATAGCCGACGAGCATGCAGGTCCCCATGAAACCGGTAACACCTTTGATTTTGAAGGTTTTGCGGGCCGTGTCGTGAGTGATCGCCAAAAGCAGCATCGCTCCCAACGCCACACCCATCACCGGGTAGCCGACGGTGGGCGCAACCATGCACACCGCCAACGACACCGCAAGAGCGAGGGAAGAGAAGAAGATCGACCACTCCACATGGTGCGCGATGAAAGCCACGCGGGCCAACTCGATGCGTTCACCCACGATGGTGAGCACCAAGTACGCCATCCACCACGGAGCCAGAATCTGCGCGTCTATTCCGCGGGCCCACAGCGCCACACCGAACGCACCGAGAACGGAGCCGAGTAGCTGAATCATCACAGCCACCGACTGTTGCCGGTGCCACACACCCACGTAGATCGCGGTCAGGGCCAGCATCGAAAGAGTCCATGCCGCACCGGGAAGTGTCTGAGGATTGCGGGCCATCATGGCGAAGGGCGCGAAGGATGTTTCACGTGAAACATATGGCACGGCCTCCAGCACCAAGAGAAGGGAACCCAGCCCCGCAAAGGTCGGAGCGAGGAAACCCCACCGCGGATGCGCGGAAGCTCCCGCCTCATAGGCGACGGCTCGCTCAAGGCCGATGGCACCGCCCAAGAACCCAAAAACCATCAAGGCACCGTGCCCATCGCCCAAAGGAGCCCTGCTGACCACCGCCGGAAGGGACGACCGCACCAACGCGGCATTCAACCCCATCAGCGCTCCGATGGCAGCCAAGAACAGAAGGAGCAGACGGGTGCGTGGAAGTTTCACCATGGCGCGCGGATCGTGGCGGAAGCCGTCTCCGGTTTTTTCTCCCGCATTCTCGGCTTTCTGTGATTGCGCCTTCTGTGATTGCTCCTTCTGAAACTCAGCTTTCTGAGTTTTCGCCGTGAGGGCGAAACCATCATTCTCTCGTGTGCCCACGGCTTCTCCCTACTGTTTTGGTGTGGCGGTGAGCACAAGTCTAGTGAAAAGGTCACATGAAAAGAACCCCACCGCGAAAAAGTTCGCAGCGGGGTTGAACACAGCTATTTGATCACGGCAAAGGACACGGCTGGAGGTCATGCCGCGGATCATGTCCAGGAATCATAACAGGCAGTGGCCAACACCGCCGGCTATGGCGCGAAGCGTCAGCCTATATGGCGTTCGAAGCGTTTGAAACCGAGAATCTCATCGATGCGTTCCAACGCGTCCTGCGGGATCTCCACGCCACTGGCGGCGATGTTGGACTCCAGCTGACGCACCTTCGAGGCACCTGTGATCACGGAGCTGATGGTCGGCAGCCTCAGGATCCACGCCAGCGCCAGGACCGGCATGGTGAGGCCGAGTTCATCGGCGACACCGCTCAGCTGTGCGACCATATCGAGGTTCTCGCCCGTCAACATATCGTTGATCTGATGATCCTCCTGATAGGTTGCCCGCGACCCCTCCGGAAGCGGCGCACCTTTGCGGTATTTGCCGGTCAGAAGACCCTGAGCAAGCGGCGAGAACGGCGTGATGCCAATGCCATACCGATCGCACACCTCCACCAGTTCGTGCTCGATATAGCGATCCATCATGTTGTACTGGGGTTGTATCACGGTCAGCGGGTACAGACCACGCTCCTCAATGATGCGTTCCGCACGCTCGATACGCGCCGCGCTCCACTCCTCGCTCACGCCGTAATACAAGATCTTTCCCTGCGCCACCAGATCAGACATGGCCTGCAGGGTCTCCTCCATCGGGGTCGACTCGTCAAAGCGGTGGCAATAGTACAGATCCAGATAGTCCATATTGAGATTGCGAAGAGACCGCTCGCAATTTTCAAAGATGTGTTTGCGCGACAGCCCACGCTCGTTCACAGACTCACCCGTCGGGAAGAAGACCTTCGAGGAGACGACGAGGGAGGAACGCCTGTAATCCTTCAACACCTGCCCCAGGAACTTCTCGGCATCGCCCCCGCTGTAGGCATCAGCGCAATCGAAGAAATTCACGCCTTTCTCATACGCCGTCCGAATGACGGAGGTGGCGCGTTCGATCTCCTCCGTGTCCTGCAGCTGCGTCATCCAGCTTCCCACCGCTATTTCTGAAACCTTTATCCCAGCCTTGCCAACATTGCGATATCGCATTGAACCTCGTTCCCCACTGAACGCCGCACAACGCCGTTGAACCGACGCTGCGGCTGCAATACTTACCGGTACAACTCTAAACTAGTGCCACCTGCGACAAGCCATTTCCTCCGTTCGGATGAAGGCGCAATAAAGCCCTCTCGTTAGAATGAAAATCAGGGAGTTGAATTCTCCGATCCACCACAGAAAGGCGCAACGAATGATGCTCGAACCACTTGTCAGCATCGTCATGCCGGTTTACAACGTCCATGACTTCCTCGATACAAGCCTTCGCTGCGCGGTTGAGCAAACGTACGGCAACGTCGAGATTGTGGTGGTGGACGATGGCTCCACCGACGACTCCTTGGACATCGCCACCGGCTGGGCGAAAAGAGACTCACGGATTCGCATTGTCCGCCAGGATAACGGCGGAGTCGCCGCCGCCCGCAACACCGGACTGTATTCGGCCACCGGCGACTACATCTACTTCTTCGACCCTGATGACACCATGGAACTCGACCTCATCGAACGCTGCATGGAGGCGATGAGCAATTTCGACGCCGATGTGGTCATGTTCAAATTCGACACCATCAACGTGACCGGCGCCTCCATCAAGTCGTCATATGCACACAACGAATACGACGGCATCCAAGTTCTCAGCCCCACTGACGCACTCCGCCAGCAGCTGCACTCCGACATCGCTGGCTACCTGTGGACCTTCGTCGCCAAGGCTTCCATCTACCGCGAACAGAATCTCACGTTCCCCGTCGGCCGCAAGATCGAGGATCTCGCCCGCATCTGCAACATTCTCGGTGAGTCACAGAAGGTGGTGCGCCTGCCGCAGACGCTGTACCACTACCGCCTGCGCTCGGGTTCCCTCATGGGCCAGATCGCGCCAAGTCTCATTTCCGACTGGTCCAAGGCCGTGGAAGACAGAGAAGACTACATCCTCACCCGATACCCCTCCTTGAAGCGGTACATGATCATGCAGTCGATGGCGTTTTTCTCAAACCTCGACTATGAATCCATGCGGCAGAGCCTCATCTTCGGTCTGAAACTCGATCCCGCCTCGGTGGAGCGCCGCGCCAACCAACGTCTCGAAAAGAAAAACAACGAGCAGAAGAAGGCCCTCGCGAAAGCCTCTTCCAGAAAAGCACGTGAACCCCGTTATTACGGCAGCAAAAAACGCCGTGCGCAAAAGGCGGAGACCTATGCGTCACGACGTTTTTCACAACCCCGGCGCGCCATCAAAAAATTCACGCACAAGCTGCGCTCCTCCACGTGAAGAGCTGCGGCGTCCCTGCGCGACGCATTTCCCCTGCGCGCATCGCACCTGCGCACGGCGTCTTTCCTCACGCCGTCCCTGCTCTTGTCACCTTTAGTGGGATTGCTCCTGGGAGTCCTTCTCGGTTCGTGACAGTGACCCCAAGCTCGCTGCTACCTGCGTAGCAGCTGGGCCCATCATCGGCGCCGGATATTCCGCTCCCGCAATGAGGTCGTACGGCATGCAGCGCTTCACCAACCAGAACACCAACAGAACCGCAATGGCAGCGAGATACCAGCCGCCTTGCGCCCACATGGTGACGCAGTAGAGTACGGCGAGACGCACGATATAGAAGACCATCCTCATGGCGCCGGTGCGCTGCTTCGTTTCGAAAGTCATGTTGACGAAGCGGCCGGCGAGTGTCTGACCTCCATGCAGCCATGGCAAGATTCCCTGTGCGCAGATGAAGACCACCGCAGTGATCGCCGTCACGACATTCTGCTGCGCCCCCTCGTTCTGGATGAAGGAGACAAAGGGAATGGACACAATGGTGGAGACGAGAGCCACCAGCAATGAATCGATGGTGAAGGCGACGATGCGGCGAACGAGTCCCGGTCGTGTCACCACTGCCCGAGAAACCGCCTCCGGTGGATCAATGCGATTCCACAGCCCCGCCAGCCACATGCCGACAATGGTACCCACAGTGTTCCAAATGAGGTCATCGACGTCGAAAAGCCGGTAGGGACACGGATAGATGCCGAAAATCCCCGTGAGCTGCGCCGTCTCTATCAGCAGTGACACCGCGAAGCCCATAGGAATGATCGCATACCACCGCCACTGAAACATGCGCTTCAAAATGAAACCGAGCGGTAGGAAGAACAGCACGTTCATGCCGATCTGCAGAAGGGCACTCAGACCCGCCTTCCGTATGTCAATAAGGAATTCGAACGGATTCAGCTGCGGCTGCAGGTCATGCATAGCGCAATACTGCGTCGGATTATCAGGCAGCGGGTAGAGGGTGAAGAACGCAAGAGCGAAAACATACAAAATTGCCAGATAGACGCTCATGACTGTGCCGA
The DNA here is from genome assembly GCA_022650895.1 of Bifidobacteriaceae bacterium. Classification (GTDB taxonomy): domain Bacteria; phylum Actinomycetota; class Actinomycetes; order Actinomycetales; family Bifidobacteriaceae; genus JALCQC01. The sequence continues at coordinate 10,010 of JALCQC010000010.1, read as the reverse complement.
ATTCCAAACGGTTCCGACGGTGGTAGAGCACGGCCAGAATCGGCAGAGTCAGCAGAATGGACGCGAAAACGCCCAGAAGAACCGACATCAAGAACGGTTGTGTGAATGAGCTCAGAAATCCTGCCATCTCCAGCATTGCCTCTCTACTGTCTCGTATCTCTTCCGTATCCCCTCAACTTTAGCGTGATACGAAAAGAGCCGCCCTCATTCGAAAGGCGGCTTTTGAGCTGAATTCACTGAAAGTGGCGACGAAGTGTGGTCAGTCATCTCCGAGCGTGACGTGAACGCCACCCACGAGCGCACTCACCACGTTGTAAAGGAAGGCGCCGATGGTGGCGATGATCACCACAAGGACAACCTCGAAAACAGCGAAGATGGTGACCCAGCTGATGACCTGGCCGAAGCCAAGGAACGAGCTGACGTCAAGGCCGCCCGATGCGAGGCCCGTCTGGGAGATGACGGTGTTCACCTTATCGAAGATGCCGACTTCCGAGAGAAGCCACCACACAATGCCGACCGCGACGATCTGGATGATGCCGGCAGCGATGGAGAGCAGGAAGGAAACTTTCGCCACGCTCCATGGGTCAACCTTGGTGAGTGAGAGCTTCATGCGACGGGCCTTTGGCACTGCCACCGAGGGAGACTCTGTGGAGAGCCGACCACGACGTTCCTTGCGCCCTATGGAGTTTGGGTTCTCGCCATGGGCCGATTGAGCGTCTTGGGATGAGGGGGTCGATGAGGCCGTTGAGGCCGCTCCGTTGTTACTGGCCGACGCCGCGCCCATGACGGGCCGACTCGTGCTGTACGATTTCGGAGCAGTGGACGGGACAGACGATGAAGCGTTTGAAGAAGTACGTTGCCTCGCTGCTGCGTTCGTGGTTCCGAGAGGAACCCCAGACGCAGATGGTGATGCCTGATCATTCTTGAATTCGTCCGCCATATGCCCCTCCTTGAAGTGCTGTGGCACTCATTACTCTGCTGCAAGTGACATTATCAGGGTTTTCTGGCAACCGGCAGCACGACTGGCATCCTGCACAGTTTCTGCGGAACGGCGGGAGGAAGCGCATCTATAGGCGCACCGCGCCGCACGATGAATCACCTCTCCGAGCAGATCACGCCCATCAACACCGAACCTACGGACGCACCATGGACGTGCTTTCTCTCACAATGAGACGCGGCGGCAGAATCTTACGATTTCCCTCTACCTTTTCGTTCTTCAGCACCTTCAGGAGCAAATTCGCCACCTTTTGCCCGTATTCCATGGCATCACGATGAACTGCAGTAAGTGTAGGGAAAGTGGTGGTGCAAATGAAGCTGTCCTCAAAGCTGACGATGGCAGGCAGTCTTTCCCATGGTGGGAGCTCACGCTCTTCGCCGGTCTGCGAGAAAATTGCCCGGGAATCAGTGAAACGCATTTTCTCAAGAGCTCTCAGACTCCAAGCCGCCATAATCTCATTCTCATAGATGAGGGCTGTGGGGGGTTCCGCCGTCGACAGGATGGAAGACGTCAGCGTGGTGGCGACGTTGGCGTCAAAGTTCGTGTAATGGATGCTCACCGACTCCAGTTGATGACGTTGCGCATAGTCCCGCAGCACCTGAGCGCGGATGCGGCTGTAGTCCAGTTCCGCATCACCGGCGAGATAGGCAATGCGGCGATGCCCCATTTTCACCAGATGATCGAGGATCATTTCCATGGTTTTTGAATCGTCGATGGAGAGGGAAGGCACAAAATCGTGGGGATCGGGGCCGCCGGCCAGCACCGCGGGAACGCCCAGTTCGGCGAGCAGTTGGGGGCGTGGATCATTGGCCCTCAGATCGGTGAGAATGACCCCGTCAACACGGCGCCGGCGCGCCCAATCCTTGTAAATGTTGAGCTCTTCCGCCATCGAGGAACTCGGTCGGAAAAGAAGTCCGTAGCGCTCATGGCTTAGGGAATCGTGGATGCCAGCCATGAAATGCAGCATGAAGCTTTCATTTTGAAAGTTAGTCCGCACCTGAGACGGAGCGAAACCAATTGTCATGGTTTTTGAGGAACTCAGGGCCTGTGCCGCATAGATTGGACTCCATCCCAAACGAGAGGCGGCTTCCTTCACCTTTTTCTTCGTCTCTTCCGAGACGCCTGGCTTATCGTTGATGGCAAATGACGCAGCCGTTGGCGAGATGCCCAAATCCTGAGCAATATCCTTGAGACTGACGCGAGGTAACTTTTTAATTGACGCAGACTTATTTTTACGCACAGGGGCGGCAGGACTGGGGAGGTTGTCCCCTTCCTGCGCCGTCTGCGATGAATTATCCGCCGTCACTTACGCTACCTGCTTCTTTATACTTACGAGTTTTTCATTACTTAACGTCGAAGACGAAAGTTTTGAATTAAGAGATTATCTATCGAGCTAACTTTATTATCTTATATCTCTCCTCACTCCATTTCACTGGGATCTTCCGTATGGAGGGAACCAAGGTAAGTGGATGAGCCATCACCGATTTTAATGTCTTCGCTGTGGCACTCTTCAGAGAAAAACGTCACTCTCGCACTGCCCTTTTCTCCCACAAAGCGGGAGAGGGGAATCGTCCAAGTGACAGCATTCGTTTGTGTGGTACCGCTCACACCGATACCCACGAGTTCACTCCGCCGCGGTATGTGGACTCCGTCGATGCACTGGGCGAAAAGAAGAGGCGGCACGGAGAAACTGCCACGAAGAGTGACCTCGAGGGAGGCCTTTCCTTTTTTGACCTCGATACTTTTCACTGTGTCGCTCTTGCCCGAGAAACCAAAGGGACGCAGCACCGGAGAAGAGGTGTCCTTATAGACGTTGTCGGCACTCTGACGATCGTTGTAGCGCACCGGTATCGCACCGGCCGCGCCCGGCAGTGTCACCGGCATTCTTCCCGTCATTGGCTGGAGCCCTTGGAGAGCGTCGACAATCGCCCCTGCAGCAAACTGACCTGGATAGCCGGCCCACACCACTGCGTCGGAAGATTCGAGGACTGGTGTGAGCACGTGAGCACGTCCTGACACAACAACGCTGATGACGGGGCTCTGAGTCTCCTTGCTGAGATCATGGATGAAGGTGCCCTGTCCCCACGGTAGGTCAATGTCACTGAGGTCGACGCCCTCACCTCCGGTCGCTCCCCTTTCCGCCACGGCCAGCGCCGCACCGTTGCTATCGAAGGAATCGGTATAGCGCCGTTCGCTGGTTCCCCCAAGAACGGCTATCACCACATCAAAGCTCCTGAGATCCCAGTCAGTCAACTCCTTGATGTCGGTTGCCGGTTTACTGACGATATGTGCTTTCTCCCCCAAACGAGTGCGGAGTTCGTCAGTGACGGAAACAGCATCAACTGAGCACAGCGGAGCGGTGTAATCACCTAAGAAGCAGGAAGAGTCCTGAGCGAAGGGGCCCGTCACAAGGATCGAGGCGTTCGTCGAATCAGCACACCTGAACTGTGCCGCCGGCTCGCCTTGAAGCACCACAAGGGACTCGCGAGCGCACCGTCGTGCCAGTTCACGGGTGTTTTCCATGGCGTGGAGCAGCTGAGCGGAAGTCTCGTCAGCATTTTCCGAGACGGCCTTTTCTGAGATGTCGTTTTCAGAGGAGCCGTTCCCAAGAAGTCCGAAACGCTGTTTGAGAGTGAGTACCTTACGCACGGCTGCATCGACGGCCGAGCAGACCGCCGGGTCGTCAGCGAAACGGGTGAGCTGTGTGAAGCCCTCATCCCACAGGGAAATATCCACGCCCGAAAGCAGGGCTGCCCGTCCGGCAGCAGGTATGGAACCCGTCATCTCCTCAAGACGGTCAACAGCGAGACCATCCGCCATGATGGCCCCGTCAAATCCGAGTTCGTCGCGCAGATAGGTTTTGAGAAGCCATGGATTCGCACAACAGGGAGTGCCGTCGATGTCGTTGTAGGCCGCCATGAACCCCCACACGCCGGCCTTCACTCCGGCAGCGACAGGGGGAAGGTGGATCTGACGCAGGTCGCGGTCTCCGATGATGGCGGATTGCCCGTTGCGACCTCCGACTGCCTCACCTTGAGCTGCCAGATGCTTGAGAACGACGGCGACGCCGCCCTTGCCGAAGCGTTCCTGATGCTTGCCTTGCATTCCCAGAACAGTTGCCTCGCACATCTGCGCAGCAAGAAGGGGATCCTCGCCAAAGCATTCCTCGCAGCGGCCCCAGCGTGGGTCCCGTGCGATGTCAAGACCTGAGACGAGCGCAATGTGAACACCCGAAGCGGAAAGTTCGGAGGCCACGGAGGCTTGTGTGCGACGCACGAGGTCGGGATCGAAAGTGGCACCGAGAGCAAGGTTGGTGGGAAGAATGGTGCCCCCCAGCGCCTGGTGCCCATGTGGAGCCTCTTCGCTGAGCAGCACGCCAATGTGGCTGTTGCCACGTTCACGAACCGTGTCCTGCACCAGCTGGGCGGCCTCTCCGCGTTCTTGCGGAGGAATGCCATCGCTCCAGGAACGCCCCGACCACGGATCCGCACGGAAGAGACCGTAGAGAAGGCCGAGGCCTCCCCACCGGTCGATCTCTTTCTTGAGATCGTCGGTAACGACGAGCGTGCCTCCGCGGCGTTCCACGGCCTTCCATCCAAGCAAGCGTTGATTGAGCTGACCCACCTTCTCGGTGAAGCTCAGCGAACCCATCAGTTCGTCGATCATGGTGCTTTCACTCGTCACGTGTCGTCTCCTCGTCTCATTTCCGTTTTCCACTGTCCTTGAATGCTGCAAGATCAGCCTGCTATTGCATCCTCAAGGGAGGGGTCGGAAACCACGTTGTAGGCAGTTCCCGCGCGCAATTCCACAGTGATGCACTCCGTGATGCCACGCGCCTCAAGGAGTGCGGGATCGCGCGCCGCGCGAGAAGTGACGAACGTGGGACGCTCTCCCCGAGCGCTGCGCTCCATCCACTCTTCAAAGAGGGAACCTCCCGGCGCGCTGGCCGCGCGCAAGATCGGCGTCTCCTTCTCATCGACGGGAATGACGATGGCCTGCGTGCGCTGCGCAGCATCGACACGATGGGCGGCGGCACGAACAATTTCAGAGAACCTCTTGCCGATGGGCTTGAGGGCACCGGACTGGTCGAAGAGTCCGAGATCGTGTTCGAAAGGCGGGAAATCCGCCATAGAGGAATCCACATCGTGCGAACACCACCATGTGACTCCATAGAGATTCGAGCAGTCAAGGACGTGATCAAGGGATTGTTCACAGAATTCCGGAGCGTCTACGGGGTCCACGACATTGCCCGGAGCGCCAATCTCCTGAAGCCACACCGGCCGCTGCGGATCGTGCGCGAACGCTTTGGAAAGCTCAACAAGGTACTCGGCATGACGCACGCTCTCCTGCGACAGTGAACCGTAATGCTGAGCGGTGCCGTTGAACACCCACGAGTGAATGGACGTCACGTCACCCTGGTTCGCCGCGTGCGTGGGCAGGAAGGGATGCCCATCCACATACCACACAGCGTCGTTCTCGCTGTGAAGCAGCACCCTTCCACTCTCGTGAGCCTCCGCGGCAATCGGAGATTCCAGAGCCTCCAGCCATGTGGTGATGTCGTTACTCGTGGCGTACATCCGGCGCGGGTGGGACTTGTCGGCAAACTGGTTGCATTCGTTGCCGAAAGTAAGTCCCTTAAACCGCGGCTCTCCGGAAAGGGCCTCGTACAGTTCAGAAGTCAATGTGGCTTCGGCCTCAACTGCCTCCTTGTCGGAAAACATGCTGGCTTTATGCCATGACACCAGCCATGAAGGCACGAAGTCGAAACTCGACATGTGTCCTTGGATGACGTCGACATAGCTGTCAAGACCTGCCGCTGCGGCGATGTCGACCATGCGTCGCACGTCGGCCACACCCTTGCGGTTGATGAAGGTCCTGTTGGGCTGAAGGATCGGCCACAGAGGAAAGATCCTCACATGGTCAAGCCCGAGCCCTGCAATGGCCTCCATATCGGCTTTGACGGAATCCCATTGAGGATCGAGCCATGAATGGAACCAGTGTTTTGAAGGAGTGTAGTTGACTCCGAAGCGCATAGTGATAACACCTAACCTTTGATGCCGCCTGCTTCAACGCCCCTGAAGAAGTAGCGTTGGAAGATCAGGAAGAAGATGACGATTGGGATGAGGGCGAGAACCGTGCCCGCGGCGATGAGTCGGGGATCCGAATAGAAGGTTCCGCGCAACTTATTCAAACCAACGGTCAACGTGTACTGGGAATCGTCGCCCAACACAATCAGAGGCCACAGGAAGTCGTTCCACGCTCCCACGAAGGAGAAGATGGCGACGACGGTCGTGGTGCCTTTGACCTGAGGAACGCAGATGTTGAAGAAGCGCTGCCACACGTTTGCTCCATCAACCTTTGCGGCTTCCTCCATTTCGTCAGGAATGCCACGGAAGGCATTCATCATCAGCATGATGTTGATCGGCTGGATGAGACCGGGAAGTGCAGCTGCCAGAAGCGTGTTCTGCAGATCCATGTCCCTGATGATGAGGAACTGGGAGATAATGACCGTCTCGACGGGAATCATCATGGCGGCGAAGACCACCATGGTGGCCAGTCCCTTGCCCTTGAACTTAAGACGGGCCAGCGCATAACCGGCGAAAGAAGCGCCGATGACGTTTCCGCACACCGAGATGAGCGCGACGATCGCCGAGTTCAGCACATATCTGAGAACGGGGATGGTGGCCAAAGCCTTGGTGAAATTTCCCCAGGTGAAATCCTTGGGAAGGAAGTAGGGAGGAACGGCATAAATATTGTCGTTCGGACCCTTGAATGCCAAGGCGATCTGCCACACGATCGGGCCGACCAGAACGATGAAGAAGAGAACAAGGAAGATGTACTGGACTACCTTTCCAGCGGTGATCGATGACTTATGCATCTTTATCTGCCTTCCTCTGAATGATGTACTCAATAGCGATGAGCGTGCCCAGAATGACGAACATCAGCATGGAGATGGCACCTGTGTAGCCCGTTCTCGCCTGGAGTCCGGTACCTTCGCGCTTGATCAAGATGGACATCGTCATATCCTGGCCTCCAACGCCGGCGGTTCCTCCCGTGAGGACATAGACCTCGTTGAAGACTCTGAAGGCCGCTATCGAGCTCAACAGCATGATGAGCACCATGGTGGAGCGGACGCCTGGCATGGTCACATGGAAGAAGCGACTGATAGGACCGCAGCCATCAAGTTCCGCAGCCTCGTACAGGGATGGATCCACATTGGCGAGCGCAGACAAATAAATCACCATGTAATAGCCCAAGCCCGTCCAGATGGTCACGATCATGGCGCTGAAAAGCAAGAGCCATCGGTCGGTGAGGAAGGGGATGGATTTGGTGATCCAATGGAACGACTTGAAGATCGAATTGATCAATCCGCGGTCATCGAGCAGGTTCGTCCAGATGAGACCAACAATGACGGTAGAGACGACGACGGGCATGTAGAACGAGGTCCGGAAAAACCCCATGATCTTTCCCTTGCCAGAGACAAGGGCTGCAAGGATGAGCGGGAAGAACACCATGCATGGCACAATGCACACCACGTAGAGGGAAGAGTTCAGCAATGCTGTCTTGACGTGGTCGTCTTCGAACATCTTCCTAAAGTTGTCAAGACCAATGAAGTGGCCGGGATTCAACAGCGTTGCGTTGGTGAAGGACAACCGAAGCGTGTTGAAGAACGGAATGATGAAAAATACAATAACGACCACCATGGCAGGGAGAAGAAAAAGCCAGGGAGCGAGGGAACCGTTACTCGCGATCTTGCGATCTTTACTGACTTCTGAAGCGTCATGCTTGTTGCGCTTCCCGCCTTTGGCACCTTTGCGGGAAGAGGAAACCCCGGCAGGGGCCGAAGCATTGGCTTCGACCTCTGCCACGGTGGCGTCTTTCGACATCGACGTCATTTCATTGCACCAACCTATCATTGGCGTCCTTGACGACCTTGTCGAGCGCTTGCTGAGCGGTCTGCTTGCCTTGAACGGCAAGTGCGATCTGCTCGCGGAGGTTCGGCACGTCAAGTGCGTCGGAGAACTGCGGAGGAGTCCAGATGTGCCCATTCTCGATTTCCTTGGCAGTCAACCTCATGCCCTCATCCTCAAGGGTGTCACCGGTGGGGTTGAAGAAGGCATCAGTCTGTGAATCCACAGAGGAGGGGAACACGTTGGCCTTCTTATCGAAGGCAACCTGATTCTCCTTGTTGGTCACGTACTTAGCAAATGCCAGTGCGAGATCCTTATTCTTGGTCTGGGCGTTGATGGCGAGCATCTCCATGTAGATATGACCGGAGGTGTTGGCAATGCGCTTGGTGAGACCAAGGTTGTCATAAACGTCCTTGGCGTTCTCTTTGAAGTCGCCGATGGAGTAAAGGCTTCCGATCACGGTGGCGACGCTGCCCTGCTTGAAAGCGTCAGTCTCACCGGTCCAGTCGGCATTGAGAGCATTTCCGTCCAGGGTTCCATTCTTGTACATATCGATGTAGTGCTGAACGAACTCCACACCCTTCTTGCTGTTGAAGGTGTACTTCGTCTGATCGTCGTTCATCAGCTGAACACCGTATTCACCGAAGTTCTCGATGGTCGGCAGCTTGGCCATGAGAGAGGTACCGGAGCAGTTCTTCTTCATTGTGTCCGACAGCTTGAAGAGTCCATCGTACGTATCGGGTAGCTTTTCTGTGTCGATACCGCACTTGGTCAGAACAGACTTGTTGAAGAACGTGGGGCCTGTGTTGAGGTACCACGGCAGGCCGTAGGCACCGGTATCCATGCCGTCGCCCTTGAAGGTGACGCCATTCCATGCGGACTCGATGTAATTATCCTTCGCGGAAGGGTCTTCCGCGGAGATATTGAGAAGGGCTCCGGCCTTCGCCAAGGAATACGCCTGGTTGGGGCCCATGTCCGTGACATCCGGCAGGGTTCCTGCCGCAGCATCCGCGCTGAGCTTGTCAGGATAGCCATCAGACGGCTGGTCAACCCACTTGATGGTGGTTCCTGGATTGTCTTTCTCGAAAGCATCAATGAGATCATTGAAGTACGGGGTGTACTTGTCGTTCTTGAGATTCCAGGTCTGGAAGGTAATCTCACCGCTGAGCTTACCGTCCGAAGAAGCAGTAGAGTTACCCCCACTGTTTCCGCAGGCCGCCATCGAGGTGACGGTTGCGACCGAGCAAAACACCACGGCCGCCTTCTTTGCAATTCCCTTCATTGGGATTTCTCCTTTCAATGGAACGTGAATTCGCGAACCACAATTAACGGTGCAGTCTCAGGGTGGCGAGCTGGAAAGGTCCCAACTCAACACGGGCACCCTGGGCTGCGACTTCCTTCCTCTCTCCGTCGAGACGGAGTGCGGAAGGTTCATCGGGATTAAGTTCATTGCGCTCAAGGACGTCGGTTTCACGAACCGTGGCGCCCGAGAGATCGGTGTCAACCTGCAACGTCGCCGTAGCACGGCCACCGGCAGCTTCATAAAGACGAACGACGAGGTCACCTGACCCATCGTCGGCGGTCTTGATCCAGTCGATGACCGGTGTCCCCTCAACGTTGTCCAGACTGACAAGCGGAGCGATATCCGGAATGGAATCCAGAACGGGTGCATTGAGATCGCAGGCCACTGTCAGGGTTCCTGCCACATCCTGCCCTGTCACCACACTCCAGGCGAAGTCGTGCTCACCGATATCGGTGCGGGGGTCAGGGAACTGGGGAGCAGTCAGAAGCGAGAGTCGAACGAGCGTTCCCTGTCCACGACCGTGAGGGAGGTCGGCGGGAATCTCGCTGGCATCCGATCCATAGGTCGAGGCGTTGGCAATTCCTACCGCGTAATCGGCATCGGCCACACGGAGGAAACGATGCGTGCAGGATTCGTACTTTGCTTCGTCACTGGCGGTGTTCTTGATAACGGGGCGCTCCACGAGACCGTATTGGCACTCGTACTGTGCGTTGTTCGGCTGCAGCGCCAATGGAAGATCAACCTTGAGGAACTTCTCCTCCGCCTTCCAGTCCACATGTGCGCTGAAATCGAGCTGTGC
>JALCQC010000009.1 GCA_022650895.1 Bifidobacteriaceae bacterium | reverse complement strand
CGGACCGTCCTCACTGCAACCGTCGCCGCGATTCTTGGTTTGGCGTTGAATGAGTCGGCGTATTTGGCGGAGATCGTGCGTGCGGGGATTGAGGCGGTGGATACGGGCCAGGGCGAGGCGGCGAAGGCGTTGGGGATGCGTGGTTCGTTGATCATGCGTCGGATCGTGCTGCCGCAGGCGATGCGGATCATCGTTCCCCCGGTGGGCAACGAGACGATCGGCATGCTCAAGACCACCTCCCTCGTCATGGCCGTCCCCTTCTCTTTGGAATTGCAGTATGCGACGGATGCGATTGCGAATCGTATCTATAAGCCGATTCCGCTGCTGCTGGTGGCGTGCATCTGGTACCTGGTGATCACGACGGTGCTCATGGTGCTGCAGTCGCGGCTGGAGAAGCACTTCGGCAAGGGCTTCGAACAGCGTCCCCTCGGCAGTGCCGACGGACCTGTCTCTCCGTCTAACAGGAAACTGGATTCCAAGGAAAAAGACAACGTGAAGAAGTACAACGAAACCATGATGACGGGATTGAACGCATGAGTGAGCCCAATGCAAGCGAGGAGACCACAATGAACGAACAGACGACGAATGCTGCCGGGACCGTGGACACGGGTGCGGCGCACGACGCGCAGGTTGGGCAGGCGACGCAGGCGGGGACTCAGACTGCGCATGTCCCCGCCATCGAGATCAAGGAGGCGCACAAGGCCTTCGGTGGACTACACGTGCTCAAGGGCGTCAACCTCACCGTTGAACCCGGCACGGTCACGGTCATCCTGGGGCCCTCCGGCTCCGGAAAATCGACACTGCTGCGTCTCATCAACCAGTTGGAGACCCTTTCGGGCGGAGAGATTCTCGTCGATGGCGAGCTGATCGGCTACAAGCATGTCACCCGCAATGGGCAGGACCGGCTGCAGGAACTGGATGAAAAGGAGATCGCCCGCCAGCGCGAGAAGCTGGGTATGGTGTTCCAGCGCTTCAATCTGTTCCCGCACATGACCGCGTTGCAGAACGTCATGGAGGCCCCGGTGCATGTGCAGGGGCTGAACAAGGCTGAGGCGCGTGAGCGTGCCATCGCCGAGCTCAAGCGCGTGGGCCTGGCGGACCGCATGGACCACTATCCTTCGCAGCTGTCCGGCGGCCAGCAGCAGCGCGTCGCGATTGCGCGCGCGTTGGCCATGCGCCCCGAGATCATGCTCTTCGACGAGCCGACGTCCGCGCTCGACCCCGAACTCGTCGGTGAGGTCCTCGCCGTGATGCGGTCGCTGGCCGATGGCGGCATGACCATGGTCGTCGTCACCCACGAGATCGGTTTCGCACGTGAGGTCGCCGATCAGGTCGTTTTCATCGACGGCGGCGTGGTGGTGGAATCGGGCACTTCCGATATCATCGACCACCCGAAGGAGGACAGGTTCAAGGACTTCCTCGCCCACGTGCTGTAAGCGGGCGGGCGAACGCGCGATAAGGGGCTGGCCATGGGGCTGCTGGTCGAGAAAGCCGCTGCTCTCGTGTTCCCTGAGGTTGTTTCCCTCTAACTTCGCCTCTTCCTGCGACACTGGTTTTGTGAGTACACTGATGGGTTCAGAGAACACGTGAGAAGAGTGGACGATGGGTGAGATGGAGAAGCAAAGCGAAGCTGTGAGCCAAGAGTCTGCGCCGCGTAGCCGAGAGGAACAAAAGCTGGCGGTCATGCATCAGGCGCTGCATGATGTCTTTGGATTCGAGAAGTTCCGCAGCGGTCAGGAAGAGCTCATCTCCGCGGTCCTTGATGGTCGTGACGTGGTGGGAGTCCTTCCCACCGGAGCGGGCAAGTCGCTCTGCTACGAGTTGCCGGCACTGATGTTCCGCGGCCTCACGCTGGTCATCACCCCTCTGATTTCCCTCATGAAGGATCAGGTGGACAGCCTGTCGCGTGCCCACATTCCTGCGGCCTTCGTGAATTCCTCCATGGGCTACGATGAGGAGCTCCAGGTGCTTCAGGATGCCGCCCAAGGGCGCTACCGCATTCTGTACGTCGCCCCGGAACGCCTCAATAATCCACGATTTCTCGACTTCGCCTGCAACAAGGTGCCCCTGCCCTTCGTGGCGGTGGACGAGGCCCATTGCGTGTCGCAGTGGGGACAGGATTTCCGTCCCGCCTATCTCGAGATTCCGCAATTCATCGGACGTCTGCCGCACAGGCCAGTCGTCGCGGCCTTCACCGCCACGGCCACTCCCAAGGCCCGCGAGGACATCGCGGAACGTCTGCAACTCCAAAATCCGCGCAAGGTGATGACGACCTTCGACCGCCCCAACCTCACGTGGAATGTGATACGTAGCTCCTCCAAGGCCGAGCGCGTGGAGTGGATCGTCAACTGGGCTGTCAACCACGCGGAGGAATCCGGAATCATCTACTGCTCGACGCGCGCTGCCACCGAAGAAGTGTGCGAGGAGCTGCAGGGAGCCGGAGTGAGCGCCCTGTCCTACCACGGCGGCATGGCGGCAGAGGAACGCTCGGAGGCGCAGGACTCCTTCATCGCCGATCGGACCCGCGTCATCGTGGCGACCAACGCCTTCGGCATGGGCATCGACAAACCCGACGTGCGCTGGGTGATCCACCACAACGCACCCGAAAACATCGAGGCGTACTACCAGGAGGCCGGGCGTGCCGGGCGCGATGGCAAATCGGCCCAGTGCATCCTGCTGTGGATGGAGGGCGACTTCAACACCAGCCGCCACTTCATCGAAACCGGTGGCAACGATCAGCTCACCCCCGAAGAGCTGGAGACGGTACGGCAGCATCGCCGCAGCCTGCTGGAGTCCATGCACGCCTACTGCATGACTACCCAATGCCTGCGCAACGTGATCCTGGAGTACTTCGGCGAGAACGTGGCCGAAGACGACGGTACGGCCGAAGATGGTGTTGCGGACGAAAGCGAGAACTCGTCCGGAAGCGAGGACGTTGCCGAAACGGATACGTTCGATACCTTCGAAACGTTCGATATGCCGAGGGGAAAACGCAAACTTTCAGGGGTCACAGGTGTCACCGGAACGTGCGGACGCTGCAGCAACTGCGTGGCCGATGGCTCCCTCATCGTTGATGTCACCGAAGAGGCGCGCACCGTCTGCCGCTGCGTTGCCGCCATCTCGCGGAAATTCGATTACGGTTTCGGAACAAGCAAAATCGTCCAAGTGCTGCGCGGCTCGGGTGCACAGGAGCTGGAAAGTACTGGGCTGACCGGGCTCGCAGAATTCGGCGCGCTGTCGGATCATAACGATCGATTCGTGCGGGACGTCATTTCCCAACTGATCTCGCGTGAGTACCTCTTTTCCAGTGGAGGCCGTTACCCCACAGTGGGGCTGGGGCCGCTCTACCGGCAGGTTTCCTCGGATTCCTTCAGCATGAAGATGAAGGCCGACACCCGCAGCGGGTCGCGGCGGCACGGTTCCTCATGGTCGAAAGCGAAAGGAAGCGCGCTTCGGAACGGTCAGACGCAGACCTATGGCGGCGGAAGTGCGTTTGGCAACGGCGTCTCCGCCGACGGCGCGGGCGATTCCGAGGATCAGCCCGTCGATGCCGAACTCTTTGAACGTTTGCGGAAGCTGCGTTTCTCTCTCTCGAGTGCGAAGAAAATACCGGCCTACATGGTTTTCCCCAACAAGGTACTTGCTCAGATGGCGGCCGTGCGTCCCTCTTCTGAGGAGGAGCTGCTCGACCTCGACGGTGTGGGGCCGAAAAAGTGTGCCGAATACGGCGAGGATTTCCTCAAGGCGATCGCCGAGTTCGGCTAACCCTACTTGGCGAAGTAGAACCCTTTGAAATCGTACTTGTAGACACGGTAGATGATGTTCTTCAGCACCTTCATCTTGTACTGCTGTATCAGCGTGCCATCGGAGCTGTAGACGCCCCAGATTCCCTGCATACCCGAGTCTATGACGGTGGTTCCGTCCGAGTATTCCTGGGCGCTGGAGACGATGGAGGAGTACGGCACCTTGAACGATTTCACCAGCTTGTATGTCCCCGCGTTTTCGTCGACGAGATACTTGTAGTAGTAGGAGTTCGTTCCGCTCTTGTAGGTGGTTTGGATTCCGGAGACGTTGTCGGTCCAGGAGTAGTCGGAGCGGGTGTTCGAGGAACCGTAGTTGTTGTTGAACATGTAGAGGTAGTACTGGCCGTCGTCGAGACTGTCGTCGGTTTCGTACGTCACCGAGTGCTGGCCGCCCGTGGAGGGCCAGTCGCCATCGGAGGTGTCTTTCTTCAACAAGTATTTCGAGAAGTCGGTTCCGCTCCAGAAGGTTGATTCTCCGATCATGTAATTGATGCTCGGATTCGTCTCGAGATCGTTGAGCTTGATGATGGTGGAGGTCTCGCGTGAACTGATGATGGCGGAACCATCGTCGAGCAGCTGGATGGTGTTGAGGTGGATCCAGTCCTTCTTGGTGGAGGAGGAGTCGGGATCGAAGTTGCGCGAGGTGTCATCGGTGGTGCTTGACGATGTGGTTCCCATGGTGGCGAACTCCGTGGAGTCCTTATATGAGGAGTACAGGTCGCCCATGTCCACCAGCTCAGTCACCTTACCGGTGTCGCCGTCGATTTTGATGATGGCATCCTGAATCGTGTTCTTGGTTACGTTCGTGGCGAGCACGACGAGGTTGCCGTCGGAGTCCATGCCGTAATCGTGGTGGAGAAGGTAGTCGTCGCCGGTGCTGTACCACTTCACGATCTGGCCGAGCCTGTTCATGCCCACGATGTCGCGGGTGGAGACGCTCATGTACATGATGTCGTTGCGGAACAGCAGGCGGTGCGAGCGGTAGTACAGAATCGGGATCTCTCCGCGGAGAATGCCGTTGTTGTCGTAGTAGAACATGAAGTCCTGACCGTCGGAGTCGTTGCCAAGAATCGCGTAGAGGCCGTCTCCCAGTTTGGTGGAGGTGTTGGTCGCAGTCTGTTTCACTTGGATTTCTTCGCTTCCGAGCAGGGCTCCCATCGTGTAGGTGAGGGTTTTCGTGACGGAGGTTCCGGCTTTGTTGGTGAGGGTGAAGATGATCTTGTTCTTCGTGTTCGGAATGAGCCCGAGCACGCTGAATTCATGGGAGGTCTGGTATTCCTTAGCCTGGTAGGCGGTGGCGGTGAAATCCGAGTACTTCGTATCGGGTGCCGTGACCGTATACGTCACCTTGGTGTCCTCGTCGGTGGTGAAGTACACGTAGAGGGAGGTGGTGTTGGTGCCGTAGGGGTTTTCCAATACCAACATGTTGTCTGCTGTGTAGGTGCCGGTTACCTTCTTCTTCGCCACTTTGGCGGCTGCATCGCTCTGGTAATCCTTGGTGTAGATTTTCTCGATCTTCTCTGTCAGCGCCGTCGCCGCCCAAGCATCCTTATGTGTGATGGTCACTGTCGTGATCGTTGCCGCTGCCGCAACAACCACAGCGATCACAGCGGCGATGATGATCTTTGTTGTGGTCGCGCGTGGCTTCTTCGTGACGTTGTTTGCACTGTTCTTATTCATGATTCCCGTACTGTTGAAGGTCCTCTGGAGGCGTACCTCCTCACAGTGCGCGTGGAATCTAAGAATTCATGAGCCTGAGACTGCGGCGAATGGTGGAATTCTCTGAAAGGACGCTGTTGGTTGCCTTGCTGGAGCGTGAACCTGTGGCCGTGGTGTGGGGTCATACCGGCGGGAAGAAGCGGCCACGGGTCTTGAATCTCCTGACGGTACGCGAAACGCCGACGCTCCGGCAACGTGTTGTAAACGAAATGTAGTACGGTGATTCTCATTGGAAGCGATGGCAAGGTGGCCATCGTCCACTTGTCTCACAACAAAGGGGTTGTTATGGGAGTACAGCTAGACCAGTTCGAGAACTTCTGGAATGGAATCGTCGATGAGATCCGTTCCTCCAAGACGCGTGACCGGGTTCATCCGGTGGTGTTCGATCGGTGGGAGGTGTGGTTGAGCGATAACGACGAGGTCCTTCACTATCGCAGTACCGATGAGGCTCTGGAAACTGAGCATCAGGTCACCAAAGACCAGATGATGATCCATTTCATCAAGGACGTGAGTTCCGAAGCGGAGCGCCGCCGCTGGCTGGAACTGTACTGCGAGTTCAAGAAGGAACTCGTGGGCTCGCGCTGATCCTCCTTTCCGGTGATTGGCTGGTAGCTATTGGTCGCTAGTCCGCGTTGATAGTCCGTTGGTTGGTAGTCAGGGTCCCAAACTCACTTGGGGCCCTTTTATGTGCGGTTTTGTGTGGCAGAATTCGTTCTTCCGACGGAGTACGTCACTCCCTGGAGCCTCTAAAATGAGGTGCGTACAATCTTATGAACCGTCGGGCTCACACAGCCGACGCGGTTCACCGCTTGCCGCACTTCGTAAGGAACGCACATGCCCTTCATCGCCATCATCCTCGATATCGTCGCCGTCGCAGGATTCTTTTTCCAGGACTCGTCCCGTACTCAAAGCGCTTTCATCGCAGGAACGATTCTGCAGGCGATCCTCACCGTCATTCTGCTTATTCTCGTTTTCGTCTACTCCGGCCAACGCAAGCAGAGGCACACGTATGGCAAGGGATATCGCTATCTGACGGTCCGCTTCGGCATCATCTTCATGTCCTTCGTCTTTAATGCCTTGGTGCTGTTCGCTTACGTGGTCAATGTCAGCTACGGCAATTCCTTCTTGTTCCAGTAAAGGGACGCCGGTGCCGTACCCCTTCGCGTAGTTGTTCCGTTCGTTCCCCTCCCTCCGGGAACGGGCGCTTTTGGCAGATCAGACACGCTGATTTCCTTGTTATTGCAATGAAAGAAGACCGCTTGCATGCGTGCTTGTGCTATCGGTTTGTCGCCTGATATATTAATGACGACTGAAGAGAGTCTGTTGGATGGCGCACAAGAGGGTTCGCCGAAAAAGGGCAGTGTTTAAGAGGGGATCAGCCGATGAAATCGGTGATATCAAAAAATAAGAAAAATTTTTATTCCGCCGTTAAGAAGCTTTTCTGCAGCGGATGGGGGTTAGTGCTGGCCGTCACCGTTTCGCTGACAGGGGGCATCATACCGGCAGCCGCTGCAACGAACGGAGCGGATGACAAGCCCGCGTACCTTGCGCTCAGTGAAAGTGTTGATGAAAAAGAGCTGCAGCCGGGAACCACCTTTACATATGGCATCAAAGTCACTTGTAGTGAGGAAGACTGCGCCAACGCCACTCTCAAGGACGCTCTTCCGTCCCAGTTCGCGGGCTTCACCGTGGTTGGCCTCCAGATGTCTCCCACCAGTGTGGGTGCAGTGGCAACATGGAACGTCGATGGGGTGGAGCAGTCGGAGACCCCTGACCTTCTCACTGACGACACCACCCTTTCGGTGGCCTTTACCGAAGATTTCGGTGGGCAGAAGGGGCTTGGGGTAGGCACTACCGCACGTGTCAATCTTTCGCTGAAGGTGCCGTTGACTCTTGATCCAGAGGGACCTCTCGCCGGTGCCACGGTGACGAATATGGCCACTGTTGAATCGGATAATTCGAGGAGCGCGCAGAGTTCGGCGGAGATTCGGATCACCATCCCCCAGACAGTTGACGCGACCATCGCAAAAACATGGTCACCCGCCACGGCGAGCTATGCGCCGGGAGCCTCCTCGGCAGTGAGACTCGTAGCCAAAAACACTTCGAATGTTTCAATCAGCAAACTCGTTGTCGTGGATCCGCAAGCGGATGCCACTGGCTCCACCCGGGAGGGTGCGAAATCCCTTGCCACAGGCAATCCCTTCCGCTTTGTGGATTTTGCAGGCTTTGGCGAGGCGGCGCTCCCCACAGGAGCCACCGCAGTTCAGGTGGATGCCTATGTTGAACAAAACGGAGCGTGGCACTGGGTAGAGGGTGCTCCCTCTGCCAGTTTCTCTCTTCCCTCCGGAGTGAATGCGTCGGCAGTCGGAGGACTGCGCTATGCGTACACGGGAAAGATCGCTCCGGGTGCCTCTGCCGCGGCGACGGTGAAGGTGGAGCAGCGCGGAAGAGACCGCAATGGTGGGTCAGCTGCAGATCTCTCGAAAAACAAGTACACGGCGACCAACAACGCTCAGGTACGCGCTGAAAAAGCAGGAGTGCCACCCAGTGCGCCACGCTATTCCACAGCAAGCTACCGCGTCACGCCGAGGGCGATCTCTGCCACAGTGTCGAAAAACATAGCCGACAGCTCACTGCCGGCCGGAGAGTCGACTACTGCGACGATCGTTGCCACCAATACCGGTGAAGCGGTGAACAAGTTCACCGTCGAAGACCCCAGCGGTTTTTTTGACGGCTCTCTCCTCATCTTTGACGGCTTCACGTACGGAATTTCCTACCCCACGGTGGGAGAGCAGAAGACAGGTGTGAAAAGCGCTGCTGTAACGTATGTCATCGCGACTGCAGACTCTGAAAGAAAGGTGGAAGTACCTTTCGATGATGGCGCGTTGCCCGCACTCCCACAGCTTGCGAAGGACGAATATATCTCGTCCTTCACCCTCACCTTCATGGGGGAGGGGGACTCCATTCCTCAGAATGCCACCACTGCGGTGGAGATGAAGATCGGTACTTCCGAAGATGCCATGACTGCGAATACCGAGCAGAAAAAGAACACGGCGTCTCTCTGTGTAACTGCCGCCAACGTGAATCAGGCCTGCGGCAAAAGTTCCGACAACCTCACCATCGTCAAACCCCGCGTCGATATCAGTGTGAGAAAGACGGTGACTCCTTCGAGGAACCTCCGTCCTGGGCAGAGCGCAGTTGTGGCGCTCAACCCACAGATCAGTTCGGCAACCGGCAACGTAAAGCCAACACAGCTGACCGTTACCGATGAGCAGGATTCCAGTAATGACAAGGATTTCTGGAATGGGTTCAACCTCACGTCAATAGAACCCACGCAGATTGTTGCTGGTTCCACGCTGACGATTCTTGTCAAGACAGCACAGAGCCCGTACTTTGCGATCGGGAGCAAGAAGGCCACAGCAGGAACAACCACTCTTGGCTTCGACTCGGAGGGATTAACGGCGGCGCTGACCTCTGCGAAACCGGGGACAACCCCCAAAGACGTCACAGGCATCCAGTTCGTCTATGGCGATGCCGACGGCTTTGCGGCAAGCCTCCAGCCTCAGCCTCAGCTAGTTTTCACGTCGCGTTCCACGACGCGTACAGACTCCTCTATTCCGACCGATGCCGTTGACAATGATGCCAAAGGTGTCCCTGTCAACGAGCAGCGCCAGACGGTCTATACGAACAAAGTCGCAGCCTGTGGCTCCAGCACTCATGAAGGATTACAGATTCCTTGCTCGACCGCTGAGGCAAGCACTGGAATCATCGTCTACCCCACTCATTCCGTCAGCGCGCATCTGACTCTGAACAAGGAGTGGTCGATGGACGCGATCGCCTCGCGATCTTCCAACCATGTGCTCACCACGCTTAAGTGGACGACTGGTTGGGGGAATTCGGAGATCACCATCAGCGATCCCGCTGACGATGCGGCAGATACGCAAGCCACGGCTTTCGATGCCTTCAATCTCACGGGCATCGCTCCGATCGCGGCCTCAAATTCTCTCCCCTCCATCAAGTACGACGTGGTAAAAGCAGTTGAGCTTTACTATGAGGGCGCATGGCATGCCGCTGCCCGGAGTTCCGCAAACACCACATGGCAGAGTCGCGACGGCAGTTTCATCGGCTACACGCTTTCTGCCGGGGAGCAGCAAAAGGCAACAGGCGTACGCATCATTCTGGGTGAGAACACGGAGGCGCGTGACGCAGCCGCCGACTATCTCAACCCGGATGGCACTCCCAACAAAGCCTTCGACGCCACCGCTCCACGCTCTGGAGAAGGTGTTCAGGCGGCGAGCGGCAAGGCTCCGAGAACCTTCACTTTGGAGTGGGAGCCGCGTGCCACCTTGCGTTCGGCCCCACACACCTATGTTTCGCAAAACATGAAGTACAACACAGAGGATAAGGGTGTCATCGAGAACTGCGCGGTGATTCAGGCGAAGCCCGCGGGCCGTGAGAGCGGCTGTGACACGGTCAACGTTTACGACAATCCGCCTTATGTGTCAATAAAGAAGAGCACCACGGTGACGAATTCGCTCAATGATGGCGCAGACACGAGCAGCATTCTGGTTCCTGCTGCAGGCACCGTTGAGGATTCCGGGTATCCCACGTTGAAATACACATTGACGGCAATGCAGAGGTCGCTGACTCCTGCAACGCATGTGCGTGTGACGGATCCCGCTCCCTGTTCTGGAGAAAACGACGTCATCGAAGGTTCCTGCACGAGCGAGCAGACGGAAGCCGGTGCGACGGCGAATCCATTTGCCGGCTACGAAACTCTCGGTACAGGGAATCCCTTTAACCGGCAGAACATCACGGGTATTGACGTTCACACCGCTACAGGAGTGAATCTTGCGGCCAGTACTGTGTGGCTTCTGCATTACAATTCCTCGGCACGGACCTTCACCTCCACGAACCTGAAGGCAAGTGCGGCGAATTCCATGACGAAGGAGGCACTGGCCGATGTGGTTGGTGTTTCGGTCACCTTCCAGGATTCCGATGTCAAGGGTGGAACGATTCCAAACGGAACGAAACTGATGGTTGATCTTTCAACCCAAGTTCGATCCACCTTGAGGGACTCGGGTGCGGCATTTGTTCCAACGGGCAATGAAGACTCGAAGAACACGGCTTTCGCACAGTCCTACAACACGACCATTCCGGTGGTCTCGGAGGAGCCCGATAAGCCTCCATACGACTTCGATCACTCCGTCGTCACGTTCAACAGCGGCGTCATCGACGTGAAGCCCGACAAGGACATCTCCGATGACTCAGTCATCATGGAGCCGGCAGACAATAAGTCGAAAACCGTCACGTTGAGAGCGAATCAGGGGGCATCAACTCTTTCTCCCCGCACCGTGACCATGACCGATGAGCCTGATGGTGCTGGAAAAGCAGGGGATTCCGCACATTCCACGGACTTTTGGACGAATTTCAACATGACGAGCCTCCCCAAGGTCACCTTCCCGGACGGAGCCGACCATCTCCGCCTATCCGCCTATGTAAATGGAACATGGAAAGAGGGAGCGCTGCAGGAGAAAGCTCGGGACGGTAGCTCTTACCGCTTGCCAGACGGTGTGGCACTTGCCGATGTCGCCGGTCTGAAAGTCGAATTCCTGAAGGAAGGACAGAGTTCAAACGCCGCCCAGACCTTCCAAAAGTGGAATGTTCCCGGGTGGAATACGAAGGTTGAGTACACCGTCGAATTGCGCTCCACGCAGCGCGGGGGCAGTGCTCCGGTCAAGTATGTGGACGGGGCGAAGGCAACCAACGTGCTCGCCGTACGCAGTGAGGGAATCCTCGATAAATCCGATACCAAAACAGCCTCTGACACGGTTCGTTGGAGCCCTGGTGAGGCACGTCTCGCCATCGACAAGTGCGCGCAGTATGTGAGTGGCACTACCTGTGACCGTCTTGTCGATGCCGGAACACTGGTCCCTTGGGACATCACCATCAAGAACACAGGCACCGGTTACCTTGATATCGATACCGTGACCGATGAGCCGGGGGAGTTCCTCCACTACACCGGCCTCGGTTCCGGCCCGGCGGATCACCCCGGATACCGCTTCCTTCCCCAAGAAGGCACCGGTGGAACGTTGCAGGCACAGCCGAAGCTGGCAGCCAGCAGCAATGGTGGGAAACTCGTCTTCTCGTGGGAGAACGGCAAAAATCGCCTGAGTCCCGGGGAAACCGTGAAGCTTCGCGTGTGGATGGAACTGCAGCCGGGCATCACCTCGACGCAGAAAGCCGTCAATGATGTCACGGTCACAACGAAGCAGAAGCTGGCAAGCGCTCCCGGTGACGCGGTGCCTGGAGACGGCAACAATTCCGTGACGGCTGTCGGAAACAACGGCGCAAAGACGTCAGATTATGTGCAGCCGCGCGGTGGGGAAAACCTGTATGTCATCAAGGGCGTCCGTGGAGCGTTGAGCGGTGCCATCAATCCGGCGGCGAAGTCCATGGACTGCGCCAACTCCACCTATACCGGAGCGGACGGTACCACGTACTACCGCTCTCCTTGCGTGGCCAACAGCAACGTCGGCGGCACCGATCAGTGGAGTCTGCACGCCGTGAATGCGGGGACGAGCGAATACGAGTCGATGACGTTCTTCGACCAGCTTCCTGCGGTTGGTGACACGATGTTGGTGAAGGGCGATAACCGCGGTTCGCAGTACCGTCCGCAGCTGAAGGAACTTCCGAAGGTAGTGGGTGCGCCCGAAGGCTCATCGGTGCGTTACGAGATCTCCAAAGAGAAGAACGCATGCGTCGGCATGTGGACCAGTAACCCCAGTGAGGACTATCTTCCCTGTGGGACGTCGGGGTGGACGACGGTGGACAATACCTCCAGCGTTGACTGGTCGGCGGTTCGCGGCCTCCGTGTCACCGTAGATTTCACGACCTCGGGTGCGAAGTCTCTGAAGCCCGGAAAATCAGTGGACATCACGTATTCCACCACGAATTGGCCCAAAACGGATTCCAACGTTGAGGGCGCTTCGGTCGAGGTCGATGAGGACAACCAGTACATCTGGAACCAATACGGCCTGTTGTACCGAGGCAAAGACAGCAGTGGAAAGACCCAGTCTCCTCGTACCATCGCGCCCAATAAGGTAGGGGTGCGGTTGGCAAAGGGTTCCGTCACAGTGACAAAGAATGTAGAAGGCGATGCTGCGGACTCGTCTCCCGACAGCGTCACCGCAACTATGGCCTGTGTTGTTCGGGGTTCTGATGGTCGCAATACTACGGTGACCTTTGGTGGTGAGAAGAGCAAGCTTCTTAAGCTTCTCAAACAGAAGGACGGCACGTACAAGCCGGTGGTAGTCTCAGGTATTTCGTACGGGGCGTCGTGCGAAGTGAAGGAGGATGGCGCGATAGGCGCGTTTGGCGAGACGTCTCGCGAGGGCGATCCCACCAGCGTCATTGTTGACAACAGCGACACTACTGCCGATGACGGTACTCTGGTGGCGCACCCGACGGAGGCATCGACAGTTGCCCTTGTCAACGTCTACAAGTCCACGGCTCTGGTCGTCAAAAAAACAGTGGACACCACAGCTACCGGCGGAAAATTCGGCCCCTTCACCTTTGCACTCGCCTGCACGACCTCCGATAACCGACCGGTGAATGTGGGTCTTGGCGCAAGCGGAGAATTCACGCTCGCAGCAGATGCACAGAGGAGGTTCTCCGGTATTCCTGCGAACTCGACATGCCACTTGGAGGAAACTGACGCCGGTGGGGCCAACTCCACGGCCTTCCTCGGAAACAACGTGGACCAGAACTCGGACACCGCCGCCACCATCCAGATGGTCCCTTCCTCTGACGGTGACGCCGAGGGGCCCGTCAAGGTTGAGGTGGTGACAGTCGCAAACCGCTACGACGTAGGGACTCTCACCATCATCAAGAAGCGCGTGGGACCGGGTGCCAAGCAAAGGGGTGCCGGACCGTTTGAAGTGCTGGTGGCGTGCGCCATAGGTCATGGTGATGCCGAGGCCGCCCTTCCATTGCCGAATAATGGCAAGGTGATATTGAGCGGTAGCAACGGTTATCGGGCCTCCATTGACAACCTTCTCGTAGGTGCGCGGTGCTCGGTGAAGGAAACCGATGCTGCGGGTGCTGACTTAACCTCCACCGATCCGGCATCAGGCGTTGTCGTGATTGACGGTGCTGACGACAACAACGTCACCATCACCAATTACTTCAAGCTGTTGCCACCCGTACCGTCAATTCCACCTTCGGTGCCTTCGCAATTGCTGCCGACGCCGTCAGCACCGTCAACGCAATTGCCGAGCACGGGTGTTTCCATCGTGTGGCTGGTTTTGGGTGCATCGGTCCTGTTGTTCGCGGGAATCCTGCTGTCGCAGCGGTTTAGCGGCACTGGTATGCGCCGAGGTTCGGGCAAACACAAGGCCTGAGGGAGGTATGATTCGCATCGGTTAAGCTGAGTTGACCCGGATCGGGCCAGAGCAGGGGTTTCGCGTTGACCCGTTGTGAAAGCTAACGCGAAACCGATATCGAAGATGGTCGTCTGTGGCGGTGAGTTGAGTGCCGCTGCAGACGACCACCTTCTTCTTTGCCCTAGCAAAGGTGTCAGCGGCTATCAGTGGCTTAAACGGATGCAAAAGGGTGCTGCTGGCAGAGACTGGCCATTAAAAAGTGGCGCCGGCCCCCAATTTTTCCAAGCGTAACGAACGAAGTATGGGTCTGGAATGCTCGGTTCTTCAAGAATTACTGAAGAACCGTGAATGGAGGCAGAGACGGGGACAAAGATACCGGAGTCTCCCGCTATTTCGAATCCCGACGCTTGGGCAGAACGCTCGGAGGGGTTCTTTTCTTCTCCGTCGGCCTCGTCGTTCCAGTGTCCGAAGGCGAGCTCTGTGGAATGAGTGAATTCCAGATTGATGGAGGGCACTCCATCACAGAGCTGGAGACGTGCAGAATGCAGTCGTGGTCCTTCTGATTCCACCCCTGAACACCCATAGATCTTAGCCAGAGCAGTGAGGGCTAGGCGCGACCCCACCGTGCTCTTGTCGATCGGATGGATGTTGTTGAATTCCCCGCAGTCGATGGTCACGGTGAGATAGGTGTGTTTGATGTCGTGCGCAACATCAAACTGAGCTTGTCGGAGAATGGCCCATGAGCCGCTATCGGCGTTGCTCTCATAGTCGGCTTTGCTGATCCAGCGGGGCAGCTGAGTAATGATGAAAGGCAGAGAGGAACTGTTCCACGCGTCACGCCATTCGGCGATAAGACAACCCAGCATGGTGCGGTAATCAGAACTCCGTTGTTCATCTTCCTCTCCCTGATACCACAGCACGCCGTGGAGACCGTACCCCGCAACGCGCTTCACCATGGTGGAGTAGAGGCCGGCAGGGCGGTACATCGATTTTCTTCCCGCTGGTGGAGGCCATGGGCAGGCACCAATCTGTGATTCGATGGTTTCCCAGCTCACCGTCGGATCTGCTTCTTTGATACGTGCCACGTCCGCGTTCCATGCATCAAACTTTTTTTGGTACGAAGAAGCGATACGGTCGTACTCTTCATCCGTCTGCCCAACGATTTTCTTCTCATAGTCATCGAGATACCGTTGGCCAGCCGGAGTTGAAGCAAGACGCTCTTTACTCATCCAGCAACTGATAGAGGTTCCCCCACAATAGCAATCGATAATTCCGACGTGTACGCCTAATCTCTGCTGCAAATGGCGCGCGTAATAATAGGCAACTGCCGACTTCTGTGCCGTCGTTTCCGGTGAACTCACCTGCCAGGAATTTCTTCGTTCCTCCGCGAGAAAATCGTCGTCAATCCAACCCGTTTTGCGGACCTCATAGAAGTGGAGGAACGGATTTGCGCTCGCGGCGACGGCTTTATCGCCATCCTCACTCCCGGAGAGGGGGAGTTCCATGTTGGATTGGCCGCCTGCAAGCCACACTTCGCCGATAAAGACATCGCCGAAACTCAGTTCTGTTGTTGAATCGGTGACGTTGAGTGAGTACGGTCCGCCTGCGGGACGCTCGGGAAGAAGTGCTCTCCATCGACCTGCTGCTGATGTTTGCGTTGTCGCTAAAGCGTCCGCTGTGCCGCTGTTCATTTTCAGTGTGACAGACACTTTGCTGCCTGGCGTTGCCAGACCGAAGACAGCGATCTGCTGGTCGCGTTGCAGAACCATGCCATCAGAAAAGATGGCGGGCAGCTGCAATTTCTGATAGGAGATTTTCATTTCCAGAGGTCCTCTCCGAAAGTACGAATGAATGAAGTAAGTTCATGTGCCATGGCATAGGCTTCGGGGATCCGAACATGGCCTGGAGTCCCCTTTCCGTTCTTTGAATAGAGGAAATGGACGATCTTCGAATCGTAAACGCTGACGACAGCGTCGCCGATGGCCTTGTCCCAGCTTGCGTCGTGTTCGAGAATGGTGGTGGCGCAGATGATGAGGGCGTGAGGGTGCAGGGATCGAAGTGCGCGGAGGAAATCCGCGTAGCAGGTGCGCCAGTGTTGTGATTGCTCCGAGTAATAGTCCGCTTTCATGAAATCAAACGGGTGAGAATCATTCTGCCCAAGGGCCACAATGACGACCTGAGGATTGAAACATTTGAAATTCCAAGGTTTCGTGGGGCCGAGGGAAGGATTGTAGTCAATTTTGTCGTAGATGGATTCCATCCCTTGGTAGGCAGGGCCGTTAAACCAGCCGATGCCATTGAGGAGGGACACGCCACCTTGCGCAATGTCGTGTAACTCCGCGTTGAGATTGCGCGCGGTGATGGCGGTATATGAATACCAAGAGTTGCTGTATTCGCCCTGGTGCTCGGGATCGGGCTTTCCTGCGTAATCCACTGCTTCACTCACTTCACCGGCAGAGACAGAGTCTCCATAGACTTCGATACGTCGAAGTGGGCGCGGACGTGAAGGAGGCAGAATCTGCGATTCGGGGTCGGTGAGCAAACCTTCGAAATCAATGTAATGGCAGCCATCCTGACGTTTGAAAACGATTGCGTCATGCAGTCTAGGCTCTAGTCGGTTGGCAATGGGGAGATCAAGTGATTCGTCATCCCTTGGAATCGGAATTTTATATTCGTTCCCATCGATCATCGCCCCGATGTAGGAGTTGTAGTAGGCGGAGTGATTGACAAGACGCACTGTCAGTGAGGTGCCAGTGAACCGAAACGCAATATTTGTATATGGGAAAACGAGACGGGTACTCGTCGCGGAGTGGTTTGAAAAGGGTTCCGGATCGATGCGTCCTGAATAGCGGAGTGCCGGATCAGCGAAATGGGTAAACCTGTAGTGGAATGTGGTCACGATCGCATTATGCCTCTTTTTCCGCAGGTCCCATGTTATAGGACGGTATTTCACCGGTACGGAACCGTCTTAAAAACCTTTCATTCCAGTACATTAATCGGTTAATTAAAAATTTTCCAATGTTGTTGTTCTTTTCCCTTCCTCTTTTCTCCCGAAGCGTGCAGGAAGAATCTCTTAACCTTTTGTGGATCAGCGTTTGTGTGTTCATTAAAAACTCAGTATTTTCAACAGATATGGGAAGCTCAGAGAGGAAAACATCTGATCATACGAATTCTCTTTCTGAGCTTCCGATACAATAAATCTGTTTGAAATCTACCATGATATGGCGCGCTTTGTGTGCGTAAACAACTTAAGCGGTTGACAAGAAATAGTTCTGCCTCTACAATTTCTCTCAAGGCTCAATGTGCGATTCGCACTCAGAGTCGGCACTTCGGCAACGGAGCAGAAGGCTTTAGTCCCGTCTCATAGGAGAGATTGACATGAAAGTAAAAAGGATTCTGGCATTTGCATTGGCTGGTGCGACATCGCTGAGCCTTGCAGCTTGCGGCTCAGGCGCGACTGCTAGTGGATCAGGTGACTCTGCCGGTTTGAAATATGCTGACGTTGAACTCGGCACCACGAAGAAAGATCTCAAAGCGACAATTACACTGTTGACACCGCGAACGGATATGGCACAAGCAGATTATGCGGGGAAGGGCTGGGATGACTACATCGCAGACTTCAACAAGCTATATCCGAATATCACGGTGAAAGTCAACGCCGATACAAACTATGGTGATGACGCCCTAACGCGTCTTCAGGGTGGTGATTGGGGAGACATCATGATGATCCCCACAGTGGATAAATCCGATCTCAGCACTTACTTCGTCTCGATGGGTGATTTGGCGACGATGAAGAAGGAAATCAATTGGGCAGACGCTTGGACCTACGACGATGAGGTTTATGGTGTTGCTCCTGACGGCAACGTGCTTGGCGTCGTCTACAACAAGAAGGTCTTTAAGGAGGCCGGAATCACAGAGCTTCCAAAGACTCCCGCGGACTTCCTCAAAGCGCTGAAGACAATCAAGGACAAGACGGACGCCGTTCCTCTCTACACGAACTATGCAGCCGGATGGACCATGGGTGCGTGGGATCAGTACATCGGGTATGGCGCGACTGGTGAAGACGACTTCATGAACAACACCTTCCTCCACTCGGCCACCGCCTTCTCGAAGTACAAGGATTCGGACACGGGTCCTTATGCGGTGTACAAGCTCCTCTACGACGCTGTCAAAGATAAGCTCATCGAGGACGACTATTCGACCACCGACTGGGAAGGGAGCAAGGGGCAACTCAACTCTGGAAAGATTGGCACCATGTTCCTCGGGCAGTGGGCTGTATCTCAGATTAAGGGTGCTGGTGACAACGCGGATGACGTTGGGTACATGCCTTTCCCCATTTCCGTTGATGGAAAGCAGTACGCTACGACCGGTAACGACTACAGCTTCGGTATTAACAAGAATCAGCCACTGGATAACCGCGATGCGTCAATGATCTTCGTAAAGTGGATGACCGAGAAGTCGGGCTATGCAATCAATGAGGGCTCGCTTCCGGGCGACGCCAATGACGATTCGCTGCCTGACTCCCTCGATGATTTCAAAGGTGTCACACTTGGTAGCGACGTGGCAGCGAAGCAGGAAGATGCTGACCTTCTGAACACTCTCAACTCCGATTCCGAGCTTGCATTTAATAGCGGTGGCGACAAGCGCGTTCAGACGATCGTGGAACATGCCGCTAACGGCGACGAGAGCTACGACGATCTCGTCAAGGGTTGGAATACGAAGTGGAACGAGGCGCAAAAGAACAACAACATCACTGTTAAAGAGTGATTACTGATCATTCTTGATCGTCAAGAGCGAGAGCGGGCAGTCGGAAATGTCAGGGCTGAGGATTCTGACGCCCGCTCTTTCAACTACTGGATATTTGATTTTTAAGGAAGATTGCTATGACAGCGATAAATACCCCAATACGGACTGAGGTACCTCAAGAGATACCATTCAACAGAACACCTAGAAATTGGAAAAAAATCGGTGTCATTATTGCTTTCTCCGTCATTCCTGTCGGCCTGTTGGTTTTATTTACGTACTATCCATTCATTGAAATGGTGAAGTACAGCTTTTACAACATGAAATACATCGGGACTCCAAAATGGGTTGGACTGAACAACTACGTTGCGGTTTTCCACAGGGACGACACCCTTGCGGCCCTCAAACTGAGTTTGTATTACGCGGCTGGATCGATTTTGCAGGTTCTCCTGGCCCTGTATCTCGCGACTGTTTTGAGCTTCAAAGTTGTTGCCGGTAATTTTTTCAAGGGTGCTTTGTTCTTTCCCTATCTCATCAACGGCATTGCCGTTGGTTTCATTTTTAAGTTCTTCTTCACCCGTGGATACATTTTCGATTCCGTGCTGCAGTGGTTCGGCTTTAATCTCAACAATCTGCCGTATTGGTTGAGGGATCAAGCCATCAACAATTGGTCGCTCGTGGGAACGTCACTATGGCGATACTTAGGGCAGACGGTAGTGCTTTTCATCGGAGCGATCATGTCGATTGACAGTTCGCTGTATGAGGCGGCGGAAATTGACGGTGCCAACAAGTTCCAGCAATTCATCCATATCATTTTGCCGAGTATCAAGACCATTCTTGTCCTCAATGTGCTTCTTTCCATCACGGGCTCCCTGAGTGCCTTCGAAGCACCGTTTGTTATCACCGGAGGCGCGAACGGAACGGCAACGTACTTTGTTTTGATGGATACCATCGCGCACACGAACCAGAAGGTGGGATTGGCCTCGGCGATGGCAATCGTACTTCTTGGTCTGATTCTTATCGCGGCGTTGATTCAGAAAATCATTTTCAAGTTCGCCTTCAGAAATTCCGATGATGGTGTCGAAGACGCCACAAAGAAGCTGAAGAAACAGCGGAAGATGCAGAGGCAGCGCAACAGGGTCAATGCAAGGAGCGCAAATCTCTTCCGGAATGGGAAGCGTGTTCACATGGCTGGTGCGACCGAAAAGGTGGTGAAGTAGAGATGAAGGCGCTCTATTCTGTAAAGCTGTTCCTGATTAAATTCTTTAAGTATTTCATCCTTATTTTCTTTGCTTTCTGGATGCTGCTCCCCGTGGTTTCGTGTCTGATTACCGCGGCGAAGCCGGACAAGGAATATCAATCAACCTCAATCATGCAGATGCCAAAGAACTGGTTCAACTTTGACAACTACATTCACGCCTTCAAAGTCTCCAATATGGGTGTCGGTTTCAGGAATTCCTTTATCGTATTGGTCTCCGTTCTTATTCTGACAACCCTCATTGGTACGCAATTGGCATATGTTCTCAGCCGCTTCAGATTCCCAGGGAATGCTGTTATTCGTGGGATGTTTACACTTGCTGCGTTGCTTCCCGGAATTGCTATGCAGGTGGCAATCTATAACCTCATGGGTAATATGCACCTCATCAATACGCTTTATGGCTATATCTTCATGATGATGGGTACGGATGTTATCTCTATTTACATCTTCATCCAGTATTTCGAGAACATTCCCGTTTCCTTGGATGAATCAGCGATTGTGGACGGCGCCTCGTACTGGACCATCTACAGCAAGATCCTTCTTCCGCTGCTCAAACCGGCCATCGTGACCGCACTCATCCTCAAGGGTGTGGGAGTCTATAACGAATACTATGCTGCAAATCTCTACCTGCAGAATAAGCAGACACTGGGAACCATCGCGATTTCTCTGTACTCGTTCACGGGTCCAATGGGCAGCAAATACAACATGATTACTGCGGGTGTCATTATCACACTGCTTCCCGCTCTTGTTCTCTTCCTGCTTTTCCAGAAGCAGATCTACAACGGCATAGCCGCCGGCGCTGTGAAGGAGTAGCATGCTCGGTCCTATTGATGAGGAGGCGACCGAATCAGTCGTTCGGCTCTACGCTCGTTTGCGTTCCATAGAAGGAAAGTATGCCCTCTTTGGGCATCAGAGTGATTTCTCCATCAAAAGGGCCGCTGATGCTGAATCCGACACAGTAGAGGCGACAGGTACATATCCCGCTGTGTTTGGATTCGATGTGGGAGGAATCGAAACTAAGCACGATGGACCTGAGCTGTGGGCTTTTGAAGAGAATCTTCGGACGCAGATGCAGAAGGTGGATCGGTTAGGCGGAATAATTACTGTCAGCTGGCATTCCGTTAATCCGATCACCGGAGGTGGATACGGGCATAATATGGCGGATCATTCGATCAGGGCTGTGTTGCCCGAAGGAAGCCGCCATGAATCTTATAGAGAACAGATCGATAGGGCATCTCGGTTCTTTAAGTCTCTCGTCTCCGAGGACGGAAGCCCCATACCGGTTGTATGGCGGCCGTATCACGAGCACAACGGAGATTGGTTCTGGTGGTGCATCGGAAGGTTTGATGGGGAGATCGATAATGAAGAGGCAGAATTCATCGATCTATGGAAGATGACTCAAAGCCGATTCATGAGCAACGGTGTGCACAACCTGCTTTATGCGAGTTCTCCGGACAGAAGTAGGTTTGGTGTGGACGATTACAGCCGTACAGGTTATTTTCGTGGTTATCCTGGGGATGAATACGTGGATATTCTCGGACTCGATGACTACATAGATATCGGGCGTTTCGACAACAGTGGTACACGCGAAACCATCTACAACGACTTCGTCCATGTACTCACGCGGCTTTCTGAGGCTGCAGCGCGTCATGGAAAAATGTCCGCCTGCACAGAAATCGGGACCCCCAATGATCTAGCGGGGGCAGGTGTAAAGCCATGGACAGGTTTTCTTGATAAGGCTGCTCGTGCAAATACGGAGACCAAGAAAATTCTCTGGTATCTCACGTGGACTAATTCTATGAAACCCGAAGAAACTAACATTTATGGCAATCCTCTCTCGAGCGATGCTACGGGAGCTGATTTCAAAGAATTCGCCAGAACGGGGTATATCAGGTTTCTGGACCGGAACTGATATATCGCTCTACATGTTGTGCCCTTCGGCCCTGCTTTGTCGGGAAACCGATTAGCGGCCTATGGAGAGTAGTAATCGTTGCTTTATCCAGGTGGATCCGGATGTGAGGAACAAAGCCCACAGAACAGTTATGTGGACGATGAGGGCGCTGACTCCGATCGCCAAGAAGAGCGGGAGAACATCGAGCGCAACGAATACAAGCGCGATGATGGGATGGGTGGCTGCGTTTCGTGCCGATTCCCGCAGACGTAGTTTTACACTGCCTTGAACGCTGTGAAACGTTGGAAGTGAAAAGCTGAGAATGCCTGCGACTATGAGAAAAAGTACGATAAGAATGCCATATGTAACTGCGGCAAAATCGCTGTTGATCATAGTGAGATACCACAAGTCGAATATTGCGAGTGCCCAGAAAACGAGATAGATAAGGGTAAGTGGAAGTGAGCGGATAAAATCGTCGCGAAAGTACTTAAAAAAGGTTCTTAACACCTTCGGTGAGTATCCGTGGACGATCTCATAGATTGTGGCGTTGAGGGCGGCGGTGGAGGCGCCGAGTGTGATGACTGGCAGCGATGATATGGCCCAGACCACATTGAGTGCGATGAGATCTCCTACTGTACTCATCAGGGTGTCAAAACGGTTACCGGGTCTAAAGACGTTCGCCATCAGTTCTCCCTCGGGGTTATTTTGCCGTCTATGGCATAGTCGATGAAGTAGTGGGCATTTTTTAGTTCTTGTGTCTCTTGGGCAATGCCTATGACAACGGGTTCTTCGGTGGGTTCGGAAGCAGCGAGCCCGTCAAGAGGTGATGAGTCGGGGAGAATGAGTCCAAAGTCTTCTTTCTCTCCTTTTCCCGAGCCGTTATAGTTAGGATTCTCGTCTTTGGAATCGTCGTATCCGGCGCAGGAATAAGCTTTTGCGGTTTTCGTAGCGTAGTGACTCATGCCCGGTTGGAGATAGCCGAAGCCCGCAAGCTCTTCGAAGACGCTTTCAGGGGCAAGTATGATATCGATGGAATTATTTCTTAGCATTGTCTGGAGCTTGCTCAGTCCATCTTCTTGCAGGTTGAAATACGTATCTATCTGTACCGGTGAAGCCGTGTGTGCAATGCGTTCCTGGGAAGCGAGGCCTTTTTGAAAACTCGCAGAGAGTTTCCTCGCCCGTGCATCATCCGTTGAAATGTCAACGGCGGCGACGTAAAGGAGGGGCTTTGGCGAGGGGGAAGCTACATGGTAAACGAGGAGGGAAACGGCCGCTAGGGCTGCGAGGACAACAACGATTTTCCAAAAAAAATATTGCATGAAGTAGGTGATTTTTTGCTTCGTCGGAAGGCTTCGGAGAATCGATACCTTGGATTTTCCCTTGTTGCCTGTGGGAGATGCCAACGCCTTTATTGTCTCTCGCTGCTCTTCTGAGAGTCTTGGATCATCCACCGACCGCTCGCCTCCCATGTCCATGTGGCAAATGCGCACTTCAGTTAAATTAAGTTATATCATGACTTTCTGGTGTTCTAGACCTAGACAACCCATATATTTGCTTACGTTAAGCGGTTGAGCTAGTATGTTGCCAAGAAAATTATCTTTAGCCTGCAAAGAAGCACATCAATGTTATTGCAATCAGGAAGAGACTGGCGCTGTCTTGCCTCAGCTACCCCTCTCGAATGAGGATTTCACATTTGGCTCCGTGAATGGAACAAGGAAGAATCAGCATGAAAAAGAACACTCCGAAAACTTTCTCGGCACTTCAGAAGGGCTGGACTCTGAAGGCGCTGAACCTGCAGAAGGTGCCGGAAGAGATTCGCCCGCGTCTGGCGGAAGGCATTGCTGCCACGGTTCCGGGAGAGGCGACGCTTGATCTATTGCGGGCCGGGCTTATTGAGGATCCCTTCGATGGAGCGAATGAGAACGACCAGCAGTGGATCGGCGATGTCGACTGGCGTTTCGAATGCGATTTCGAATGGCATGACGACGGTAATACACGCCATGATGTGGTGGCGTATGGGCTCGACACCGTTGCCGCGGTGAGCTTGAACGGCCGTCCCGTTGGCAGGGCGAACGATTTTTATCAGACGTACCGTTGGAACGTCAATGAGTTCTTGGTGGCCGGTACGAATACTCTCACTGTTGATTTCTCTTCGCCTGTTCGTGTGGCCGAGGAGCGTGAGCTGGTCAATGGGGCGTACCCCCACGTGGAGCATCACCCGTTTAACCAGATTAGAAAGCCGTCCTACAGCTTCGGATGGGATTGGGGAATAGACGTCGCCAATGCTGGCATATGGCAGCAGATCGGCATTGATTCGTGGTCGAAGGCGCGCATTGAATCCGTCCGGCCTCTCGTTGACGTCCGAGACGACGGGACCGGAATACTCAATGCCATTGTCACCATTGAGCGCGATGTCCTTCCTGCCATCGGGCATGATCCAAGCGGTCCGGCTGTCCCAGTTGAGGATCCTCTTGCGGTACCTGTGACGTTAACGGTAAAAGCGTGTGATTTCGAAGGAGAGATTACTGGCGTTATCGAGCCAAAGCGAACGACGGCAACCCTTACCCTCGAAGTTCCTAATGTCCGTTTGTGGTGGCCACAGGGATATGGTGAGGCATCACTCTATCAGCTTGAGGTCGCCGTCAACGACGGGATTCAAGGGCGGTGGGCCGCTCGCATAGGTTTCCGCACCGTCAGCGTTGATACCGCCGCAGACAGTGTGGGAAGACCTTTCCAAATCAGTGTGAACGGGGTACCTGTTCACGCTCGTGGATACAACTGGATTCCCGATGACGCCTTTATCAGCAGCGTTGATCGAACGCGCTATGAGAGAGGTGTGAGGGACCTTGTGGAATCTCATTCCAACATGGTGCGTGTATGGGGTGGAGGCATCTACGAGGCCGACGATTTTTATGACCTGTGCGATGAACACGGCATCATGGTGTGGCAAGACTTCGCCCTCGCTTGTGCAGCCTATGACGAAACAGCTGGGACCCGGAAGGAAATCGAGACCGAAGCACGTCAGCAGATAACAAGGCTCAGTACCCACCCCAGCCTCGTGGTGTGGAATGGATCCAATGAAAACTACGTAGCGTATTCCGAATGGGGAGGTTTCAAAGAGGGGCTCCGTGACGATGACAGGCCAAAGAACGACTTTGGATATGGAGAGAAACCGTGGGGGGATTATTACTACAGCGAGCTTTTCCCGAAGCTTTTGAGAGAACTCGTCCCCAACGCCACGCTCTATCTGGCAAGTTCGCCCATGAGCTTTTCGAAACAAGTGGGGGCGAATCTGGATACCGATGGAACCATGCATATCTGGGACGTGTGGAACAGAGAGGACTATCGAAAGTATTGTGATTACACGCCACGCTTTGCAGATGAATTCGGGTACCAGGCCCCACCTGCATGGAGCACGCTCACCGCAGTAATCCATGACGATCCCCTTGATGCCTTTGGCGAGCAGATGCTTGTCCACCAGAAAGCCGCAGGAGGCAACTATAAGTTGGCGCGCGGCATGCGTTCGCATCTCACGCCGGGGCACCTCGATGAGGTGAGCCTCGATGAGGCCGGCAATCGCAGCTGGCTTATCCCGACCGATGAGTGGGAGACCTTGGAGGATTGGCATTGGGCATGCCAGCTTCAGCAGGCACATGCCATCGAGTTCGGAGTTGCCCACATGCGTTCTCTCGAGCCGGTCAATGCAGGCGCATTGATATGGCAGCTCAATGACGATTGGCCCGTGGTCTCGTGGTCAGCGGTCGATTACTGTGGACGAAGAAAACCACTATGGTATGCGTCGCAGCACTTCTTCGCCCCGCGATTCGCCACCATTCAGCCCCGTATCTCACAACGGCAATGGGAAGAGCGCAGCTGGGAGGGCAAAAAACCTGCGGCTGATGCCCTGGCCTTGGTACTTCAAAATGACACTCGTACTGACAGTAGGAGCTCGTGGACAGTCAGACGCATGACGATGGGCGGTCATGTGCTTGCACAGGCAAAATTCGAGGTCAGTCTTGAACCGGGGGGACATGCGGAGCTACTGTTGCCGGCTGATGTGGTGAAGCCGAACGATGCCACCGCTGAAATACTTGTTGCGACCCCTGATGAACAAGGTTCTCAGAGGGTTTGCGATGCCTGCTTTGAGCGTTGCATTTACAACTTTGCCGAGGTGCTTGATCAAAAGCTTGATCCTCGAGCACTCGAGGCTGAGATTACGGCATCGGGGGATAGTGCGGTCATTACGCTCACAGCCACGTCCTACGTTCGTGATGTGTTCTGCATGGCGGATAAAGTGAGTGCTCAGGCAGTGGTGGATAAAGGAATGGTGAGTCTCCTGCCGGGAGAGCATCAATCGCTTGTCATTGCTCAACCCGGAAGCGGAGAACTCGCAGAGTACCTTTCTGCACGAGTGCTACGTAGCGCCAATGAGCTTAAGGTGCGTGGGAAGTATTAATCGATTCTTGTGGGGAGCGTAGGAATGTCGCAGACGAAAGCAAAGGTCACCATCACCGATGTCGCGCGGGCTTCAGGTGTTTCCAGTAGCGCTGTTTCATACGCTCTCAATGGGAAAAGAGGCGTCTCGGCCGACACACGGGACAAGGTCCTTAAAGTGGCGCGTGAGTTGGGATGGAAGCCCAACAGCGCCGCCAAGGCACTTTCGAATTCGCGAAGCAGGAACATCGGACTTATCCAGACACGGGACCCAAAACTTTTCGCCGTCGAATCGTATGGCATGGAGCTCATCGCGGGGTTGGGAACAGAGCTAGAAAAGGCGGATTACTCCTTGGTGATTCGTCAGGCTGACGGTCTTGAATCTGAGATGCGAATTCTCAAGGATTGGATGGCCACGGGCGGTGTCGATGGAGTGATCCTCGTCAACATGGAATTGGGGGATCCCCGCATTGAACTGTTGGAGCAAAATCCTCAGATGCCTGTTTTGGTGCTGGGAGACCCATCACTGACGGGAGGGCTGCCAACGTTGTGGAGTGATGACGCGGCTGCTGCGGGAATTGTGGTGGACTATCTCTCCGGATTGGGCCATACGAGCATTGTGCGCGTGGCGGGGCCCGAAGAGATGGCGCACACTTTTATCCGTGATAGGGCGTTCATGGAAGAGACGACAAAGCGTGGAATTACCTACAGCTGTCTTCATACGGATTACAGCCCCACAATGGGTGCCGAGATCACCGAGCGGTTCCTTACTTACCCTGGGCTTACTTCTGCAATCGTGTATGACTCCGATGCGATGGCATTGGCCGGCTTGGGGGTCGCTGTTCGAAAAGGCATTTCCGTGCCTCGCGATCTTTCGATCATCTCATGGGATGATTCCTTCATGTGTTCGGCTGTGTTCCCTAGCCTCACTGCGATTCACCGAGACGTGGTGGCGTCTGGGGCCATGGCCGCGAAGATGATTTTGCGCATCATTGATGGCGAAAAAGTTGAACCTCAGGAAGAGAAGCCTTACAGCCTCATCGAACGTGATTCAACAGGTCCTGCTCCTACTGACTAAACGGCATTCGGACATTCCCCGGCATGCCGATGAAAGGAAAATAAATGACAAAGCGGTCTTTTATTTTGCGTCGAGACGGCGTGTGCGTCATCCTTGCTGCTGCAGAAGGTGACCTTCCTGCAGTGGTGTTTTGGGGCAAGGATCTCGGTGAACTGAACGATACCCAGCTGAATTCGGTGAACGCCTTGACGTTGAGGCAAACTCCGCCAGCTACATTAGATTCTGCATGGCGTCCGTCGCTGTTGCCGATGGGACGCGAAGGTTGGGCCGGTCGTCCGGCACTTCAGGCGAGTGAAGATACGCATCCCCTTTTTCCTGTGTGGAACGATATCCGGACAACTGTGAGCCCGGATGGGTTTTCGCTGACGGTGCATGCCCGGGGAATGAATGAGATCGATGGTGTTCACATTGGTCTCACGCTGAACTTGGAACTTGCTCAGGGCGGTCTGCTGGTGGTGAGAAACTCCGTGACGAATGAGGGATCAGACCATGGCATCCCCGTGGATCTTGAGTGGTTGGATGCATGTCTCCCTGTCCCGAAGTCCGCCACGACAATGACGAGCTTTACGGGGCGGTGGCCACTCGAAAAGTCGCCATTGACTACCGAGCTACCCGACGGCTCACTCACTCGAACAAGCAGACGCGGTAAGCCAGGACACGACTCCCCATGGATAGTGATGCTGAGCGACGGCAGACCCCGCAACGGAAGTGGTTCGATCTGGGCTGTTCATCTTGCATGGAGCGGGGACGCGAGCTATCGGACGGATCGGCTGCCGCATCATCAGCCTATGCTCGGCGCGGGCGAACTGCTCGGTCCCTCGGAAATCCGGCTTGAGGTGGGCGAAACATATTCGACCCCCGAGGTCTGCTTCGCTTTTTCGGACAATGGGCTCGATGGCATCAGTGATCGGTATCACGCCTTTTTGAGGGGAATGAAAGGCCGTGCGACGACACCGCGGCCCTTCACTTTGAATACGTGGGAGGCGGTGTATTTCGATCACAGTTGGGAGGTGCTGCGCACTCTCGCCGCTCGTGCGGCGCAAGTGGGCGTGGAACGTTTCGTACTCGATGATGGATGGTTTCATGAGCGCAGAGATGATACCAAGGGGCTCGGCGATTGGGTGGTGGATCCCGAGGTGTGGCCGCAGGGATTGAAGCCGCTGGCCGACTATGTTCATAATGCGGGGATGCAGTTCGGTCTGTGGTTCGAGCCCGAGATGGTCAATCTCGATTCAGACGTCGGTAGGAATCATCCGGAATGGATCCTGGCGTATCCCAGCAATGTTCCCAACCGACCGGATATCTCCTACAGGTCGCAGTATGTTCTTGACCTTGCAAACCCCCACGCCTATGAGCATGTGCGTTCCCAAATGACGGAACTCATTGCTGGACTGGGAATCGACTACATCAAGTGGGACCATAACCGTGAGCTCACGGAGCCCATCCACGATGGGCGCTACGGAACTCATTCGCAGACATTGGCGGTCTATCGTTTGATCGACGCCCTCAAAGCGCAGTTTCCTGGTCTTGAAATCGAGTCCTGTTCTTCCGGAGGGGCACGTACGGATATTGGAATCCTTGAGCGCACCGATCGCATTTGGGCTTCGGATTCCAATGATCCCCGCAACCGCAATGACATTCAGCGCTGGACCGAGCTCATCGTCCCGCCTGAAATGATCGGGGCACACATTGGTCCATCTCCTGCTCACTCCACTGGCAGATCAAGTGATCTGAGTTACCGAGCGGCGATTTCGTTGGAGGGCTGTTCCGGGCTGGAGTGGAACATTCTGGAATGCAGTGACGCAGAGATCGCACAGGTGACTTCCATCGTCAGCCTTTACAAGGAATTACGCGGATTGCTGCACACGGGTCTGGTTCGGCATGCGGACATGAAGGATCCGGCGGTCAGGGCGCGCTATGTCGTTGATCAATCACGCACTCATGCCATCGTCACTGTTTCCACTGTGGATGATATGCGTGATGCCTTGGGGGAGATGCTGAAGCTCCCGGAATTGGCGGATGACCGTGAGTACAGCGTGAGACTTCGCACAGAGATAGGGGAAACGAAGTGGGGTTGGACGACGCCTCTATGGCTGACTCAGGCAGCAAGCGAAGGCGGTGTTGTCGTCAGTGGAAAGCTTTTGCGTGGAGTGGGACTGCTGCTTCCGTGCCTGTGGCCGCAACAGGCCTTCATTCTCGAAGTGAAAGGAATATGAAATGGCTAAAACGGGCAATGACGCCCCGATAGACGCCCAGGCGAGTGCTGAAACGGTTGAGCTCTATGCTTTTCTGGCGCGTAGTTCCGGCGAACGGACCTTTTTCGGGCATCAGGACACAACGGAATGTGTGCACAGCAAAGAATACGACTCCGATGTGCGTGCAGTGACGGGAGAATACCCGGCGTTGTGGGGCTTCGATCTTGGGCGTATCGAGTTGAACTGGGACAAAAATATCGACGGCATTCCCTTCTCGGCGATTCGATCCGAAATGCAACGAGCCTGGAAACTGGGCGCGATGGTCACCGCCAGCTGGCATTCCGTCAATCCCATCACCGAAAAGGGGTATGGCGACAATCTGGCTCCCAAATCTGTTGCTGCAGTCCTCCCGGGAGGTGCACAACACGAGAAGTTCACCCTCTGGCTCGACAGAGTGGCGGCCTTTTTGCTGTCGATAACGGACGATGACGGAAAACCCATACCCATCATCTTCCGTCCTTACCACGAACACACGGGTGACTGGTTCTGGTGGTGCGCGGGAAGCCCCTCCCGTCCCACTGACAACAGCCCCGAAGAATATGCAGAACTATGGAAGTTCACCGTCGACTATCTGATATCCAAAAAGAACGTTCATCATCTTTTGTATGCGACATCACCGGACCGCAGTCGTATCGATATCTCCACGCCCGCTTCTTTTGAAAAGGGATATCTTATCGGATACCCGGGGGATGACTATGTTGATGTGATGGGCATTGATGATTACTGGGACTTGGGTGGCGCTCGCGAAGAAGTAAATGTCGAGGATTGCTATGAGAATCTCGTTTTCACTCTCACACAAGTAGGTTCCATTGCTGTTTCACATGGAAAGTTGGCGGCTGTTACAGAGGTTGGTTCTCCGGATGAATTCGCTGCAAGCCTGAAGGGTGCTTCACCAGATTCTCCGTGGACTCGGTTTCTTGCGAAAGCTGCTCGGACGAACGAGTTTACGCGTCGTATGCTGTGGTATTTGCCGTGGCGCAATTCGGAAGAGGCAGCAGGTACAGGAGCCTATGGAACACCTGCGGAGGGGAGTCCATATGCTGCAGATTTCCAACGACTGGCACATGATTCTTTCTTCGGTTTTGGTGGCGTGAGAAACTGACTGCCGGGTATCTGACGAAGCGGCTGCACACAAGAGATATTTTCCATTCTTTGTGTGCAGCCGCTTGTTTGATCACGGCACTTGGTGCCGTACTGTTTTGGCGCCGCGGGGCCTTGGCTGCTGGGTGAAGAGAGCTATCTATGGCAGTTGTTCCAACATGGCGGCGGGGATATTGTGAATTTGGGTTAGAAGGTGGCCTCCACTTTCGTATGAGTTCCTTCCGAAGATCCTAAAGGTGCCGGAATGAGATCTCCCTCAATTTTTTTGCCATCTACAGTCAAGGTCTTTGTCCCCGTGTGGGTCAGTGTGATGTCGTACCACTTTCCGCGGAACAAGCGAGATATCGTCACTTTTGTGAAACGGGAAGGAAGATGTGGATCAATTTCAAGGCCTTCAAGTGTTGGGCGGATTCCCAGCAGGTATTGTGAAACGTT
This sequence comes from Bifidobacteriaceae bacterium, assembly GCA_022650895.1. Taxonomy (GTDB): domain Bacteria; phylum Actinomycetota; class Actinomycetes; order Actinomycetales; family Bifidobacteriaceae; genus JALCQC01. The sequence goes on along the minus strand of JALCQC010000009.1, from coordinate 34,171 downwards.
GACAAAACTCCATGCGGCGGTGCCGGTGAGCCAGGAGTTCTTTCCCTCGCCGGTGACGGCCGCCTCGGGACCCGACACCATCTGGCAGTACACATAGGGTTCGGTCTTGCGGACGTCGGACCTGTCCTCCACATAGGCGGGCGCGGTGCGTCTGTACACGTTGAACGCCTCGTCGTCGTTGCCCACGATGACGTTGGCGATGGAGATCCACGGATTGTTGTGGCAGAAGATGCCACCATTCTCCTTATAACCCTGAATGAAGGTGGAGATCTCGCCTAATTCGATATGGTATCGGGAGAAGGTCGGAGCGATGATGGCGCTGCCCCATTCGCTCGTGAGGTGCATTTTGACGGAGTCGAGTGCCTTTTTGGCATGTCCGTTCTCTATGCCGATGCCGGCCATGACACACATCCCCTGCGGCTCGATGAAGATCTTGCCCTCGTCGTTTAGTCGTGAACCCACGGGACGTGAGTACGCGTCGTAGGCGCGGCGGAACCACTCGCCGTCCCATCCGGCAGTTTCGGTGGCTTCCTTCACCGTTGCAATGGCATCTTTTACCTCGTTAATCTGTGCATGTGCTTCGTCGCTTGGTACCCCGGCACGGGAACCGAACTTTTTAAGGATGTCGACGAAACGGTTGGCGTACAGCACGAACATGCCGGCGATGAAAACCGATTCCGCCACGCGGCCATCCATGTTGGATGTTGCCGTTTGGAAGCTGACGCCTGGTTCGGATGAGAAGGCGTTGAGGTTGAGACAGTCGTTCCAATCCGCATGGCCGATGAGTGGCAGTTTATGGGGCCCCAGATTGTGCATGGTGTAGTACACGGACCGGCGTAAATGCTCCAGCATGGTGACTTCGGTTCCTTTTGTGGAATTAAAAGGCACGAGTTCTGAGAGGATGGTGGAGTCGCCGGTCTCCGCGAGGTAGGCGTGGACGGCGGCGACGAGCCAGAGCGGGTCGTCGTTGAAGCCACCGCCGATGTCGGCGTTGCCCTTCTTGGTGAGCGGCTGATACTGATGGCATGCGGAACCGTCCGGCAGCTGGGTGGAGGCAAGATCAAGCAGACGTTCCCGTGCGCGGTCGGGGATGAGGTGCACGAAGCCGAGCAGATCCTGGTTGGAGTCGCGGAAGCCCATGCCGCGTCCCACGCCCGACTCGAAGTAGGAGGCGGAGCGGGACAGGTTGAAGGTGACCATGCACTGGTACTGGTTCCATATGTTGACCATGCGGTCCAGCTTGGAGTCGCCCGACTTCACAGTGAAACGCGAGAGCAGCTTATTCCAATAATCGCGGAGCTCTTGAAAAGCGGTGTCGATCTGGCTCTCAGTCTGGAGCTTTTGCAATATCGCATGTGCCGGCGCTTTATTGATGACACCATATTGAGTTACGCCGTTGATGACTTCCCATTTGTCGTGCGGGTCTACCTCCACATAGCCTAATGTGAAAATCAGGCATGTCGTCTCGCCAGCCTCTAAATGGAGGCGTATGTGGTTGGCGGCGATGGGTGACCAGCCGTGGGCGACGGAGTTGCGCGACCTGGCCTCGGCGACGGCGTCGGGGGACTCCCAGCCGTTGAACTGGCCGAGGAAGCTCGCGCGGTCCGTGTCGAAGCCCAGGGTCCCATGGTTGACCGCGTAGAACGCGTAGTGGTTGCGGCGCTCCTTGAACTCCGTCTTGTGGTAGAGGACGGAGGCGTCCGGGGTGCGCTCCACCTCCACCTCGCCCGTGGAGAAGTTGCGCTGGAAGTTCTCCGCGTCGTCGGCCGCGTTCCACAGGCACCACTCCACCGCGCCCGTCACGTCCAGGGTCACCGGCGCGCCCGAACCGTTGCTGAGCTCCAGCCGGTTGACCTCCGCGTGCGTGTGCAGGGGCACGAACGCCGTCAGGGTGGAGGAGATCCCCGCCCTGGACGCCTCGAACACCGTGTAGCCGATCCCATGCCGGCACCTGTACGAATCCAATTCGGTGCGCGCCGGCAGGAAGGTGGGCGACCACGTTGCGGTGGGCTTGCCGTCCTCGCCGATGGTGGAGAGGTAGTAGGAGCGCGATCCATTGTCCGCAGGCACGCCGTTGTAGCGATACCGCGTGATCCGGCGCAGCTTGGCATCGCGGTAGAAGTCATAGCCGCCGCCAGTGTTCGAGACCAACCCGAAGAAATCCTCGTTCCCCAAGTAGTTGATCCACGGAAGCGGAGTCGCAGGAGTATCAATAACGTATTCGCGTGCTTCATCGTTGAAGTGACCGTATTGCATTCTAGGCCTTTCTGGATTGCAATGTATCGATGTACTTAATCGCTTAATGTACTCTTATCGTTAGCATAAGCCCATATTGATGAAGCCGTGTTTTCTTTTTACGAAAAGAGTGTCAGGCATTTTCCGATTCGCCGCAGAAAAATTACCTCGAATTCATAAAATATCGGCGTTTCATCTAGTGTTTCACCTAGCCTTGAACCCGAAGAAGGAATAACAGAAGACCCAAGTATTTAACCTGCCTCAAGGATGAGGAGAGAGATATCTATGTACGTCACGCCCACCATGAAAGATCAGGCAAAGGGACCCCTGCGCTGGATCTGGCCATATGCCAAGCCGGATGCCGGACGCGTCATCGCCGCTTTCTTCCTCTTCGCAATAGAGAAGGTGCTCATTCTGGCGATCCCCATTATTACGGGCCTTGTGGTGGACGAGGTCATCGTGAAGGGCGAGCACGAGAAACTCATGCCTTATCTCGGTGCGCTCATCGCAATTTCCGCGGTCCGTGTGTTCATCCGCTACGGCTACCAGATGTTCATGGAGCGTTTCGGACAGAATGCCGTCTACAGGCTTGTCTCCGACGAGTTCGAGAAGCTTCACACACTCGACTTCAGCTACTTCAACCACACGCGTATCGGCGACATCATGAGCCGCATGACCTCGGATACCGACGCGATTCGCCACTTTCTTAGCTGGGTCACCTACAACGTCGGTGACGCCATTGTGATGTTCGGCAGCGCGCTCGTCGTGATGTACACCATCGATTGGCGCCTGGCCCTCGCCCTGACGGCGGTCACCCCCATCATCTTCGTGCTGGCGCGGCTGATGGCGAAGAACGCCCACCCTATTTTCTACGCGATCAGAAACTCGCTCGCGCGTCTCAACTCCATGGTGGAGGAGAACATCGAGGGGAACCGGGTGGTCAAGGCGTTTGTGCGCGAGGACTACGAGACGGAGAAGTTCGACGAGCACAATGATGACTTCATGGACAAGAACATGGACTTGGCGGCGAACAACGCCAAGTACATCCCCTGGCTCGACGGCTTCTCGTTTGGGCTTCAGCTCATCCTCATCATCTTCGGTGGTTATCTGGTTCTTTCGGGGAACATGTCGCTTGGCGCTTTGGTCACGTTCGACGGCTTCCTCTGGATGATCGAGAACCCATTGCGTCAGGCGGGATGGCTTTTGAACGACATCCAGCGTTTCAACGCCTCGTGCATCAAGATCCGCAGGCTTCTCAACGTGACTCCGCGCGTCCAAGAGGCCGAAGGTGAGCCTGAGGACCGCATCAAAGGCGACGTGGAGTTCAAGGACGTCTCCTTCGCTTTCCCCGATGACCCGAAGCACCCTGTACTCTCCGACATCAACTTCAAGATTCTCGCGGGCTCCAAGGTCGGCATTCTGGGTGAGACCGGCTCGGGCAAATCGACCCTCGTGCACCTCATCGCCCGCTTCTACGATCCCACCTTCGGCGAAGTCCTCATCGATGGGAAGGATGCGGAACGTTGGCCTCTGGAGACCCTGCGCAGCCAAGTCGCCATCGTCATGCAGGACACCTTCCTCTTCTCTGACACCATTGAGGAGAACATCGCTTTCGGTGCGCAACGCCAGACGGGTGACCGGCCGGACGAGCACTTTATCCGTCACATGGCCGCCGTCGCAGGAGCGGACGACTTCATCCGAGCCATGCCGCAGGGATACAACACCATCGTGGGAGAACGCGGCGTGGGACTTTCGGGCGGACAGAAGCAGCGTCTCTCGCTCGCACGCGCACTTGCCGATGATCCCTCGATCCTCATCATGGACGACACCACATCGGCAGTCGACATGGAGACGGAGGCGGAGATCCAGACGCATCTGCGTGAAATGGCCGGACAGAAGACGGTCTTCACCATCGCCCACCGCATTTCCTCCATCAAGGATTCCGATCTCATCCTGGTGCTCGACCGCGGCCGCATCGTTGAGCGCGGCACCCACGAGGACCTCGTGGCGGCGCACGGAAGGTATTGGGAAATCTACCGTAAACAGCTGGGATTGCAGGCGGGAGTAGGGACCTTCCCTGATTCTGAGGAAGAACCCAACCGGCAGGACGGTTCGGAAGCCGCGGTCACAGATGGTTCTGCGGAAGGTCACTCGGGCAGCTCCGCGACCGGTGCGGTCGGCGGTTCTACAGAGAGCTCTACAGACGTTGACGGAGACGGAGGGAGGCACTAGAAATGGCACAGCGAAATACTTTTAAGGAAGACGAAGAGCTCGAAGAGAAGCTCAACATTCACGATCTCAAACGAGTGGTGCGCTATCTCGGACCGTACAAGGCACTGATCGCCAAAATCCTCGTCGCTGTCATCACCATGAGCCTGTGCGCCGTCGCGGTGCCGTACATGATGAAAATCGTTATCGACGACATCATCCCGAACAAGGACATGACGAAACTGGGGATTCTCGCCGGCGTCTTCTTCTGCCTCATCATCGTTTACGAAGTGTGCTTGAGATACCGGACCATGGAGATCATGCGCGTCGGCCAGCTCATGCTCAAGGACATGCGCCGCGATATCTTCACGCACATTCAGACGCTGCCCTTCAGCTACTTCGATTCGCGTCCGCACGGCAAGATTCTCATCCGCGTGGTCAACTACGTCAACACGCTCTCGGATACCTTGAGTTCCGGTCTTATCAGCGTGATCTCGGATGTTTTCACGCTCTTCGTGACGCTCATCATCATGTTCGTCGTCAACTGGACGCTGGCGCTCTGGTCCCTCATCTTGGTGCCGCTGCTCATCATCTGGGTGCGTGTGCTGCAGTACTTCCAGAGGATCGCCTATCAGAAGCTTTCCAACAAGCAGTCCAATCTCAACGCCTACATCCACGAGTCCATTGCCGGCGTGAAGACCACCCAGACCTTCGCACGCGAAAAGCAGCAGTACAAGATCTTCCAGGAGCAGCAGGGGAGTGTGCGCGACCACTGGATGAAGGCCGTGCACATTCAGTTCCTCATGTGGCCGGGAGTGCAGACCGTTTCGACGGCGACGCTGGCCTTCGTCTACTTTCTGGGCGTGACGCATTTCGGAGGGGTTGGGGTGACCACCGGCGTCCTCATCGCGTTCACTGGCTATCTCAACAACTTCTGGAACCCCATCATCAACATCGGCAACTTCTACAATCAGCTCATCACGGCCTCCGCCTACCTCGAACGCATCTTCGAGACCATGGACGTGAAGCCTGAGATCACGGATCGTCCCGACGCCAAGCCTATTGCCCCCATTCACGGCAAGGTGGATTTCAACGACGTGGTGTTCCGTTACGAAGAGGGCGGCCGCAACATTCTGAACCTGGTGGACTTCCACGTTGAACCAGGGCAGACCATCGCCTTGGTCGGACCCACGGGCGCAGGGAAGACCACGATCATCAGCCTGCTGTCTCGCTTCTACGACGTTTCGGAAGGCTCAGTCGAGGTGGATGGCAAGGACGTGCGCGATGTGACGCTCAACTCCCTTCGCCGCCAGATGGGTGTGATGCTGCAGGACACTTTCGTGTTTTCTGGCACCGTGAAGGAGAACATTCGCTACGGCAAACTCGATGCGACCGACGCCGAGATCGTGGCGGCCGCAAAGGCAGTGAGTGCCCACGAGTTCATCGAAGAGCTTCCGCAAGGTTATGAGACCTTCGTCGAGGAACGCGGGTCCACGCTGTCGGCCGGGCAGCGCCAGCTCATCGCCTTTGCACGCGTGATGCTTGCGGATCCCCGGATTCTTATCCTCGATGAGGCCACCTCCTCCATCGATACCCGGACGGAAGAGGCGCTGCAGGCCGGCATTAACAAGCTTCTTGAGGGGCGCACCTCGTTCGTGATCGCTCACAGGCTCTCGACGATTGAGAATGCGGACAAGATCTTCTACATCGACCGCGGCCAGATCATGGAGCAGGGCACCCATGCCGAGCTCCTGGCGCAGCGGGGCATGTACTGGCGTCTCTACGAGTCGCAGTACGCCATGCTCAAGGTCAACGAGGCGGAGCTCAAGAAGGCGTAAGCGGATGTCGCGGTGCCGTGCGTGCGAGATCGTGCGCGCGACGTGAGCTGAGCGTGTGGTGCGTGAGATCGCACGGCGACGGCACGGCTAGATGTTTCAGTCCGCTAAGGGCGAGTGCATGCAGAAGGCCCCACACTTTGTGTGGGGCCTTTTCCGTTGTGTGAGTGCGCTCGCCGCGGTCTGCGTGAAGTAATCCGCAAGGAATGAGCTGCGAAGCGACTTGTGCAGAACTTATTCCGCGAAATCGGCGATCTTCGGCAAGTCCGCGGTCGCTGCCTCGTACTTTTCAATGAGGGCATCGCTCCAGCGGTTGAAGGCCTCGTCGACTTTCTGGCATTCCGGATGCGAATAGATGTACTCAATCGACCGGCGCACACCCTGATCGAAGCGAACTGTCGCCGAGAACTCCGGCACTGCCTTCTTGATCTTCGAATTATCGAAGATCAACGAATTCGATTTGTCGCCGATCAGCCCATCGCCGATATCGGGAGCGCTTTCGCGAATGATCTCGGAAGGAATGTGCACAAGCTGCGCGTCCACCTGAGCGGTGGTGCGGCCCAGCGCGTTGCCGATGATCTCGTGAATCTGATTCCACGTGAGGCTCTCATCCGACGTGATGTGGTAGGCCTCGCCAATGGCATGAACGTTGCCAAACAGACCGACGAAGGCCTGAGCGAAATCGGTGTTGAAGGTGACCGTCCACAGCGAGCTGCCGTCGCCGTGCACGATGACTTTCTTCCCCTGGCGCAGGCGTTCCAGAACCGTGTAGGGGCCGTAGTTGCCTTCGATCGACAGCGGAAGCGATTTTTCGCCGTACGTGTGGCTTGGGCGCACGATGGTGATGGGGAAACCCTCGCTGCGGTACTTGCCCAGGTAGAATTCCTCGCCGGCGATCTTGTTGCGCGAGTACTGCCAGAATGGGTTGGCGAGCGGCGTGCTCTCCGTCACGATCGGGCTTGCGAGCGGCGTCTGATAGGCAGAGGCTGAGCTGATGAAGATGTATTGGTTTGTGCGGCCCTTCCACAGCCGGTAGGAACGTTCGAAATCGGCGGGTTCGAAGTCGAGGAAGTTGGCGACCGTGTCGAAATGAGTGCCTTCAAAGGTGCGGTTGACCCACTCTTCATCATGGATATCGCCGGCGATGGCTGTGACTCCCCGCGGCAGTTTGTCATTGTGATGCCCGCGATTGAGCAGCGTGACCTCATAACCCTTTTGGGCCGCGAGCGCTGTCACCGCCGTGCTGATGGTTCCGGTGCCGCCGATGAGTAAAACCTTCATGTGTTCTCCTTTGAACGTAGTGGTTTCTGGGCATAGTGTCTGTGCCGCAGACGTTGCTGAGCAATGAGACTGCCGCTGTGCTTGCGGCCTCAGAAACCGGTGCTGCAGTGTCTGCTGTCTCAGAGACTTCTCTAGCAAAGTTTAGACGATGTGGCTTAGGCGGTGGGCGCTCGCCGGGGGTGCGTGTCTGCCGCAACGAAAAGCGGGCCCGGCGCTGGATGCGTCGAGCCCGTAGGGATTTCCCGGTGAGAATTCACTCACCGCATGGGATATCCGGAGATATCTGGAATATCTATTAGTTCCGCTGCTTGCGTGCCTTGAGGAGGAGCGCTGCGCCACCTGCCACGAGGATCGCTGCGGCAATCAGCACGAAGACCACCGAGCTGCCCGTGTGTGCGAGGCTGGAGGCGTTCTCGCCAGCTGTGGCCTCAGTGGCCCCGGCTTCCTTTGATGCTGCCTTCGCTGCCTTAGCGGCTGCGGCTTTCTTGGCTGCCGCGGAGGATTGCGCTGCTGCCTTCTTCTTGCCGTTGTCTGCGGTGGCCGCTGCGGTGCTGGAGTCGTTGTTCGAGTCCTTGGCCGGGGTGGCGGAGGGGGAGCCATTCGTGTTTGCTCCCGGACCTGCCGCAGAGTTTCCGTTGCTGGTTCCCGCGTTCTTGGCATCGCTGGCGACCTTGACGGTGTAGCCCTTCTTCGTGGTGCCGTCGGCGGACGTCACCGTCAGTTTCAGCGGGGAGATTCCCTTAGCGGCGTCGAAGGAAAGCCCGATACCCGCGTTGGTGATTTCCGTACCGTCAGCAGTGGTGACGGCTGCGCTCGAGGCGACCGGGGCCGCATAGAGGCGCACCTTGGAGGCGCTGCTTGGCAGGGTTGCCGAGTAGGTGGTGCCGGAGGCCTTGAGGCCGAGCTGCTGCGTCGATCCATCCTTCTCGTAAGTGAGCGTTGCGGAACGCAGGCTTGCATCAGCTTCGGGATGGAGGTGCATGCGGATCGCGGACAGTGCCGCGGTGACTTCCTTGAGGGAGCCGCCATCCTTGATGAGTTCCTTCTGCGCCTTGGTGAGGAGGTTGGACAGGAGCGCGTCATTGCTGTTCTCAAGGACGTGCTTGGCTTCCTTGATGGGAGAAAGATCGACGGAGGTCGACAGCGCCATGTTGCGGTCCTGGTTGCTGACGGCGTTGTAATAGTGATAGACCACGCCGTTCTTCTTCACGACGGCCGGCTTGTGGGCGTAGGACTTGGCGAAGGTGGAGTTCTTGGCGGTCAGCTTGTAGTCGCTCTTCGTCCAGTGCACCATGTCCTTGGAGACGGCGAAGGAATCGATCACGTTGTTGGGCTTGATCTTGTTGCCGATCTTGACGGGGGTGTCAGTGAAGTAGAACATCACCCAGTAGTCGCCGATCTTGACGACGTCCGCGTCGCCGTTGTACAGCTGTCCCCACTGCTCGCCGTTGGGCTGGGTCACCGTCTGCAGCACGGGATTGTTGGCTTCGCGGGTCCAGTGGATGAGGTCCGTCGAATACGCTTGGTTCATGACTTCCGGACCGTGCGAGGCGTTGTAGAACGCCACATAACGCTGGTTCTCTTCGTCCCAGATGGTCTTGACGGCCCAGATGGTGCCGCTCTCGTAGGAGGCGCTGCCATCGAGAATGGGCTTGTCATACATGGTGAACTCGGCGACACTGCCATCTTCGTTGAAGAAGGAGTTGCTGGGGGAGAAGGCCACTCCGCCGCGCTTGTCGCCCTGCTCATAGCCGTGCTCGTTGGTGGACAGAACCGTGAGGGCGTATTTGCCGTCTGCCGTCAGATGAGGCGTCGGCAGATCACCCCACGTGTGGTTCTTCACCAGGTAGCCCGCGGTGGATGCACTGTAGAAATCCTTGTCGGGGCTGAGGATCTTGCCGAGCTTCTCCCACGTGACCATGTCCTTGCTGCGCGCCAGACCGGTGCTGTAGCCGGTGTTATCGGTTCCGTCGGTCTTGCGGTTGATGTCCTTACCGACGTACGTGGTGTACACGTAATCGTTGTCTCCCGGGATCTTGAAGACGTTCATCTGATCGGTGAGTTCGCTGTCGAAATCAGCCGGCTGATCTCCCTTTGGAAGGACGATGCCATAATCGTAAGGGGTTTTGACCTCGTCGTAGATCTGTTTCATCACGTCCGCGCTGATCGTCGAGGAATCAGTGGGCGTAGTAGGTGCAGCGGAGGCCACCGTGGGCGCGGCAAGGGAGGCGAGCACCAACGCCGCAGAAAGGCAGACGCTGAGTCTGCCGGTTTTCATTTTTTCCATGAAGACTACCTTCTTTGAATGCCTGCTCCTCGTCGTCGAGGAACCAATATTGCATTTGAAGAATACGGCGCTCGGCGGTGGCCACTTGCCGATCGGGGGTGGTGGTCGACGCTGCTGCGGGACGGTGGGACCGCTGTGCCAAGCTCTAGGAGCGTTGATCTTGTGCTGTTTTCGGGCATCACCATATATAACAATCGCGATGCTGATTTGTTATGAAATTGATATCTTTGCCGGTGGCGTGTGACTGATGGTATGTGGTTGGTGGTGGGCGGCTGATGGTGGGCTGCGCGGTTGCCTGGTATCTTCTTGGTGCCTCGTCGGCTTGGTGTGGTTGGGTTCGGTGTGCACTTTGTGGTGGTGGGCACCGCTGCTGCACCTGACCGTTGGCGTCGGTTAGTGGGTGGCTCGTGCGTCAGTTTGATGGCAGACGGGTTCGCCGTTTTGGAGCTTAGGCAGTTCGCCCGTGTGGCAACTCGTCGCGATCCTGACTGGCGACCCTCCCAGGCATCACATTCGTTGTTCCACGCCAACCTGGCAGGGTGAAATTTGCTGGAATTGGCATCTCGTGTCGTCAAACGCGCGGTTATGCGGCAACATCTGTGGAGAACGCCTCGGATTCGGCATTCTGCCCACATGTCCAAGCCCGTTTCACGGGCAGCATTCTGAATCTTGCCGCACAACCGAACGCTTGACGTCCGTCGTGGAGTACAGCGTGAGCATTCGTGTGAAAATCACGTAGTAAACGCGGATAATACCCATGTCCGAACGGGCGGGGCCGGCGAACCTTGCTCGTATCGATGATGTGGCCCGGTTGGCCCGCCCGCTTGCCCTTTTGGACGAAGTTTCACGGTATCGTAGATGTGGATGGTGGAGGGTGACGTGTTTGAAAGGTCCTATGACAGATAGCACTGCACGAATCCAATTTTTTGGGTGGACGCAGGTGCGGTTTTCCGCATAAAGTGCCACTGCCTTCCCCGCGCAGACGGGGGTGAACCCTCCAGCTCGTCACCACCCTGATACGGCCCGTAGCCTTCCCCGCGCAGACGGGGGTGAACCCATGCGTACTGCCTGTGAGCGTTCGGAGCGTGGGCCTTCCCCGCGCAGACGGGGGTGAACCCCATACGCGGCGACAACGGAAACGGCATCGAACGCCTTCCCCGCGCAGACGGGGGTGAACCCTGGAACCAGAGGTCGCCGGGCACTAAACCATTGCCTTCCCCGCGCAGACGGGGGTGAACCTGGTGGTTGAAAGCAATCATCTTCGTGGGAGGAGCCTTCCCCGCGCAGACGGGGGTGAACCGCGCACTGCCGCCGGTCAGGCCGGCTTTCGTGGGCCTTCCCCGCGCAGACGGGGGTGAACCCAACTGGCGTACAATCGCCGCGCTCAACGGCTTGCCTTCCCCGCGCAGACGGGGGTGAACCACGTGCCAGCATTGCCAGTGAGCTGCTTCGAAGGCCTTCCCCGCGCAGACGGGGGTGAACCGCAGGTTAGGGACCCACATCATCCCATCCCTACGCCTTCCCCGCGCAGACGGGGGTGAACCTCGGGTTTGGTAAAGAGAAACCCCGCACCGGGCGCCTTCCCCGCGCAGACGGGGGTGAACCCGTGGTATCAAGCCACGTGTCCTCACGCTCCCCGCCTTCCCCGCGCAGACGGGGGTGAACCTTTCACGCTCCAATTGTTCGACGACACGGTTCTGCCTTCCCCGCGCAGACGGGGGTGAACCCCGGAATGCCGCTCTCGACCCTCAACTCACGGAGCCTTCCCCGCGCAGACGGGGGTGAACCCGCCTCCTGACCTGCAGCGCGGAGGCCGTCGGAGCCTTCCCCGCGCAGACGGGGGTGAACCCTGGATTAGAAACGCGCCGCGATACTCAGGGCAGCCTTCCCCGCGCAGACGGGGGTGAACCCAAACCATGGACAAGCTTCGGGCCGGGTGTGGTGCCTTCCCCGCGCAGACGGGGGTGAACCTCGACCGAACTGGCACACTGGCCGGCCGGTCTGGCCTTCCCCGCGCAGACGGGGGTGAACCAAGCCCAGTAAATTATTTCCGACCCTCCTGCGGGCCTTCCCCGCGCAGACGGGGGTGAACCATTCGACAACCCGAATCATCCGCTGCGGTGGAAGCCTTCCCCGCGCAGACGGGGGTGAACCGGCGTGAGCGTCGGTCTTCTCGCACATCGGTCAGCCTTCCCCGCGCAGACGGGGGTGAACCGGACATTTCCGAATCCTGGAAACAGCTCGTAGAGCCTTCCCCGCGCAGACGGGGGTGAACCGCGTCAAAAACCCTGACGGGAGCCGTCAGCTCCGCCTTCCCCGCGCAGACGGGGGTGAACCGCCAGTGACTCAATCTCGTCCCGCGATAGTGAGGCCTTCCCCGCGCAGACGGGGGTGAACCGAATGGAGTCAACGCGTCTACGTGGTGAAGTCCGCCTTCCCCGCGCAAGCGGGGGTGAACCGCGGACGATGAGAGGTCACGCACGCGATACCGGGCCTTCCCCGCGCAAGCGGGGGTGAACCGGGTATCCGCGAAGTGCCCACCCTTGGTGGCGTGCCTTCCCCGCGCAAGCGGGGGTGAACCTTGCGGGGGCACGAAATATGACAGGGGATAGCCGCCTTCCCCGCGCAAGCGGGGGTGAACCGAGCATAGGTATCGTATTCGCGTAGACTCATTTGCCTTCCCCGCGCAAGCGGGGGTGAACCGCGGCGGCGCGGGCAAGATCGGGCACGGTGAAGGTCTTCCCCGCGCAAGCGGGGGTGAACCGCGCAATCCAATCGTGATAGCCGCAATCTGCGGGTCTTCCCCGCGCAAGTGGGGGTGAACCAGGCCCATAGCCGAGAGTGGCACCGCGATCGTTGTCTTCCCCGCGCAAGCGGGGGTGAACCGCCGCAGGTCACGCAGTTCCTCGGCAAAGTCGGGTCTTCCCCGCGCAAGCGGGGGTGAACCTTACTGCTAGGTAAGATTATCCTGATTGACTCAGTCTTCCCCGCGCAAGCGGGGGTGAACCGACTATATTTCAGACTAATTCCACTAACGGTTTGTCTTCCCCGCGCAAGCGGGGGTGAACCGAACGAGAAATGCATCGCCATCACACAGGTCATGTCTTCCCCGCGCAAGCGGGGGTGAACCGTGAAAGGAATGAACGATGAGCACTTATGAAAGGTCTTCCCCGCGCAAGCGGGGGGTGAACCGTACCGGCAGAGACGGGCGAACTCGCCCGTCGTGTCTTCCCCGCGCAAGCGGGGGTGAACCGGGGTGCGCGAAGGCGGTGCCCAGGTTGTCTAGGTCTTCCCCGCGCAAGCGGGGGTGAACCGGCGGGAGGCAGATACTGGGGATGGGAGATAGAGTCTTCCCCGCGCAAGCGGGGGTGAACCGAACGCGTACTGAGGCATCGACCACGCGTAGGCGTCTTCCCCGCGCAAGCGGGGGTGAACCGAACAGCGGTTGGAATGAGCTTCTCAACATCGTGTCTTCCCCACGCAAGCGGGGGTGGACCGAGTTCAGAGAGATTTCTCTAAAAAGTAAGGGCCAGAGATAACCCCCCGACTGATGTTCCAGTCCTATGGCTGGTCGCGTGGGATCTCTGACCTGTATTCACAGTATCAGATTTGGTGGGTTACCAAAAAGAGATCAAGGGAACCGGTCGTAACCCGGTTTCGTAAACGTTTTTCCCGCACAAGTAGGGGTGAGCTAGCGTACGGAGGACGATTGGCGCGTGCGCAACTGTTTCCTCGCACGAGCAGGGGTAAAGCCTTTCCCTCACATTCAGAGCCGACGTGGGGGCGAGTCTTTCCGCGTCAGTGGGGTGAACCTGGCTCAACCACTATTGCCACAAACACAAAGCCGTGACTTTAAACCTTAATAGTTATTATCAAGACATCGTTAGAACGGTTTTCCAACGCAAGGATCATCGCCGATCGGCTTCATATCATCACCATGACGACCTGAGCATTCAATGAAAGTCGTGCTCAACTTCTGAATCACTATGCTAAAAAACACAAAAGAATATCGAACCCTAAGATTCGTTTGAAAGCTGTACTTGAAATATAGCGATGCATTAGAAGCCAAACACTTATTCTGTAACCGTTCTCAGAGCTGATATGCGTCTTCAATCGTCTGCATCAACTTGGCGCGGCTTGACACAACTAGTGTCACGACTCCGCCATTCAGCAGCGCAAGCTGCAGACCATTAGGCACTAGACCCAGCGTCCTGATCTTCTTGATTTCGCGAATCTCGGCCTTGTTGATGAACAGATCAGCGATCTGGATATTAAACTGATGCGGGTGAAAGTAAAGTCCATCCGTCCTCACCGTTAAATGTCCACCCACGTATTCTGCCCCGCGCTTGAGGTTCGCTTTCACACGAAGAAGTTCATCCATTTCTATCTTCTCTCTCTTCCCCGAGTAAGCGGGGGTGGAACACTGTCGGCAGTATCCAGGACGACGGTGTCCGAGTTTCCCCGCGCAAGCGGGGTGAAACCTGTGGTTTCTACGAATAAAAGTGTAGGTACGCTGTCCTCCCCGCGCAAATGCATCCTCAAGGCTGTGCACAATCGGGAATTAGTGGCAGGCGCGATAAACCGTGCTTGGAATCTCAAGGTTGAGCTAACTATACCTAGCTAGAATCTGAAAGGTGAGCTCGGAGGTTAGTGAGCCTCTTGCATAAGGAAGTGAATTCTCAAAGCGTATCCGGTGGCGGCAAGAATCACTGCAACATACGCCCAGAAAGCTTGGTGTTCTAAAAGACTCCCCACAAGGATAAGTGAACAGAACCAGAGAGGTTCAATCCATAGTTTGGGAAATCGGTGCCTTAGTTGAATAGTTCGTACCATCGCGAGGAATAGTCCAACAAGACCCAACAGAATCGAGAATATCAGAGCAGGAAGATAGAAATCGGCTTGGTTGAATTCCGTCCACATGCCAATGAGTCCGCCGGTGAAAAGCATCTCGCCCCATGGGAAATAAGCCGCTCGTCTCTGTGTCTTGATCATAATTGATCCCTACTCAATTGGAAACTTATTTTTGTTATTGAAATCGGAAGACAACGCCATTGTGTCGGTTGCTATTTTACACCTATCATCCTGTTTCTCTTCGTCTATAAAACGGACAAGGCAATGTGAACAATATTCGCATATCAAGCAAGGCGGGTTCTGTCATCAGAATTAGTGACAGACAAAGGACCTGGGCTTCCATGAACTTTCATAATCTGCTGTGAGTGCTGTGCATCTTCTGATGTAAGTCGTGGGTGTGAGGTCCTTCCCGCGTAAGCGGGGGTGAACCCGAAAGGATCATACGAGTATTCTAAAGATGAGTAGTCGGTGACCTACCCCGTTACCCTGAAAACCCTTCTACGCGGGGCAGGTAAAGGGGGCAGGCCGACGCTGGCAGTGATGAATAGTGGATTCTAGGAGCGTAGGCGCTGTCCGCCCGGTGTTGAACAGGATTCGCACCGGGCATTTTGTACTCTTCATACTGTGCATAATCAATTTCGATCTTCTCAGTTTTTCGCTCGATGAGCCTCTGTGGATCGAGTAAGTGCCATGGTCTCATGTCCATCGAGACGACGGGAGAAAGTTTCTCTACACAATCCGAGACGAACTGTATCGAGTACCGACGTAAAGTGGCAGCAGGTCAGAGCGAGTGTAGAAGTGTAAATGATTATCGGGAAGAACCGCCACTGGATAGACACTGCGCGTCGTCCCATCAATCTTCCGGGGAAGGAGCAGCGATGGATGAACAGCAGCTTGCTGTGGCGCTCTATGATATTGCTTCCCCATATCTCGATTCGGAAACCAAATGGGTTCTGAATCAAGCGATAAAGGCCGGGGAGCCGGAGGGTCCTATACTCTCCATCGTCACGGCAGCACCGCAACAGGATTACGAGATACCCCTAGATTTGATTCTCAAAGCTTTGGCCGTTGTCGACCCTGAGAACAGGGATCTCATTGAGCAAGCCTATCCCGATCTCGCCAGATGAAAAACTAGGAAGACATAAGACGCCGCTTCAGTAAAGTAGCTCAGTCTTCCTCGTACGAGCGGGATGAATCTGTGCGTTCGATAGTAAGGTTCTCGCTCTCCTGATTTTCCCAGCGTAACCGGGGCGAACTCGGCATAGACACTCAACTGGAGATCTACCCGAGGGATAATTGATTTTTTTCATTTTTGCGTTCTTCCCCCGGAATCAGCGTTGATTCGCATGAGGTCGATTCGATTTTAGCCTCTACCGTGCAATGTGACGAGATTTCCAGCTTCCCTGCGAGTGATTCGGGTGCGTGAATCGTGGGTGAGTTCGTGAGGCTCAGTGGCGTATTCCCTGTGCGAGCGGTTCGATCCAAGGCATGAAAATGCCCGGTGCGAATCCTGTTCAACACCGGGCGGACAGCGCCTGCACTTCTAGTTTTACTATCACTCACTGCCAGCGTCGGCCTGCACCCCAATACCTGCCTCATGCAGAAAGGTTTTCAGGGTAACGGGGGAGGTCACCGACTACTTACCTTCAAGATATCTGTTTCTTATGCGGTTCACAATCTTTCTTTGGTTGAAAAGTATGGCCTCCCAAATCCTTGATTCTGGTCGGGATAGCTGGATTCTGGTCGTTCCTGTCGCCACGCTTTCCCCGCGCAAGCAGGGGTGAATTTTAGACGAATTCTCTACCGCAACCCGAGCAATAAATATCAAATTTCCGGTTTAGGTAGCCACAGTCGGGGCAATACCACCGCCCACCCTCTAGAGGAGATACTTTCGCCAATCTTTGTCGTCTCATCGTACTTTTCGACGTCTGATCTATCTGCATTCCGACAAACGTTGCCAGGCCAAGAGCTGGATTGGCCATCGAGGCGATGACACCTCCTTGGGCGGATGAAAGAAACCGACGGCCCCTCAGCGCTCTTCCGCATCTCTGACAGAAGCGAGTTCCTTTTGCGTTCTTAAACCTGCAAAATGAACATTTCATGTAATCCCAGCTCCTTTGCTGCTGTGATTGGAGAAGAACTCCGAAAGCTCCTCTATCGTAGCCTCCTCCGGCTGCACAGTTCCAATAATCTAAAAGCGGATGAGGATATAAGGCGAGTATGCGGAAAGTACAGAGTGATAGGACGACCACTGAGCTTGGGCGGGGAGCCCTGCAGCGGCATTCAGCTCCGTCTCGACTTGCAAAGGCCGAGTCAGTTTTTCCGCAAGTTGGGAGAGAAACTATAGCGGTGAAGGAGAGATTCGAACCTTCGGAGGATTACTCCTCATTCATAAGGTGAACTCGTGAGTCTTCTAGGAAGGTATCGTAATCCTAAGTTTTCCCGCACCCGCAGCGGAGCAATACGCGCTGGGCAGTTTCCGAACATCGATGAACAGCGTTTATCCCCTGAATTATTGCCTTCATTATTGTGATGCCCAAGGCTCTGTAAGTTCCGAAGGCTCAGAAGACTCGGGAGGTTCCGCAGATTCATCTGAGGACCGTCTACGTTACAGTGGCCGCCCGCGCATTCCATAGGCTACATTTGCTTGTATCGCTTGCAATGAAGAGGGCTGAGCTTATGATTTCGCGAATACGAATAATAGGCGGATCATCGATACCGACGCCGATGCCGCTACCGACGTGGAAGAGACGCTTGTTTCAATTCGGTGGATGGTTCGGTTGCCGCGGCATCATCATCATTGGTGCGATCATGGTGATAGTGATGATGGTTGCCTCTGTGGCGCAGTCATTTGTGGGTAATAGCACTGTGAAAATCGATCCTGACAATATTTTCGTTTCGGATAACGCGCACTTATTGAGCGACGACACTAAGACGGAAATTCATCAGCTGAATGAGTATTATAAGCTGCTGCCCAAACGCCCCCAGCTCATGGTGATCACCGTTGATTCCGTGCCAGTGGGAGACACCATCGAATCCTTCACCTTGAGAATGGCGAACCAGTTGGGCGTCGGCGATGCTTCCCAGGATAGCGGAGTCGTCTATTTGATTGCGAAGAATCAGCGGCAGGCGCGGTTAGAGGTCGGCTATGGAATGGAGGGGCAAATTCCCAACTCCATGACCGATCTTGTGACGGACGAAACAGTCAAAAATGACTATCGCCAGAATAACTACGACGCCGGCGTGAAGTTGGTAACCAAACGGCTTGATAACCTGATAACGACCGGCAGCGTTGGCTTCGTCGATACGACTGCCGTTTCCGCAGGGCAGACGTCAGGGGGCTTCCACCCGATGCGCTGGGTATGGATGTGGCTCAATACGCCTCAGAATATTTACATCCTTGCAGTCGTGATCGCGATAATCGCTGCTGCAACGTATGGTTTGTACCAGCTCGGGGCCCGACTGCGTCGGCAGGTGCGTTTGGATGATCTGAGACGAAAGTATGTCCGTGACCTCGTGGCTATCGATTCCAGTCTCGATCCCATGACGTTGGCGACGCACCCCGAAAGGGCGGCGGCAGCAAAAGCTACCTTGCGTGCGCGCATCAATCCTCGTGGCAGGTATTCGGCTGATTTCGTCGCAACGATGCCCGACTATTACAGCATGGATTTTGCGTTCGGTGTGATAGATGCAAAAACTTTTTTAAAGACCACAAGGCCATCAAGCGAGACTAGCATTTTAGAGACTAAAATCCCGCCAATCAAGAAGTTTGAGAACAGTAGCATGTACTTCCAGCACAAAGACTGGTATACCGGCGGTACTGAATCTTCTCTGCACTCGGCGAGAAATTTTTTCAAACATCTGAGAAAAGAACCCGATCCCAACGATGTCCGCCCATACCTCATGAGTCCTCTCACTCATACTTGCTGGTTTCTGCTCCGTTGGCTGACCACTCTTCGGGTATGGATTCCTGCCGTCATCATTGGATCGATAGTGATTCCAGAGCAGCTGAGCCCACTTCAACTGTTGCAGCTAGAAAATTTCAAAGACACAATATTGCGTGTACTGTCGCAGGCGTTCACTCCTCTTGCGGCGCCATTGCACATACTTTCCGCGGTGGCGGCTCTCATGCTGATTTTTTATACCATCATGATGACAGTCGGCATGTGGGGACTGGCCGCGCAGCAGCGCTTGCGCCTTCATCGCATGATTTATGACTACCTAAATGATCTGCGAGCGGAGCTGCCGAATGCGCCGAGTCCTAGCGAGTTGGCGGTGCGGTTGATGAAACCGGATTCTCAACTGACAATGGCTAAAGAAAGGCTGCAGAAGCGTCTTGATTCGGCGGCTGCAAGAGCGGATGGCCAAAATGTTCAGAAGAAATGGGGTCGTAAGGAAAAGCCACCGCTTCCTGACTATTACAGCATGGCTTTTGCGTTTGGTTGGGTGACCTGCGAGAAGTTCCTCGATACGTTTAAAACAACGTCGCTTTACAGGACGAGTTCCATGTATACGAATCACAGAGACAACTGGTACTCCGAGGGCTCTGGTGACGGTGGCGGCGGGGATTCGTTTGGTGGCGGAGGCTTTGGCGGCGGCGGTGGCACCTCAAGTTGGTAATTCTGAGGGTTGCCGGGCGTAATGTGCATACGGGCAGGTACCCAGCGCATGGCTGGAGCAAGGCGCGTAGCAGCACAGTCATGAGATCCGTAAAAGACAAGGGAAATTTCACTTCACGATCGTATCCTTCTGCGCTCGCGGCAACGTTGGCTGTGCACTCTTCCGGAAGTTATGCTTCGCTGCTCTTGCCAACAATCCAGAAACGGCAGTCGGAAGAGAAATCCTGAACGGCAGCGGTTTCGTTGAAACGGCTCGACCGCATGAAGGTCTCTATCACGGTGCCGCCGCATGCCGATATCAGGGTTTTAATTTCGTCGCAATCTGGGATATGGATGAAATATTCTTCGTTCGCACTCGGGTCGATGGCGAAGATATCGCCGAACTCAAACAGCCTCGCATCCTGCTCGCCGTGCGCCCACGTACATCGCTCCCGTTTCCAGAATTCATCGAATTCCTTGCCTCCGGAGTCACGATCATGCGTGGTGAACACCACCATCCCTTGGGGGCGCACGACGCGGAGCATTTCCTTCAACGCCGTCGCGCGATGCTGGTGCTCCGGTATCTGCATCAACCCATTGAAAGAGAACATGACCACGTCATAGGTCTCGTCGGGGAAGGGAATTCTCTCGCAGTCACCCTCAAGGAAGGTGATCGGCATGCTTTTGCGAGTGCCCATCGCAGTGGCCAGTTCGATCATTTTTGTGGAGAGATCCATGCCGATTATTCGGTGATACCCCTCCGCATACAGGGCGAACGTAGTGCGCCCGGCCCCGCATCCAATGTCCAGAATGGAGTCGTCGGTATGGAAATAACGGTCTATCACATAGTGTTCGGATTGCCATAGGCCGACCTCATCAACCGCTGCGCCATACGATGGCGCCACTGCGTCGAAGGAATCTCGCAGGTATTCTTGGTCGATCATGGTGCCACCTTTCGCTGGTGCGGTGACGGAACGAAATGCTCCGTCAGAACTTTTTGATATGCGCTCCATGCGTCGTGTCGATAAGTTTTGTTGAAGCCAAGCATACGGTAATTTCAAGGCGTATGCTCAGTCATAAGTGAGTATTTCTTATGCACACTCGTGGTGAGAGAAGAACTATAACAACGACGTTATAAAAGCTTATAAAAGTAGAGGCTAATCATGAAAAATCTGAGAGAATCCACAGTGGTTGGCACTGCAGCGATTGGTCGGGCATTGTGCTGAATAAGAGTCTTCGTCTTTCGTGTGTGGTGGTGTGCATCTTCTCGGGACTATTGAGTTTCTTTCTACTGTTCTCCTATGAGAAGTATGCTCCGGTGGGTCCCTCCTGGCGTCTTATGATGCTGGACGGCGACTCCTCCGGGCAGGTTCCGGTGGCCACGGTGAACAGGGCCATCGCCTCCTACGGCCGCGCGCACAAGGTCGACGTGGCTCGGCGCGTGGCCGACCCTGACACTCCCCAGATGGTGTCGCACTTGTACGTGGTGGCATCGTCGGGGGACTCCTTCGCTAAGCGATGGGAGGGGGACGGCTACCAGAGTTTCAACCCTTCGATGGCTTACCGGATCCATTCCGAGAGGCAGTCGCTCGACACCAGTCCATCGGGCGAGTATTTCGTTTCGGGCACCGAGACCGACGTTTTAGGTCTGGTCAAGCTGCTGAATGGGTTCGGTTTCACCGACGCCGGATTTCAAAGCACTTCGAATCCCAGCGTTATGTTCGGCCTTCTCAGTACCGGAGGATTTTCCGTTCTGGCGGCACCGCTGACAGTGCTGGTTCTCTTAGTGGCCCTCGTGGCGGTGGGAGTAGCGTCCAACGACCGTGGCTACGCGATTCAACGCCTGCAGGGACGGGGACGCGGCGGGGCTCTCCTGCTTGACGCTTCCGCCATGGGACGGTTCTACTTGGAGCTGCTGGGAGTTCTGGGCGTCTTGTCCGGAATCGCCATCTTCTTCTACAACCGGTGGCACCATTTCGGAGTGCTGCTCCTCTTGTGGGCCCTCTTCGCGGTCGTGGGCGTGGCCCTGGCCGCAGCCGTCCACACGCTGACGCTTTTTGTGGTGTGGCGTTTTCCTCTGCAGCAGGCGTTGAAGGGTGCCTCCTCCTCGCGCGGGATGCTGGTCTCGACCTATCTGGTCAGGATCTTCTCCCTGCTCATGGTCTTCGTCGTCTCCGCCTTGGCCCTCAACGACGCCGTGGCTCTGGCCAAGGCCCAACAACGCTACGGCCAATGGGAGGGAGCAACCCGGCTGGGTAAGATCACGCTGGGAGGGGGAACCTTCTCCGCCGACGGCCAGTCCGACATGAGAAAAAGCGCCGACCGGATTGGTGCTTGGGAAAAGGCACTGAACAAGCGGGGCGAGCTTCTTCTAGCCGTCGCCAACCCAGGGTCAGGCACGAGCGACAACAAGGACCTGACCCTGCACGGCCAGCCTTACGACGTTCTCTATGTCAATGAGACCTATCTCGGCCTGCAGAAGGTCACCGATACCGAAGGCAAGCAGGTTCATGCGCCAAAGGACGCCGCCGGAGTGACGGTCATCATCCCCAAAGCGTATGCGGACGAGACCCGAACGGTCACTGAGGCCATCGATACGGACATGAAATCCCGCGCTTCCGGCGACGATGGAAAGCCCACCGTCGTGCCACGCATCGACGTGGACATTGCGCCCGACGGACAGGACCGCTTCACGTATAACGCCGCCGACTTCAATCCCTTCTACCAGCCTGAGTCCATGCCCAAGGACCCGGTCATGGTCATCTTGCCCAACGACTCACCTTTCATGTCCTCGGACGACTACTACGGGTACACAACCTGGGGCAGTATTCTGGTCATGGACACGCGGGAAGCCATCGAGGATGCCAAAGCCCAACCCCAGCTCACCCGTGATGTCATCAGCATTAGCCCCGCCGTTCAAGAAGTGGCCGCAGGGCTCTCCAACGCCTATCTGGGCCTGACCACCAGTGTTCTCAATCTTCTCATCGGCTTGACGGCCGCACTGGTCACCACCTTGGGTATGGCAGTGACCTATACGCGGCGCCGGGCACAGTTCATCTTCGCCGCTCGTATCAGCGGATGGCGGTACCCGACCATGTTCAAGCGTCTCTTCATTCTCGATGCGGTGCTGACAACCCTCATCGTCGCTGGCTCGAGCGTGGGACTGTGGGCCATTTTGGGAGCCTTCTCCACTTCGGGATCTGCCGCAAGCCGCACCATCGACCTACTCCATGCCATCATCCCCGTCGCCGGTGTGCTCGTGGCAGTGGGTGCCGTGGGCGTACTGGTGGGTGCGGTGGTGTGGTGCTCCAACAGAATCGTCGCCGCGCGTAGCGCCGACGTCGCCTGATAAAAGAAAGGATCGATGATCATGATCACCGTCACTAACCTCACCAAAAGCTTCGGCCCCCACACCATCTGGTCAGACATGACCGCTACCTTCGAACCCGGCCTGCTCCATGCCATCACCGGCCCCTCCGGATCGGGCAAGACCACCCTCCTCAACTGCATCGGACTGCTGGAGAAACCCACCTCCGGAACCATCAGCCTCGATGGGAAGCCCCTCACCGGGATACGGCAGGGCGAATGCCAGCGCTACCGACGGACCCGCCTGGGCTACCTCTTCCAGAACTACGCCCTCGTCGAAAACGCCACCGTCACCTTCAACCTACGCATCGCGCTGGGGCCCGGACGCCTAGGAAAACAGCGGAAGGAGACCGTGGCAAACGCCCTGAACACCGTCGGACTGTCCGGCTACGAGAACCGCCCCATCTACCAACTCTCCGGCGGCGAGCAGCAACGCGTCGCCCTCGCCCGGCTCATCGTCAAGCAGGCCGACGTCATTCTGGCCGACGAACCCACCGGAGCTCTCGACGACGTGAACTCCGCCATGGTCATCGACACTCTCAAAACCATGGCCGCTGGCGGTGCCACCATCCTGATCGCCACCCACGACCACAGCGTCATTGACGCTTGCGACACTCACCTCGACGTCACGCGTCCCTCATGACTGTGCGATCAATACGGGGAGTGGGGTTGGTGTCCCTCGTGATGGGGCTCAGTGGACTTGTCTATACTTTGCTGCCCGGGCACGTGAACATGGCGCTGGAGAACTTTGCCATCGCGCTGTTTCTGTCAGGCTTCTTGATGCTCTTTTCCCTTGTTCCTCGCGCATGGGGGCTTTTCCACAGCCAGCGCTGGACACTCAGACTTGCGGGATGGTTGTTGTGCGTTGGAGCGGTCTGCATTGCGGCAGCAGTCATCTACCTTCTCTGCAATGCTCTGTTGCTCCCATGAGTACTGCTCCCAAGCTGCTCTCA
Organism: Bifidobacteriaceae bacterium; assembly: GCA_022650895.1. GTDB lineage: Bacteria > Actinomycetota > Actinomycetes > Actinomycetales > Bifidobacteriaceae > JALCQC01. The sequence continues at coordinate 10,557 of JALCQC010000009.1, read as the reverse complement.
TGACCTGATGCTCTCGTGAACCGCCATCCCACGTGATCTCTGCTATTCCAGCGAAGAGGCAAGGTAAAGCGAGATGAGGTGATGTGAGGTAAGGCGAGGCGTTAAAGTTCCGCATCCGCCCACTCGCTGGATCGTGGAATGGTCCTGATCGCAGGGGTGAGCGTGGCAATGAGGGCGCTGACGGCCATCGTCGCCAGGAAGAGCGCCGCCGTCGCCGTGAACCCCATGAGGGGGAGAATGGTTCCGGCGATGCCACTGCAGAACATAGACAGCATCTGAGCGGGAGCGCTAATAGCAGTGGAGACGCGACCCTGCAGATTCTCGTCGGTTTTCGAGAAAACGAATCCAAACAGCATGGAATTGACCATCGGGAACGGCGCTGCCATGCAGGTATAGCAGACGAAGATGACCCAGTAATCGTTGTCGAACAACATGGGAACCATGAACAAGAATGCCAGCGTGAACGAGACGCACATCGTTTTGCCGACGTGCGCCGTGGTGCTGAGACGGTTCGCCAAAACTGCGCCGACGAGCATGCCGATGCAGACGCCTGTATCCATCAGACCGATATAGAACGGATCGGTCCCGATATTGATGAGATGCAGCTGAATGGTGTACTGGACGCCCGCCAGCCCAAAGTTCAAGAGACTCGCTGAGGCTATGATCAACGGTATCCGCTTGGTATGGAACGACCACCGCCAACCCAAGAGGAAATCACTGAGGAACGACGACTGCGGAGCTACATCGTTCGTGGCGGCACCGATTTCCGGCGTGACGCCATTTTCCTCGGCAACACCACTTTCAAAGGCGATATCGCGTTCCGTGACGGTGCGGCTTTCTTGCGTACCCGATGAGCTCTTTGTGCGCTCGCGGAGGTGCCTTTTGTGTTCTCGCTTATCGGTTGGCGAGGTGGAGAGTCCTAGGTGTTCGTGCAGGTGCAGCCTCATTGCGCTGCCGCCTGCCAGCGCATACACGACCGCCGAGCACACGAAGGGGAGCCACGGCTGGATGCCATAGAGTATTCCTCCGATTGGGCTGCCGGCCATGTTGATGGTTGCGTCGCGGCCCTCGTTGATACTTCGCGCCTTGGAATAGTTCTGCGCGCCGATGATCGAGCGGAGGGCGGCATCCGTTGCTTTTCCGATGAGACCTGTGGTGCATGCCGAGAGGGCGACGACGGTGAAAAGGAACGCCATGCTGAGTCGCCCGCTGAGCATGAGCAAGGATACGGAAGCCCATAGCAGCATCTGTATGAGCGCGTTGCCGATGATCAGAGGTTTGCGGGGGTGGCGGTCAACGAGGGTGCCGCCGAAGAGCCCGAATATTTGTTGCAGGGCGACGGAGAGTGTGGAGAGCCATCCTGCCGTGGTGAGTGACTGGGAGACGGAGAAGGCGATGAGCGGGATCGCGAAACCGCGCAATGTCGCGCCGATGGCCGCTGCGGTATCGGCAGTGAACCATGCCGTGTACCCTTCTGTGCGCCAGAGCTCTGTGGAGGTTTTCACGACGACCCTCTTTCTGGATAAGCGATCTTCCTAGATAAGCGCTGCCGCAGTTTGGCAGCGTCGGCTGAAGCGTCCGGGGGAGGAAACTTCGGCGACCTTCGCCGAGAGTTGGTCCTCGTCTAGGGCCGACCTTCGGCAAAGATCGGCTCTCATTTAGGGCCGGTGTGCAAACTGTTCGGGGCTAATCCCTCTCCTCGGCGACGGCATCGACGTCACTTCCCGCATTTTCTCATTTATCTATAAATTCTGATTCTCCCCGTTTGGATGGACGTTATTCCCTCGGTGTCTCATTGTTTGGTCAGGGGCTGGTCTTGTGTTGCTGCTTGATTGATTTGATTGAAGATGTACTTCGTCATGTATCCGCGATTTCGTTGTGAATAGTGTGACCAATATTGGTGGAGAAGATGAGCAGTTAGCTGGCTTGCTAGTGCTCTCTATATGCTGTGCGGATAGGTGCAGACGGAATGGCGTAAATTGAATATCTATTGAGTGAGCTTTGACAATTCGAAGTGCGCACGAGTATGTGTGACGTATCGTCCGCTTAGAATATGTTGACTGATCAGGTGTTAGGAGTATTTTCTATGGGGCGTAGAAGCGGCGGAAACAGGTATAAGCGGATTCCGGTCGAAGAGAGAAAAACCCAGATTCTGGAAGAGGCAACGCTGCTGATAAGTGATTTGGGGTTTCGTGGGTTTACCCTACGAGATGTCGCCAATGAATGTGGCATAACTGAAGGTGGAGTGCTGTATCACTTCAAATCCAAAGATGAATTGCTGATTTCTGTACTTGATTACAGGGACAAGGTTGATCGCATGATGCTGTGCGAGAGCTTGGGCATTGAAAAGCTGGAAGGTGACCCTTTTCCAGTTGGCTTACGTGAGTTAAGCATCACTACATGCCGTCTTAATGTGGATCGCCCTGAAATTGTAAGGCTGTATATGGTTTTGCAGGGCGAAGCGCTGGGTGAAGACCATCCAGCCTGGCGGTATATGCAAGATCGTGAGCAGTGGGTTTTGAATGAGTATCGGCAGGCGGCTGCGCGTGATGGAGTTGATGAACCTGAGTCTACGGCGATTGAAGTGCTATCTGCGATGGACGGCTTGCAGTTGCGGTGGTTGCGCAGTAACAAGACCTTAGATATGCCAGGTTTGTGGCAGCGGCTGATCGATCGAATAATTCCGTCTGAAGGATCCGCTGTTTGATAGATAGGACGCAGAGGGAAGTAGGGAAGATGAAATCAACGAGGTTCAACAGTAATTAGCCATCTTTCAGTTACAAAAGATACCTCCCTCAATTTTTATTGATTGTAATGGCCTTATTTATCGGTTCCTTCATGGCTTTTTTGTTTCTTGATAAGTGAGTTTCAGATAGTGACCGAGACATGTCGTAGGATTTGAACTGAGTGGTCACTCAGTGTATAGTTGAAGCCGCTGGCGGAAGTATTCACCGTGCAAAAAAGGTTACTTAACAAATCAATAGTTCAAGGAGGAGCTATGAGAGGAACGTTACGGAACAAAATCGTGAGATTTGTTGCGGTGATTGTCGCGGGGGGGACACTTCTGGGTACAACAGCCTGCGGATCGACACCCGCCGGTGCAGCATCGGGTTCTGGTGCCACTGTTTGGAGTTTGAACGACAGTACGTGGTCCAGTGTCAAAGAAACATTTGTTGAATGGAACAAGGATCATCCTAATGAGCAGATCAAAAATGAGGAATTTGCAAATGACGCTTACAAAGAGAAGATCCGCTCGGCAATTGGGTCAGGAAACGGGCCAACTCTGGTACTGAGCTGGGGTGGTTCCCCGGTAACGGATTACGTGTCTAACAAGAATGTTGTTGATCTGACGTCTGATTTGAATTCGGTAGTCAAGTCTAAAGTGCTGGATGTGGTCGCAGCCGAAGGGTACCGTGACGGAAAACTCTACGCTGTACCGGTAGGACAGGTGCAGCCTGCCATTCTGTGGACGAATAAAGCTGTGCTCAAAGAAGCCGGTATTAGTGCTGCTCCGACTACGTGGGATGAACTGTTACAGGATGTCGCAAAGCTCAAAGCGGCCGGCAAAACTCCTATTTCTCTAGCCGGAGGTAGCAAGTGGCCATATCTGATGTGGGCGGCATATCTGATTGATAGAATTGGTGGCCCTGATGTGATGAAAGACATCCTGGCTGGGAAGACCAATGCATGGAGCAACGCAGCAGTCATCGAAGCCATGGCGAAGATTCAGCAGCTTGTCGATGCAGGAGCATTTGGGGACAGTTACACTTCAATGACTGCCGATGATAAAGCCGATACCGCTCTGCTTGCCAATGGCCAGGCAGGATTCGATCTCATGGGTACATGGGTGTATGCAGACTTCGCCAGTATTAATGCGTCCTTTGCGAAGAACGATCTTGGGTTCGCAGCATTCCCAAAGGTTGAAGGAGGGAAAGGCGATCCCACCATGCTTACGGGTAATTTGGCAAACTACTGGTCTGTAGCCTCTTCGGCCAGCAAGACATCACGGGCGACTGCCGTCAGTTATCTTAAATCGAATACGTATTCGGACAGCATCGTAAAAGGTTTGCTTTCCAGTGGTGGCGTTCCTCCTGTGAAGGGTATTGAAAACGAGATCAAGTCGGCAGATGACGGTACTGGTTTTCTGACATATGTGTATAACGCGGTTAAAAAGGCTTCCAGCTATCAGCTATCACTTGATGTGGCGTTGCCCTCTGCTCAGGGGCAAGCTCTGTTGAACAATCTCGAACAGGTCTTTCTCAAGCAGATAACGCCGAAACAGTTCGCAGAGGCAATGAACAAAACCTTGGAATAAGGAAGTATCCGCTACTTCACTAATTGTCGGATAACTCATTGAATTGTCGTTACTGTAGGCACCCATATCCTCTCACATGGGTGCCTAGGTAGCGAGCACTTCAAAATCAATAATTGGAGTTGTGCCATGGCTAATGCCATATATCAAAAGGAAGATGACGATCGTAGATCAACGTCCGCCAAGCTTCCGAAAAATCATTTGCACCGAGGACCCTCTTTGTTGTATACGGCACCGGCCCTCTTGTTCTTCGGTGTCTTCGCGCTCGTGCCGCTTGTTGGTGTTGCCATCTTGTCATTCACAAACTGGGATGGATTGTCGGCGATTACATTCAATGGTCTTGGAAATTGGAATCGGATGTTGAATGACCCCTTGGTGCTCAACGCAATAAAAATTACCATCATCTTAACTGTTGTGAGTTGGGCAGTGCAGACTCCTATCTGCATACTATTGGGTACATTTATGGCAGGGCCTCAGAAGTACAGAGCATTGTTGGGAGTGCTTTACTTTATACCGTTGCTATTCAGCTCAACAGCCGTTGCCATCACTTTCAAGAAACTTCTCGATCCCAACTTCGGTGTGGGCAGAGCATTTGGTATTGATTGGTTAGCTCACAACTGGCTGGGAGACCCGAAGACTGCTCTGTACGCTATCATCTTCGTTGTTTCGTGGTGTTTCATCCCTCTGCACTCCCTCCTGTATCAAGGTGCTGTGCGACAGGTGCCTACCTCAATGTATGAGGCAGCGACTATTGACGGAGCGGGTACAGTAAGGCAATTCTTTTCCATAACTTTGCCGCAACTAAAGTACACATTTGCTACGGATTCGACTCTGATGATCGTCGGCTCGTTAACATATTTCGATTTGGTATATGTCATGACTGCCGGAGGTCCTGGAAATGCAACTCGAATACTCCCGCTGGATATGTATCTTAAAGGATTCAAAAGCTATGACATGGGCGGTGCCAGCGTCGTCGGTGTGATTATTCTCGCGCTGGGTATAGCGGTTTCGCTGATTCTTAATCGGCTCTCAGGGAGCGACAAGATGGAAAGCCAGATGGAGGGAGCGTGAGATGATTCGTATTAAGAATAAGCAATACAATCTAGTAGGGGGATTCCTAGGTTGGGTTTGGCTCCTTATCGTAGTAATACCGATTTACTATATTGTTGTCACGTCGCTGCGCGATCAGAGTGAGATTTATTCTACAAATCCGTTGTCTCTACCCTCTAAGCCCACACTGGATGCTTATGGTCGGGTATTTGCGAATGACTTTCTGCTCTATATTGGTAACACTCTTTTTGTTACCTTAGTGACTGTTGTATTAACTCTCCTGGTTACGATCATGGCAGCGTACGCCATTACTCGGCGTGCAGACGGGCCGGCGCGTACAATCTACAAGGTCATCATTGTTGGGCTCGCGATTCCAATGCAGGCAACTATCATTCCTGTGTATTATCTGATCATCAAAATGGGTCTGTACGACACTCTTTGGGCGATTATACTGCCATCGGTAGGATTCGCTATTCCAATCACCGTTATGATTTTATGCAATTTCCTGCGAGATATTCCTCAGTCATTGTTTGAGGCAATGGAAGTTGATGGGGCTTCTGAATTTAAGATCATGTTCAAGCTCGCTATTCCTATGATAAAGCCCGCAATCATAACTGTGGCAATATATGACGCACTGCAGGTCTGGAATGGATTCTTGTTCCCCCTTATCCTGACGCAGAGTCAGAGCAACAGAGTCATCACGATGAGCCTGTGGGCATTCCAAGGGCAATTCACTGTTGACATTCCAGGATTGCTTGCAGCGGTCGTTGTATCAGTTATTCCGTTGTTAACGGCATACATATTTGGCCGCAAACAAATGGTGGCGGGCCTGACAGCTGGATTTAGTAAATAGACAACCATGTCATGATTTTCGGCAAGGGTTTTGATCTGTTATGTCTCTGGACGAGGAATCCATGATTCGTCGAACTTTATATCAGAGCTATATGCGAACGACGAAGCCGAATCAATAAGACAGAGTATTAAATCGCATTAAGGAGTTTCTTATCATGATTACCTGGGTGGAATCGACACGCGGCAGTCAGTGGAATGACAGGAGCACGCAAGTACGTAGATTGCGTCAACCATCAACAAGGAAAGCTAATATAACGTTGACAGGGCGCAGTTTGCAGGTTTTGCGTGGCTTTGGGGGTTGTTTTAATGAAATAGGTTGGCTCCCGATGCAGTCGTTGGATTCAGAGAGTCGCGAGGAGATCATGCGTACTCTTTTTTCTCCCGATGAATGTAACTTTGTTTATAACCGTGCTCCGATCGGAGCAAATGATTTTGCTGCAGGTTGGTACAGCTATGATGAGGTGCCTGGAGACTTTGAACTTGAACATTTCTCGGTTGGGCATGATGATAGCTGCATCATTCCTTACATAAGGAATGCTCAACGGTACCAGCCCGATCTAACACTCCATGTATCTCCCTGGAGCCCTCCTACATGGATGAAATATCCTGCAGTTTACAATTATGGTCGCATCGCGATGGAGCCCGAGAATCTCGCCTCCTATGCACTGTATTTTGTCCGTTACGTTGAGGAATATGCCAAACGTGGAATACGGGTTTCACAGGTGTTCCCACAGAATGAGGTGTGGTCTGACGCCAAGTACCCGTCCTGCACTTGGAAATCTGAAGACCTTCGTATCTTTATTCGGGATTATCTGGGACCTGTCTTTGAACAGGCGGGCCTACTTCAGGGAACGAACCCAATAGTCAATGAGGCTTTCGGGGAAGGTTCTGTGGTTGAGATCTGGCTAGGCACGCTTAATGGTCCGCGTGATGCCGCTTTTGTGAGCTTATACGGTATTGATGTCGAAAATTATAATCGTTACGTCGACAATATTTTATTTGATGACAAGGCTAGACAATATATTTCCGGTGTCGGGTACCAGTGGGAGGGACAGCACTGTGTTTCTCGGACGAAAAAGGATTGGCCCGAACTTGAGATTATCCAGACGGAATCAGAGTGTGGAACGGGTGATAACTCTTGGGAATACGCGGAATATATCTTTCATTTAATCAATAAATATTTCACTGAGGGTGCCACCGCTTACACCTACTGGAACATGGTATTAGGTGGGACTGAGTCTACTTGGGGTTGGCGCCAAAATTCCCTGTATACGGTTGATGAGGCGGCGCACACGTTCAGACGAAACCCAGAGTATTACGTGCTGAAGCATTATTCACATTTCATTAAACCTGGGGCACGGTTATTAGAGGTGCAAGGTCGTTGCTCTTCTCAGGCTTCTGCCTATGAGAACCCAGATGGGTCGGTAGTTGTGGTAGCGCAGAATGCGTTAGAAAGAGAAATGCAGTTCAGTTTTGACACGTCGGCATTTGGACATAACGCGCATGATGGAACGAAATCAAATTATGTCGCAACGCTCAAACCGCGGTCATTTAACTCTTTCCTCATCGCCAATGCCAGTGATGGTAGGTGATTGGGAAACGTATTGTTACGTATCCCAATGGGAGACTGAGAGGAGGTGCATGCAACGGGTCTGCTCAACTGAAATTATTGGGCAGACCTATGATGACTGATTTTGTTGAATTTAGTTTCTCGATATGTGCTGAATGACTGATATAACACAGTGGTTTTGACGGTCTCACAGGCAACAACGAGAATTGAACTATTCATCAATGTCTGAAGCGCAGTAATAATTAAGAAAATGTCACAAGGAAGTGACACAGAAAGATTAATGATGAAAATTGCGACTATCAAACGACGAGTGCCAGCGCTTCTAGCCCTGGTGGCGGGCTTGGCTACAGTAGGTGCTGTTGCCCTGACACCGACAACAGCATTTGCATATCAACCAACTGCAAAAACATTTTATACTGCTTCTGCAGATGAGATAGCAAATTTTAATAAGAAAAATCCAATTCTGTACCCGAAATCAGCGCAGCTTGAAAACGGCACATTGGTTGCTACTTTCGAGCGTAGCGTCGGTGATCCAGTCGGGCAAACGATGCCCGTATATTCGAGTTCAGATTATGGGACCAGCTGGACGCATTTGAGTGATGTTAAATCACCCGCGGAATTGACCAAGGGAACGAAGCGTGAGGCGGAATTCTCGAAATGGACCAGCGCTTGGACTAATCCATATCTATACGTAATGCCAGAAACCGTAGGGTCGCTTACCAAGGGAACACTTCTTCTGGCGGCGGTAGTATCCGGAGATGATCCATACCTCAAAGAACAGCTTGCGGCAGATCCAAATTTCAACAGAACGTCTGATGATTTCGATCGTGAAGATGTTGCGCTAGCTCTGTATTCGAGTACAGATGGAGGTGTGACTTGGGATGTCCAGAATATCGTGGCTGAGGGTGGCTGGCAGGGATCTTACGGAGGTCCTTTCGCCACAGAGAACAGTGCACACCAGAATGACCCCATCTGGGAACCTTTTCTCATGGTGTATGACGGCAAACTTGTCTGCTACTACTCTGACGAGAACGAGTATGACTGGAGCTCGTACAACTCAACTAACGGGACTATTTCGATTGCCGACGATAATGCAACAGCCGTTGAAGATGGGGGTAGTGGACAGATACTTGCGCATAAAACATGGGATGGTGCCGGTAACTGGAGCACGATGGTTGTGGATGACGCTGGTTCCCAGTTCGAAGGCAAATATGCCGGTGGTGGGCGTCCGGGTATGACTACGGTAGTTCCGACCGAAGACGGTAAATGGTTAATGACTTTCGAGTGGCATGGGGGTGGTAATAATGTGCAATACAAGATTGCGGACAACCCTCTGGAATTCTATAAAGTACAAAAAACTGGGATAGGTAATCTTGGTAATCTGTCCATGGGCGGTAACTCTGTGTTGATCAAGCTGCCTGATGGAAGGATTCTATATAACGCTTCAAATAGCAGTGACATCTGGGTGAACGAGTCTGGACGATCGGATGGTTCATGGAAACAATACAAAACAACGGTGGACGCAGGATATAGCAGAAACATGCAGTACGTTCCACAGACTGGTCGAATCGTTATCCTTCAAGGAACTTTCGGAGGATACAGTATCTCGTATGGAGAGGTTGATCTCGGCAAGTCAAAGGGTGCCTACTACCAGTTGGTAAATAAAAAGACAGGGCAAGTACTCGGTACTAACCAGAAAACCCAGGATGACTCATATAACAACAATTCGGCGAATGTGAAGACGGAAGTGCAACTTGCTTCCTCTGATGCTGCTGCCGAAACCCAGTACTGGCATGTAGTACCAGCAGATGGAACTTCGATAAGCGATGGGGCTACAGTTGCACTTATCAACAAATCAGGGGGACGTTCGCTGGGAATCTGGCAGAACAATGTCAGTCAAGGTGCGTTACTCACGCAATGGGTCGACGAGGGGAACCGTCCTTGGACGCTTGTGGATGAGGGTAATGGGTATTATCGCCTGAAGTCCACGGACAACAGCAGTCTATTTGCAACGGGCTATGATCTTACCAACGTGAAGCTCGCCACTGCCCTTAATGATGGATCGCAAGAATGGAAACTGGTGCGTGAAACCGACGAGGTGAAATCTGCCCAGGTTTCCGCTACACAAGACATCACTGTTGGAGAAGGAACCTCTGCAAACGATGTGAATGACAGATTGCCGGCTACCGTAGATGTCAAACTCGGAAACTCGACGTCGGAATATGACGATGGCTCACAAGTAACTGCACCTGTAAAATGGGATGTGTCTACGGGGGATTTCTCTACTCCAGGGACTGTGAAGATCAAAGGGACAGTAAAAGTCGCAGCCCTTGGTGTTGATGAAACCGAGCTTGTGACTTCCGCTAATGTAACAGTGACTGCGAAGGAAACATCTCCGCAGACCGTTGATAAAGCGCAACTACAGCAGATCGCTAATCAGGCTGAGACCATGAAAAAAACTGACTATACGGCAACATCATGGGGTGCATTGTCAACTGCACTATCCCAAGCTCGTACGGTGCTCGCGAATTCTGCAGCCACGCAGAAGCAGGTGAATGGCGCAGAAGATGCCTTGCGGAATGCAGTCAAAGCTCTCGTACTGAATAGTTCCAAATCTAATAATCCTAAGATGACGACGATTTCTGGTGGGCAAAAGTCTGCGTCCAAGGATACGTCCGACAGCAAGAGTGTAACGGTTTCTGGCAAAGATTCCTCAGACTCATCTCAGGAGACTGAAGATGCCTTGGCGAGAACGGGTTCGGACGTATTCGGC
>JALCQC010000008.1 GCA_022650895.1 Bifidobacteriaceae bacterium | reverse complement strand
CAACCTGTACAAAAGAACGGCGAGCTCAAGCCTGTCCCGCTCCATGCGCTTCGGCATCGAACGCGCCTGCGGAAAGCGGACCACCCGCCACTACCAGAGCTCGCTCCTCGCCGAGGGCCATGCCGCCGCCGAGGCTGAGCGCGCGGAAAAAACATGGTGGGGCCATTTCTCCCGCGAAGAGGCACCCGAACTGGAATTGGCACAATCCGCGCTGAGTAGGCCGGGCGAGAAGCCCAACAAAGTGGTGGTGTCGGTGGACCGCCTCGACTACACCAAGGGAATCCCCGAACGTCTGCGCGCCTTCGAACGGCTCCTCGAGAAATATCCCGAATGGATCGGCCACGTAACGTACTACCTGCTGGCCACTCCCTCCCGTGAAAGCGTGGGAACCTACCAGAAGCTGAAGGAACAGGTGGATCAGCTCATCGGTCAGATCAACGGCAAATACTCGCTGCTGGCATGGACGCCCATTCACTACATCACGCGCTCGCTACCCATCAAGCCGGTCTGCGGAATATACGCAGCAGGAGACGTCGCGTTGGTGACGCCGCTGCGGGACGGCATGAACCTGGTGGCGAAGGAATACCTTGCCTGCCACGATGGTCGCGATGGCGCTCTCGTGCTTTCCGAGATGGCCGGAGCCGCCGCCGAACTGAGCGAAGCCTTCATAGTCAATCCCTACGACACCGAGGCTCTTTGCGATGCTCTGCACGAAGCCCTTGAGATTTCACCTGAGGAGTCCCGCCGGCGCAACATCGCGATGCAGACGCGTCTGAAGTTCCGTACTGCAGGAGAGTGGTGCGCGGAGTTCTTGGACGGTTTGGACCAAGTCACCCGGCCCGCCCTCGCCGACAAGCGCCTTCGTATGCTGCGCCGCAATGAAATTCGCACGGAGTGGGACAGTGCGAAACGCAAACTGGTGCTCTGCGATTACGACGGCACTCTCACACCTCTGGTGCGCACCCCCGATCGTGCACGCCCCACTCCCACGCTGCACACCCTTCTGCGCCGTCTCGGTTCCGAGCCGGGAGTGGATCTCGTACTCGTTTCCGGCCGTGACCGTGACACCATGGAACGCTGGTTCGGCGACCTGCCGGTGGGCCTCATCGCCGAGCATGGAGCGTGGCGAAGCGACCGTCCTTTGGGAGAGCCGGCCGGTGCCGGAGATTCCGCTTCCCAGCCGAGCCGCAGCACCCGAACGTGGATTCAGGCGAGCGGCATGCCCGACGCCCATCTGTGGCAGCCCCTCGTCGAAGGAATCATGCAGGAATCCGTCAGCCGGGTTCCACGCTCCTTCATCGAGCGAAAGTCGGACGCGCTTGCTTGGCATTACCGTCTCAGTGAGCCGAAGAAGGCGAATCCGGAACGAAAAGATCTCACCGAAAGATTGCGCCCGATTCTCGAAGAGTGGCATCTGGAGATCATGGAGAACGCAAAGGTTCTCGAAGTGTGCCCCGCTTCGATCTCCAAGGGCGAAGCCGTTGCTCCGCTCGTGGAAGGTGGCACCTATGACATCGTGGTCGCGACAGGAGACGATACCACCGATGAGACCATGTTCGATGCACTTCCCGATACCGCGTGGACCTTCAAGATCGGCGGAGGGGATACGGCGGCGCGCTATCGTCTTCCGAACCCGGCGTCGATGCGCCGCATGCTGGGCAACATGATCACTGAATCTGATGCTGCCGAATCTTCAAGCGAGGCCAACTACGAGGATCAGCATCCCCAAGAGGGAGACTGAGTCTGAGCGCTGACGCGGTGACCTTTGTGATAGCTGTTGAGGTGACCATTGCGTAGTTGCGAGTGCCTTCGCAGGGCGTGAGTTCTGTGTGGTTTTGCAGTACGCGCGTTGGCGCGATGTCCATAAATGAGTCTGCTCGGCGTCCACATTGTGGACGCCGTTTGTTGATTCCTGTGGCGCGCGCCTAGCTTGATAAGCAATCAACGACCTCGGTTGTTGAACAACTTCGAGTTTCGAGTTTTTGGAAGGGGGGTTCACCTCATGCGTGGTCTGGTTTCGATTCAAGCGATTATTGCCTTGATTTCCGGTCGAATTATTATCACGCCTCACAGGTGAACCGAACAGACAAAATCGCATATGCTCGGACGCCTGCGGAGGCAGGGTCCGGAGCATTTTTTTATGCCGTTTTCTCCAGTCTTTTGCCGCCGCAAGTGAACCAAAGTCCCTGGAATCGTGCGCATGATTTCACGCGGAGCGGCTCATAAGCCGGAAATCTCCACTGAATGATGTGTTCCAGTCCAAGGCGGACGTTGCGCCGGTGAGTGGTGGCGGGCTACTGCAGAATCTTGCAGAACCGCTGCCGCACACGGGCGCAGAGGTACACAAGGAGTGAGAATGGCGATGGCAACCACAGACGCCGCATCTACCGACGCCGGTTTAAAGGAAAGAACTGCGCAGGCTTTGGGCAACGCCAAAGATGCTGCAGTAAAAATGACACGATCTTCGGTCAAGAAGGTCATTGCGGCTTCCATGGTCGGCACGGCCATTGAGTTCTACGATTTCTATGCCTATGGCACCGCGGCCGCGAACTACTTCCCGAAGCTGTTCTTCCCGGAGACCGATGCCACGGTGGCTGTCTTGGCGTCCTTGCTTACCTTCGCCGTCGCCTTTCTGGCCCGTCCGCTGGGGTCTCTGGTCTTTGGCCACTTCGGTGACCGCATGGGCCGCAAGACCACACTTGTCGTATCGCTGATGACAATGGGCGTCTCCACGGTGGTCATCGGAGTGTTGCCGACGTATGCAACGGCAGGTGTCTGGGCTGTCGCGCTGCTGTGTCTGTGCCGCTTCTTCCAGGGCATCGGACTCGGCGGTGAATGGTCAGGCGCGGCTCTGGTGGCTACGGAAAACGCTCCGGCCGATAAGCGTGCGCTGTACGGCTCCTTCCCGGAGCTGGGAGCCCCCATCGGCTTCTTCCTCTCCAACGGCACGTACTTCCTGCTGGAGATGTTCTGCAGCCCTGAACAGATGCTGAACTGGGGTTGGCGCGTTCCCTTCCTGCTGTCGTCAGTGCTGGTGGTCGTGGGACTGGCGGTTCGAGTCACCATGGAGGAGACCCCGGTGTTCCGTCTTGCCCTTGCCCAGAAGCGCGTTGTGAAGGCTCCGATCAAGGAGGTCTTCAAGCACAACTGGCGTCAGGTTCTGCAGGCGACGTTCCTCGTGGCCGTCACCTACACGCTGTTCTACACATTGGCGACGTGGTCGCTGTCATACGGCACGACCCATCTGGGCTTCAGCAATCAGGAATATCTGTTGATGCTCATGATCTCCATCGTCGTGTTCGCGGCCTTCATCGTTCTCTCGTGCGTCTATGCGGACCGCGTGGGTCGCAAGCGCGTGTTGGTCATCAGCTCGGTTGCGCTCGTGGTTTTCTCGGCGCTCTTCCCACTGCTGCTTGAGACTCCACGCAGCTTTGGGCTGGTGCTCACCTTCCTGTGCGTCGGCTTCATGCTGATGGGCATCGCCTTCGGACCGATCGGAGCCTTCCTGCCTGAGCTGTTCCCCGCAAATGTCCGCTATTCGGGCTCCGGAATCGGCTACAACGTAGCCGCCATCGTCGGCGCTGCTTTTGCCCCCACCATCGCCACCTGGCTCTCCCAGAACGCGGGTGTCCGCTATGTGGGCGTCTATTTGGGAGTCATGGCAGTGTGCTGTTTGGTTGCTGTTCTCAGTGCCAAAGAGACCAAAAACACAGATTTTTCCAAGTGATTTCCGAGGTAAAAAGTGAGGAGGCGTCAGGAACACCCGAGATGATGTTCTATACTGAATCTCAGGATGTGGCGGAACAAAATTTCGCACACGGTAATTATTCATCATTGAAGAGCATATGAAGGGTCTTTCCGCTGTTACCTCGGTTTGATTGACCTCGCTCTTATCTTCATTCACTCAACTTTCAGTAGAAGAAATATATAAATAAGGAGTAATGCAATGGCAGCAACAATCTGGTACGAGAAGGATGCGGACCTCGATGTCCTCAAGGGCAAGAAGGTCGCCATCATCGGTTACGGCAGCCAGGGCCATGCTCACGCACTGAACCTGCGCGATTCCGGCGTTGATGTGGTCGTCGGTCTTCGTCCCACCTCCAAGTCCGTTGAGTTCGCAAAGGAACAGGGCCTTGAGGTCAAGTCCGTCGCAGAAGCAACCGCCGAAGCTGATTCCGTGATGATCCTGCTCCCAGATCAGACCCAGCGTTTCGTCTGGAAGGACGAAATCGAGCCGAACCTGAAGCCAGGCGCTTCAGTTGGTTTCGCACACGGCTTCAACATCCACTATGGATACATCAAGCCGAGCGAAGATCACATGATCTACATGGTCGCTCCTAAGGGACCAGGCCACATCGTCCGTCGTGAGTACGAAGCAGGCCGTGGCGTCCCGATCGTCGCCGCAGTCGAGCAGGATCCAACCGGTGACGGCTGGGCCTTCACCCTCGCTTACGCCAAGGCTCTCGGCGCACTGCGCGCTGGCGCCATCAAGACCACGTTCAAGGAAGAGACCGAGACCGATCTCTTCGGCGAGCAGGACGTCCTCATGGGTGGCATCAACCACCTCTTCGAGATGGGCTTCGAGGTGCTGACCGATGCCGGTTACCAGCCTGAGATCGCCTACTTCGAGGTGTTCCACGAAGTCAAGATGCTGGTCGACCTCGCCATTGAAGGTGGCCTCAACAAGGCTCGCTGGAGCTGCTCCGACACCGCGCAGTACGGTGACTACACCTCCACCGTCATCGACGAGCACACCCGCAAGAACATGGAGTACCAGCTGAAGCGCATTCAGAATGGTGACTTCGCTCGCGAGTTCATCGCCGATCAGGATGCAGGCGCGCCGAAGTTCAAGGAACTCCAGGAGCAGTACTCCAACCTTCGCATCGAGACCGTTGGCCCGAAGCTCCGCGCAATGTTCTCCTGGACCAAGCAGTCCGACGATGCCGATGAAAGCCAGTCCTTCAACGGCAAGATCGCTCGTACCCAGGTTCAGTAGTTCCTTCTCCTTCCGCGTGGCGGCTCCTCTCGTGGCTTGTATGACGGGTATATTGCTCGCGCAGCCAAGATAGAAAGCCGTCGCACGCGGTGAGGTGCTTATTCTTAGGCCGTCGTTCCCTCAAAAGGGGGACGACGGCCCATGTTATCTGTGGCGGCTGCAAGATGCAGTACCCTCGAGACGGGGAGGGTCACAATGATTCTTGTGAGTGCTTGTCTGGCGGGATTTGCCGTTCGCTATGACGGTCGCAGCGCTCGTCATGACCTCGCGGCGTGGCTGGTCGCACGGGGGCAGGCGATTGCAGTGTGTCCTGAAATCATGGCAGGTTTTCCGGTTCCGCGGCCGCCGGCAGAGATCGCCGGCACCTTTCGCACAGTCTGTGACTGCACCGGTCGCGATGTCACGACGCACTATCAGCGGGCTGCCAGAATGGCTCTCAAAGTGGCGGTTGAAAACAACGTCGTTGTCGCCTTTCTCAAGGATAAGAGCCCTGCATGTGGGGTCACGCAGATCTACGATGGAACCTTTTCGGGGCGCAAGATTCCCGGAAGAGGCATGGTTGCGGATGTATTGGCGCAAAATGGCGTGACGATTTTCCCGGATTCTGACCTCACCCCTGAGCTAGTCCGGCCCTACGTGGATGCCGAGCTGTTGCCGGATTTGGAAAAGTGGGCGGGGGAGAAAGCCGCTCTGTAATCTCATGGAGTCCTGTGGCGGAAGCGTTGCGGAGCTATTTTGTCGGTGACGTCTGTGTATTTATGTCAGTGGCTGCGATTCATAGTTCGTTGGCACAGCCTGTGGCCGCAGTGGCATCTGTTCACATTTTGAAACGCATTCCTGAAACTCTTTTTAAATGACAAGCGGGTAGGTACTGTGTCGTTTACTGGTTCCAAAAGAACACAGTCTTCACCCATTTCTTTTTGAGGTACGCAGAGCCGACTGACGTCATTCACTCCTTTGACGCTGGGATTCCTAAAACTTGAGGCTTGAGATTCGAAACTCGAAATTTTGAGGTCATGAGACCTTGAAGTCTCGCAGTTTTCTTCCGTCTGCACGTATCTCCGATGTCCATTTCATTGAGGGAAAATGTCCGAAATTACATCTGAATCGGAGCACTCCTACGCGGCTTCCGCCACTGCAACTGTGGCTGAGACTGCCAGCGCTCCGCTCAACTCCCCGGCCCGCATCATTGCGGCGAGTCTGGCCGGAACCACCATCGAATTCTACGATTT
The DNA here is from genome assembly GCA_022650895.1 of Bifidobacteriaceae bacterium. Taxonomy (GTDB): domain Bacteria; phylum Actinomycetota; class Actinomycetes; order Actinomycetales; family Bifidobacteriaceae; genus JALCQC01. Next base: position 63,834 of record JALCQC010000008.1, on the reverse strand, counting down.
CTACGTTTATGCGACTGCCGCCGTTCTCGTTTTCCCGAAGCTCTTCTTCCCCGTCGGCAATAGCGTGACCGCACTGCTGGCCTCCTTTGCCGTGTTCGGGGCGGCGATGGTCGCTCGCCCGGTCGGTGCCATTTTCTTCGGCCACATGGGTGATAAACGTGGTCGCAAGGCAACGCTGGTGGCGTCGCTGCTGACGATGGGTATCGCAACCTTTGTTATCGGGTTTCTTCCCACCTACGATCAGGTCGGCATCATCGCCCCCGTCGTGCTGCTCATCCTGCGCCTAACGCAGGGATTTGCCCTCGGCGGCGAGTGGTCGGGTGCGGCTCTGGTGGCTACGGAAAATGCGCCGGCGAACAAGCGCGCACTGTACGGGACGTTCCCACAGCTAGGCGCTCCGATCGGCTTCATCATCGCGAATGGCCTGTTCCTCGTCATCAACTACGCCCTACCGCACCCCACCAGCCAACTCATGCAGTCTGAGGCGTTCCTGAGCTGGGGATGGCGCATTCCGTTCATCTTCTCTTCTGTCATGGTGGCAATCGGTCTCTGGGTGCGCATGAAGCTGGTTGAGTCGGAGACCTTCCGCGAGGCACAGAAGCGCGGAGCCATCGTGAAATCGCCGCTGTCAGACACCCTGCATCACCACTTCAAGGCCGTCGTGCTGGGAACCTTCGCCATGCTGGCGACGTATGTCCTCTTCTATCTCATGACGAGCTTCAGCCTGACCTTCGGAACGGCAGCGGCGGACGCAAGCCCTGCAGGCCTTGGCATCTCCTATACCGATTTCGTTCTGATGCAGATCATCGGCGTGGTCTTCTTCGGCGCGTTCACCCTTATCTCGGGGCCGCTTGCGGATTCCATGGGGCGGCGCAAACTACTGATCGGCGTCACCGCAGTCATCATCGCCTTCGGTCTTGCCTTCCCGCTCTTCCTCGACGGCAAGTCGGGTACCCCCTTCGGCACCGTGATGGTGGAGATCTTCCTGATCGTGGGCTTCATCCTCATGGGCATCACTTTCGGGCCGATGGGCGCGCTGCTTCCCGAGATGTTCCCGACCAACGTGCGGTACACCGGTTCCGCCATCGCCTACAATGTCAGCTCGATTCTGGGTGCGGCTCTCGCGCCGATCATCGCAGTGGCGCTGTGGAATGCTGCCGGTGGCAGCACCTGGATGGTGGGCGTGTATCTGGCGGCGGCCTCCGTTCTCACCCTCATCTCGCTGATCCTCACCAAGGAGACCAAGGACGTCGACTACGCCGGTGACATCGGTGTGGCGGACGCCGAAACGAACGCGTGATGACGGGTGAGTCGTCGCGCTAGTGCGGGGTGTGCCGTGCCAGTGCCAAGCGCTAGTGCCAAGCGCCGCTAGCGCAGGGGGTGCGCCGGTGTGTCGGTGACGGTGCTGTCGTATCGAGCCGGCATGGGTGCACGCTCAGCCCTCGCCTAGGTAGAAGAGGTTTCTGCCGTCATCATAAATAATCCCGACCCATTCGGAACGTTGCTGCCCCGAATGGGTCGTTTTTCGATCGCTGCTATGTGAGCGTTCCGGTGCAAATGCGGGCAGAGTTACCTCTCCGTAAGGTACAGCTGATAGATTGATAACTTCGCCAGAGCACCGCGCTCGGCGAAGTTTCATGTGTAATGGGGATTTATTTTCTATGGAAAAACTTGAGACGGTCGAGAAACTCGATGCCAACAACGAGATGGAACGTGGCCTGAAAAACCGCCATGTCCAGTTCATTGCCATCGGCGGCACCATTGGAACCGGACTTTTCCTTGGTTCCGGCAAGTCGATAGCGCTCACGGGACCGGCGATCGTGCTGGTGTACATCGCCGTCGGCATCATGATGTTCATTCTCATGCGCGCCATCGGCGAACTCATGTACCAAGACCCCAGCCAGCACACCTTCATCACTTTCATCGGCAAGTACATCGGCCATGGTTGGGGGCACTTCGCGGGGTGGTCGTATTGGATCGTGCTCGTGTTGATCGGCATGACCGAGATCACCGCCGTCTCAACCTATTTCGTGACTTTCTTCAACTCCTTCGGCATAGATCTCAGCGCTTGGAAATGGCTCATCGAGCTGTGCTTCCTCGGGGTTTTGGTGCTTATTAATCTCATAGCGGTCAAAGCTTTTGGAGAGACCGAATTCTGGTTTTCGATGATCAAAATCACCCTCATCGTCTGCATGATTATCACCGGCGTGGTGATGGTCGTGCTCAATTACCATTACCCGGCCGTGCATTTGCAAGGGTCGGCGACGGTGCCTGCAGGTTCGGCCTCCCTCTCCAATCTTTTCAAGGATTTCTCGCTGGCGCCGAATGGCTGGCTCTCGTTCTTCATGAGTTTCCAGATGGTGTTTTTCGCCTACGAAACCATTGAATTCGTGGGCGTCACCGTGTCGGAGACCCGCAACCCTCGCAAGGTGCTTCCCAAGGCGATCAATCAGATCATCTACCGCATTCTGATCTTCTATGTGGGAGCACTTCTCGCCATTATGGCGATCGTCCCATGGACCTCCTTCAAGCCCAATGCGGACGGCACCTTCGCCTCGCCTTTCATCATGGTGTTCCGGTACGCGGGGCTCGATTGGGCCTCTGAACTCGTGTTCTTCGTGGTGATTACGGCGGCCGCTTCCGCCCTGAATTCGCAGCTGTATTCGGCCGGTCGCCACCTGTACCAGCTTTCGCAGGAGTCTTCGTCCCGAGTGCTGCGTCCGCTCGCCAAGGTTTCGAAGAGCTCGGTGCCCGCCAATGCCATCATTGTGTCGGCCCTGCTGATTCTTCTTTCCCCGGTGATCAATGCGATTCCGAAGGTCTCGAGCCTTTTTGTGCTGTTCTCTTCGGCGTCCAGTGCCATCATCATCTTCATCTACATCCTCACAATGGTCGCTCACTACCGCTATCGCAAGAGCAGCGATTTCATCGCGGACGGCTTTGTCCTCAAGGGATACAAGGTGTGGGATGTCGTGACGATCGTCTTCTTTGTCTTCGTGTATGTCACGCTGTTCCTGAGTTCGGATACGCGCTGGCCGGGTGTCGTCGGACTCATATGGCTCGTGATCTTTGGCTTCGTGAGCCAGAGGATAGAACGCAACAAGCAGCGTGTGGCTGGTGGTAGCGGACGCATGGATGGCTCCGGCAATACGCCTGTTGTAGGTGCGTGAGACGTCACTACCTGTTCGATGAGGAAGTAATCCGGTTAAGCTATGTGTAATTACGTAGTTACGGGGATTTCTTTCCTAGAGGATTCAGGGAACTGACGGGGGCACGGTAAGTTGACGACGATATCGGACGTGGCGAAGGCTGCGCATGTTTCAAAGGCGACTGTTTCGTATGTCCTTGCAGAGAGCCCGAAGATTTCGAACGAGACGGCTAGCCGCGTGAAAAAAGCGATGCATGATCTGGGCTATTCGGTGAATCATGCCGCTCGGGTGCTTTCCACCTCCAAAACAATGACGATAGGAATTGTGATTCCTATGATGAGGGAAAATGTTGCCTCTATCTCACAGGGGGCATACTTGACCTCGCTCTCGGTTTTGGCGCGTGAAAAAGGCTATGACACTATGCTCATTTCTGAGGTTGAGGGTTCGAGAGCTTTCCGGGAGGCGATCGATGCAAAAAAGATTGATGGTGCCATTATCATGGAAGTCCGTCGTCACAAGGATGAGCGAATCGATCTTGCGAAAAAGTACAAGCTGCCCACGGTTCTTCTCGGTGTACCTGCTGACGCACAGGGGTTAGATGTTGTGGATTCCGATTTCACTCAAGCGGCACGGGACTTGATTCGACACTTCGTGCGGCTGGGTCGGAAGCGACTCTTATTGGTCCTCTGGTCTAAAGAACATTATGTCAAAGAAATCAATTTTGCCGTGCGTTTTCGCGAAGCAGCTTTAGTGGAGGCGAAGAAATCTGGGATGAAAGTGCACGTTGAATATTCAACGTCAAGTCAGGAAAATCCTGCTGCCGAGTTAAAGCGTGCAATAAAGAATTACCCCGAGTTTGATTCTTTACTTATTCATAATGACAGCGTTGTTGTCGTCGCCCAACAGGTTTTTCTGGAGCTCGGACTGGCGCATTCCTCAGATATTTCGGTTGCGGCAATTATCCCGGATCAGATGAATTCACTGGTACGGGTGCCGTTTCCGACTGTTGACGTGAATTTGGACGTCGTTGCACAAAATGTCATAGAGGTGTTGGTTGACAGAATCAGCAACGTGGATGCTCCACAGCAGGTGAGGCTTTTGCAGCATCAGCTTCATGAATAGGTATTCTCGATCCATTTTTCTTAGCTTGCATCTCATCGTCAAGTGTATATAATCGAAGTTGTTGAGCCGGTTCACCAATGGTGTGATCGAACCTTCAACCGTGAAATAGTGCTTCTCAGCAATGGGGCGATAAGTTACTAAGGAGAAGGAAATGTCGTATTCAAAAGGCCGAATTCTTTTGGCTGCAGGCACGGCTTTGGCGATGACGCTGGGGCTGGGAGCGTGCGGCGGATCGTCGCAATCGTCAGCAAATGACAAAGAAATTGATTTTTGGGACCCGTATCCTCAGCACACGTCTGGATCGGACTGGGATAATTTCGTTAAGAAGTGTGCTCCTGAGGGGTATACGATCAAGCGTCAGGGCTTGCCACAGAATGATGTACTGAATAATCTCACGACGAGTGTCAAGGAAGACAATGCTCCAGACGTTGTGATTCTTGATAATCCATTCATGCCAACTGCGGTTGACGCCGGACTGGTCACGGACATCACCAAAAACGGTGTGAGCTCAGAAGGTTTCGATGAGAACATCATTGGACCTGGCATTGTGGACGGGGTCGAGTATGGGGTTCCCTTTGGCTCAAATGCGCTGGGACTTTATTACAATCCGGAAATTCTCAAGAAGGCTGGTGTAGATCCCTCATCCATCAAGGATTGGGATTCTCTGAATGCTGCGATTAAAAAAGTCGTCGATTCAGGTAACAAAGGAATTGTTTTCTCGGGAATCAAGGGAGAAGAGGGTGTCTTCCAATATCTTCCATGGTTCTGGGGTGCAGGTGGAAACCTCAAGAACGTCGATTCGGCTGCTATGACAGATGCCAACAATTTACTGTCCAGCTGGATCAAGAACGGTTGGGCTCCGAAGTCGGTAACGACCGATAACCAATCAGCCTCCTGGGATAAATTCCTGACTGGCGAATACGGGTTTGCGGAAAACGGTTCATGGTGGTGGCCTTCTGCAAAGGATAAGGGTTATGAAATGGTCGCCATTCCCTCCAAGGATGGAGGGATCGCGCCTGTTGCTACCGGCGGCGAATTCATGACTCTTCCCTATCACAAGACGGAGAATGCAGACAAGGCTAAGGCCTCGGCAGCGGTCATCAATTGTCTCATCAGCGACGATACACTGCTGAAGACCAATGACACCTTGGGCTATCTCGCGGGAAAGAAGACTGTGAGAGACGAGCAGGTTGCCAATGATGAAACATTGAAGCCATGGGCAGATGTCGTTTCACGTGCACAGGGTCGCACAACCGATGTGGGGCTCGACTATGAAGATATATCTTCCCAGCTTTCTCAAGGCGAGCAAACCGCTCTGAATGAACAGTAATTCTACTTCCTTTGTGCCGTGCATGCCCATCGTGCACTGTGCGGTGTGCAGATTCCCTGCATGGCACAAAGGAACTCCTCAACATTTACTCATTCGGGATGAGGAAAAGGATCAGAATGACAACGACAATCAGTGAAACCTCTATCGGTGAAGCAAGAGGCTTATCAAATAAAAAAAATCCCAAAAAACGAATAAAGCGTACAACATGGGCAGCGATCGGTTTCGCTTCCCCCCTGATCGTTTATTTACTGATCTTTTACGTGGCTCCTCTCATTCAGAACATTTCGATGAGCTTTCATCGTTTCTCCAGAAGGACCTTCGTCACGGGAGACGCGCCATTCGCCGGTTTGGATATCTATAAAGAGGTACTCAGTTCCCCGGAATTCTGGACAACGCTAAAACAGACACTTATATTTGTCATCGTTTCCATCGTTTTCCAGTATGGTCTTGGCCTCGCTCTTGCAGTATTTTTCAAACAGAATTTCCGGCTGAATGGATTCCTCCGAGGTGTCTTTCTTGTTCCTTGGCTGATCCCACCAATGATCTCAGGAACAACATGGCAGTGGATGATGGATGCCGATAGCGGTGTCTTCAATAAGTTTCTTGGCATGTTTGGCATGGATCCGGTGTGGTGGCTTCAAGCTGATCATGCATTATGGGCGGTCATTATCGCTAACATCTGGCTCGGAATTCCCTTCAATCTTGTGATTCTTTACTCTGGTTTACAGAACATTAATGGCGATCTTTACGAGGCGGCATCGTTGGACGGGGCTTCTTCCTGGCAGCAATTCTGGAAGATAACCTTCCCATTACTGAAACCGGTGACTTTGATCACTTTGCTTCTGGGCTTTGTCTACACGCTTAAGACTGTTGACATCATTTGGATTATGACAATGGGTGTGGGGACTTCTCAGACTTTGGCCACTTGGTCGTATGCAATGGCCTTCGGAAAGGGATACTCCTCAACGATCAAGTATTCGGAGGCCTCGGTTGTGGGAACTGTTCTGATTGTTATCGCCCTTATCTTTGCCTTCATCTATCTCTGGGCGCAGCGTAAGGAAGAGGAGGATCTCTGATGAAGCGTCGTTCTACATGGTGGAAAACTCTCATTGCGTTGGTTCTCACTCTTATCATGCTTTTCCCGATGTATTGGATGATCAATATATCGTTGACGAAGAGACAGTCAATTCGCTCAGGTGACTTGTTCCCGAAGGACTTTACCTTGGAGAATTATCAGGCGGCCTTCGGTACCGAGCTTCCTTATTTAGGTACTTCTCTCATTGTTGCGTTGTGCTGTGTGATCCTGACGCTCGTCATTGCGCTTCCGTCATCGTACGCGTTGGGAATGCTGAATCTGCGTGGGCGAAAGTCACTCAATTTCGCTCTTATCGTGGCACAGATGATCCCTGCAGTTGTGATGGCACTAGGTTTTTATCAGATTTACAACCAGCTCGGATTGCTTGACTCGATCTGGGGTCTTATTCTCGCAGATTCGACCATCGCGGTGCCTTTCGCGGTGATGCTTCTTTCGTCCTTCATGCGATCTTTGCCGATGTCGTTGGTTGAAGCCGCAAAAATCGACGGAGCTTCGCAGTGGACGGTATTCACACGCATCGTTGTGCCACTGTCGAGAAACTCCATTGTCACCGCATCGTTGTTTTCATTCCTGTGGGCGTGGTCTGACTTCATGTTCGCATCGACCTTGAATTCTGGCGGTGGCAATGTCCGTCCCATCACCATGGGCATCTACGACTTTATCGGTGCCCAGAATCAGGAGTGGGGTCCTCTGATGGCGACCGCAGTCCTCGCATCAATCCCTACGGCTGTGCTTTTGATTGTTGCCCAGAAATATGTTTCTGCGGGCATTACCGCAGGTGCCGTCAAAGATTAAGTAATCATCATTTAGAAAGGTGCTTTTGATGTCTGATACGCATTTTCGTATTGTCGATAACGCTTTGGAGTGGAAAGGCGACGGCGAATATCTTCGCATCGATCCCTGGGGGACGGACAGCGTGAGGGTTCGTGCCTCAAAGATGTCCGCCATCGAGGAGGCACAATGGGCCTTGCTGCCACAGGATGAGATTCGTGGTGACTGGAAGAAGAATTCCCGAGTCACTATTTCGGAAACCGGAAACGATGCTCAGGTTACCAATGGAATCCTGTCTGTTCGCGCACACCATGAAGAGTATTTCAACGGTTCGGCTGGCTACGACGAGTTTCGATGCACGCTGAGCTTTTGGGACGGCACAGGCACCCAACTTTTCAAGGAAATCTCTTCGGGTGGTTCTTTGTATCTTCGAGCGAGGAAATACAGGCCTTTGGAAGGCGGTGCCGATGGCGTCGTCGCGTCTTTCGAAACACCTCAGGACGAGCATCTGTATGGCATGGGCGAGTATCAGCAGAACGTCATGGATCTCAAGGGCTGCACCTTTGAGCTGGCACACCGAAACTCGCAGGCATCGGTGCCGTTTGTGGTGTCTAGTGCGGGGTATGGTTTTCTCTGGCACAATCCCGCCATTGGCGAGGCAACGTTCGCTAAGAATCGCACCGTATGGGAATCTCAGTCAGCGCGGCAGATCGATTATTGGGTGACTGCCGGTAGTACGCCAGCGGAAATCGAGAAAAATTATGCGGATGCCACCGGTCACGCGCCGCAGATGCCTGAGTGGGGCACCGGTTTCTGGCAATGTAAATTGCGGTACTGGAATCAGGAACAATTGCTTGACGTGGCGCGTACCTTCAAGAAGAAGAACATTCCGATTGATCTGATTGTTATCGATTTCTTCCATTGGCCGCATATGGGTGACTTCAGATTCGAGAAGGAATTCTGGCCGGATCCCAAGGCGATGTGTGACGAACTGCATTCCATGGGCATCAAACTCATGGTGTCAGTGTGGCCACAGGTTGCGTTCGCTTCTGAAAACTACGCAGAGATGCGGGGACAGAACCTGTTGGTGAGGGCGCGTTCGGGCGAAGATATTGGCATGATGTTTGAAGGGCCAAGTCAGTTCTACGATGCCACGAATCCTGCAGCACAACAGTATGTATGGGAAAAATGCAAGCAGAATTACGCGGATCTTGGCGTCGATGCTTTCTGGCTCGATGAAGCCGAGCCCGAATTTGGCACGTATGACTTCGCAAATTATGACTATTTCGCCGGGCCAAACCAGCGGGTGGGAAACATTTACCCGCAACAGTACAACAAAGGTTTCTACGACGGTCAGTTGGCGATGGGACGTGAAGGCGAGATCGTCAACCTCACACGGTGCGCCTGGGCGGGGTCGCAACGGTATGGAGCACTGGTATGGTCAGGCGACGTAGGCTCTACTTTCGATGATCTCAAGGCACAGGTGACGTGTGCAATCCATATGGGGATGGCTGGTATCCCGTGGTTCACCACGGATATGGGCGGTTTCCATGATGGAGATATCAACTCTGATGAGTTTAAGGAGCTGTTGGTGCGGTGGTGTCAGTTCTCTTGCTTCTCGCCGGTCATGAGGAATCACGGTGACAGAAGCGCTTTGCAAGCTGACGGCACGATGAAAGAGACAGTCGCCACTGCCACGGGCGAGCTGAGGTCTCCGTCCGGCGGTGATAATGAACCGTGGAGCTATGGCGATGCGGTCGAGAAGATTTTTGTGAAGTACATTCAGCTTCGTGAGAGTCTGAAACCCTATACGCAGCAGCTATTTACACAGGCACATGAAGAGGGGCAGCCGCTGGTCCGAGGGCTGTTCTATGAATTCCCTGATGACTCCGTCGCTGCGGATATCTCGGATGAGTATATGTATGGTTCTGATTTACTGGTGGCACCGGTCATGGAATGTGGTGCTCGTGAGCGTGAGGTCTATCTTCCTGGAGATTCTTCCGTGAAGTGGACACTGCTAAGTGCCGGTAACGAGTATTCAGGCGGTCAGAAGGTCAGGGTTGACGCTCCACTTTCTGTGATTCCGGTATTTGCCTGTGATGGCCGCGATCACGGAGTTGCCCTGTAAACATTAAGAATCTGCGTGCAGATTCTTTTGTAATGCGGTCCAATAAAAGTGTGGCTGGAAACGATCAGATGCACCGTTTCCAGCCACACTTTAGTAAGTCAAGAAGGTAATCATTTAAAGAGCAACGTGGCTCTCTCTGCTGTCGTTTTCACAGGATTACTTTTTCGCGCTCTTCTTGCCTTTACGCACCTGCACAATCTGGTAGGCACCGAGGAGAATCGCCAGCCAGATGGGACCGATGATGACAGCTGGCCTGTAGCTGGGGGAGAACCACATCAGCACGACGACGGCGAGAAGGAACGCGATCGCGATCCATGGAGTCACTGTGTGTAACGGAAGTGGAAAGTCCAGTTTCGTGGTTACTCCGGCCGCGCGGCGCTTGGCGCGGAATTTGAGCTGCGTGATCATGATCATGATCCAGTTGATGATGGCGGCAATCATGGCGATTGCCATCAGATAGTTGAAGGCGAATTGCGGCCAGAGGAATACGATGACGACGGCCACTGCGGTAATCGCGGCAGAGGCGAGCACGCCCACGTACGGCACACCGTTTTTCGAGAGTCTAGAGAGTGCCCGTGGTGCGTTGCCTTGTTCGGCGAGTGAGTACAGCATGCGCGAATTGGAGTACAGGCCCGAGTTGTAGACGCTCACCACGGCGGTGAGGCAGACGAAGTTGAGGATGGAGGCGGCGAATTTCACGCCGATGGAATCGAAGATCTGCACGAAGGGGCTGATGACGGTGCCGTTCGCGTCCGGCTGGCCGATCTGGGCCCAGGGCACCACGGCCATGATCACTGTGAGGGCTCCGATGTAGAAAACCAGGATGCGCCAGATGATGTCGTTGGTGGCCTTGGGAATGGTGTGCTTGGGGTCGGCGGTTTCGCCCGCAGTGACGCCGATGAGCTCCACGCCTCCGAAGCTGAACATGACGACGACGAAGCCCATGAGGAATCCGGTCCACTGACCGTTGCCGGCATGCGTCATGAGGCCGTTGGGGAACAGACCGCCGTTGTTGACGAGGTTTGAGAAGGAGGCGACGGCACCATTTGCGCCCGGGATCGCCATCGCAACCACTACCACGCCTGCCACGATCATCGAAATGACGGCCACCACTTTGATGATGGCGAACCAGAACTCAAATTCGCCGAACATCTTGACGCCCAACAGGTTCGCCATGGTGATGAGAATGAGGAAGGCGACCGCGGACACCCATTGGGGGATCTGCGGGAACCAGTAGTTCATGAACTGGCCCACCACCGAGAGCTCCACCATGGAGACCAGGATGTAATTGAACCAATAGTTCCATCCCGATACGAAGCCCGCTCGCTGTGACCAGTATTCGCTGGCATAGTAGCTGAAGGCGCCGGCTTTCGGGTCTTCGACCGACATCTCCCCGAGTGCACGCACCACGAGGAAGATGATGATTCCGCCGATGAGATACGCGAAAATGACCGATGGACCTGCCAGCGAGATCGATTCGCTGGAACCATAGAACAGGCCGGTGCCGATGGCTCCGCCGAGCGCGATCAGCTGAATATGGCGGTTGGTGAGGTTTTTCTTGAGTCCGTCTTCGGATTTTGATGCTGGGTTTGGTGAAGACATGGCGGATTCATGAGCTTTCGACATGGGGCAATTGTGTCACCTGAGCAGGAAAAGGTGGTGTAATCGGCCACAATGTACGGAATTTAAGCAAATTCTCAGGAAATTTTGGGAGTGCCGTTCAGGTTGGCAAGTCTATTATTGCTTTGTCAGCAAGGAAACGAACTGGCCAGGATTTATTCCTGATAACTGAACCCTCTTCTTCTCTCTTACCCGGCGGCTTCTCTCTCCGCCGGGTTTTCTTTTGTCCGTTTATCGAAGTGTGTTTCGGCGTCGCTGTTCCGCTCGGTCCTTTTCGGTTATCCTTGGCTGCAGAAACAGGAGATGATGTCGATGACGCAGGGCACTCCCACGAGTGATTCCCCACTTGACGAGGAAACAAGCGAATGGATTGGTCGGACACTCGAAAGGCTGTCTCATTCCACCTTCCGCTCGAAATTCACGCTGAGCTCCAAGGATTTGCACTATACGGTGGAGAAGGGGCCTGAAACCATCAACCGTCATGCGCACGAATTGTTGCGGAAGCGTATCGGAGATGCCTACCCACTCAAGGATGGCAAGCAGACTCCATGGCGGGGGCACCCGGTGTTCACCGCCCAGCATGCGACGGCGACGTGCTGCCGTGGGTGCATCGAGAAATGGCATCATCTGCCGAAAGGGCGCGAGCTGACGGACGAGGAGATTGACCGTCTTGCGGCGCTCGTCATGGCGTGGATCGCACGAGACGTGATGCGCGAGGATGAGAAACAGCACACCGCGAATCAGTAGTCCTGTGGGACCGTGTGGGTCACGTGAGTCACTGAGCCGCTGAGGGCTGCTGAGGCGCTGAGGGCCGCTGACGCGTCCTGAAGGTCGTGACGTGCCGAGAACCGTTGGAGCCGTACGCGAGCCGTGGCTTATGCCGCCTGACCGAGTTCACCGCCTGTTCCCATGCGCTTGCGTACTCCCTTGCCGACTGTGGCGATGAACATGATGAGCGGGAAGATGGTTGCGGAGAGGAGTCCCACGTGGAGGTCGTCTCCGAAAATTCCTGCAATGGCACCGATGGCAAGCGGGCCGAAAGTGCCGCCGATGTCCTGTGAGAACTGCATGAGGGAGAACATGGGAGTGCCGCCGTTGGGAATCTTCTGTGCGCCGAGGGAGAGTAACCCGGGTGCCATGAGGCCGACGGAGAGGCCTGTCAGCGCGCACCCGATGAGGGAGAGTGCAGCCCAGGGGCTGAGGGCGACCAGCAGATAGGAGACGACGCAGAGTGCCGCCGAGTAGTGGATGGCGTTGCGTAGATCGATCTTGTGCCCGTAGCGTGCGTAGAAGATGCGCGCGAGTCCCATCATGGCGGCGAAGGCGCAGGGACCTGCGAGATCGCCGACGACCTTGCTGACGCCGAGTCCCGATTCCGCAAAGGCCGATGACCACTGGCTCATACCCAGCTCGGCCGCCGCGGAGCAGATCATCATGACGCAGAAGAACCACATCGCGGGGCGGCGCATGAGCTCTCCGAAATTGATGCGCTCGTCCTCATCCACAATGCTGGGCATGGGCGCCTTGGCGAACATGAAGATTCCGGTGATCGGAATCAATCCGAAGAGCATTGCGAGAACGGGCCACGCGTCTGCACCGAAGAGCGCGACGAAGCCGACGAAAATAAGCACCACCAACACCTGTCCCCACGAGTAGAAGGAGTGGAGAAGGCTCATGGTCTGCTCTTTGTTATCCGAGGGTGCCGCTTCGACGACAGGGGAGACCATGACTTCGATGAGTCCGCCTCCGAGTGCGTACACGATGACGGAGATGACGATGCCGGTGAAGGCGTTAGGCAGAAGGAACGGGAGTATTCCGAGGCTGATTAACCCTACGGCGCACATGATGTGTGCGGCGATCATGGAGGGCTTGTAGCCAATGCGGTCCACGTACTTTCCGGCGAACGCGTCCATCAGCAGCTGGAGGAAGAAGTTCAGACTGATGAGGATGGAAAGCTCTTCGAAGTTGATTCCGAAAGTGGTGGTGAAGGTGATGAAGAGCAGAGGGAGGAAGTTATTGACGACTGCCTGCGCGATGTAGCCATTGAAGCAGGCGTAGACGGTGAGGCGATAATCGGAGGTTTTGAGCGCAGAAGTGCGTGGTGCGGCTGCCTCCGCGGGGGTGTTTGCGGGTGCTTGCGATGGATTCGTAGGCATCATGCCCCTTCCGGGTGTGAAGCGGTGTGCGGGTGGTCCTTTCTCGACAGCAAATGAATGTGCCAATTTCATTGGTATCAGATGATTCCTAGCATTGCCAAGGGCCTTTCTGAGAATCTTCTGAAAGCCGAAGAATGTTCGGATTTGGGGTAGAAGAGTAGGGCCGCTTTGCTGCGAAATCGTGTTATGCGGACGCATGCAGAGGTTTGCGTTATGTGGGAGCGTCTAAGAGTTTCGCATGGTGGGCTCATCTGACGGACTTATCTAGAGACTGTATTTAGCAGATTGCCTCTAGCGGACCCAGCTAGCGGACTTATCTAGCGACTTTGTCTAATAGCATCAGATTCTTTGCACAACAGCGAGCATTTTTTGAGTCTTGGTACGTCGGCTGCACGATTGTGCGGAGATTTTCGCGGAGACCCCTTGAAATCCAACCTTATCTGGCTGAACTTCCAATGCTTCGAAGCAAGATATGAGGCGGCTCATGAAAAGTCTCCGCACAACCACGCAAGTGACGTCCCAAGAGTGGAGTTTTTACATTTGCATGCCGCGGCAGAGTCGTTTTGCGGTCTGTGGAATTGCTCCGCGGACGGAATCGTTCTGCGGCCTAGTGGAACTGCTTCTCGGACTGCAAACTCACGCATCGCCAGATGTAGTGCAGTTCCCGTCCGTGCCGTTTTCTAGGCTGTAACTGCAAGACACGGGGTGCTTGTGATCGGTGGCTTTGGCCGTCGCTTCACACGCTGAGAAATACCCGCCGAACCTGCTCTAGCCAGCACTAGCGAAGGGATGTCGTATGACACTTCATAACAATCTTTCCACCGCTCTCACTGATCTCCGTCGCCGCACGCCACTCGTGCAGTGCATGACGAATGAGGTGACCACAAACTTCGTCGCGAACGCCATACTCGCGGTGGGAGGCTCTCCTGCGATGGCCGCCGACCCCGGCGAGGCCGACGATTTCGTCGCACTCGCCTCGGCACTGCTCATCAACGTGGGAACGCTCTCTACCGACAAGCGCGTCACCATTCCACTCACCGCCCATGCGGCCGAGAAAGCGGGGACGCCATGGGTGCTCGATCCCGTCGCGGTCGGTGCGCTGCAGCCACGTACGCGTCTCGCTAAGTTCATCCTCGACTTCCACCCCTCTGTCATCCGGGGAAATGCATCGGAAATTATTGCGCTCTCGGGTGGAGTGTCGGCGGGGAAGGGAGTGGATTCCGGCGATGACCCAAGTTCAGCGCTCCCTGCCGCGTTTGCGCTCAACGAGCGTTGTGGTGCTGTCATTGCCATTTCGGGCGCTACGGATCTCATCACAGACGGGAAACAGGTCGTTCGCACTCCAGGAGGTTCACTTCTCAGCACGAAGATAACCGGAGCTGGCTGCGCTCTGGGAGGCGTGACCGCCGCCTTTGCTGGTGTGTGTGCCAGCCCGCTTGTTGCTGCGGTGGCGGCCTCCGTGGCCTTCAACATTGCTGCGGAACGTGCAGAGAAGCTCGCAGCAGGCCCGGGGACCTACCAGCCACATTTCTTGGATGAGCTGTATGCGCTGACCCCGGAGGACGTCTCGGCACCTGAGCGCTCTGAAATAGAGAACGCAGGGAAACCGGAAGCCGAAGCATAGGAAACCGGAAGCATAAAAAGACTAAAAAGACATGGAAAGACAATAGAAAGGCGGTCTTCTGATGTCTATGGAACTGCATCCGTCTCTGCGCGACGATGCCAAGAGGAAATTGTTTATCGAAAAGAGTTTGGCGACTTATTTTGTGGTCGGTCCTCAGGATGTTGCGCCACAGGGGCGTGACCTGCTCACGACCGTACGCGAAGCGGTGAAGGGCGGCACCACCTTTTTGCAGCTGCGTGCGAAACCCGCGGATGCCCGCGAGATTCTGCAGATGGCGCGCGCAATTGACGAGATTCTAGCCGAATGCCCCGCTCAAAGCCGTCCGCTCTTTGTTATTGATGATCGCGTGGACGTGGCCTTAGCCGCTCAACGTGAGGGTTTGCGCGTCGACGGCGTGCACGTGGGACAAGACGATTTACCTGTCAGTCATGCTTCCGCCATGCTCGCTCCTGGGTCGGTGGTGGGGTTGTCGGCGAATACCGCGGCCACGGTCACCGCCGCGGACGCGGTGGCGGCTGACTACCTCGGAATAGGTGCCTACCATCCCACGATTTCCAAGGCCGGTGCCGGCGCTGGGCTCGGTGCACGCAGATTCGCCGAATTGGTGAAGTTGGCACAGGTTCCTGTCGTTGCGATCGGTGGCGTGACGGCTGCGGATGCCGCTGACGTGGCTGCGGCCGGAGCCTCGGGCCTGTGCGTCATTTCGGCGATTGCGCATGCGGACGATGTGCGTGCCGCCACCGAGAATCTTGCTGCGGCCTGGAAGAGGGCGATCGCGTGAGTGAGATCACGGAAAGCGGTTCGTCTGCGGATAGTTTCGGCTATTCAGACCGTTCCGGCCATTCCGGCAGTCCGGATTATCCTAGTCATGCGGCTGATTCCGACTGCCCTGACGGTACTGGCGACGACGTGCACAACATGCCTCGTCGCGTGCGCATACTCTCCATCGCCGGCACGGATCCCAGCGGCGGCGCGGGACTCATGGCCGATCTACGCACCTTCGCAGCGTTGGGCGCCTACGGAATGGGTGTCATCACGAATGTGGTGGCGCAGAACACTCAGGAGGTTCGTTCCGTCCGCGCCATTTCACCCGACATGGTGAAGATGCAGCTTAATGCCGTCAGCGACGATGTCACCATCGACGGCATCAAAATCGGCATGCTCGGCTCCACAGAAATTATTGACACCGTTCACGAATGGCTGGGAACCCTGCGCATGCAGGAGCTGAGAACGGACGGAATCCACTTCCCTGTGGTCCTCGATCCCGTCATGATCTCCACTTCCGGCACCCGGCTTCTCAACGAGACATCGGTAGCATCTCTGCGCAAACTGATCTCCAGCGGACTCATCGACGTGGTGACTCCGAACATTCCGGAGATGGCGGCACTCCTGGATACCGACAGGGCCAGCACGTGGGAACAGATGTGTGCGCAGGCAGCCCAGTTGGCGAAACAGACGGGAGTAATGGTGTACGCGAAATCGGGCCATCTCGAAGGTTCCGACGATCGTAGCGACGCTTTTGTCGAATGGAGTGAGGACTCTGCGGCTTTCAGTGAGGTCAGTGAACGCGGGACGGCTCATGTGACGCGCCTCCCGGGCACCCGCATCGCCACCAAGAACACTCACGGAACCGGATGCACGCTTTCGAGTGCGCTCGCGACTTTCCGTGTCCAAGGGATGATCCTGGACGAATCATGGGCCAATGCTGCCCGACAAACCAAGAAGTATATGAACGGTACCATCGCGCATGCCGATGGTCTGATGGTGGGGCAGGGACACGGGCCGATCGACCAGCTGTGGAACACCGTGTTTCTCCCGGAAGGACTGCAATAATGACGAATTCAGGAAATCTGGCTGAATCAATGCCGTCGTCGTTCCTTGAACCTTTTGAGACAGCTGCGGCCGACGCAGCAACCATAGCCGCAGCTGCAGCAACTACATCCGCAACTGCAGCCACGGCCGCGCCGAGCCGTGCCCGGGTCCTCTCAATCGAAGGATCCGATCCCATCGGTGGGGCGGGAACCATGGCCGACATGAAGGTCTTCACCGCCCACGGCGTCTATGGGTACGCCGTAATGACCAGCGTCCTGGCACAAAATACGCAGGGCGTGACGGATATCGTCAACATGGATCCTGCCTTCATCCGTGCCCAGCTGGATTCCGTCAGCACCGATTCGGCCATCGATTCCATGAAGATTGGCATGCTCGGAACCGTTGAAATCATTGATGTTGTACGCTCTTGGCTTCAGGAGCTGCTTGACGCCGCCTCACGAGGTGAGGTGCGGAGGCCCTTTGTGGTGATCGATCCGGTGATGTATGCAAAGTCCTCGGACGCCCTGCTCACCCCGGACGCCGAGAAGGCCTTGCGAACCGTGCTTCCGATGGCGGATATCATTACGCCCAACATCCCCGAGCTCGCCGCCCTTTCCGGAGCCGATGAGGCTGCTTCCACTTGGGACCAGATGGTGGAGCAGGCGACGGATGTCGTTCGTCAGCTGAGTGTCGGTGTCTATGCCACGTCGGGAATGCTTGCGTTGCAAGGAGCCGCCGATGCCTCGGATGCTCTCGTGCTGCCCGCCGCATCCGCACCTGCGTCCGCACCCGTATCTGTCCCCGCACCTGCACTCACCGTTCCGGGTGGGGAGACGGAGGAGGGGCATTCGCCCGAACCGACCGTCATTCGCATCCCGGGCGCTGCTATTCCCACCGTCAACGTGCACGGAACCGGTGACTCGTTGTCCAGCTCGCTCGCTGCCCTGCGCCCCCAAAAAACGTCATGGAAGGAAACCGCCGTCGCGGCGAAGCGGTGGATAACGGGTGCGATTCGATCCGCCGACAAACTCCAGGTGGGTAAGGGACATGGCCCCATCGATTTCACGTGGCAGAAGGCTCCGACCGCCATGAGCTTTTCCAGCGACTACTGGAATCGGGTGAAACCGGTTCGTGACCGCATTTCCTCGATGCCCTTCATCGTCGCCCTAATTGACGGCAGCCTGCCGCTGGAAAACTTCGCGAAGTATCTTCATCAGGACGACCTTTATCTGCGGGACTATACGTCGCTCCTCGCTCTTGCCGCCTCCCGGGCTGACGATATCTCCGAACGAGTCTTCTTCGCCCAAGGTGCGGAGCGTGGCGTCGAGGCGGAACTCCAGCTGCATCGTAACTGGTTTCTCGGCAACGGTTTCGATCCCGCGCTTGCGCCGATGTCGGAGACGACTGCGAACTATCTCGGCCATGAGCATCTGGTGGCGGACCAAGGACTTTATTCGACGCTCGCCGCCGTGGTGATGCCGTGCTACTGGTTGTATGCCGAGATTGGAAAGCAGATTGCGCATGCCGCGCTTTCGCTGAATCTCGATCTTGAGGCGCATCCCTATGGACCGTGGATCAAAGCGTATTCGAGCACGGCCTTCGATGGCTACGTCGCACGTGAGCTCGAGATTTGCAATCGTCTTGCTGGCAGCGCCGGTATTGAGGAATACGGGGCCATGATGGACGCCGCTTTGATCTCGTCAGAGCACGAGTATCGCTTCTTCGCACAGGGCTTGGAGGGGTGAGGAGCGGAGATCGATTGGAAGAAAGCGCTGTGTCCGCATGACCGAACAGCGGCACAACGGGACGGCCGTCCGGCCGCGCGGCGAGCATGGTAGGCGGCGATCTAGTGGCGCGTTGGTATGAAGAGCCTGGCCTAAATCGGAGGTGGGCAATCGGTTCGCGCCGTAGTAGCCCGGTGGCGTGAAGAGTTCGGTGGCTTAGCGGCACGAAGAACTCAAATAATGCTCAAATGAGGAGAAAAATAAGGCCGCAATTCATCATTTTCGTGTTTGAGGGCGTTGACTGTGCGGTTGTGCGGCAACTTCTCGTGGGCCTCATTAAATAACATATTGAACTGGTAGTGGTTTGGCCGGTTTTAGTGTGGTTTCCCCAAAAGTCTCCGCACAACCACACAGTCAACGTCGCAGGAAGTGAAATAGGGGCGTTGGGCTGGCTCCGGCCACCTTTTAACGGAGATTCGTTAAGGGTCGGCTGATTTTTGGATCACTCTCAGGTCAGCTTTAGCTGATTCGCCTGGTTTCTACCCACCTTTAGCGGCTTCGGGTTTGCTTCGGACATTTTTAGTTTCCGCCACAAACGTTTGAAGTTTTCTTGAGCGTCCTTGAGCCTTCTTGAGACCTCTTGATGCGGGAATTCCCGTGTGCCTGGTCTCGAAGGTGACCAGAAACACGGGAATTCCAAAGAAGTTTCCAGATGAGTTCTTTGGCTCTCTGGACTAGCTGGGTTCTTTACTCCGTGACTACTTCGTGACCTTGTAGTACTGCGGGAAGCCCATGTAGTTGATCTCCACGTTGGAGACCTCTTTGGAGGTGGCGGCATTCACATTCGCGTACCACAGCGGGATCACGGGCAGATCCTTGAGCAGCACTTTTTCGGCCTTTTGATAGGTCTTTTCGGCTTCGCTGAGATCCGTCTGCGTGGCCGCTTGGGAGATCAGGGAGTCGAATTCATCGGACTTGTAATCACCATTGTTCAGCCCCTTGCCATCTGCGAAGTCGGAGCCATAGGCCTGCACGAGGTAGCCTTCAGGGTGCGGGTAATCCGATTGCATGCCCGACTTGAAGGCCGTTCCCACCGTTCGGTTGAGAATGGCGGTGCTGAGTTCCTTTGAAGTGGGGAAGGGCACGCTTTTTGCGTTGATGCCCAGTGCGTTCTTCAGGGAGTTCGCGACTGCATCCACCCAGTCCTTGTCCGTGGTGTCGCCGGCGTAGGAAATCTCGAAGTCGCCGCTCCATGCGCTGATCTCGTTGGCCTGTTCCCACAGCTTTTTCGCTTCGGTGGCGTTGTAGACCAAGACTTTATCGGAATCGAGAGTATCGGAATAGCCGGCGATCTGGGGTGCGGTGAAATCGGTGGCGGGAGTCGCCGATCCTAGGAGAATCTTGCGGGTGAGCTGGTCACGGTTGATGGCCATGGAAATCGCCTTGCGCCGCAGTCGGCCTTCCTCGCCGCTGAAATGCTTCAGGCTTTGGGGGATCGTCAGGGATTTGAAGCCGGGCCCAACCTTGTCGATGGCTTTGATGTCAGGGTCGTTCTTATAGGTGCTGAGTGCGGAGGTGGGCACTTGATCGAGAAGGTCGAGATTGCCTGCCTCGGCATCGGCGTAGGCCGCATCGAGATCGGAGTAGATCTTGAAGGTGATGCCGCCGTTCGCTGGCTTGCGTGGGCCGGCGTACTTGGAGTTGGCCTTCAGCTTGATTTCCTCGTTATGCGTCCAGGATTCAAAAGTGTAGGGCCCGTTGCCGATGGGGTTCCTGCCGAAGGCCGTGATGTCCTTGTAGGCCACGGAAGGCAACGGCATGAAGGCGACGTCGCCCACCTTGTAGGCAAAGGAGGAGTCGGGTGCGGCGAGCGTGACTTGCAGCGTGGTGTCGTTGATGACTTTGAGCCCTGAGAGTTGGGCGTCTTTGTCGCTGTTCTTGTCTTGAAGATCGTCGTAGCCCTTGATAGTGGAGAAGATGGCGGCACCCGTCTGCCCGTTCGCAGCGTTGGCGGAGAAGGACCATGCTTTGGCATAGGTCGAGGCGGTGATCTTCTCGCCGTTGCTGAATTGGAGATTCGGCTTGAGGGTGATCGTATAGACGCTGGCGTCCTTGCTGGGGGTGATGGATTTGGCGTCCGCCATCACCAGATCGCCGGTGTTGGAGAAGGTGACGAGACCGTCGAAAAGAAGGGTCACGACCTTCCAGCCCGCGGTGTCGGCGGTGCTGCCAGGGATGAGTCCGGCGCCGGGCTCGGTGTTGTTCGCGGTGATCACGGCGGTGGAGTCTGCAGTGCCATCGGCCGTGCTCGATGTGGGTGCCGCCGACGTGCCGCATCCGCTGAGCGCCATGCTTGCTCCAAGAAGTACCGCAACAATTGCCGAGAGTCTCAAACGCCTCACCGGGTTCATCCTTTCGCTTGTATTAATGGGAATTCTTTAAGCTTATGGGATGGGCCTGTTTTTGTCGCCCAAATCAGCTGATTGCATGTATCGGTTTTTCTGATGACGGCTTATCGGTTGCCCGCGTGCGAGCGTTCTCCGCGGGAGCGGCGCATCATGGCCGTGTCGAAGCCGAGGGACGTGTTTTAATCGGAACCGTCACTAAAACGGTAGATAAAGCAGTCGGTGAAACAGTCAGAAGAAGCCGATGAAGAAGCTGGACGGAAAGGCGATGGAATGAGCGAAAAAGCGCGCATGCTCTCGGGGGAACTATATGTGGCTGACGATGCCGAGTTGCGGGAGGGTTTCAATCGGCGTCGTCGCCTGCTCCACGAGATCTCGCAGGTCGCATGGGACGATATTGATGGACGCATGCGCCTTTTCGCGGAACTCTTCGGCAGCATGGGCCCGGGAGCCTACGTCGAGACGCCTTTTCACTGCGACTACGGCTTCAACATCCATGTCGGCAAGAACTTCTACGCCAACACCGGCTGCATTTTCCTCGACGTCGCCCCCATCACCATCGGCGACAACGTGTTTTTCGGCCCGCGCGTCGGCCTGTACACGCCCTACCATCCCATCGATGCGGGCGTGCGCAATGCCGGTATGGAGGGTGGATTGCCCATCACCATCGGATCGGATGTGTGGTTCGGCGGCAACGTCACCGTTTGTCCGAACGTCACCATCGGATCAAATGTGGTGATCGGCGCCGGTTCTGTTGTGGTGAGGGACATTCCCGACAACAGCGTCGCGGTTGGCAATCCCTGCCACGTCGTGCGCGCGATCACCGACGATGACCGCCGTTATTGGGAGAAGAAGGCAGACCAATACCGTGCTGCGAAAGCCGCGGACGAATCGCGTAAGTGAGACTTGGTACCGCGGTGACTGGTTGCGACGGCTGGTCTACCTGTCGGCATCCGTCTTCTTTTCGACGAGCGTTCCTTCCTCCAGCTCGACCCTTCTGCGTGTGTACGCAAGCGCCGCCTGCCTGTGGGAGACCAAGACCATCGTGCGGTTCTGCTGATGCTTGACCAGCGCCTGCATGATACGGCCCTCCAGCAGCGCGTCCATGTTGCTGGTCGGTTCGTCGAAGAGCAGCAGCGAGGCGTCACTGAGCAGTGCGCGGGCGATGCCGATGCGCTGGCGCTCCCCGTCGGAAAGCTCTTCCTTGCCCGCGGTGAAGTGGTGCTCCAGACCGTCGGGCAGCTCAGCGATCACATCGGAGATCTCGGATTGCTCGATGGCGTTCGCCACCTCCTCATCGGTTGCGGAAGGCTTTGCGACAAGAAGGTTCTCGCGCAGCGTTCCATCGAAGATGAAGGTGTCTTGCAGGGCGAGTGTCTCTGTATCGCGCAATGACGCGGTATTCACCCGTGCGATGTCGGTGCCGTTGATCTCGAGGGAACCCGCGGTGCGGTCGCGGAAACGCATGAGCAGGTTGAGGAGCGTGGTCTTCCCGGCACCATTGCGTCCCTCGATTCCAAGAAAGTCTCCGGCGGCGATATCGAGGTTCGCATTCCTAAGCACCGGTTCGGAGGCGTTATAGGCGAAGTCCATCTCCCGTGCCGTGAGGCCGGTGAAGCCGTCAAGGCGGGTCCCGTCCGCATTTTCGGTTACCGCGGGGGTTTCCTCCATAAGGGAGAAGACCCTGCGCGCCGAGGCGAGGGTCGGTTGCAAGCCTGTTCCCAGACGTGCGACGGCGAGCACCGGCGCGAAGGACGAGGCGTAGACTCCGAACGCCACCAGGGCTCCCGCCGCGCTGAGCGTGCCCGAGAAGGCGAGTGCGGCGGCGCAGCCGGCCATGAGGGTGCTGAGTCCGAGGATCAGCAGCTCATCGATCGTGGAATTCAGTGTGGAAGACTTTTCGCGCTTCCGTCGGGCGTCCGCCAGGCGGCTTTCCTCATTTTCGATGATCCCAAGGGAGTGCTGCTGGGCGTTGAAGCGCACGATGTCGCGCTTCGCCTCCACATATTCGAGCAGCGTGGAATGCAAGGCCGCCTGCTCCTTGCGTTCCACGGAGGAGGCGCGCCGTGCGGAACGGGCCGTCAGCGCGGGGACGAGTGCGGCGATGACGAGGTGCCCCAGCAGTGCCAGGAGCCCCAGACCCCAGTTGAGGGAGGCGATATAGCCATCCACCACAAGGGTGCAGATCACCGCGATGGCGAAGGGCGACAGCGTGTGCGCATAGAAGATCTCGAGGAGCTCGATGTCCTCGGTGAGGACGGTGACGAGATCACCCTTGCCTTTCTCCTGCAGCTTGGCGGGTGCCAGCCGACGCATCTTCGCAAAGACGCGGGAACGGATGTCACGCAGCACGCTGAAGGCCATGTTGTGATTGTGCAGCTGCTCCCGATAGGCGAAATATCCGCGGGCCACGGCGCACAGGGCAGCGAGGATCATCAGCGTGACGACCGTGGCGGTTCCTGCGTTTTGCGCAGCACTCGCGAAGGCGGCGATGGAGAGTCCGACCGTCGCCACGGCGCACAGATGGCCGAGTGTACCGGTCGCGATGGCGCGCACCTCCAGCATGGTCCAGTCACGCACCTGCCGCAGAAGCCTGCGCATCACCGTATAGGAACCTGCCGCTGCCCAGTCCGTGTCGGAGTTGGAAGAGGACCCGAAGGAACCCACACCCTCGGCCGTAGTCTCGATTTTCTCAGAACTCATCGTGCCACCTCCTCGGTACGTGATTGCGCCGCCCACTGCTGCGCGAAGTAACCCCCATTGACCGCCAGATGCGTGAAATCTCCCGACTCGATGAGCCTTCCGTGATCAAAGACATAGATGATGCCGGCAGGTTTCGCGTTGGCAAGCCTGTGCGACACCACGAGAACGGTCTTCGTCTTGGACAGATCGTGCATCAGCGTGGTGAGGACGGCGTCGTAGTCGCGGTCCACGCTGGAGGTCGCCTCATCGAAAATGTACAGCGGCGTATCACGAAGGAGCGCACGCGCAATGATGAGACGCTGGCGCTCCCCGCCCGAGAAGTTCGCCCCCTTCGCCGCGACGGGAGCATCAAGGCCACCGTGCTCGGCAACGACATCCTGCAGACCGACCTTCGCAATGCTCTCGGTAATGGTGGAATCGGGGATTCCGCTTCCGCTTGGGTCGAGATTGCTGCGTATGGTTCCGCTCAATAGGCGGTCCGTTCCCTTCACCAACGTGACGCTGGCGTTGATGGCGGCCGCACTCGCAGAGCTCCACTCAGACTCGCCAGCCGTGATGGTTCCGCTGAATCCCTGCAGCTCGCCCGCCAGCAGCGAGGCGAACGTGCTCTTGCCGCTTCCGGAGGAACCCACGATCGCCGTCATTCCGGGCCGTTGCAGCGCAACGTTGATATTCTCCAACGCCACATTTCCGTCCGGATAGGCAAAGCTCACATTCTGCGCCACAATGGGCTGTCCCACTTCCGTCACCGGTTCCAGCAGCGTGGAGGTAGAGGCAGAAGTGGAAGTGGAAGTAGCGGAGATGGTGGCTGTTGATGGAGTAGCGGCCGTTGCAGAGTTCGTTTTTCCCTTGGTGGCATTTCCTGCTTCAGCGGCATTCCCACTTTCGCCAGCCGCTTTCTCGATTTCCTGCAGATTGCGCGCCTGACGGAAGGCAACGCCCGCACTGTGCGACAAATACACCAGCTGGCGCTCGGGCTGCACCAGCCGCACCGCAATCAGCACGACGCATGCCGCCGTCAGCATTCCCTGAGCGGATCCAAAGGCAAGAACGAGCACGGGAAGGCAGCAGCCGATGATGCCGACTGCGCTCGTAACGTCGCTGACCATGATGCTGGTGAGCTGGCCGCGCAGGACGTCCATGGTCGCCTCGCGGAAGCCCTCGCTCTTCTCGTCGATGGCCTTCTGTCGGCGGCCGTCACCGTTGAAGACCTTTAACGTTGGCAGTGCTTCCAAGCTTTCGGAATAGTGCTGTGCCAAGTCCGAGTACAGCGCGAGCCGCTTCATTTGCGTCGGCATGAGTTTGGGATGCGTCATGCCGAGAATCATCGGAGATGCCAGCAGAATGACAGCGAGAATGATGCCCGACCACAGGTTGAAGGGAATCAGCAGAATCAAAGCCGCGAAGGGGGCCAGCATAGTGCCGACGAACGTTGGAATATAGCCGGAAAAGTAGGCGCCGATGTTCTTGGTTCCCTCGGTGGAGAGCATGGCGAGTTTTTCGCTGGTGACACCGTCGGAGTCATGAGGGGCGAAATACAGCGGTTCCAGTCGCTTGAAAACCGTGTGTTCAATGCTAAGAGAGGCGCGTGATCCCAGAGTATTGGCGACGAAGGTGAGAATGACTTTGACGACGACTGCACAGACTGCCGCCACGATGGCCGATCGTGTGTCGTTGACTCCGAAGAGAACGAGCTGCGGTGAAATTCCCAGCGCGTAGCCGATGCCCTCCACCATGAAGACGATGGCAAGAGCCTCTGTCAGGGCGCCTAGCCACATGATGAATCCGCTGACGAAAGCCGCCACGGAACTGTTGCGATTGAGGGAGAGCAAGAAAGCGTTGAACACAGAGATCCTCCGAATTGGGAATTATGGCTCTCTCTATAATTGTGCGGCGCGGGCCGCTTGTAAACACTTTCCACTAAATGCCTCACATGGTGGCGGAAGCCTTGACATATCGCGAATGTGTTGACAATCGTGTTTTCCCTGTGAGGGAGGTAGGTACGCCGGAAACCAAGCTCTGTACAGAAAGCTGAGCGTTGGAAGCTGAGCGAGAGGCTATGCGAAGCTACGCAGGGAGTGAAAGAAAGATGATGAGGCACATCACGAAAGTCGCCGTGACGCTGAATCCTTCGATGATGCCCACCACCATGACGGGGACTTTTCGCTGCGATCGCACAGTCGTCAACGCTGCCGCTTTTATGAACAGGAGGCCGGTCAGTACTGGCAGGAGCCAGAGCACGGGCGCCGCACCGGTGTCGATTCCCAGGTTTGTTACTGCACCGGTCATCAGCGCAGCAACACCGACGATGCTTGCAAGCGTCGCGATTCCGTGCCACAGCAGCGACGCAATGGTATACGCCCCTCTGTTACGCGGCCTCATCATGGACCGGACGTGCAGCACCGAGCCGAATTCCTGCACCAGCCAGATCGTGGCAAGGGCATAGGCGCTGGCAGGCATGCCTACAAGACTGGCAATGACGAGGGGGATCAGTGCCGCTGTGAGGGTCGCGATGGCTTGGGCTGGCAGGCTCATCGTTTTCTTTGCGGCGGCGAGGCCTAGATAGAGCGCGCAGAGTACGCAGAACAGTGGAATCCATGCGAACAGTTGTGGACGCATGACCACGAGCCCTACGCCGGTTGCTACGAGAATTCCCGCGTACGCCAGCGCGGAGGTGCGGAAGCGTTTTTTGAATCCGGACGCCGCCCAGCCGGCCCAAGAGAACAGGCAGCAGTAGGCGATTACCCATTCCAGGAGCACCCACACCGACAGAATGCTGACTCCGAAGATGATGACGGCGCTCAGCGCCGGACCGAAGACCATGGCCCATGCGCCATGCTGGTTTGATAACGCACCGCTGCGAGCCAGCTTCAGCGATTGACGATGCAGTGTTTTCTTGGTTTTCTTGGTGGGCGCAGGGTTGGCAGGTGTAGGGTTGGCGGGCGCAGGGCAGGGCCGTGGCATGGAAAATGGTGCCTGTGCGGGGTCGATTCGAGTCACAGGCACCACCGTAGAATGCTTTTTATCTAAAAAACAGACTTGACTTTTGCCTCAGAGATATGTCTTTCGAGGCGGTAGAGCCTTAGGCGTGGGCAAGCGCGGCATCAATCGGGAGCGGTCCGGAACCCATGCGGATCACCTTGTGAAGGGTGTTCGGATGGTCGAGAATCTTGGCGAGGGTTGCCGCGACGTCAGGAATTGCATTGGTTGCGCCGCTTTCCTCACCGATGGCGATCTCTCCCGTCCCCGCCTCTTCCGTGAGGTTGGAGGCTTGAAGAATCGTGTAGTCAAGCGTGGTGTTGGTGATGAGGTAGTTGTCGGCAAAGAATTTTGCAATGGTGTAGTTCAACAGTGGTTTCATCCTCTCGTCATCCCACTTACTGGGATCCAAGGAATACAGAGAGCTCAGCATCACGAAACGCGGTGCTCCCGCTTCTTCCGCCGCCTGCATGAGTTTCACCGCGCCGAACGCATCCGTCTGCAGCAAGTCCTTTCCTCGCGAACCGGCCACAAAATACATAACCTGTGCGTCCTGAAGGGTCTGTGACAGCTTCTCCTTGCTGTCATGCAAATCCAGGTGGACGGTTCGAAGCTGCTCTGCCTCCGCGCCTTCCGGCAGAGAAATTCTTTCCGGGTTCCTGGCCCCGGCAATCACCTCATGCCCGGCTTCGATGAGATCCTTGATGAGCTCGCTCGCCACTCTTCCGGTAGCGCCTGCCACGAATACCTTCATTACGTCTCCTTAAATCCTTGAATGTGCCTGTTGTTCTGTTCCGTGCTGCGCTCGCGGCTGTCCATTCCGCCGTAAACGTAGATGCGTCATGACGCAGTGCGCAACGATTTTGCATCTTCGTTACCACTGTTACCCCTGAATATAACGAGAACAGCTGTGTGCGCGGGATGTTTTGGCTACCGGCGTGCTCGTACCATGGAGAGCATGGATTTCTTTGCGCTTCCCAGCACCGGCCAGGTGCTTGCCATCGTGTTCGCCTTTCTGCTCAGTGCCTCCATTGGCATCGAGCGAGAGCTGCGGCACAAGGACGCCGGCATACGCACCCACGTTCTGGTGGGTTTGGGAAGTTGTCTTTTCACCCTGATCTCCATCAACGGCGCTCCGGCGCTTCTTTCCGGAAACACGAGCTGGGATGCGGCACGCATCGCCGCTCAGGTGGTTTCCGGCATCGGCTTCATTGGCGCGGGTGTGATCTGGTTCAATCACGATGCCATTCGAGGACTCACCACCGCGTCCGCCATCTGGGTGGCGGCGGCGATTGGCATGGCGTGTGGGGCACAGATGTTCTTCCTTGCCCTTCTCGTAGTGGTTGCGTATTTCCTGTTGGTTCTGGTTTTCGCTCCGCTGTTTTATGCGATCACCCGCCGCACGGGCCAGGTGGTGGAGATCTCCTATGTCGAGAAGCAGGGAGTTCTGAAGGCTGTTCTGCTTGAAATCACGCAGCGCGGATTCGAGTCACAGGTCATTGCCTTTCGCCAGAACAAGTACGCAGATCGTCGTGAAACCGTTGTGGACATTCGGCTTAAGGGTGGTCGCGATGTCGATTCGCTACTGTCATGGCTTTCCGAGTACGAAGGTGTCCTTGAGGCCAAGCTCGCCGATGAGGGTGAGTGAGCGGGACCCACGGAAGTGGCGGTGTATGTAAAAGTGAGGGCGCGCGAAAAGTTGAGGCGTGTCATGGAACAAACGGAGCGCACAATAAGCGAGGAAAAAATAAATGCGGAAAAGAAAAGGCGTGCACGGCAAGAATGCAGGCCGGCATGGCTTTGACAGCCGCCAGACTGCTGTACGATGAAGGCCAGAATGGAAACGCTTCCAAATCTGCCGTAGATAGCGTCGTCTTGTCGCAGGAGGTGCGAAAATGTCGGAATTCATACGACATTCAACGACTTTACGTGAGGTGGCTCAGAGAGCCGGAGTCTCGATGGCGACGGCTTCGCGCGCCCTGGCAGGCGGCTCGGCCTCGCAGAAGACTCGCGAAAAGGTCCATGCCGCCGCCGACGAGCTCGGGTTCGTTCCCAATGCCACAGCCCGCCGCCTCTCCACAGGTCGCACCGACACCGTTGCGGTGGTGATGGCGGAGAAGCCGCAGTTCATTTTCCGCGACCAGTTCCTCTCCATGTTGGTGAGCCAGCTGGCGGTGTCTCTGAACAGCTTGGGATTACTGGGTGTTCTCGTTCTTGCCGATCCCGAGAATCCCGATGATTCCAACAGCTTCTTGCATCGCACGGGGGCCGACGGAGTGATCATGGCAAGCTACCACTCGTCGAAGATCCTGGACGATGCTCTCCGATCTCTCAACATCCCGGTCGTGTTCGTGGGCCGTCCACCCGTGGAATTGAGCTATTTCCCTTACGTTGATGTTGACAACTACCGTGGCGGCTACGATGCGGCGATGCGGCTTATCGATATTGGCCGGAGGAACATCGCGCAGATTTCGGGTCCTTCGGAGATGACGACTTCCAGGGATCGCTCGGACGGATTCAATGCTGCCTGCGCCTCGCGTGGAATTGTTCCGTTGTGCTCGCTCTCCGGAAAGTTCGAAGTCGACCACGGGCAAGAAGCCATGCGTGCGCTCATAGAGGCCCATCCCGAAGTCGATGCCGTCTTCGCGCAGTCCGACTCTATCGCCGCCGGCGCCATGCAGACCCTTTCCGAGTATGGGAAGAAGATTCCGGAGGATGTCGCCATCGTGGGTTTTGACGACTTTGAAAGCGCTACTGCGGTGAACCCGAAGCTCACCACCATGGCCCAGCCAATAGACAAGGTTGCCCAAGCTGCCGCCAAGATGATGAAAGACTATCTTGACACGGGGGAGTACGAACTTTCCAAACAGCTTTTCCGCGTTCCCCTGGTAGTACGCGACAGCGCCTGAGTCTCACCCGCAAAGGTCGCCCATGCAGCGGTTTCGCGCCTCCGCACTGTATAACGCAATGGTGCGTTATAGGTGAGGGATAACAAGTTTCAAAAAATGTGTCGCAGCTCACAAAAAAATGTAATATACTGAAATCAACTTTTGGAAGCGATTCCAAAAAACGGGAAACAATGATGTATTCCCGATCCTGAGGGACACACAAAGTTGTGTGGAGAAGGAGATGTGGCAATGATGAAACTGAAACCAATATTGGCCTCGGCTGCAGCCATCGCAATGCTCGTCGGAATGGCGGCGTGCGGCGGCAGTGATTCAAACGCAGGCAGCAGTGCAAAAACAGACTCCAACGAGAAAATCACCATCAAGATCCAGACGTTCAACAATCCAGGATTCGCAAAGGCGACTGATGAAAAGCCTGGCGCGGACCTTTATTCGAAGTATGAGAAGCTGCACCCGAATGTCACCATTCAGGAGACGGCGGCTGCTTCTTCCGATGATGCGCGTGCGGCGTTCAACACCGCAATTTCCGCTGGCTCCAACGCCTTCGACGTCTACCTGACGGAGATTGACTGGATGCCGTCCATCATGGCAATGCCGGATAAGTTCTACGACTTGAAGGATGCCGCGAAGGACAACGACTGGCTGGACTGGAAATCCGCAGAGGCGACAACCTCCGATGGCAAGCTCATCGGAGCCGGAACGGACGCGGGCCCAGAGGGAATCTGCTATCGTTCGGATCTCTTGAAAAAGGGTGGCTTCGACACCGACCGTGCTGCCGTCGCGAAGTGGCTCGGTGGCGATAATGCAACGTGGGATTCTTATTTCAAGGCAGGAGAGGAGTACACCAAGAAGACAGGCAAACCATGGTATGACTCCATGAGCGCCGTTTACCAAGGCATGATCAACCAGATCGAAGAGTCGTACGTCAAGAAGGACGGAACGATCATCGCTCAGGACAATGCCGAAGTGAAGAAGATCTATGACCAGCTGACGTCGACGCAGGACATTTCCGCACATCTCTCCCAGTGGAGCGATGACTGGAACGCCGCGTTCAAGTCCGATGACGGATTTGCGACGACGCTCTGCCCGGCATGGCTCGTCAACAACATCAAGGGCAACGCGGGTGCTGACTTCAAGGGTTGGGACATCGCGGATGTCTTCCCTGGCGGCGGCGGCAACTGGGGTGGTTCCTACCTCGTTGTTCCGCAGGATTCCAAGGTGAAGGAAGAGGCAGCCAAGTTCGCTGCATGGCTTACTGCCCCTGAGCAGCAAGTCGCCGTCTTCACTACCGCTTCCAACTTCCCGAGCTCTCCTACGGCCCAGAAGGATTCCGATGTCGCCAACAAGACCGATGAGTTCCTGAACAACGCACCCACCGGCCAGATCTTCACCAACCGCGCCGATGCGGTCAAGGTGGTTCCTTTCAAGGGGGCTCAGTATTTCGACATCCAAACCAAGATGGCCGATGCGCTGAACCGTTTTGACGTCGACAAATCACAGAGTGCCTCTGAGTCGTGGAAACAGTGGCTTACCGATGTGAAGAGTCTCTCCTAAGGGGGTTTGAGAGTCAAAGGGTGGCACTTGGCCTTGCGTTCCTTTCCTCGTGAAGGTCGCTGCCACCCTTTGTTTTCATCGATCCGTGGATTTCCCTGTGAATCTGAAAGGAGAGAAAAAAGTGTCTCGTTCAAAAGCTTTAAACGCCGGACATCCAACAGGCACTGGACGCCAAACAAGCGGCCGACGTTCCCCAAAGAAATACAGTCCGCTGCGCAACTGGCTTGGTAATTTTGAATGGAAGGCGTCTCCGTATCTCTATGTCGCACCCTTTTTCCTCTTGTTCGCCGTCGTCGGGTTGTTCCCGCTCCTCTATACCGCCTGGATTGCCACACGCAATTACAACACGCTGACCGGCGATTCCGGTGTGGCGGTGTGTGGCGCCACTTGCGGCGACAGTGGAACGACTGCAAACTGGCTCGGCAACTTCAATTGGGTTCTGCACCAGCCGGCGTTCTGGGATGCGCTCCGCAATTCGTTCTCCATTTTCCTTCTGAGCTCTGTTCCCCAGATTATCCTGGCCCTGTGGCTGGCCTGGGTGCTCAACTCGAATCTGAAGGCGAAGACCTTCTGGCGCATGGGAGTCCTGCTTCCATACATCGTTGCTCCGTCGGCAGCGGGCATCATCTTCTCCCAGATCTTTTCCGACAGGATGGGCGCCATCAACGTTCTGCTCCAGCAAATCGGGCTAAATCCGATCATGTGGCACGGTTCCACTTTCTGGGCGCACATAGCGATTGCGACCATCGTGAACTTCCGCTGGACCGGCTACAACACCCTGATTTTCCTGGCCGCGATGCAGGCGATTCCGAATGAACTGATGGAGGCCGCGGTCGTTGACGGCGCTGGCAAGTTCCGCACCTTCTTCTCCGTGACGCTACCGTCGCTGCGTTCCACACTGATCTTCGTCATCATCACGTCCACCATCGGCGGTCTGCAGATCTTCGATGAGCCGACGCTGTTCCATAACGGAACGTCCGGGTATGGAGGAGCGAACCGGCAGTACCTCACTGTCTCCATGTACCTGTGGAACCTCGGCTTCAACGGGGTCTCCATAGGGCAGCCGAACATGGGGCGTGCCGCAGCCATCGCATGGCTTCTCTTCCTGGTCATCGTGGTGTTCGCCATTCTCAACTACTGGTTGACTGGTCGACTCGCACGAGGTGGCGGATCGCCCACGAAATCGAAGAAAAAGAAGAAGAGGGAGGCAAGGGTATGAAACATACGATGGGCCTTTCTTCCGAATCGGAGAAAAGGGACATGGGTGTTCCGGCGATGGAGCAGATTTACGGCAAAGGAGTGGCACGTGCCGCGTCTCGCCGCCGCAAACTGGACATGACCTCCGAGGGACGTACCCCACGTTGGGGAAGTTATCTCATCCTGACCCTGGCCATTCTGATCTTCGTTTTCCCGCTGTATTACGCGGTCTCGATCGCTTCCCAGGACTCTACTACCACCCAATACGGTGTCGCCGCGCTCAAGCCCGGAGGCTCGCTCCTGCGCAATATTGGCAGGGCCTTCGGCGCCATGCAGTTCTGGAATGCCTTGGGAGGCACCCTACTGGTCGCCATTGTGGTGTCGATTTCAACGGTGTTGTTCTCCACTCTGGCAGGCTACTCGTTCGCGAAGCTGCGCTTCCGGGGTAAGGGTTTCCTCTTCGTCTTCGTCATCGGAACGATGACGATCCCGCAGCAGCTCAGCGTCGTCCCCCTGTACATCATGGCGAACAAGGCGGGGCTTTTCGGCTCCATCTGGGCGGTCATCATTCCCGCTCTCGTCTCGGCGTTTGGTGTGTTCTGGATGACGCAGTACCTCCAGGACGCCTTGCCATATGAGCTCATCGAGGCCGCCCGTGTGGACGGTGCCTCCATGATCAGAACCTTCTGGTCGGTGGCGCTTCCCGCGGCACGTCCCGCTGCCTCGATGCTGTTCCTCTTCACCTTCATCGCTCAGTGGACTAACTATTTCTGGCCGATGATCGTCCTTGGACCGAACAAGAACAGCATGCTGATTGTGGCAGCAGCAAATCTGAAGGGTGCGTATTTCACCGACTACACCATCATCATGGCCGGTGTTATCCTCACCACCTTCCCACTTGTGCTGCTGTTTGTTTTTGCCGGTCGCCAGCTGGTGTCCGGCATCATGGCAGGCGCCGTTAAAGGTTAAGTAGAACCTCTCGTCACCTTGCCACATAGCGTCGCTTCCTTTGCGCGCGTGGGTTTTCACGTTGCCACGCACGGAAGGGGGCGGCGCTTCTTCCTGCCTGCTGCTTCGTGCCGTTGCAGGTGCCGGTGAGTGCGGAAGGCCGCGCTGCACCAGCATTGCGTAGCTGCGCTTTACGGCAGTGCTTTCGAAGGCGAAGAATCACCATTTTCCGCTAACTCTGAAATCCAACACCTTTTCGCACGGTGTCGGGGCATCACCCGATAGAGTGTTGGAAACGGGTACGCCGTCGCACTCGCTGGAGAGCGTCATGAAGACGGCTTGCCACACGACATCAAGGAGGATAGTCATGGCAGAAGCAGATCCAACCACTCAGCAGCAGGACTGGAAGGAACACATCGTACCGGGCCGTTTTGAAGGGCGGACGGTGATCGTCACAGGTGCCGGTTCGGGCATCGGCCGCGCCACCGCACTTCGCCTGCTGGGCGAGGGGGCGCATGTCATTGCCACCGATATTGCGGAGGATCGTTTGGAAGCCCTTACGAAGGACGCAAATAACGATGCGCTTGTCACCATTGTGGGAGATGTGTCTAAGGAAGAGGACGTGGCTGCGATTGTGAATGCTGCCGGCGGCCGGATCGATGGCCTGGCCAATGTCGCCGGGATTATGGACAACATGACGCCGGTTCACGAGGTGACGGACGAGATCTGGAACCGTGTGATGGCCGTGAATGTGGACGGACCCTTCAGACTCATGCGTGCGGTCATCCCGGTGATGCTTGCTGCCGGCAAGGGAGCCATTGTCAACGTGGTGTCGGAGGCGTCGTTGCGCGGTTCGGCCGCCGGTGCCGCCTACACCACGTCGAAGCATGCGATGGTGGGCCTCACCAAGAGTGCGAGCTTTATGTACCAGCAGAAGGGCATTCGCGTGAACGGGGTTGCTCCCGGTCCGGTTGCCACCAACATTCAGGCACCGTTCGACTCCGAGCTGGGCAAGTCCCGGATCATGGCGGCCATGGGAGCCATGCCGCAGATCGCGACCTCCGAGATGCTGGCCGCTTCCATCACCTTCATGCTCAGCGATGACTCCGTCAATATCTCAGGAGCTATTCTGCCCTCGGACGGTGGCTGGTCCGCAGTCTGATACGAAGGAGCGAGGAGACCGGCAGACGTCAAAGAGGTCGGTAGATCTCTGCTGCAGGGGGCTGTGGCCGTTGCCGATTTTCTTCAAGCCCGCTGTCCGTATGGGCGGCGGGCTTTTGCGTGGGTGGAAGCCCTTCCGGAAGCAGGGAAATCTGCTGCGGAAATGAAAGATAACGATTGGATAACAAAATAACGTGCGAATCCGTCCTCCGAATCTGGTGGACGGGGGTGGTATGGCGTGGTCTGATGCGGTTTCTGCCGTGTTCCGGTATTCTTCCCTTTTTTGCCGAAGTCCCCTTTATAACGGATTGATAAACCACGGTAATTTCCATTTTTCATTCACCCTAGACTCTGAAAGCGAAAGGCCGGCGATGGCGCCGACCACACATCAGAAAGAGGAGTTTTCGATGAAGAAAACACGTGCGATCATTGCCGGACTCGGCGCTATTGCTATGTCTTTGTCGTTTGCTGCCTGCGGTTCCGGCGATGATGCCGCCGCTGCAGACGGTTCGGATGACGATGTCACCGTCGGCTTCGTTGCCGTCGGCCCCGAGGGCGGTTACCGCACCGCTCAGGAGAACAACATCAAGGATGCCTTCAAGAAGGCGGGCATCACCCTCAAGTACGCAGCGTCCACGGGAACCAATTCCAACGATCAGAAGCCGCAGCTCGACGCCTTTGCCTCGTTCGTCAACGACGAGGTAGACGCGATCCTTCTGGATCCCACCGAGGCATCCGGCTGGCACGATGCCATGGAGAAGGCCAAGAAGGCCGATATCCCAGTCATCCTGGTCGATCGCAAGATTGAGCCGGACGAAAAGGATCTGTACGCGGCGCACATCGGCGTCGACTACGTCGCACAAGGCAAGGATGCCGGCGAATGGGCGGCGAAGGAGTTCCCCGACGGAGCAAAGGCCGTCGTCCTCGAAGGACCTGCGGGTCTGTCGGTTGTGAACGATCGCAACAAGGGTTGGGCAGAAGGCATCAAGGGCTCCAAGATCACCGAGCTTGAGCATCAGTCAGCGAACTGGGACACGGAGGAAGGAAAGACCGTCACCCAGGGTCTGCTTGACAAGTACAAGAACGACATTCAGGTCATCTTCGCCGAAAACGATGAGATGGGCCTTGGCGCCATTCAGGCAATCGAAGCCAAGGGACTCACTCCAGGCAAGGACATCAAGGTCATCGGCGCCGACGCCACGAAGCCCGCACTGGAAGCTGTGGCCGCCGGAAAGATGGCATTC
Source organism: Bifidobacteriaceae bacterium (assembly GCA_022650895.1). GTDB lineage: Bacteria > Actinomycetota > Actinomycetes > Actinomycetales > Bifidobacteriaceae > JALCQC01. The sequence continues at coordinate 28,205 of JALCQC010000008.1, read as the reverse complement.
GACGTCGAAACCACCCCGAACTTCGGTGAACAGGCCGTTTCGCTCATCAAGGATGTGCTCGCCGGCAAGAAGGTCCCGCAGGAGACCAACCTCGACTATCTTTCCTTCGACCAGAAGTCGGCCAAGGAAGCTCTCGACGCAGGCACCCGTACGTACTGATCGTAGGTGGGCAGCTACTGAAGCGAATCGCCAGCATCCTTCACGTGGGAAAGGCGGACCGTTGAGGTTCGCCTTTCTGCGCCTTACAGGGGATTCGGAGATCCCTGTCCTTCAAGAAAACGAGGAAAATCATGGCTGAAACCAAGCCAATAGTAGATATGGAAGGCATCACCATCACCTTCCCGGGAGTCAAGGCTCTCGATGGTGTCTCATTCAAAATGTATCCCGGTGAGGTCCATTCGTTGATGGGTGAGAACGGCGCCGGCAAGTCGACACTCATCAAGGCGCTGACGGGCGTGTACACCATCGATGACGGTTCCATCAAGGTGGGCGGCGTCGAACAGCGTTTCGCCGGCACGGGGGACGCCGAGCGCGCGGGAATATCGACGGTGTATCAGGAGGTGAATCTCGCGACCAACCTCTCCATTGGGGAGAATCTGATGCTGGGGCATGAAAAGCGCAACAAGCTGGGCATCGATTGGAAGGCTTCCCACGAAGTCGCCCACGAGGCACTTGAGCAAGTGGGACTCGGATATTTGGATACGCATGCGCTGCTCTCCTCCATCTCCATCGCCATGCAGCAGCTGGTGGCCATCGCCCGTGCATCGGTGGTGAAGGCGAAGGTGCTGATCCTTGACGAGCCGACGTCGTCGCTGGACGAAAACGAGGTGCAACGGCTCTTCGACATCATCCGCAAACTGAAGAGCGAGGGAGTGGCCATTCTCTTCGTCTCCCACTTCCTCGATCAGGTGTATGAGATCTCCGACCGCATGACGGTGCTGCGCAACGGAAAGTTCGTGGGCGAGTACCTGGTGAAGGACACGCCGCGCGAACAGACCATCTCTCTGATGATCGGCAAGTCGATGGAGTCCCTCTCCGACCTTGAGGGCGGAGTGAAGCAGACTCTCGACGAATACAAGAACCACAAGCCCGTTCTCGAGGTGACGCAGATAGGACGCCGCGGAGAGATCCAGCCGGTGGATCTGACGATTCGCCCGGGGGAGATCCTTGGTTTCGCAGGCCTTCTCGGCTCGGGACGCACCGAACTGGCACGGCTGCTCTTCGGAGCGGACAAGCCCGACACCGGCACCTACAAACTTGAAGGAAACACCCTGACGGTCTCTAGTCCGTACATCGCCTTGAAAAACGGCGTCGCCTACTCAACGGAGGACAGACGTGACGAGGGAATCCTCAGCGAGCTGTCGGTGCGCGAGAACATGATCCTTGCGCTGCAGGCGATTCGTGGATGGGCACATCCCATCTCCCGCAAGGAGCAGGAAGAGATCTGCGCCACCTACATCAAGGCGCTTTCCATCAAGACGCCGTCGACGGAGACGCCCATCAAATCCCTTTCCGGAGGCAATCAGCAGAAGGTACTGCTGGCGCGTTGGCTCGCCACCAGCCCCAAGGTCCTCATTCTCGATGAACCGACCCGAGGCATTGATATCGGCGCGAAATCCGAGATCCAGGAAACCATCGTCCAGCTCGCACGGCAGGGCAAGGCCATCGTCTTCATCTCTTCCGAACTCTCCGAGGTGGTGCGCATCTCCAGCCGCGTGCTCATCCTCAAGGATCGCAAGAAAGTGGCCGAAGTTGAGAACACCCCTGACTTCACGCAGGGCAACATCGTGAAGATCATCGCGCAGGGAGGCGTGAACGAAAATGTCAAGTGAAAAGAAAAAGAGAGGAGGGCCGGCAATCCCCAAGCGTCTGCTGCTCACCATCATCGCACTGGTGCTCCTGATCATCATCGACGTCATCAAGGATCCTTCCTTCCTCCATATCGGCTATGTGAATGGCGGTCTGAACGGCCCCCTGATCGACGTGATCCGTGATTCTGCGCCGTTCCTCATGATTGCCGTGGGCATGACGCTGGTCATCTCCACCTCCGGCATCGATCTGTCGGTCGGCGCCTCGATGGCGGTGGCGGGAGCCGTCGCCATGCAGTTCATGCACAACACTAACGGCACCGGCCTTGGCAGCGCTCTTCTCGCCATCGTTCTGGCCCTGGGTGTGTGCGCGCTCATCGGCGCATGGAATGGTCTGCTGGTCTCGGGTTTGGGATTGCAGCCATTCATCACGACCCTCATCATGATGCTGGCGGGACGCGGCATCGCCAAAACCATCACATCGGGTGAGAACACCTCCGCAGTCAACAGCGCCTTCTCGTGGATTGACACGGGCTATGTGCTCGGCATCCCCTTCGCCTTCATTCTGGCGACGCTCATTGTGCTCGCCGTCGCCGCTCTCATGCGCAAGACCGCACTCGGCATGATGATCGAATCTGTCGGCGTCAATCCCGAGGCCTCCAGAATGGGAGGTCTGAAGCCGAAGCGTGTCATCTTCAGCGTGTATCTCATCTCGGCGATCCTGGCAGGCATGGCAGGCGTGTTCACCACAGGAAACGTGATGCGCGTAACGCCCTCCCAGACCGGTCTCTCCTATGAGATGGACGCGGTTCTGGCCGTCGTCATCGGCGGAACGTCACTGCTTGGCGGCAAGTTCTCGCTATCGGGTGCCTATCTGGGCGCGATGATCATCTCCCTGTTGGAGAAGACGATCGTGTGGCTCGGCATCTCCAACGCCGCCACGCCTGCGTTCAAGGCCATCATCGTCATCGCGATCTGCGTCCTGCAATCGAACTTCTTCACCAACGCACTGAAAAAGATGCGGTCGAAGAAGCAGAGCAAGGCCGCAATGACCGCCGCGAGGGAAGGAGCAGCAGCATGAGTGCTGCCACAGTGAGTGCCACCCGGCACACAAAGAAAAAGTTCAGTCTTCCTGTTTCGAAGATTCCGGCGGTCGTCGCCATCGGCGTCTTCATCCTGATGTTCTTGTACGGACAGTTTGCCTATGGAAAGTTCTTCCGCTTGGGCACTGTCTCCACCTTGCTGAACGACAACGCCTACCTGTTCATCATGGCCGTGGGAATGACCATCCCCATCCTCACCGGTGGCATCGATCTGTCGGTCGGCGCCGTGGTGGCCCTCAGCTCGGTCGTCGGCGGTTCCTTGGCGGTGGCGGGCGTCCCGTGGTATCTCTGCGCGCTCATCATGGTGTTGGTTGGTTCTGTGTTTGGCCTTCTTTCCGGCACCTTGATCCGCTATTTCGATATGCAGCCCTTCATCGCAACACTGGCGACCATGTACCTGGGACAGGGACTCGCAGGCATGATCTCCACCGACCCGATCCAGCTACTGGACGGCAACGCGGGCGGACTGAGGAACTTCAACTACACCTTCACCCTCTATGACGGCCGCAAGGCCAACGATCTCGACGTTTCAGTGGCCCTGCTCATCGCCATCGTCGTGGTGATCTTCGCCTACTGGGTCATGCACCGGACGCGCTCCGGCCGCACCATCTATGCCATGGGCGCACCTTCCAAGCAATCCGCAGACCTCATGGGGTTGCCGACGGGGCGTTCGCTGCAGCTGATCTACCTGCTTTCCGGAACGTTCTCGGGCATCGCCTCGGTGGTGTACGTGGCCGGTGTCGGCAAGGCTCAGAACGTGATGGGACAGGGCTGGGAGCTCAACGCCATCACCTGCGCGGTGATCGGCGGCACCATCATCACCGGCGGCTCGGGCTATGTGCTGGGCACGGTGGTGGGAACCCTGGTTTACACCACCATGAACCTCATCATCACCCGCGACGGCCGCGTCCCCTCCACATGGATGACCATCATCACCGGCATCGTCCTGCTGCTCTTCGTGGTGATCCAGCGCCTCATCATCGTGGGCGCCGAAAGAAGGACACGAACGGCCACCTTGGCGTCGGCGCAGACGGTGGACCCGTCTGCAGCACAGACGGACGTGAGTGCCGGCGCTGGCGCGGGCACAGGCACGGGTGCGAATTCGGGTACGGGAACTTCCCGTCCGGGAGCCGCTCAAGCCACTCAGCGTGAGTGACGATGCGGTAGTTGGTGGCAATCATACGATCTGAGGGGTCGTACGTTCGCCGGGACTGGGTGTGATGGTTTTCTTCTCCGCCGCCACACCCAGTTTTTTTATGTCCTGCGTCTTCGAATTTTTCGTTGGCGTTTCGCCATGGGACTTGCCCGTATGATGAAGAAGGACGGCTCAAAGACGAAGCCGCGCCGAGTCATCGTCGATTCGAAGGAGTTTCCATGAGTGATCGTTTGAAAGATAAAGTGGCCATCATCACCGGAGGCGTTGCAGGCATCGGTCTTGGCATCGCGGAGTGCTACGTGAGGGAGGGCGCCTCCGTCGTCCTCACCGCGAACCACAACGTCGAGGGCGGCAAGGCTGCTGTCGAAAAATTCGGTTCAGATGTCGCGCTCTTTGTCCAGCAGGATGTTGCCAAGGCCGAGGATTGGGACAAGGTCATCGCTGCCACCATCGAGAAGTTCGGCAGGCTTGACATCCTCGTCAACAACGCGGGGATCGGCGGCAAGGGCGGTGCCATCGAGGATGAGACCCTCGAGGACTGGGAGGCCATCGTCGGCGTGAACCTCACCGGCAACTTCCTCGGTGTGAAAGCCGGCATCAACGCCATGAAGAAGTACAACGATTCCAAGGGCTCCATCATCAATGTGTCCTCGGTAGCAGGATTGGTCGGTCTTCCTTTCGGCGTCGACTATTCTGCGACCAAGGGAGGCACCCGCATGCTGACTCATGCCGCCGCAGTCCAGCTGGCCCGCCGTGGCGTCAAGATCCGCGTCAACTCCGTGCATCCAGGGTGGATCGACACCGCCATCGTTCCGGAGGAATACAAGAAGCAGATCATTCCCACCATTCCCATGGGCTACATGGGCGAACCCCGCGACATCGGTGAGATCTGCGTGTACCTGGGCTCGGATGAGTCGAAGTACGCGACGGGTTCAGAATTCGTGGTCGACGGAGGAATCCGCGCATAGGATTTCCCTTTTTTATTTCTCCGTCCGGTGCCGTGCCCGTTGTCACATCATGCGAGAGGTGTTCTCTCTCGCTGGGTACGGCACTTTTCGTGCTCGGGTGCGCCCGAGTTTATTGCCGTAGAAGAGAAACTGGATCCCCGGGTTCTTCGGAACCGCCGTCGTCCCGTGGTGCGCCGTCCGCTTCTTCGCTCAATCCTTTTCTCTCGATGAGCTCAGGCCCGTCGCCGCGCAACGGCTTCACTTCGTGGAACCTCAAGACCCCCGCCTCTTCCTCCGTGGCGGAACTCGCCGCAGGGAAGATGTCACTGCTGGACACTTGCTTGCTGAGCCAGTCGGGGACCATGGACTCGGGGATCATCACCGGCATGCGATCGTGGATGGCGGCGAGAGGGCCGACCGCGTCCCGGGTGAGGATCGTCGCGGTGAGTTCCCAGGGAGAGGTGCCGCTGGCCCGCCACCATGAGTACAGTCCGCACAACCAAAGGGTTTCGGCAGGTTTGTTCGCCACCGGTTTGCTGAAGAAGTAGGGCCGTTTCCTCTTCCACTCGTAATAGCCAGACGCGGGAATAACCGCACGCATCCGGAGGGCCGAATCCCTGAAGGTTGGTTTTTCCATCGCCGATTCGATGCGTGCGTTGAAGGTCGGATATTTCAGCGTTTTCGTCGGCGACCACGGCGGTATCAGCGACCAGCGGGCGGGGGTGAGCCGACGCTTGCCGTCGTTTCCCTCAAGAAGGATGGCAATGTTTCCACCCGGGCTGACGTTCCACGAACGGCGTGGGAGATCAGGAGAAAGCTCCGCCCCGAATTTCGCTGCGATGGTGGCGGCGTCCCAGTCCGAAGCGAATCTTCCACACATGTTTCCAGTCTATCGGCAGGAATCCTCGCCGGAAAGGCGATGCGCCAAACGGAGACGTCACTTCACCCTCTTCTTGGGGCGAAGGACGGAGGCAGGGAAGAGCGCTCGTTTCACGCGCGTCAGCCTTCTGCCGAAGCCTCTCCAACCCGCCGGCACCCGTAGACTCCAATCACGCGAACCCACGGCAGCCAGCACGGTCCTCAGCGCTGCGGCCGCGTCGGACGTCTGGCCCGAATTGCGCTCGCCAACTAGAGCGTGGTCGTCATGGTCGGCATGGCTGCCATGCCCTTGCTCGGGGTGAGCACCGTACCGCGAGCTCTCAACATGGCGCGCGATTGTCTGCAGTGCTTCGGCAGCGCTGGCCGAAGAGGGCTCGGTGATGCCGGACTGTTCTCTTTCTGGCTGCTCTGATTGCTCTGGTTGTGTCGTGCCATCGTCAGTGGTTCGCAGAGCCTCCTCCACGATCCGCGCGCTGCGTTCCTCGGTCGCGTTCGTGGGAATGACGATTCCGTGGTCGAGTGCGGTATCGAGTATCTCGTGCCATGCCAGCAGCCAGGGAGAGGTACGGCCTCGTCTGTCTGCGGCGCGTGGCGCACTTTCTCCCGTGACTCCCCGCAGTCTCAGTCTCCTTCTGCGGCGGCGGACGAGGAAGGGAGTCAATGCCATCCCGACGGCCAGTATGACTGCGCCTGCGATTCCCAGACCTTTCCGCGCCGCGTCGCTGAGAACGGAGGTCTGAGTCGTGGCAGCAGTGTCGTCGGTGGTGGAGTCGGTGTCCTCGTCGGTATCGGCGCTATCGGTGTCGGAGTCGTCCCCCGAATTATCGGTGGAGCTGTCGTCGGTGGTGTCGGAGGAGTCGTTCTCACGCTCGTTGGTTGTGTCGGTGGCGGCACTGGAGGAGTCTGTTGCAGTATCCTCCGTGGCTTCGGAGGCCGGGGTCACATCGAAGGGAATCCAGCCAAGGGTGTCGACGTAGGCCTCGACCCAGGCGTGCAACTGCTGATTGGTCACGGTGTACTTACCGGTTTCGGCAGAAGAGGCATCGTTCTTTCCGATGTAACCCATGACCACGCGGGTGGAAACCCCCAACGCTCGCGCCAGCACCGCGAACGCTGTCGCGTAGTGGACGCAGTAGCCGGTTTTCCGTTCCAAAAAGTCGCCGATGATCTCCATGTTGCTGCGACCATTGCCATCGGGTGCATCGAGTGAATAGGTGAAGTCGTCTGCGGAGAAATAATCCAGAAGATATCCGAGCGCCTGCTCCTGCTGCTCGGTCGTCTTCTCGGTGCTGGTGGTGAGTCCCGTTGTGGTCGCGGCTTCCACCACTTTCTGCACGGATTTCGGAAGATCCTTGGGAACGGTCGTGTAGTTGGCGTGGACGTAGTTGGCGGTCTTCATCGATTGCAGGGTTAAGAAGTCATCCTGTTGTCCGGAGGATTCCGACGAACCAGTGTCGCTTTCGTCCGAGGCCTTCAGGTTCCTTTGCAGATTCGCCACCGTCGTCGCCATCTCGCTGCGTCGTGAGAGAGGGGCGATGTATGCCGACGCCAGCCAGTAACTGTCCTTCGAGGACACCTGGGCGTCTTGGGAATACACGACCCCGTCTTTGCTCCAATACCACTCTGAATCGCTCGGCGTGACAATGGAGGTGAGGCCGGTGGTCGGCATGAAGCGTGACGTCAGCGTCTCGATCGACACCTTTGTGAAGGTCTCCGGTCCGCGCGACGACGAGGGGGAGGAGAAGTCCACGTCGGAGAGGTACTGCATGAGCGGGGAGCCATCGGAGAACGTTCTGTCGATCCCATAGCCTCCGGGCTCTGAGGTTTCGGCCGTCTGGTCGGCGTCTGTACTGTTCGATTCGCTTCCGGACGTTGAAGCGGACTCGTATTCGTTGTGCATCACGCTGGTATCGAAGCTCCAGGTGTCGCCGTCGAAATCATCCAGCGACGCCATCTTGAGATACCGCGGCTGACGGTCGTTGGAGACATAGGTGAGTGCCACGGAATCGCTGTTCCCGCGCAGATTGCGACTCAGATCCACCAGCGGATTGACCGAACTACTGGAGAAAAGGCCGTTCTGCTGCCCATGGGTCAGATCGATCCTCGAGACGACCGCCGCATGGACCATGGGTGCCAGCAGGATCGCCACCGCCGTGGCAGCGGCTCCCCACACCACGGGTTCCGGCCACGGCATAGGCACTCTCCGCGATGCCCACAACAGGACAAGAGTCGCTCCCACGATGCCCGCGATCAGTGCCGTCTGCTGTGCGGCGGAGAAGTACTCGATCCGCAGAATCATCACGATGAGCGGAGCCGCCGCGCAGAAAGGCTGAAGGGCGGGAACGGCGATGAGTGCCCGTATCGCCATCATGGCAAGCGAGACGGCGAGGATCATGGTGACATCCACGTACACGCTGGCGCTGACGGGGAAACTCTGGTACATGAGGGCGGTGAATCCGCGCGAAACCACCGTTCCAATGACGCCGAACGGAGTGGTGGCGCCCCAGTTGGAAAGGAAGAGAACGGCCGTCGATGCCGCAGATGTCTGGGCGCTCAGCGCCCCGGATGAGTCGACTACGACGTCACGAAGCGGAGCAAACCACCACACCCCCGTCTCCTGATGGAGCGCCACGGAAACGGTGACAGCGGCGGCGACCGCTATCACGAGATCAACGATGACGAGGCGCAGCAAGGTGCGTCGCACCGTTTTCGAAAAATGACTCCCGCCCTCCACCGCAACAACCGCCGCAAGCGTGATGGAGAACGGAAGCCACGCGACCGAACCGAAGAGCGTGGTGAGCTGCACCAAGGCGGCGACGAGTAGAAATCCGATGGCGGCTATGCGCCATGCGGCAGTGAGGACGCGGCTTGCGCGTGAAGGGACACGGGAGCGTTCGGTCCACAAGCGACGGCGGCGATGATTGTACTGGCGATGGAGACGGAAGCCTCGATGGCCGGAACGATCAGAACGATCAGGACGATTGCCACGACGGGTACGGCGGCGATCATTCCCATCGGAATCACCGGGACCACCATGACTGTCAGCCTCGCGCTTCCGCGCATGCTCCTGCCCGCCATCGTGTTCTCCCTCGCTGAAGCTTTCTCTGTCGCTGCCACCCGCACCCTCGTCGTCGCTCTCGACGCGAGCAATCTCCATGAACCGCAGGACGCCGGCATTCTCAAGCTCCGACTCGAAATCCCCGCGCTCGGAGTCTGCAGAAGTGACAAAAAGCCCACGCATGTTGGGCTCGGAAAGCAAGGAATCAATGAACTCCGCCCGCTCCGCCGCCGTCCCCCGGGTGCTTGGCTGCACGGCCGCAAGAAAATGAGCCGTCTCCTGTTCGGTCTCGGCGAGAGCGTGGCCATCCGTGATCAGCAACGTGGCGTCCATCGGACGGCGCAACTCAAAGAGTCGAGTGACATACCCCACAAGGGATTCGAAGGCGGCCGCTTCTGACGTATGGGTCGCCTCGTCAGAATCATCCGCGCTCGCAATGACCTGCGCAGGGGTAAGTGTATCGACGATGATGAGAAATTGTGGCTGCTGGTGACTGTCGGCAACACGCGTCATCATCTCGCCGCGATGTGCGGACATGGTCCAGGAGATGAGACGTTCGGGATCTCCCGGCGAGTAGGGTCTGACGGAGGAAGCGGTGTCCTCGTCATCGTGACCCATTCCACGTGGACGACGAACCTCCGAAGACGTCAGTGACGATTCCGAGTCTCCATAGGAATGTGCGGGATGGACTGTCGTCGCCTCATCGCCGGTTCGTGCCGTGCTTTTCCACAGGCCGAAGGGGCCGTTCCACCGAACGAGCGTTCCGCTGCGGTGAAAGATGCCACGGGTGTGCGGAGCTGGGCCGTCGATGGTGCGGACGATGTCGTCGTTCTGGTCTCGTTGCTCCCACTGTTCCGTTGTCTCCCAGCGGTAGGGCAGCAGGAGCCGCTTGAACCAAGGGTTTTTCTCGCGTCCGGAGGCATCGGTCTGGGTTGTCTGTTTTCTCTTTTTGCGGCGGTCAAGAGCCAACGCTGCCCTGCCGATGAGTGAACCACAGAGATCGAAGATGAAGAGAACGACGAGACCTATGCCGAGCATGGTCAGGGGAAAGTAGTCGAATCCTCCTCCCAGCAGCACCAGCAGGCCGCCCAACGCCAGCGTGACGAGGCCGCGCGCGGTGGGTCTCATGGAGCTGTGGAAAGGCGGAGGCTTTTTCTTCATGGAGTTTTCTTCAATCGTGATTGGTGCGCGGACTGGTTCGCGGTCTTGGGTGGGTGGGTATGTGGCGTCGCGTCAGGAGACGTGCGGACGAGGGGCAGGGAGGGAATTGACGATCTCCTTCAAAACCTGTGCTGGGGTCGCGTTCGTTCGTGCCTTACCGAAGTTCCTTCTTAAGACGATGCGGTGCGAGAGGACCGGCACCACCATCTGCTGCACGTCTTCGGGAGTGACATAGTCACGGTGCTTGAGGAGGGCGCGGGAGCGGCACATCGCCAGGAGATTCAGACTCGCTCGGGGAGAGGCGCCGAATTTGATGTCATCGCGGGACCTTGTGGTGCCGACGATCTGCACCAGATATTCGGCGACCACGGGACTCACGATGATGTCGTTCGCGGCGGCGATGCCCTTCACCACGTCGTCGGTGGTGCACAGTGGACTCAGCCGTGTCAGCGGTGAGTCTGCGGAGTTGAGCAGCATCTGCGTTTCCTGTTGGGGCGAGGGATAGCCAAGACTTGTGCGTGCCATGAAACGGTCCAGCTGCGCCTCGGGAAGTGGGTAGGTTCCTTCGAGTTCGATGGGATTTTCGGTCGCGATGACGAAATAGGGCTGTGGCAGCGGGTGCGTGGTTCCGTCGATGCTGACTTGGCGCTCTCCCATGGCCTCCAGCATCGCTGACTGGGTTTTCGGGTTGGCGCGATTGATTTCATCTGCGATGACGACGTGCGCGAACAATGGCCCCGGGCGGAATGTAAAGGTGCCGGAATGCTGGTCATAGACGTTGACGCCGGTGAGATCGCTCGGCAGCATGTCCGACGTGAACTGGATGCGGTGCGTTGTCCCGTTGATGAGTATTCCCAAGGCGCGTGCCAAGGTGGTTTTGCCAACGCCTGGCATGTCCTCCATGAGGAGATGGCCGCCCGCGAAGAGCGTTTCCACCGCCAATTCGATGACTTCATGGTTGGCGGAGAGGGTGTCGTAAAGCTTGTCTACCATCGCGCGTGCGAGTTCGCCGGAGTGGTGAAGTAACTCATGACGTTCTTGGGTATCGGGTGGCTGCTCGGCAGTGTGTGGCTGTGCGGTCGCGGTGGGCTGCGCTGCGCTGGGTGGCTGTGTTGTGACATCTGTCATGGCGCGCTCCTTCGAGGGGCGAGGTCTCTCCGTCCGCGGTGACGGACCTTTTCGTCGCGGACGCAGGGACAAGTGGTATCGGTTCCTGAAGCATCCAACTGGCTTCATTATTTCACAAGCGCTCCAATCAGGTATGGGCGAAACGCACAGGAAAAAGCGGGAAAGTTCCGCACCCCAAGCGTCCCGATCGAGAGAAGGCAATCTTGGGAAATCGTTGGAATTTTGAGTTTTCTCAGCTTGCCGCGCAAAAGAGGCTGCAGTGGGATTCTGCAGCTCTGAACAGACTGCTCAATCGTGTACAGTCGATATATGGAACGGTTAAAGGATCTGGCCGCTCGTCTTGGCCACTGGTGGAAAGAGTCGTTTATCGGCAGGGTCGTGGCGCGTTTCAGTGATCGCAACGGTTCAATCTTCGCAAGCGGACTGGCCTACGGCCTGTTGTTCGCATTTTTCGCCGGACTGTGGTCTCTCTTCAGCGTCTTCGGCCTGCTGTTCTCCAACAACGACGGCTTCCGTGACAGCCTGCTCTCCCTGCTCGATACCGTGGTTCCAGGTCTGGTGAGCGGTAGCAACAGCATCCTCAGCGAAGACACCCTCAGCAGCATCTCCACCACTTTTACCGTCACCGGTCTGTTCACACTTATCGCCTTCTGGTGGAAAATCACCAGCTGGCTTGGGTCGCTACGCTCCGCCACCCACACGATCCTCGGTGAGGACGATGAAGGAAATTCTCACGGGAGTGGGACTAAAGACCCCGTCGGCGAACTCGACAATCCCATCCGCGCTCGCCTCATCGATACCGGTGCTGTACTCATTGTTGCCGTCCTCTTTCTTCTCACTTCCTTCGTGGGAGTGCTTTCGGGTGGTCTGGTCAGCGCTGTGATGCGCGTGTTTGGTTGGCTTGGTAGCTCGTGGCTTTCCGGTTTCCTTATCTCGGCGGTAGGCTTTATTGTTGCGGTCGCGTTGAATATGCTCCTGCTGGTGACGCTTTTCCGCGTTGTCTGCCAGATCAGACGGATGCGTATGGTGCTGCTCGTTTCGCTCCTGGGAGGCGTGGTTCTGGGCATCATTCAGCTTTTGGGAGGCAGATTGCTGACCGGTGCCTCCTCCAACCCTCTCCTTGCACCATTTGCGACGCTGCTGACGGTGCTCATCTGGTTCAACATCATCGCCATGGTGCTGATGTACTGTTCCGCCATATTTGGCGAACTGATCTTCGGAGAGGAAGAGAAGGAAGAGGCTGCCCGGGCCGCAGTGCTCACCGACGAGGCTGTGAATACCCGCGTTCAGAATAAGGAGCTCCTCGATGATCGGGGGAGGGCCGCGGTCTAGTTTCAAGCGCTGGTGAGTGGGGCGATGCAGTGCGTGAACTTTGTTGAGTGAGATGGAACTTGAATTGCATTGGGTGAAGTAGGATACTTCGGCTCAGGTATTCACAGGAGAATACTAAGCGCGATCATCTGCGCAAGAAGTATGAGAGAGAAAAGATATGAAAAATCTATCGATTGAGAAATTTAAATACGAGCAACTTAACAAAATCTTTTATGGGACAATCATCTATTTCGTGTTAATTTGGTTTGTTTCTATCAGTTTTTCGGCTCTTGGACTTATTGGTCCTCCCGAGGCTATTCTTTCCGGACATCTCTTCGATATGCAGCAGTTAAAAGGGACTTTTTTCCATAGCACTGACGAATCATTGCTTCCGATTCTCATGAGTATGGTGATTCAGGCAGCTGCTGTGGTTCACTTTGAGAAAGCGAGCACCAAGGCTGATAGTAGGAGAATGTCAGAGGTTATAACGACAAGCATGACTGGTTTAACGCTTCTAACGATGGTAGGACTGGTGGTCTCGGGGCTCCCCGGGATTGTATCCAAACAAGGTTTGTTCTTCGCTGTTTTGCTAGTGGTTTTTGTAAGCTTTCTCGTTGCTGTGAGTTTGACAAGTCTTGAGTATGACCCGATCAGAGCCAAAATAGAAGAGAACGAAAAGCTCGTTGAAAAATATAAGACGGTAGAAGAAAAATACAGAAAGATACTTGGATATTCAATTAGTAAGAGTGGGAGGGATGACGACCTCTATGCTTTTAAAGCCCATAGGTTGGGGACTCCAAGACAGAGAATAGTTGCTTACTATCTCGTCCTCATCCTAGGTGCTATCACCTTTACTGCTATAGGGTACTTCATTGATTGGCCAAGGAGTTATAAGTTGTCATGGCAGATACAAGCAACACTGTTTGTGTTGGATTTTGTCAGCGCCCTTTGTATCGCTGTGTTCGAGGCAGAAAACCAACTATTTGATGATGCTGACATAATACTTAGTGTAAAGGGATCGATGGCTGCGATGGGCAGCAGACTTTGCGTCCTTTTTCAAACCTTTACTAGTAAACTTGGAATTATTTGTCTCATTCTCAGTACCGTTTCTGTTACATTTGTTTTCAGTGTCAACAAAGGGTTTATGCTCTCGTTTCTCATTCCCCTCATGCTAGCCGTGTCAACAATTATTTTCTTTTGGTGTGATGCTAGAAATGGTAGAAAAGCAGTGGAGGCGAATGAGCCGGATTCGGTTGAACTGCAAAATGCTGACGTTCCGATGAAATTATCTGGGAAGTTTTATGTAACTGCCAAGCTACTGGTTGTCTCCAATCGCATTAAAGATCTGAATCAGCATATTGAAGAGGACAAGCGCCGCAAGCCTAATACTGATAACGGAAATGACGACCAGTGATTCGAATCCATTTCCACCCGATGCATCAAAGTAAGCAGCAGTGAAGGGTTCCGAATAAGCCAAGTATTTGGAACCCGTCTTTCGCTATTATCACCGTTTCCCGGTCAACATAAACATTCAAAAGCCTTATGGCACCATCTGTAAAGTGCCGGGTACCACCAGCTTTACGATGTTGTTTGTTACTCCACTTATACCGGCCATTAGGTTCGCTTCCGCCATCGCAGAACCTGTAACAGGATTGTTAGGAAGATGTCAATGACTCAGAGGTTTCTTTCCGTCACCGAGATAGCCGCACGGCTGGGCATCACCACGAATGGAGTACTCAATCTCAGGCTGCCCGAACCTGACGCACTCATAGGTCGTACCCGTGGCTGGAAGCCAGAGACAATCGACGCATGGAACGCCCAGCGTCCCGGGCATGGCGGCAGGCCACGGAAAAGCGTTGACAAATAGAGTCTATCTGGCCGGGGAATTGGCACGGGATTCATCGACGCTAGTCGTGGCACCGTACGTGGGCTGGTTCCGCTCCTGCTCTGCACGGGTGAGGCCTCCGGGAATCAATCCGACGGCGTTCCGCCTGAGCCATGTGGCTAGTTCGGTTCGGTCACCTGACTCGTAGAAGGCGAGGAGAGTGGCAACGAAAGCTCGTTTGGCTTTCGGGCTGATCGCGAGGATTCCCACTCCCTCAGTAATGAGGGTCAGGTTTGCCGCCAGCAGTGCGGTGCGTTTGTTGCCGTCGTTGAACCACTGGCCGCGCGAGATGGTGCAGAACTGTGAGATTGCGCGTTCCTCGGAGTCATCGATGAGGCTGACTTCGTGCAGTTGACGGATCACGTCTTCATGGCGTGGAATAGCGGGAGTCCATTCGATTCCGCCCATTCTTGCGGCAGTGGTGCGCAGTTCGCCCGGCGCGTGGATCAACCCTTGGCCAACTATCGAGTTGATGCGTGAGACCACCGGCAAGTCGAGCGGCGTGCTTTGGGCGGTATGGGTGCTTTGGATGGAGCGTGCGCCTTGGGTATCGTGCGTGCTCTGAGTGGTTTGGAGGCTCTGACTGCCCTGAGCGTCCAGGCCAGCTTGGGTTGCTTGATCGATAATGAACTGGAGACCCTGCTTGAGGTTATTGACCGCGACGATGTCGTCGACCTTCATGCCTGCGGGAGCTCTGCCTTCATAAATCTCCTGAACGTCAGGGAAAGTGATGCCATCCACCTCGATGTTCGCCGTCTTCCAGAGCAGGTCAACGATGAGTCGCTTTGCAAGCGTGAGTGCACTCTTCCTCGTACTATCTGCCATGATGCCCCGTCTTTCTGACGCTTTGCTCCCGCTCGTGACGAACCTGGTTCACGCGAATCAATAATGCTTCATGAATCCACTTCATCGTGCTCTCGGGAAGCTCGGTGTGATCGCGGAGCTGCGTGGTGACTTCATCGGGCCAGTCGGACAGCTGTGACAGATCGAAGGCATCCCAAGAATCGATGGTGCGCAGTTGCCGGAGTGCCGTAGGTCGTGTCAAATCTGTTCTGAAGAAGGGAAGGGCCATGAAATCTGGCGCACCGGAAACTGCCGTATTTTTCGTCATTGACATGCCGTTCCACAGGGACTCGCCCGTATCGAATATTGGTGCAGGACGCACGATCAGGGAGTCAACGTCGCGGATCAGCGCAAAATTGTTGTAGTGCCTGTCGGTATTGCGCATGAGATAGTCCACGAGAATCCATTCGTCAGTGGCTTTTCGAATCGAATCGGGATCTGCGCCCAAGGCTTGTGCGGCGGTGATCCATTGCTGCTTGCTGCTGAGACTGTTGATTGTTTTTACCCTTCCGAGGCACTGCCACGCGGAAACGAGTTCCTCCGAGTTCGTGAGCATTTCCGGGCACAGGCTCACTCGGGTTCCCCCACGCTTCTCCACTCGGTATTTCACATGCTCGATTCCAAGCCGGCAGCATAGAAGCGTGGCTATCTGTTCGTTCGCGGGTTCCTGGCCCGAGCGCCCCGCCTTCATGAGTACGCGCGTTCCGTCTGCATTAATCAGCCATCTCTTCGGAAGGTCTCCGGCAGTTGTTGCGTCGGGGGAATTTACGTCGAAGAGTATGGGGCCGAGGCAGTCAGGGGAGCGAGAAGAGCTTGGGGAGTCAGAGGAGCCGGAGGTGCTAGGGGAAGGCGAGAAAAGCGCCTTCCCTAAGCTCTCGTCAAAGGCGTTGGTGTAGAAGTTGACGTCAGACCACCGTAGTCCCGACGATTCGGGGCGCACCCAGTATTGATCCGAAAGACTCAGCCCATACGAATTGGTGAGAAGTTGCGAAGGCGAGTCAAGTCCCATCTTTGAGAGGGCGCGTTCAAGGCCGTCGCGGGTAGTGGGTACCGCACGATGCTTCCACCACGAGTTGATGCGAGCTGCATAAAGGGCGGACTTCCCATGATCGGTGAATTCGGGTGGCAGCCTGCCCTGATCAAGCACTTCGAGACCCGTTACCGCCAAACCGGTTTTCGAGTCTGCGGAGAAAGCCGCGACGGGGTGAGTGCGGCACATCAGAACACGAGACTCGATCATGACGATCCTTTCGCCAGAATGCACCCAATTTTAGACGACCGGCACCGCAGAGATTCGTGATCGGAATGCCGCTTTCTCTTTATGCATTCGTGCTGTCAGTGACATCTTCGGATTTGAGCTTGATCTTCCAGGAAGCGTTTTTGCGTGAACACGGTTGAGCTGTTGCGCCCCACGAAGAAACCCATGCGTTAAAGGAAAGGCAATCCTGGGAACTGTTAAAGGCGTATTGACCAGAGGGGTTCAAAGAACCAAGTGCGATATATCTTGAAACCTGCCCATGTCTTCCGGGAGCAAACCAGTTAGCGGGAGAGTAGTTTTTCAAAGAAAAATCATTGACTTTGGAAAGCACTGACTGCGTTGTCAGTTACCGAGCATACTTCACTTTTTCCAAGATTGTCTCTCTGGAATTTAAGGTGAAGGCGAGCGTGAGCGTGCAATCGCAGAGGCTGCCAACTTCTGGCTCCCGAGAAAAAAGAAGCCCGGAACCTTGCGATTCCGGGCTTTTCTGTGGCCCCCGTGGGACTCGAACCCACAACCCACGACTTAAAAGGACGCTGCTCTAACCATTGAGCCAGAGGGCCAACAGATTGCATGTTACAACGAACTCTGGTCTTAAAGCAAAGTTTTCGTGTCACGGCTGATTCGAGGTGTCTCTACCTTTCAGTCAGCGCTTCAGAGGTGCGTCAGCTCTGAATCTGGAGGTATGTGATTCCGGTGGAACCGCTCAACGATCCCATGTCGGATTGTTCGCTGTCCGAACTTGATCCGGAGTCAGATCCTGTCGATCCCGATCCCGATCCGGACTGTCCGGACTGTCCCGATCCCGCCTGTCCGGACCCTGATCCTGATTGCCCTGATCCTGACTGTCCCATCATTCCCGGGCCGCCCATCTGCATTTGTGTGGAGGAGGGGCGCGAGTTCATGAAGGCGATCGCAGAGCCGCCAAACCCTCCGATCAGCCCGAAGAGCAGCGAGATTCCCGCTACGAGCGCGATGAAAGGTCCTGTGTGAAGCCGTGCTATCCACGGTGTTTTGCTGTCGCTCTTGCCTTTCTGCTTCGGAAGCGCGCTGACTGGAATCTGACCGCCCTGCTGGTAGTTTCCTTGTTGATAGGCGTTCCTCGGATAGGTTGTCTGTTGGTATCCGTTCGCCGCATACTCGGCTGCGTACCCGTTGGACGTGGTGCTGGTCTGGCCCTGTTGCGCAGTGCTGGTCTGAGCACCACCTTGAGCACCACTCTGGGTACCGCCCTGAGTGCCGCTCTGCGCGGCATTGTTCTGCGAGTAACGTTGCGTCTGCTGTTCGGGCCGGCCATAAAAGGGGCTCTGCTGAGCCGCCGTTGCTTCTGAATCGGTTCCGCCGCTACTGCTGTTGGTTATGATGTATGCAGATTTTTCGGAGTCTTTGCTGTTGTGCATGGTGTGTATTTCCTCGTTTCGTTCCATGGTCATAGTTAAACTGCCGCACCATGGATATGCGGGGGAGTAGGCACGAGAAATGCAACGAATTGTCAGTATCGAGTCTGCAACTTTCCTGAATGCTCGCTGAGGAGCAGAGAGTGAGCCGACGAGTGAGCAGAGAGTGAACATGCCTCTGCAGCATGGCATCATGACGTCGTGGAATGATGGAGATATGAGATCCGGAAGGTTTCTTCAGAGCCAACGGCGGCTGATTGCCGGAGTTGTTTCCGCGCTTCTTTTTCTGCTTCCCGCGTGCGGAACGCCAGGGGAGTCGGACAACTCAGCGAGTGGAGGGCAGCTTTCTTCGCAAGAAAGTACTTCGGATTCCCACGGCGGTCAGGAAACTTCGAGATCTCTCGTCAAAAACGCACCTCCTGAACCAGACGAATCCTTGGCGACTCCCGAATACAAGGCCCGTCAGATTCTGGAGTCCATGAGCCTGCAGGAGAGGATCGGTCAGCTTGTCATGGCCCCTCTCAATCTTCAGACGGCATCGTCGTTGGAGAGCATTCAGCGGTTCATTCAAAAGGGACAGGTCGGTTCCGTCCTCTTGCTGGGTAACTGGAACAATGGCACGGCCAGCCTCGCTGAGATCACGAAGAAGCTCCAAGGCTTTGCGCCGCGGGGCAGGCAGCTGCTCATTGCTGCAGATCAGGAGGGTGGTCAGGTCCAGCATCTGCGCGGAACAGGTTTCACTCGGATGCCGTCGGCCCTGACGCAAGGAAGCATGACGACTGCTCAGCTCCAGCAGCAGGCGGGTGTGTGGGGACAGCAGCTCAAAAGTGCCGGTGTCAATGTGAATTTAGCGCCTGTGGTGGGAACAGTTCAGGTGAAGCGCTCGGCAAACGCTCCCATCGGTGCCCTTCAGCGGGATTTCGGTCATAACGGGACGACCAACGCACAGTATGCGGCCGCTTTCATCGCGGGAATGCGGCAGGCGGGAGTCATGACCTCCATCAAGCACTATCCGGGTTTGGGCGCAGTTACGGGGAACACGGATTTCACTGCGGAGGGGACGATTGATTCCACCACGGTGATCGGCGGAGAGGAAGAGGGCGCTTTTGCAACGGCTCTGAAGGCTGACCCCGACATCGTCATGATGGCGTTGGCCACGTATTCTGCCATCGATTCCAGTGTTCCCGCCGCTTTTTCATCGAAGATCATCAACGGGCGGCTGCGTGGTGAATTGGGTTTCGAAGGTGTTGTTACTTCGGATTCGCTGTCTGCGGCAGCGGTCCAGAGCATTCCCTCGCCTGAGCTGGGAGTGCGCTTTGTCTCGGCCGGCGGCGATTTAGTGTGCGTGGGTGACCCTGGAATTGCGCAGAAGATTCTTGACGGCCTTAACGCAAAGGCAAAGGAATCCAAGAGTTTTCGGGAGCTGGTGGATCGATCCGCTGTGCGGGTGCTTGCCCTGAAAATTGAGCGAGGGCTTGTCTCATCAGCTGAATAGCTGAGACGAAGAGAGAAAAATGAATGCGTCAGACCGCGGAAGCGCCTGTCGGCGCAGGGGCCGCTCGCAGCGGCAATAAATGGAGCCCGGGGCTTAGCCACGGCCCGACGCGGGTTTTACTTTACGTCATCCATCTCCTGTTGACCACTTTGCGCTCATGGCGAGTTGTCGTCAGGGGATGAAGAAGGCCTTTTCTCAGCGTTCCTTGCTGCCAGAACGTGTCCTGAACGGGAAGGCCGTCACCTTTGCTGTTGCCGCATATTGGATAATGAGGGCAATCAGCAGCGCCACGAAGGCCAGATGAGAGCCGTCGGAGGTTCCCTGTGCCTGATCGGTGGTGGCATTCTGCCCCACGGCAACTAGCGTGGCCGCGACGGAGGTGCCAACTGCCGCCGCGAACTGCTGAATGGTGGTGAAGATGGCGTTACCATCGCTCTTCTGTTCTCCGGAAAGCTGTGAGAGTCCGGTGGTCATGGTGTTGCCCATTGTGATTCCTGTTCCCAGCATGTAAATGACGTAGATAATGCAGATTCCCGCATTTCCTAGGTGACCGTTGAGCAGGGTGAAAAGCGCCAGAGCGATGATAGCGATCAGGGGTCCGCTCAGCAGTGGCGGTTTTGGTCCGAGGGCGTCGAGAAGTCGACCGCTCAAGGGTGCCAGCAGCGCTCCGATGGCAGCGCCCGGGAGCAGCAGCAAGCCGGCTTGCAACGCGGAGCTGCCGTCAACGAGCTGGATGTAGTTGGGCAGGACGAAGGACAGTCCGAGTGCCGAAAGCTGGAACAGGAAGAAGGCGATCACGTAGCCGGAGAAATTGAGGTTTCCGAAAAGTCGGAGATCCAGGATCGGGCTCTTCAGCCGCATCTGGCGCATGGCGAACGCGACGAGGGCAATGCAGCCGATCAGCATGGCGCCGCCGACGCGCAGGCTGAAGAAGGTGTTCGATGCCATGGAGCTAAATCCAAGGACGATTCCACAGAAGGTGACGGCGATAAGCGCGATGCTCAGGAAATCGAAAGGAACCTTCCGAAGCTTGCTTTTCTGTTCAATACTGATAATGCCCATGACGAGCGAGATGACGAGAACGGGCAGTAGGAAGGCGAAGATGTAGCGCCAACTCATGGTTGACACCACGACGCCTCCGAAAGTCGGTCCGATGGCTGGCGCGACTGCGGTGATGAGGGTTCCGAAGCCCATCATCATGCCGATTTTCGCCGGAGGTACCTGTTCGAGGATGATGTTGAACATCAGCGGCAAGGCGATGCCGGTGCCGAGTCCCTGAACCGCACGGCCAAGCAGCAGCATGGGGAAAACCGGGGCGGTGAGGTCGATAATGAGACCTGCGATGAACAGCAGATTCGCGGTGATGAAGAGCTTCTTGGTGGGGAAGCGCGCTTTGAAACTCGCGCTGAGCGGCACGATGATGCTGACGATCAGAAGATAGATCGTCGTCATCCACTGAACAGTGTCAGTGCTGATGGAGAATTCACGCATCAGAGTGGGGAAGGTGATGTTCATCGCTGTTTCCACCACCACGCCGCTCAGCGAGAGAAGTCCGGCGGCGATGACGGCGCAGAATACCTTTGCAGGAATCTTCTGAGGTGAGGAGCCTTGATTGTTGGGCGACTTCATTCGTGTCGCGTGGGCAGAAGCGCTGGTGTTGGTGTGGGTGGCTGTGTTGGCGCGCGCATGGGCGCGTACGGCGGCGAGTTTTCCGCGGGTGGGTGCTGTCATTGGAGATTGCGCTTTCTTGATTCCTCGGTACGGTGGTCAACGAAGAAGGCAAGCATGCGTTTCAGGTCAGCGATGCGGCTCTCGCCGAATCTTTCCTCGAAAAGCCGCTGCTCGGAGTCGATGTATTCCGTGACCACCGAGATGAGTTTGTTGGCTTCTGCGGTCAGCCTCACGATTTTTCGGCGGGCGTCGTCCGGCGCTTGCTCCCTGATCAGCAAGCCTTTGCGTTCCATGCGCTGCAACATGGTGGTGACGCTGGAGCGTCGGATATCGAATTCGATTTCGATGTCGCGCTGTTCGGCGGCGTTGCCCGGACGCGTGCTGAGGAAGTCGATGACACTCATCTGATTTCCAGTGAGGCCGTAGTGTGCGGCGAATTCATCGAAGGATCTATTGAGTTGATTCGTCGTTTGCTTCAGCAGTCGACTGTAGTTCTCAGGGCGTTGCGATTTCTTCTGAGCGGATTGAGTGTGTTGTGAGACGTGAGTTGTGTCCGTCATGATCACCTTCGTATTATTTGCTAGCTACCTAACAAATAGGGAAGGGCATAGACAAAGAAAACCGGTACGAAACACATGCTTCGCACCGGTTCTTTCTTTTACGGTTGTATTGCCACCGAAGATGCTTTCTTGGCTGAAGAATATAGCTGTAGCAGATACCGTATCTGTAGCAGCTACGGTATCTGCTACAGCTGAGGGAGGGGAGCCGCCTGAAGGAGCCCGATTTCGTATTTAAACAAATGGGTTAATCGAGTTTTCCCTGCCTCCACAACTCTGCACCAACGCGAAACTCCTTGGCGGTGCGGGCGAGCGTGGCACTTGATTGCATGAGGTTCATGGTGACGGAGGCGGCGCGCTTGGCATCGGGACTCGACTGTGCCCCGCCACCGGAAAGGTAACGTTTGCGTTTGCGGTTCGCTTCAGTTTCCATACCTGCAGCCACGACGTCAACGAAAGCGCTTGCTCTGTCGAGAGCTACCGCGAAATCTCCGGTGAAGGCACCTGCGAGAATCGAATCGGCGGTCGCGGTGATGTCATCGGCGCTGGGAAATTCCTCGACACCGGTGATTGCCGATGCAGCGCCCTCCGCCGGTTCTCCCAAACTCCACAGGGCGGCGATGGTTTGCTTGTTCTTGCGCATCCATGTGCGCAGCGTATAGAGGCGCCACAGGATTCCCGGTAGTGTCTCGGGGGCTGCGTGCGACCATAGTTCCGCGATGAGATCGATGCCCTCTGTCTCGACGAGAGTGAGCACCTTCTGAACAATCTGCGGATCCTGAGATTTATGCACCCTGTTGAGAAGCGACTGCGCCGTGGTGTGGCTCATCTCGCTGATCGCCTGCGGATCGAGTCCACCCTCCAGTTTGTCCGCGATGCCGTCCGCCATCTGGGCGGGCCGAGCCGGGCGGTTGGGGCCCACTCTGCCTGCTGAATATGCTCCTGAAACTGATCTTATCGACACGTGCTTTCCCTCCTAGTACCTTCACGCATTCAACCATAAAAGCGGTCTCGTTGCAGGGCAGATGCCCTCAGAGAAATCGGTGCTGGCATCGGCTGGCACCGGCCGGCACTGGAGCCGCGGTCTTGCTTCAAGACCTCAAAATGGCATTCATCTCAGTACAGCACCGGCGCAAGAAGCTGTACGGCTATGATCTTTGGTCCGTTTTCGCCGCCCGAACGGAGGGTGAGTGCCAGGGCGCCGCCGGTTTGCAAATACGGCGATTCGTCGGGAAGCTGGCGTGCGATTTCCTCGCTGGCGCACAGCTCCTTCAGTGAGGGAAGCACTTCCTTGAGAACGGGCCGGTGTGTGCAGAGAGCCACGGGGGCTGCATCATCTTTGGCTGCGTCGGCAAGTGTCGAAGTGAAGAACTCCACAGTGCTTTCCGGACTGCGCTCCACCGTGTCTTCGTTGAGCTCTTCGGCCTCAATGATGTCTTGTCGGCAGAAGGCTGCATACGGTATCAAGGTCTGGGCGCAACGAGCCCATGGTGAACTGACGAGTTTCTTCACGCCGAAGCACGCAAGCTCCCTGCTCAATGCAAAGGCAGCGGCTGCACCTGTCGGTGTGAGGGGTCGCAGGTCCTCTGAGTCCGACCAATGCTTTCTCGCCTCTGCCTTGCCATGACGCACCACAATGAAGGTCGCCGTCTCAAGCATGCCGGAGTGTGATAAATCAGCGAATTTCCGCAGGACGTCCTTGTCGGATTCATACGTCAGTTTTTCGATGGCGGCATTGATGCTGAGCCATTGCACCGAATCTGTTTCATGGTCTCGTATGATGCGTGCGCCGAGCGCGTCCTGTCGCATGCGAGCGTCTGTCGGGGAAAGTACTTGGGCCACCCAATAGGTCACATGCTTTGTTTTTATGGTCTTTTTGGAGCGGCGGCCGCCTTTTCGTGACTTGTCTCGGCTCCCCTCGGATCCATCCGCATGCAGCGGGTAGGTCACGTCAGCAAGCGGGAAGGTGAGCCGAACGGGGATGCCGGTCTCTTCCTGAACCTCGCGTACCGCGGCGTGAGGAAGACTTTCCTGGTTTTCAAGTTTTCCCTTTGGAAAGCTCCAATCCCCATATTTTGGCCGATGAACCACACACACCTCGACCTCGTCGCCGTCCTCGCCTTCGGACGAAATGCGGTATACGATGGCACCCGCCGCCTCCACATATTCGCCCATGCGGTTACCTTTCTCCTCTTTTATTGCTTTCGCTGCTTTGAGGGCCTTTGCTGCTTTTAGTTTTAGTTCTTTCATTCAGCCGTCTTAGCAGAGCCTTCGTTCTCTCCGTCATGTCTCGCGCTTTCACCTGCCAAACGCCAATCAGACGGAACAGTCAAGCGCTGCGATGCTTCCTCTGACGCAGATGTTGATTGATCAATGCCTCCTGGCAGTCGATGAGTGGGTTTCCGTTTTCGTCGGTCGAGTGCCGAACGTAGCTTCCATCGGCCTCCATATGCCAAGAACTGGTGGTGTCGGACATCTGGAAGTCGACGTAGTCGAGAAGTTCTTCCACTTGATCGGGATCGGTGATGCGGATGAGCGTCTCCACTCTGCGGTCAAGATTGCGGTGCATCAGGTCGGCGGAACCGATCCAGACTTCGGGCCCCGTCAGAGGGCCTTCGCCGATTTGGGGTCCCTGTGAATTGGCGAACGCGAAAATGCGTGAATGCTCCAAGAAGCGTCCCAGAATGGAACGCACCCGGATGTTCTCGCTGAGCCCCGGAACTCCCGGCTTCAGTGCACAGATGCCGCGCTCCACGATGTCGACCTTGACGCCGGCCTGGCTGGCACGGTACAGGGCATCGATGCACTTCTCGTCCACCAAGGAATTCACCTTGATTTTGACCCATGCCTCCTTGCCGGCACGGGCGGCGTCTTCCTCGCGGTGAATGCGTTCGAGCAAACCGGTGCGGACGCTTCGAGGCGCGACGAGAAGCCTGTGGAAACTCGATTTCGGCGCGTAACCGGACAGTTGATTGAACAGTCTGGTGAGATCCTGGCCTACGACTGGATCACAGGTGAGAAGACCGAGGTCGGTGTAGAGGCGTGCGGTCTTTGGGTTGTAGTTGCCGGTTCCCACGTGGCAGTAGCGACGCAGCCCCTCGCCTTCCTGCCGCACCACCAGAGAGAGCTTGCAGTGGGTCTTGAGTCCCACGATTCCATAGACGACGTGCACGCCGGCGCGTTCCAGTTTTCGCGCCCACGCGATGTTTGCCTCTTCGTCGAAACGAGCCTTGATTTCGACCAGTGCCAGCACCTGTTTGCCGGCCTGCGCGGCATCCACAAGGGCGTCGATGATCGGAGAGTTCCCCGAGGTGCGGTACAGGGTTTGCTTGATGGCGAGCACCTTCGGATCCGCCGCGGCCTGTGCCAGGAAGGCCTGCACGGAGGTGGAGAACGAGTCGTAGGGGTGATGCAACAGAATGTCGTTCTCGCGGATGGCGGCGAAGATGTCCTGCGCTCGCGACGACTCGACCTGTGCAATCTGGCGGTTGGTGGGAGGGATGAAGCGCTTGAACTTCAGATCCGCGCGGTCTATTTTCTGCAGTTCGAACAGCACCGACAGATCCAATGGTGTAGGTAAACGGTACACTTCGTCGTCCGTCACGCGGAGCTGCGTTTCCAGAAGATTGGAGAGGAAGGGAGAGGTGTCTTCGTTGAGTTCCAGGCGAATCGGCGGTCCGAACCGACGGCGGAGCAGTTCCTTTTCCATGGCGTTGAGCAGATTCTCTGCGTCATCTTCTTCGACGTCGATGTCCTCGTTGCGGGTGACGCGGAAGCTACGGGCCTCCTTGATGACCATGCCTGGGAACAGCGTGTCCAAGTGCGCGATCAACAGGTTTTCCATGGTGATGAACCCATAGCGTTCGTCGGTGGCTTCGTCTGAGGTGCGGTCATCCACCGCCACCAGACGCGGCAGATTGTCCGGAATCTTGACGCGCGCGAAATGCGATTTTCCGGAGACGGGATTCTCCACGATGACGGCGAGATTCAGCGAATTTCCGGAGATATAAGGGAAGGGATGCGCGGGATCCACCGCAAGCGGTGTCAGAACAGGGAAAACTTGCCGACGGAAGAACTGCGAGAGGTGCTCCTGCTCAGTGATGGAGAGCTCGCTCCATTTGAGCAGCACGATCTTTTCCTTCGCAAGATCCGGCAGAATGTGACGGATCGTGTATTGAGCATGTTGCAGTGAAATCTTGTGCGCTTGCTCTGAGATCGCGCGGAGTTGCTGGCGTGGGCTCAATCCGGAGGCGGCCGTCACGGCGATTCCGGTATCGAGGCGACGTTTGAGGCCAGCTACTCGCACCATGAAGAATTCATCGAGATTGGAGGCGAAAATCGCAGAGAAATTGGCGCGTTCCAGAGTGGGGACTGTCTCATCCTGGGCTAATTCGAGGACGCGCTTATTGAATTTGATCCATGAGATCTCACGATCGAAGAAACGATCTTTTGGCAATGGTTCACGGCGGGGATCGTCCCCCGTGGGACCCTGAATCTTGTCGATTTTCTCGTCTTCTGCAATGTGCTCTGCAATCTGCAGCTTGAGCTGTGCACGAGAAGGTTCGTTAAAAATTTGCGCCATGGCTCAACTCTAGTAGATGGGGTGGCAGAGAGGGGAGCTTTTCACGGGTTGGAAAATACCGTGTCGCGCGATGGTGGTGTGCAGCAGGGTGCGACTATGGCGCGCGATGGGAGACGCAGCCGTGATGTGCGACTAAGGTGCGCGCCACCGAGCGCTTCTACCGAGCGTACTGAGCGCTCCAATGAATATTTCCGATGATGTGATAAACACAAAAAACGGGGGCTCCAAACTGATGGAGCCCCCTCAAAGAATAACTGTTAAGCAGAATCTCTACACAACACCATCGTTGCAAGCGGTAAGTTTCTTCTGTCCAGTGTCCGCCCAACGTCTTAACCAATGTGGTCTACTTTTGTGGGCTCTGCTATTAAGTTTTCTTTGTACTTATAATTATCCTCATTTCCCGCAGGATTGCAACCTTTTTCATGCCGTCGGAAGAATGTGATCTCCTGTGCGGCGCTGTTCGTTTTTGGCGGTTTTTGGATAAGATATGCGGCGTCTTTATCGTTTTGAGGGAGCGTCTGCGCGGTTTTGTGCAAAGTGTGGTGTGGAAACAGTCATTTGAGGCGTGTCGTGTTTTGCAGCCGTCCGATTGCGTCTTCGCTGACCATCCTCACTGTGTTATACCTTCGATTACATTCAGTGGCATTCCGCATTCGACCACATCCCCTGAAAAAGTAGTTCCCGATGAGGAAGCCACGGCATTCTGTGACCATGACTTATGCCTCAACGATGACCCGTGTGAACTCCCTGTCCGTTCCGCTGCCGCGTAGGCAGGGCGCTCCCATTCCTAGGCATGCTGAACTGCCTTCGGTCTTTTCGCCTTCTCGAGCACAGACGACGGCCTCCGCATCCCCCTTCCGAACACGGCTATCGTCAACCTCCGAAGCTTCTGCGGCGGCGCATGTGGTGATGGTATCGTCGGCGAGCGGCGGAATCGGCTGCAGCACTCTCGCTGCGCTTCTTGCACTGAGCATTGCGCGGAAGAAGCGCAAGTGTGCACTCGTTGATCCGGATCCCGAAGTGGGAAGTATCGATGTGTCTCTAGGGCTTGAAGCGGATTCAGGTATTCGGTGGTCCGGGGTGCAGGCACCCATGGGCAAATTGGAAGGGAGGTCCCTTTCGCAGGAATTGGTGCATTGGGAGGGTATCGATGTTCTCGCCTCCGATCCATGGAGCGGTGTCTTTCCACAAGACTGGGAGGTGCACGCTGCTCTTTCGGCGTTGTGCGAGTGGGAAGACTGTGTGGTTATTGACCATTCGGATCACGCTCAGGCTCCTTCCAATTACGATTCCTTTATTTCCCCGGTGGGAATCGATGACTTTGTGGCGCCGGCGCATCTTACTCATGTTGTGCTGGTCCCGCTCAATGTGCTGGGAGTGGCGCGTGGCAAGGCATGGATTACGAAAGTGAAAAGGGCGGCGCAGAGTTCACGCCTCCCTCTCTCATGCTTCGACTATTTCGTTCTTGCAGTTCCTGCAGCCTGCGTCTGCATGAGGAACAAGAGGATTTTGTCTGTGGAAGAAGCGGCCGCCTATCTCGAAACGGAAATAGTGGACTATCTCGCTCCCAACGCGCGTCTTGAAAAATCCCTGGTGTCCGGTCTGGGAATTCCTGAGGTTCCAAAGCCCTATGTGCAGCTCTTGGAACGGCTGCTCGGGCGCGCCGATATGGATGAAAGATGAGTATCGCAGAACGTGATGGTATTCATTTCGGTCCGCTTCAAGACATTGCACAGATCCGTGGAGTCACTGACATCGCCATTGGCCATGATGGCAGGGTGTGGGTGGATGCTGGTATGGGAATGCATGAGGAGTTTCCTCGCATTCCTTTCAGTTCCGCATGCATGGTGAAAGAGTACGCCATTCATTTATGTGCGCAGCTCGGCAGTCGCTTGGACGATGCGCATCCCATCGCTGACGCTTCCTCGGCACATGGTCTTCGGGTGCATGCTGTTCTTGAGCCACT
>JALCQC010000007.1 GCA_022650895.1 Bifidobacteriaceae bacterium | reverse complement strand
CTCTCTTCCTTCGCACTCTGCGCGACGACCCTGCCGGAGAGGATGTGGACTCGGCAAAACTGCTCATTCGAGCCGGTTATATTCGTAAGGCTGCACCCGGCGTCTTCACATGGCTGCCCCTCGGTCTGAGGGTCCTCAACAAGGTTGAGGCAGTGGTGCGCGAAGAGATCGAGAAGACCGGTGCGCAAGAGGTGCATTTCCCCGCGCTGCTACCTCGTGATCCCTATGAGGCGACGGGTCGCTGGGAAGAATACGGCGACAACATGTTCAAGTTCAAGGATCGCCATGACGCCGACTACCTCCTTGCGCCGACCCACGAGGAGATGTTCACTCTGCTGGTCAAGGACATGTATTCGTCCTATAAGGATCTGCCGGCATTGCTGTATCAGATCCAGACCAAGTACCGCGACGAGGCCCGTCCGCGCGCAGGCCTCATCCGTGGCCGTGAGTTCATCATGAAGGACGCCTATTCCTTCACCGTAGATGAGGATGGTCTTAAGAAGGCCTACAAGGACCAGCGTGACGCCTATGAGCGCATCTATCATCGTCTCGGCGTCGACTACGTGATCGTTCACGCTTTCTCTGGACCCATGGGAGGCTCGGAATCCGAGGAGTTCCTAGCTCCTCTGCCGATCGGCGAGGACACCTTTGCACAGGCTCCCTCTGGAGCTGCTTGGAACGTCGAGGCTCTTACCACGCCGCCGGTTCCGGACGAGGATTTCTCCTCCACGCCTGCCGCAGAGGCTCTTCCAACGCCTGACTCGCCGACCATTGACTCCTTGGTGGATCAGGCGAATAAGCAGCATCCACGTGCCGACGGCAGTGAATGGCAGGCTTCAAACACTTTGAAGAACTTTATCGCCGCCGCCCAGTATCCGGATGGTCGCCGTGAGATCGTCGCCATTGGTCTGCCGGGAGATCGCCAGGTCGACATGAAGCGTCTTGAGGCGGGGCTTTCTCCGGCCGAGGTCGAGGAGGCAACTCCGGAGGACCTCGCCAAGCACCCCGAGCTGGTGAAGGGCTACATCGGACCCATGGTCCTTGGTCCGCAGGCCGAGAAGAAGGGCATTGAGTCACCGGTTCGCTATCTCATGGACGCGCACGTCGCCAAGGGTTCCTCGTGGATCACGGGAGCCGATAAGCAGGGCGTCCACTTCTTCAACCTCGTCTACGGCCGCGATTTCGAGGCGGATGGTGTCATTGAGGCGGCGCAGATCCGCCGTGGCGACATGAGCCCCGACGGTTCCGGTCCGCTCAGCTTCGAACGTGGTGTAGAGATCGGGCAAGTGTTCCAACTTGGTTTGAAGTATTCGAAGTCCCTTGATCTCAAGGTCCTCAACCAGAACGGAAAGGCTGTCCCGGTGTGGATGGGTTCCTATGGCATCGGCGTCTCCCGTGTGCTGGCATGCATCGCAGAATCGCATCACGACGAGCGTGGTCTGGCATGGCCTGAGGAGATTGCTCCGGCGCAGGTGCACGTTCTTGTGACCGGCAAGGACAAGTCCGCGTGGGAGAAGGCAGAGGAATTCGTCTCGCAGCTTGAATCTGAAGGCGTCGAGGTTCTCTTCGACGATCGTCCGAAGGTTTCCCCCGGAGTGAAGTTCAAGGACGCCGAGCTTCTGGGAGTTCCGCTCATTGCCGTCATCGGCCGCGACTTTGTCAACGATGGCACGATCGAGATCCGTCGTCGCGATGGTTCCGCGGACTCCAAGGTTGCCGCCGATCTGGCTATCGAAGAGGTTCTCAACCGTCTGCGCTGAGGGCTGCCGTGGTACAGAAGTTAGGTAAGCGGTAGAGGTATAGATGCAATTAGAGGCGAGATTCCGCGAAATCGTGGGATCTCGCCTTTTCGTAGTTGACGGCGAGATTGCAATATTGAATGGCGAATTGAGATCTTGCGGAAATTCGGTCTGTTCAGAAGGCCTGTTCGTTTAGTCCATTCGGTCTGTTCAGTCTTGTGCTGTTCCGTCTTCCGTTTCTGCGGCCAAGGGGAGTGGAGTGACCGGATATCCCTGCTCATAGGCGCTCGCCACATCGCGGGCGATGAACTCCGCGGTCGTGAGGCGGTCCTTTGTGGTGAGATCGCTGATGTCGGCGTCCTGTACGGCAGAAAACTCCTCAAGGGCACAATTCATTTCGATGGCCGCGGTGAGGGACGTCTGCAGTCCCGTGGCCTCATCGAGATAGTCGGAGGGGTTCTTGAGAAGATTCTTGACCGAGTACACCTTCTTGCGCGGATCCTGCGAAGAGCACTGATCGTCCGAGTTCGCGGAGGTTCCGCTGGCTGTGCAGTTCCTAGCGAGTTGTGCCGCAGACTCGGCGATGTCTCGGTGGGTCAGGCTGAGCGATTTATCGGTAGCGTTGGTGGGATTCTGACGGGCGGCGATCACCTCCAGCGAATAGGCGGCTTTGTCCTGGGAGAGAGCGATTGCGCGCACCGCCACATTCGGCACCGCAGTTTCGGTGAGGTCCGTAGTTCCAAAAGTGGGCAGAATGTCTGAGAGGCCGGTTTCCGAAGCCAGTTCGCGGGCCTCTTGGTAGGCGGCAGCAGCTTTGATGGCTCCTTCCGAGAAACGCTGTGAACAGTTGGCGGCAACGGAGAGCCATTTTTCCGAAGCGTCGATGGCGGAGAATGTTCGCCCGATGACACCGAACACGGGAGAGACGCCGTCCTGCGCCTTTTGCGCAGCGACCAGTGTGGTCGTGCAGACGTCGGAGTTGTGAGTGGCCGTGGTGTGTTCAACCGAGGGCAGCGTCGAGCATCCGCCGAGAGACATAACTGTGATGCAGGCGGCTGCTGTTGCGAGGAAATTCCTCCCATAGTGACGGATTGTCGCGCCTGCAGGCGACACCTTCGCCCTTGATTCATGGAAAAGGGCATGCCGCGAACAGCGGGAGGTGAAAGGTGTCTGCATGAATACGTAGACTAATAGCCGTCGAAGACTGACGCTGTGGGCAGTGGGCCCGGAGCGCGATAACTTCATATGGGAGGTCATGGCATGGAACTGGACCTGACGAGTATCCGACAGCTTGCAGCCGAACAGGGAATTGATGCCGAGACCCTCGATGCGGCACTTGAAGAAGCGCTGAGGCTGGCGTATCTGAAAAATCCTCATGCGGAAAAGCACGCACGCGTTGAACTTGATCCTCGTGCCGGCACCTTTACGGTGTGGGCGCGCAAGGAAATTCCGCAGGAGCCGACGGAGGACAATCCCTATCCTCGCCCGCTTCTCGGCGATGAATTCGATGACACACCAAAGGACTTTGGCCGTCTTGCAGCAGCAACGGCACGCCAAGTCATCACTCAGCTTTTCCGCACCGCCGCCGACAACAAGATCTTCGGTGCCTTCGCAGGGCAAAAGGGCAAGCTCATCACCGGCGTGATTCAGCAGAATCTTCGCGACCCCAACAACGTCCACATTCAGGTGGGCGAGGTTGAGGCGCTCCTGCCGAAGCGTGAGCAGGTTCCTACCGAGAAATACACTCATGGCGAGCGTCTGCGCGTCTATGTGGTTTCTGTGGCACGCGGTCTGAAGGGGCCGGAGATCATTGTGTCGCGCTCTCACCCTGATCTTGTCCGTCTGCTTTTCGAACGCGAGGTTCCTGAACTGGTGTCCGGCGCGGTTTCCATCATGGCAATCGCCCGTGAGGCAGGTGCGCGCACGAAGATCGCAGTGAAGGCGAATGCGCAGGGAGTGAATCCGAAGGGGTCTCTCATCGGGCCCGCGGGTTCCCGCGTCCGAGCCGTCATGGAGAACTTGGGTGACGAAAAAATTGATATCGTCGATTACTCGGCGGATCCTGCGGAGTTCATCGCCGCGGCTCTTTCGCCTGCGCACACCACACAGGTGCAGGTGGTGAGTGAGAAGAACAAGACGGCTTTCGCCTTCATCCATGATGACCAGCTCAGCTTGGCCATCGGTAAGGAAGGGCAGAATGCACGCCTTGCCGCAAAGCTCACCGGCTGGAAAATCGGTGTGGAGTCCGAGGAGGCTCGAGTTGCTGAGGAGGCCAAGAAGAAGGCGGCCGCCGAGGCATCCTCTTCTCAGCAGGCATCGGAAACGAATGAAGGGGCTGAAGAGTCTGAGCAGAAGATGCAGAAGGAACAGGACACAGCTGCTTCTGATTCTGTAAAGTAGAGGGGAGTGCGTCTGTAGGTATTTTCCCCTACGACACAATCCACTGTATTTGAGCACGTCAGGTAGTATGCTTTGACGTTGGAATATGCACGCATGCCTTCGGGCGTGTCGTCCTCAAACATGAGACGAGGTTTATAGACCATGGTCGCACGATGAGACTGAATATGTTCAGCTTCGGTTATTAATGAGACCACGCCAACTTGCGCGTGGTCCGGAATGGAGAAATTAGTGCCTAAAGCACGCGTTTATGAGTTGGCGAAACGATTTGGCGTCGATAGCAAAACCGTTCTCGACAAATTGAAAGACATGGGCGAATTCGTCAAGTCCGCGTCTTCAACAGTGGAAGCACCTGTTGTACGAAAGCTCTCTGCAGCTTTCACCCCCGCCGATGCCGCCAAGGATTCCAAGGTGGCAAAGCCTTCGGCACCGCATGCAAAGCCCTCCGCCAGGAAGGCCACGCCGACACCACATACTTCTGCCAAGACCGAGACTTCACGTCCGGCTTCTAGGCATACCGCTCAGGAATCTCACGCCACACCGGCATCGCCGGAGCGTCGCGCACGTACGTCCGCAACCCCAGGTGCGGCACACCCGCGTCCAGGGCAGGGATCCGGAAACGGTGGGAATAACAATCATCGCCAAGGACAGCAGGGCCAGGGTCAGTCTGGTCAGCGTCCAGGGCCTCGCAACCAGCGCGGCGGGCGTCCGAACTCTCCGCGTCCGGGACAGACCGGTGGTCTGCCGACCGGTGCGCCAAAGCCCGCTCATGGTCATCAGTCCGGGCCTCGTCCGGGCAATAACCCCTATGCTTCGAAGCAGGGAATGCACACGCCCACTCCGGGCGATATTCCTCGTCCTCATCCCATGGCACGTCCAACGGTTCAGAACCACCGCGGACGCCCGGGTCGTGGCAACGGTCGCGGAAACGTTCCCAGCCGTGGAGCTCGTCCAGGCCAGTGGGGCCACCAAGGCGGCGGATCAGGTACCGGTTCACGTCCGGGACGTTTCAACAGCAACGCTCCCGCATCAGGTAACACCGCTCCCGCAAGCGGCAACAGCAGCCGCGGCCGTGGCCGTGGCGGAGCTGCAGGTGCTTTCGGCCGTCAGGGCGGAAAGTCCTCGAAGTCGCGTAAGTCACGCAGGGCGAAGCGTCAAGAATTCCAGGAGATGAAGGCACCGGTCATCGGTGGCGTTCGTATTCCTTCAGGAAACGGTAAGACGGTCAGGCTGCGTCAGGGATCGACGTTGGCGGATCTTGCCGATAAGATCAATGTCAATGCGGCATCGTTGGTGACCGTTCTCTTCCACTTGGGAGAGATGGCAACGGCAACGCAGTCGCTGGACGCCTCCACGTTCCAAATCCTTGGAGAAGAGATCGGGTGGAACATCCAGATCGTCTCCGCAGAGGAAGAGGACAAGGCTCTGCTGGAGCAGTTCGACATCAACCTTGAGCGTGAGAGCGCAGACATCGACGAGAAGGACCTCAAGCCTCGTCCGCCGGTTGTCACCGTCATGGGCCATGTCGATCACGGTAAGACTCGCTTGCTTGACACCATCCGAAAGACGAATGTCATTGCGCGTGAGGCCGGCGGCATCACCCAGCGCATCGGCGCCTATCAGGTCACCACTGACCTCAATGGCGACAAGCGCAAGATCACCTTCCTCGACACCCCAGGCCACGAGGCCTTCACGGCCATGCGTGCCCGCGGTGCAGAACTGACGGATGTCTCGATCCTCGTGGTTGCGGCCGATGATGGTGTGATGCCTCAGACCGTTGAGGCCATCAACCATTCTCAGGCGGCAGGTGTCCCGATCGTGGTGGCTGTCAACAAGATCGATGTGCCCGGCGCGAATCCTGAAAAGGTCCGCGGCCAGCTCACCGAGTTCGGTCTGGTTCCCGAGGAGTACGGCGGCGACACCATGTTCGTCGACATCTCCGCAAAGCTGGGCACGAACATCGACAAGTTGCTTGAAGCGGTTCTTCTCACTGCTGACGCAACACTCGATCTGCGCGCGAATCCGGACATGGATGCGCGTGGTGCGACCATTGAGGCGCGCCTCGACAAGGGCCGCGGTGCCGTTGCGACAGTATTGGTGCAGCAGGGAACGCTTCACGTCGGTGACGCCATCGTTGCCGGTACGGCCTATGGTCATGTGCGTGCAATGCTCGACGAGAACGGCAACCAGATGAAGGAGGCCACGCCGTCGACTCCTGTCGCCGTTCTGGGTCTCACTTCGGTTCCGACGGCAGGCGATCTCTTCTTGGTGGCACCTGACGACCGTTCCGCCCGCCAGATCGCCGAGAAGCGTGAGGCCACGGAGCGTGCCGCCATGCTGGCAAAGCGCCGTAAGGTCGTTTCGCTCGAAAGCCTCAAGGAGCAGTTCGCGAAGTCCGAAGTCGACATGCTCAACATCGTCATCAAGGGCGATTCCTCAGGTTCTGTGGAAGCGCTCGAGGATTCCCTGATGAAGATCGAGGTCTCCGACGAGGTTGGCATCCAGGTCATTCACCGTGGAGTCGGTGCTATCACGCAGAACGATGTCAATTTGGCGACGGTCGACAAGGCAGTCATCATTGGCTTCAATGTGCGCCCGAACCGTCAGGTTGCCGATCTTGCCGATCAAGAGGGTGTGGAGATCAAGTACTACTCGGTCATCTACAAGGCGATCGAGGACATCGAGGCATCCCTCAAGGGCATGCTCAAGCCGGAGTACGAAGAGGTCACCACCTCCCACTCTGAGATTCGCGAGATCTTCCGTTCCTCCAAGTTCGGAAACATCGCCGGTGTCATGGTTCAGGATGGCGTCGTCAAGCGCGGCACCAAGGCCCGCATCATGCGCGATGGCGTTGTCACCGTCAACGATCTCGAGATCTCCTCCCTGCGTCGTTTCAAGGATGATGTCAATGAGGTTAAGGAAGGCTTCGAAGCCGGCATTAACCTCGGTTCCTTCAACGACATCCAGGAAGGCGACATCATCGAGACCTTCGAGATGCAGGAGAAGCCTCGCGCATGACAAATCCACGCGCAGTGCGCATCGCAGGGCTCATCAAGCGGGTCGTCGCCCAGTCTCTCGAGGCTGAGCTGCACGATCCGCGCCTTGCGGGCGTCACCATCACCGACGTTCGTGTCACCAACGACATGCAGATCGCCCGCATCTATTGGACTCAGCTCGGCGACCCCGATAAGGCAGAGGGACAGCGCAAGCGCGCCGCGCAAGCGCTGCAACAAGCTAAGGGCAGGCTTCGTTCTCACGTGGGGGCGAAGGCGGGTCTGCGTCTGACTCCCGTTCTGGAGTTTCGTTTCGATGAGGTTCCGGGAGAGGCGAGTGAGCTTGAGGATATTCTTGCCGTCGCCCGTAAACGGGACGAGGATCTTGCCCGCGCACGCGCAACCGCGCAGTACGCGGGGGAGGAAGATCCCTACAAGCATCCTGACGAAGACGAAGACGAAGACGAAGAAGAGGATGAGGACGAAAATGAGTTTTCCGATTCCTCTGAATCTTCCGAATCAGAGGACGAGGATGCCGCAGATCTGGCATGAACATGACTGATAATTCCCAGAGCCGGCTGCCTGCAGCCGGCTTTCTTCTCGTAGACAAGCCCTGCGGCGTCACCAGTCACGACGTCGTCGCGGCCTGCCGTGGTGCCTTGCATACGCGTCGGGTCGGCCACGCCGGTACCTTGGATCCCATGGCTTCCGGTCTCTTGGTGATTGGCTTCGGTTACGCAACGCGTTTGCTGAAATACGTGGTCGGCACTGAAAAAACGTACGAGGCGGTCATTCGTCTGGGAGCTTCGACGACTACAGACGATGTCGAAGGTGAGATGACGCCACCAGTCCAGCCCGAGAGCGTTCGTGAGCGTCTAAAGGGTCTCAAGGACCATCCCGAACTTGTTCAGGACGCCATCTCCCGCCATTTCACCGGGACGGTCAGCCAAGTCCCAAGTACTTTTTCCGCCATCAAGGTCGACGGCGAACGCGCTTACAACCTCGCGCGCGAGGGGCAGACGGTTGAGTTGGCTGCCCGGGACATCACCATTTCAGATTTTTCCGTGCTTGGTAGCGCCTTTGTGAAGACGGCGGAGCAGGAAGAGCCTGCGACAGATATCGCCGCCGAGTATCTGGACCTCACCGTTAGCATCACCTGTTCCGCAGGAACCTATATCCGTGCCATCGCTCGTGACATGGGCGCGTTTCTCGGAGTCGGTGGATATCTCACTTTCCTGCGGCGCACACGGATCGGTGATTTCTCGGTGACGCACGCCGTGGGTGCCACCACTAGGGAACGCACCTTCACCGACAAACAAGGCACGGTGCAGACACGGACGAAGGTGCAGATATCGCCCGACGAAGTCCTTCCCGCAGTGATCGACGTCGTGGACGGTGTGAGGGGAGTGGTTCCTCTTGTCGAAGTGACGGATGAGCAGGCACGGGATCTCCGTTTCGGACGTCGTATCGCCGTTTCCGTTTCCCAACCCACTGCTGCTCTGCACGTTGATGCGGATGGCGGCCGAGAGCTCTGCGCTATGGTTGAGCCTTGCGAATACGAGGAGGCGGAGGAATCGGCGAAAACGCTAGGGGATAGTGGCTTCCCCATGGCACAGCCGACAGCGGTTTTTCACACCGAATCACGTCCACGCCGTCCTGGTGCCACAACTGCTACAAACAGCGCCAGCCCCGTCACAAATAGTGCCATAACTGCCGTAAACGGAGAGACCGAAAGTCGAAGAGTCAGAGAGTAGATATATGAAGACACACTTTGTGGTTCCTGATGAAAAGGGGAGCGTCACCTGGCCGACCCTGCGCATCCAGAAACGTTCCATCGTCACCATCGGTACCTTTGATGGCGTCCATCTTGGACACCAATCGGTGATCAAACGCACCGTGGATCTTGCGAAAAGCTACGGTTCACTGTCAGTGGTCATTCTGTTCGACCCACGTCCGGCAGTGGTTCATTCCTATGGGGCGCTTCACGACGGAGCCGAGATCAGCGATGCGGAGGCGGCGAATGACACCGACTCCGTCTCAAGCACCACTCAGCGGTTGCGCTGGATCGGCGAGCTTGGAGTCGACCACGTCATCGTGGTGCGCTACACCCTGGCGTTCGGATTACAGTCATATATGTTCTTCCTCGGTCAGTTGACCGCGAAACTCGGCATGCGCACCCTCGTCCTGGGAACGGACGCCACCCTCGGCAGGGGCCGCAAGGGAAATGTGGAATCCATCGACCGTCTGGCTCAGGCGACTCGCATGTTCGAGCTTGACGTAGTGAACGATCGCGGTCCTGGCTTCACGCACGTTCCCGATGGTGTTCTCAACGGCGTGGAAGTCAGCAAACAGGTGCGTATCTGGAGTTCCTCCAACGTGAGGCACCTGCTCTCGAACGGTGACGTGGACGGGGCACGGAAGATTCTCGGACGTCCGCATCTCGTGGAGGGGACCGTCATTCACGGCGAGCAACGGGGCAGAACGCTGGGTTATCCCACGGCGAATCTCGGTGGGACCATCGAGGGATTCATGCCTGCCGACGGTGTCTATGCGGGCTGGCTCATCGACTGCGACGCCGAGGGTACTGAGATCAAGCGTTATGCCAGCGCCGTCTCGATTGGGACGAAGCTGACGTTCGAAGACGAGATCGGCAAGCAGCAGCGTTTGCTCGAAGCGAATGCGGTCACCGACGAGTGGCTTGACCTCTATGACCATCATGTTCGCGTGGAATTCATCAGCAGACTACGCGGTCAGATGAAATTCGATTCCGTTGACGACCTCGTAGCGCAGATGAAGAAGGATGTTGCGGCAACGGTGCAGGAGTGCGGTTCCACGAATCAGGCGTGAGAAACGCCGTCGGATACATTCATTGGAGACCTGTGGTGGTTGCGCAGTCGTTGTGCAGTTATTGTGAGATTTGCAGATACGTGGTATGCTACTGAATGCTTGTGGGTATGTCATATTGCGGGCATGCGTCGAGTGAGAGGTGCCCGCGGACAGGTATATAGCGGCCGTCCGCACGGAAAATATAGCGGTTCCGTTCTGGCACTTAACAGTAAGAACGACACAGTAAAACGGCACAATGTAAGGACGTAAAGACCTTGGCTGCTGCATCTGCAAAGAGCACAACAAAAACCTTCGCTCGTGCAAACGAAGAAGATATCAAATTGCACAAGGCGCCGAAGCGCGTCAGCTTCGCTTCGATTCGCGAGCCCATCGATGTCCCTTATCTTTTGGGCGTCCAGACGGACTCCTTCGACTGGCTTCTGGGCAACGACCGCTGGAAGGCGCGCGTCGCAGAGGACGAGAAGAACGGAACCGTCACCACCCCACATGTGAGTGGCTTGGCAGAGGTCTTCGAAGAGATCTCTCCCATCAAGAACTTCGCCGACACCATGGAACTGACCTTCTCGGATCCCTATTTTGAGGAACCGCGTCACACCGTTCAGGAGTGCAAGGAGAAGGACTACACCTATTCAGCACCTCTGTACGTGAACGCTGAGTTCACCAATATGGAGACAGGCGAGATCAAATCTCAGACCGTTTTCATGGGTGACTTCCCGCTGCAGACCCCTCACGGCACCTTCATCATCGGTGGCACCGAGCGTGTCATCGTTTCCCAGCTCGTTCGTTCGCCTGGCGTGTACTTCGAGCGCAACGCGGACCGCACTTCCGACAAGGAAGTTTTCGGCGGCCGCATCATTCCGTCTCGTGGCGCATGGCTCGAGTTCGAGATCGACAAGCGTGACCAGCTCGGCGTTCGCATCGACCGCAAGCGCAAGCAGTCTGCCATCGTCTTCCTGCAGGCCATCGGCATGTCCGTCGAGGAGATTCGCCAGAGCTTCAAGGACTTCCCGCTCATTCTCGATTCCATCGACAAGGAAGCGGCTGAGAACGAAGACGCAGCACTGACCGATCTGTATCGCAAGATCCGTCCGGGTGACACACCCACCCCCGAGGCCGGCCGCAACCTTCTGCAGAGCTTCTACTTCAACAACAAGCGCTATGACCTGGCGCGCGTGGGCCGTTACAAGATCGACCGTAAGCTCGGCCTCGAGATCGATCCACAGAACCGTTCACTCACCAAGGAAGACATCGTCGCGACGATCAAGTATCTCGTCTCCCTCCATGAGGGTGCTGAGACGTTCGCCGGCAAGCGCGATGGCAAGGACGTCGAGCTTCGCGTTGACGTCGACGACATCGATCACTTCGCGAACCGTCGTATCCGTCAGGTTGGCGAGCTCATTCAGAATCAGCTGCGTACGGGTCTGTCCCGCATGGAGCGCGTGGTCCGTGAGCGCATGACCACCCAGGACGCTGAGGCCATCACTCCTCAGTCCCTGTTGAACATCCGTCCCGTGGCGGCGACGATCAAGGAGTTCTTCGGAACCTCTCAGCTGTCGCAGTTCATGGATCAGAACAACCCGCTCGCTGGCGTCACCAACAAGCGTCGTCTTTCCGCTCTGGGCCCCGGTGGCCTGAGCCGTGACCGCGCTTCCATGGAAGTCCGCGACGTTCACCCGTCCCACTACGGCCGCATGTGCCCGATCGAATCCCCTGAGGGCCCGAACATCGGCCTCATCGGTTCGCTGGCAACGTTCGGACGCGTCAACCCCTTCGGTTTCATCGAGACCCCGTACCGCAAGGTCGTGGATCGTCAGGTGACCGACGACGTGGTCTACATGACCGCGGACGAGGAAGCCAACCACGTGATCGCCCAGGCGAACCAGGAGCTGGATTCCGAGGGACGCTTCATCGAAGACACCGCTCTGGTGCGTGACGGAAACGAAGAGGCGGACGATGTCCCGGTCGAGCAAGTCGACTACATGGATGTCTCCCCGCGTCAGATGGTTTCCGTCGGTTCCTCTCTCATCCCGTTCCTTGAGCACGATGAGGGTCACCGTGCACTGATGGGTGCGAACATGCAGCGTCAGGCTGTGCCGCTCATCCGCTCTGAGGCTCCTTTGGTGGGAACCGGCAGCGAATGGCGTTCCGCGGTGGACTCCGGCGACGTCGTTCTGGCGAACAAGCCGGGTGTTGTCATCTACGTTGCGGCCGACATGATTCGCGTCATGAACGATGACGGAACCCAATCGAGCTACAAGCTCGCAAAGTTCCAGCGCTCCAACCAGACCACCTGCTACAACCAGCGTCCTATCGTCGACGAGGGTGACCGCGTCGATAAGGGCTCAGTCTTGGCGGATGGTCCTGCAACCGATCAGGGTGAGATGGCACTCGGCAAGAATCTTGTTGTCGCCTTCATGCCATGGAACGGCTACAACTACGAGGACGCCATCATCATTTCGCAGCGTCTGGTGAAGGATGACACGCTGAGCTCCATCCACATCGAGGAATACGAAATCGATGCCCGTGAGACAAAGCTCGGTGCCGAAGAGATCACCCGCGATCTGCCAAACGTTTCCGAGGAGGCAGTGGCAAACCTTGACGAGCGCGGCATCATCCGCGTTGGTGCAGAGGTTGAGGCCGGCGACATCCTCGTCGGCAAGGTCACCCCGAAAGGCGAGACCGAACTGACTCCGGAAGAGCGCCTGCTGCGCGCCATCTTCGGCGAGAAGTCCCGCGAAGTTCGCGACACCTCTCTGCGAGTGCCTCACGGCGAGACCGGAACGGTCATCTCCATTCGCGAGATCACCAAGGAAGACGCGGAGGAAGACGGCGATGAGCTGCCGACCGGCGTTGACCGCATGATTCGCGTCTACATCGCCCAGCACCGTAAGATCACCGTCGGCGACAAGCTGTCGGGCCGCCACGGCAACAAGGGCTGCATCTCCCGGATCCTTCCGGAAGAGGACATGCCGTTCCTCGCAGACGGAACGCCTGTCGACATCATGCTCAACCCACTCGGTGTGCCGAGCCGAATGAACCTGGGTCAGGTTCTCGAGCTGCACCTCGGCTGGATCGCAAAGGCTGGCTGGGACATCAGCATCGACCCGGACCTCGAAGCGGAATGGAAGAAGCACATCCCCGCAGGTGCGGAGAAGGCCGAACCGAACACTCCAGTGGCAACTCCAGTGTTCGACGGTGTGCGTCAGGACGCCATCAATGGTCTGCTCAGCACCACGCTGCCGGACCGCGACGGCGATCACCTCGTTGGTCACCACGGCAAGGCACAGCTGTTCGACGGTCGTACCGGCGAGCCCTTCCCGAAGCCGATTTCCGTTGGCGTCATGTACATGCTGAAGCTGCACCACCTTGTGGACGACAAGATTCACGCTCGTTCCACTGGCCCTTACTCGATGATCACGCAACAGCCGCTGGGTGGTAAAGCTCAGTTCGGTGGCCAGCGCTTCGGAGAGATGGAGGTCTGGGCTCTCGAGGCCTACGGTGCCGCTTACACGCTGCACGAGATGATGACGATCAAGTCCGATGATGTCGACGGCCGCGTTCGTGCCTATGGCGCGATCGTGAAGGGAGACAATCTCCCCGCCGCAGGCATTCCGGAGTCCTTCAAGGTGCTCCTCAAGGAAATGCAGTCGCTGTCTCTCAATGTCGAAGTGCTCAACGCTGACGGCGTTGCCATCGATATGAAGGAAGAGGATGACGATCCGGTGTCTTCATCGGATGACCTCGGCTTCAACATCGGTGCGCGTCCCGACGCAGGCGCCTCACTCTCCACTGATGAAGTGAACTACTGAGCACGGCTCAGCAACAGTCAGTATCAACGGAATTAGAAATACAGACAGACAGGATTTAGAGTGCTGGACGTTAATGCATTTGACAAAATCAGGATTGGCCTGGCTACGGCCGAGGACATCCGCAATTGGAGCTACGGCGAGGTAAAGAAGCCTGAAACCATCAATTACCGTACCTTGAAGCCTGAGAAGGACGGCCTTTTTGGTGAGCAGATCTTCGGACCCACCCGTGACTGGGAGTGCGCCTGCGGCAAGTACAAGCGCGTGCGCTTCAAGGGCATCGTGTGTGAGCGCTGCGGCGTGGAAGTCACCCGTTCCCGCGTTCGTCGTGAACGCATGGGCCACATCGAGCTCGCCGCTCCGGTGACGCACATCTGGTTCTTCAAGGGTGTGCCTTCCCGCTTGGGCTACCTTCTGGACATCGCTCCGAAGGACCTCGAGAAGGTCATCTACTTCGCCGCCTACATGGTGACCAAGGTTGATGAGGAACAGCGTCATCAGGATCTTCCAGACCTTCAGAACGAGCACGATCTTGACATCGAGCGCCTCAACAAGGCCATGGAGAACGAGATCGCCAAGCGTTCCCAGAAGCTGGAGGAGGATCTTTCCGAGCTTGAAGAGGCAGGCACCAAGGGCGCCGCACTCACCAAGCTGAAGAATTCCGCAGAGCGTGACAAGAGGGCCATTCGCACCCGCTACGAGGAGCAGATTCAGCGCCTCGACGCCGTGTGGGACCGCTTCAAGTCCCTCAAGCCGGGAGACATGGAAGGCGACGTCGACCTCTGGCGTGAGATGGAGGATCGC
This sequence comes from Bifidobacteriaceae bacterium, assembly GCA_022650895.1. Classification (GTDB taxonomy): domain Bacteria; phylum Actinomycetota; class Actinomycetes; order Actinomycetales; family Bifidobacteriaceae; genus JALCQC01. The sequence continues at coordinate 91,926 of JALCQC010000007.1, read as the reverse complement.
TACGGCGACTACTTCGAAGGTTGCATGGGTGCCGAGGCCATCAAGAAGCGTCTGCAGGACTTCGATCTGCAGGCCGCTTCGGACGAGCTCCGCGAAACCATCGATCACGGCACCGGCCAGCGCAAGGCACGTGCCCTCAAGCGCCTCAAGGTCGTCAACGCGTTCCTGAGCAGCGGGAATTCCCCGGTGGCCATGGTTCTCGACGCCGTCCCGGTGATTCCTCCCGATCTGCGCCCCATGGTGCAGCTCGACGGTGGTCGTTTCGCAACGTCGGATCTCAACGATCTGTACCGTCGCGTCATCAACCGCAACAACCGTCTCAAGAGGCTCATCGAACTCGGCGCTCCCGAGATCATGCTCAACAACGAGAAGCGCATGCTGCAGGAAGCCGTTGACTCCCTGTTTGACAACGGTCGTCGCGGCCGCCCGGTGACGGGTGCCTCGAACCGCCCGCTGAAGTCGCTTTCCGACATGCTGAAGGGCAAGCAGGGCCGCTTCCGCCAGAATCTTCTGGGTAAGCGCGTCGACTACTCCGGCCGTTCCGTGATCGTCGTCGGCCCGTCGCTGCGCATGCATCAGTGCGGTCTGCCGAAGCCGATGGCCCTCGAGCTGTTCAAGCCGTTCGTCATCAAGCGTCTGGTCGATCAGGGTTATGCACAGAACATGAAGAGCGCGAAGCGCCTTGTGGACCGTGCGGACTCCACCGTGTGGGATGTCTTGGAAGAGGTCATCACCGAACACCCCGTGCTGCTCAACCGTGCGCCTACGCTGCACCGTCTGGGCATCCAGGCCTTCGAGCCAATTTTGGTCGAGGGTAAGGCCATTCATCTTCCGCCGCTGGCGTGCGCCGCTTTCAACGCGGACTTCGACGGCGACCAGATGGCAGTGCACCTTCCGCTTTCCGCGGAGGCACAGGCCGAGGCTCGTACGATGATGCTCGCTTCGAACAACATCCTCAAGCCGGCTGACGGCCACACCGTGACCATGCCGTCCCAGGATATGATTCTGGGTCTGTACTTCCTTTCCACCGTCGTTGACGGTGCCAAGGGACAGGGCCGCGTCTTCTCCAGCCTTTCCGAAGCCCGCATGGCGTTGGATCTGGGGGAGATCGACATCCAGGCCAAGGTGCTGCTGCGCATGCCGTCCGACTTCGTCCTCCCGGAAAACTGGGAGCCCGGAGATCTCAAGGTCATCGACCCCGAGCCAGGCAGCCCGGATGTGGTGAAGGAGGAGCGTCTCGCCGACGGTTCCTATCTCTTCGCCACCTCCTATGGTCGCGTCCTGTTCAACGGCACGCTGCCGGTTGACTATCCGTTCGTGAACGAGCAGGTCCCGAAGGGCAAGCTCTCCGGAATCGTTGACGACATCGCCTCGCACTACTCCACCGCACAGGTGGCAGTGACACTCGATGCCCTCAAGGATCTTGGTTTCACCCGCGCACAGTGGTCCGGCGTCACGATGGCCTTCTCCGACATCGTTGTTCCTCCGGAACGCGACGAGATCATCAAGAGCTACGAGAAGCAGGCCGACAAGGTCAACTCCCAGTACGACATGGGTCTTCTGACTGACGAGGAGCGCCGTCAGGAGCTCATCAACCTGTGGACCGAGTGCACCGATGCCGTGGCGTCGAAGATGGAAGAGAACTTCCACGACGATAACAACGTGAACATCATGGTGAAGTCGGGAGCGCGTGGAAACTGGATGCAGATTCGTCAGATCGCCGCAATGCGTGGTCTGGTGGCAAACCCGAAGGGCGAGATCATTCCTCGTCCTGTGAAGTCGAACTACCGTGACGGCCTGTCGGTGCTGGAGTACTTCATCTCCCAGCACGGCGCGCGCAAGGGTCTGGCGGATACCGCACTGCGTACTGCAGAATCCGGTTACCTGACCCGTCGTCTTGTCGACGTCTCCCAGGATGTCATCATCCGCGAAGAGGACTGCGGAACCATGCGCGGTCTCACTCTGCCGTTGGCGGAGCGCGACGAGAACGGAAAACTGCAGGTTATCAAGGTTGCAGACGCTTCCGTTTACTCCCGCATCCTCGCGGCAGACGTCGTGGATCCTGCAGACGGCAAGACGGTTCTCCTCAAGAGGGGAGAAGCCCTCAGCATGGAGGCCATCACCAACTTGGTGGAGCACGGCGTCGAAGAGGCGAAGTGCCGCTCGGTGCTCACCTGCGAGTCCAAGCGCGGCGTGTGCGCCAAGTGCTACGGCTGGTCGCTGGCCACTAACAAGTTGGTGGACATCGGCGAGGCCGTTGGTATCGTCGCTGCACAGTCGATCGGTGAGCCTGGTACCCAGCTGACGCTGCGTTCCTTCCACTCCGGCGGTGTTGCATCGGCATCGGATATCACGCAGGGTCTTCCTCGTGTCACCGAGCTCTTCGAAGCGCGCACCCCGAAGGGCGAGGCGCCTATCGCCGAGTTCCCCGGAACCGTCAAGGTATCCGATTCCGAGAACGGCCGTCAGGTCACGCTGAGCCCAGACGATCCGAATGTGGACCCGATCTCGTATCCGGTCACTCGGCGTGCTCCTCTGGTCGTCAAGGACGGACAGCATGTGGAGGCAGGTACCCAGCTCATCGAGGGTTCCGTGGATCCGAAGAAGATTCTTCGCATCCTCGGACCTCGTGCCGCTCAGGTCAACATCGTGGAAGGTGTTCACGATGTGTACCGTTCTCAGGGCGTCGGTATTCACGACAAGCACATCGAGGTTATCGTTCACCAGATGCTGCGTCGTATCACCGTCATCGATTCCGGCGACACGAACCTGCTTCCGGGTGAGTTGGTCGACCAGAACAAGTTCCGTGAGGCGAACGTGGAAACCGTGAAGAAGGGTGGCAAGCCAGCGGCTGGCCGTCCGGAGATCATGGGTATCACCAAGGCGTCTCTCGCTACGGATTCCTGGCTGTCGGCCGCATCCTTCCAGGAGACGACGCGTGTCCTCACCGAGGCTGCCCTCAACCAGAAGGAAGACAATCTCCGTGGTCTTAAGGAGAACGTCATCATCGGCAAGCTCATTCCTGCGGGAACGGGTCTGGCGCGTTATCACAACGCGAAGGTTGAGCCCGACAAGGTCATCCGTGACACCATTTACCCGAGCTTCGGTTTGGGTGATACTGACACGGACGCTCTCAACGATTCCGATCTCGGCGATGTGGACTTCTCCAACATCGACTTCGGTGATCTGAGTCTTGGCAACGACTTCAATCCCGATGATTTCCTCAATGATCTCGGGGGAGATGACGCTGCAGGTGCGGATGGTTCCGACAATGGGACTGCCACCGGCGCCAACGGTACCGACGACACCAAGGGTGCCGACGGTGCTGACGATGCTACTGGTGAGGCTCCCACTGCTTCGGGTGATGATTCCGCCGCAGACAGCGAGTGAAATTCCGATAGAAATCCAGTCAGTGGAGGGTGCGTCAGACGCTAGCTTGCGATGTCAGACTAAACGTCAGATGTTAGGCGCAAGCCTGATAGTTCCCTCCCTCGAACGGTCTGGCGGTGTGTAGAAAACGAAATAAGAGGAAGGGCCCCACCATGGTGGGGCCCTTCCTCTTTGTGAATGCGGCGGTGAGATTTTTCCGGCGCTTGATCCCTTTCCTGCAGCGAAATCTGTTGTGCTGGAAAGGGATCATTTCACGCTTCTCAGCGGATCTTTATTCCGGAGACTTCAACGCACCTGCCATGTCGATGCGTGCGATGCGGCGGTACATCACCAGACAGGTGACGGCGAGGAAGACGAAGGTCAGCAACGCCGAATACACATAGCTGGGCCAGGAGATGTCCGGAACCATGTACATGGCGTCCACCTTGATCTGGCTCATGATGAACATATGGAACAGCCGGCCCAACGGCAACCCGATGATGACTCCCATCGTGGTGAGGATGATGTTCTCACGGAACACGTAGGACGCGGTCTCGCGTTGGTAGAAGCCCAGCACCTTGATGGTGGCGATCTCACGCACCCGTTCGGTGATGTTGATGCCGGTGAGGTTCAGCAGCACGATGAGTGCCAAGGCGCCAGCACTCAAAATGATGAGCGCCACGATGGCGTTGAGGGCCTGCATCATGGTGTTGAGCTGATCTTTGCTCTCGCTGATGGGTGTGGTGAACTGGACGTCGGCGTCATCTTCCATCTGTGTGTAGATGGTTTCTTCGTCAACGCCTGTCTTGAAACGCACTAGGGCCGTTCTCGGCGCGGCGTCGCTCCACAGTGTTTGCGCGTCTTCCAGATTGATATACACCGGAGTCGCTATGTAGTTGTCGAAGATACCGGAGACCGTCAACTTCACCTCATCGCCATCGACAGTGCGCAGGGAGAGAGTGCCACCGACCTCCAGACCAGTGGTGTTTTCGATTCCCTTGCTAATGAGAATCTGGCCCTTCTGTGGCAACTGCAGCTGGGTGTCGCCATTGTGGAGGCTGACCACGTTGGAGAGGTCGTGGGCATCGTCCGCTGCGATTACCGACACCGCTTTCGTCGTGTCGCCGATATCCGCATCGGCAGTGTTTTCATAGACGAACGCCTGTCCTTCGAAGTCGTTTCCGTACTGTTTGAGGAAGGCGTCTCGGACAGTGGAATCGGTGCGGTCACCCTCCGGCTCCTGCAATTGGACGGTGGCGGAGTAACGGTTCACCATGTCGTACTGATACCGCGGAATCTCGGATACCGAATCACGGATACCAAAGCAGGCTACGATCAGAGCCGTGCACCCGGCGACTCCGGCGAGAATCATGAAGAGACGTTTCTTGAAGCGGAAGACGTTGCGCAACGACACCTTGTGGAGGAAGCTGAGGTGGTTCCACAGGAAACCGATGTGTTCGAGGAATATCTTCTTGCCTGGCTCAGGTGCCTGCGGGCGCAGCAGAGTGGAGGGTTGCGAGCGCAGTTCGCGCCAGCAGACGGTCCACGTCACGGCGGCCATGACGGCAAGGTAACCAACGGTGATAATCAGTGCCGTCTGCCAGTCGAAGACGAAGGTGAGGGGAGCGAAGGTATAGATGATGCCATAGCCCGACCATATGGCGAGCGGGAAAAGGAACGTCCCCACTACGATTCCCACCACACAGCCGAGAAGGGAGGCGAGTCCGGAATAGCCAAGGAATTTCGCCGCAATGGGAGCGGTTTTGTATCCCAACGCCTTCATGAGTCCGATGTGACCGCGCTCCTCGTCGATCATCTTGGTGATGGTGGTGAGACAGACCATTGCCGCCACGAAGAGGAAGAATACAGGGAAGATGAGGGCGATTCCCTCGATGATGCCGGTGTCGTTTTCGAAGCCCGCGTAGCCGATGTTGGAGGTGCGGGTGAGTACATAGGTTTTGGCCGTCTCAAGTCCCGCCTCGTCGGCCACGTCGTCATCGCTCATGTCGGCGATCTTCTTCTCCGCAGTCTCCTTTGCCTCTGCCACCGCGGTATCCGTCGCCGCCTGCTTCTGCTGTTCCAGGGCTGCATTCTGGGTAGCCGAGAGCGTGGCGGTTGCGGAGGTGGAACTTGCGAATTGTTCGTCGACGGAACTGCGTGCTTCGTCTTCCGCCTGGGAGATGGCCTTCTTGCGCATCTCGTCGCGTGCGGTTGCCACCAGATCGGAATAGCGTGAATCCGCAGCCTTTCTCACCGCCGTCTTGACATCGGGGAGATGGGAGTCGACTGCTGCTTTGTAGTCGGCGGAGAAGGCCTCTCCTTTCACGTCGAGCGTGGCGTCAAGGCTCGTATAGATGTCGGAGGAGAAGGCGGAGTCGGGGAGGTAGAGGAAGGCGTGGGTCTTTCCGTCCCCAAGGTCGGAGGAGCCGCGTTCGTTGCTGCTCAGATAGTCGGGAGAGGTGGCCACGCCGGTGATGGTGCAGGATTTCTCCGTCATGGCATCGAGGGTTTCGTCGCTGTTGGTTTCATCCCAGACGATTTTCTTGCCCACCACATCGACGCCCATCACTGCGGAATCGGCCACGCATTCGTCTGCCGTGCGGGCGGTGCGTCCGGCGGTCAAATGCAGTGTGGAGATCTTTTGTGGCAGGGAGCGTGTGGCATAGGTCGAGTCGGTGTGCTCACCCTCCAACTTTCCGAGGATGTCTTGGGAAATCACACCTTCGACGGCGGTGACGCCGGTGGTTTCGGCGATGGTGTCGATGTCGTCCTTGTCAAAACCGAGCGTTGACATGATCTGGACGTCATACATATTCCGTTCGCTCATGTACTTGTCGGCGGTGGCGACCATGGCCGGCTTGGCGGTTTTAAGGCCCGAAAAGAAGCCTGCCCCCAGCGCGATGATGGCGAGGATCGCGAGAAAACGTCCGAGACTGGCCGCGATGGTGCGGAAGAATTCGACCCAGAGGATTCCACGCCGCGGACTCGGACGCGCATATCGGCGGCGATCGGGGGTTGTCTTTTTCCCTACCATTCGATCTCCTTGACGGGAAGTGGATTCGGATTCACCGTGAGGGACGCCACGGAACCATTGCGAATGTGAATGACCTTGTCCGCCATGGCGGTGAGTGCGGAATTATGGGTGACGATCACCACGGTCATGCCCGTTTCGCGGGCGGTCGTCTGTAGAAGATCGAGTACCGCCTTACCGGTTTCATCATCGAGGGCTCCCGTTGGCTCGTCGCAGAGCAGTAGTTTTGGTCGTTTCGCCAGTGCACGTGCGATGGCGACACGTTGCTGTTCCCCGCCCGAGAGCTGGGAGGGGAAATTGCCGAGGCGGTGCGCGAGGCCCACTTCGGTGAGGATCTGAGTGGCGTCCAAGGGATCCTCGCTGATTTGGTTGGCGATTTCCACGTTCTCAAGTGCCGTGAGATTTCCGATGAGATTGTAGAACTGGAAGACAAATCCCACGTCCGTGCGACGGTACTCCGTGAGCTGCTTCGAGGTGTATTCGGAGATGTCTTTGCCATCAACGAAGACTGCGCCCGAGGTGAGGGTGTCCATTCCGCCGAGGATGTTGAGCAATGTCGATTTTCCGGCTCCACTGGGGCCGACGATGACGGTCAGCTCGCTTTGATCAATCGAGAACGAGGTGTTTTCCAGTGCGGAAATGCGTGCGGCGCCCTCTCCATAGACTTTCGAGACGTCCCTGAACAGGATGTAATTAGAGGTTACGGTATCTGTGTCCATCGGTTTCCCCTTAGCTGCGTCGTTGCATTGTTGATTCCAGTCTAAACGGAATAACGTGAGGGGACAGGACACCGGAGCACAGTGGCATGTCGGCGGGAATAAGTGCATGAATTCCGTACTTGGTTCATGTAAGAGTCTTGCTTTTCAGCAGGCACCGATCAGGCACTCATCAAATACAGATGAAGTACCGATTCAAGGAGAGAAGAAGGAAGAAGAATGAGCGAGAATTCAACGCGGAGTGGCGCTCCAAACAACACCACCACCGATGAGGCAACTGAAAAGATCATTGAGCACAACCGGAAAGTGGGTACTCCCGCGGTTCCGGGTGAGATGGAATTTATGGTGATGAGCGTTTCGGATGTGACGCGTAATCCGGTCACCCACGTGACGCCCTCCGAGGGGGAGCGGCTACAGGCGACCTTGGCCGAAGCCGTGCGGGCCGAACAGGCTGGCTTCGATGTGTTCGCCATCGGCGAGCACCACAATCCTCCTTTCTGGTCGTCGTCGCCGACGACGTTCCTCGCCGCAGTGGCCGCCAAAACCACCACGCTGACCGTGTCGACCTCCACGACGCTGACCACCACCAACGACCCCGTGAAACTGGCGGAGGATTACGCAGTTCTCCAACATGTGGCCGGCGGACGGCTCGATCTCATGCTGGGACGTGGCAACACCGCGCCCGTCTACCCGTGGTTCGGCAAGGACATTAGGCAGGGACTTGCGCTCGCGTTGGAGAACTACAATCTGCTTCATCGGTTGTGGCACGAAGATGTGGTGAACTGGAAGGGCCAGTTCCGCACTCCGCTGGAAGGCTTCACTTCCATTCCTCGTCCACTCGACGACGTCGCGCCTTTCGTCTGGCATGGTTCCATTCGGACACCCGAGATCGCGGAGCAGGCCGCCTTCTACGGCAACGGGTTCTTCGCCAATGGCATGTTCTGGCCGGTGGATCATTTCCGCAAGCTCATCGAGCTGTTCCGCCAGCGTTTCGAATACTGGGGCCATGGTTCGGCGCAGCAAGCGGTGGTGGGTCTGTCGGCACAGGTGTATGTGAAGAAGAATTCGCAGGATGCGATCCGTGAGTACAGGCCGTATTTCGAGCATTCACCGCTGTACCAAGGTGGCCCTTCAATGGAGACGATGATGGCCGAGACTCCGTTGCTTGTCGGATCCCCACAGCAGATCGTGGACCGCATCATGGCGCAACATGAGATTTATGGTGATTACGCTCGTCAAGGCTTCCTCATCGATCATGGAGGCCTCTCCTCCGATCAGGTGCTTGAACAGCTCGATCTCCTAGGATCGGACGTGTTGCCAATCCTTCGGAAGGAACTCGCTCAGGTGCGCTCGCCGCAGGCGGTTCGCACGCCCACCCACGAGGATATGGTTCATGCCCAGTATGGTTCGCAACCTCCTCGTCAGCCTCGCCCGAACCCCAATAGAGGGGACAATGTGACGGGAACGAGCCCTTATGAGGATTCTTCGGACAACGTCGATGTGACGTTACCGCGACTGTGAAAGTCACTTTGACTGTGTGTCATTCTGACTATGTGTTGCTCTGACTATGAAATGTGAGGTGGCCTTGCCGTGATCATGAATCAGCACAGCTACACTGAAAACATGGAAAAGTCGAGTGTTGTGCCGCCGCCGCCAGAACTCGGTTGGTATCCCGAAGATGCGGTGTGGCTCAAGGAACAGGTACAGTTTCATTCTTCCGACACGTCGGAGCCCACGTCCCCGGTGGCAGAGGAAGGAGATGACTGGGACAACACGGTGTTATCCCAGTCATCTCCGCAGAGTCGTCCTGTCATCACGCTGCGAAACGCACTCAATGGACAGGTCATCACCATAAAGCGCACCACGTTGCTTGGCCGGAAGCCTTCCCTGAATGTTCCTGTCGGGACGGACGTCGCCGTTCTCGTTGACTCCACGAGAACCGTGTCGCGCGACCATGCCTGCATCGAGTACAGGAAAGATGGCAGTGTATGGATCAGGGATCTGGGATCGTTGAATGGGACCTATGTCATCGAGAACGATGAGGAACGTCAGGTTCATGAAGAGGACCCCTTGGAACTGCATCCGGGGGCCATGCTGCGCATTGGCGACGAGTTCTATGAAGTCGGCTCCGACGATTCAGAGAACACGCAGTCCGCACATTAGTGAGAATCTCTGGCGGCGATGGCGGCATCGATGTCGGGATCGTGCAGTGTTCCCAGCCATGCGAGAAGTTCCGGGTAAATGCTCGGATTCTGCGCCAGATACACGCGCAGTTCAGGAGCATATTCCGCGATGTTGTGCTGGGTCATGGGATCTGTCGTGGGATCCAGTGCCTGGACGGGGGTAAAACCGTGGGATGGTTGCGACGGTTCAGCCTTCACCGGCATCGGCCTCTCTTGCACTGGTCTCTCTTGCACGGGTTTCTCGGTTGCTGATTTTTCTCGTACTGGTTCCGCAGAGCGTGGCGCAGGTTGTGCGGTGGCGGTGGGCTGTGCATTGGTGGCGGACTGTGTGCTGATAATGGGGTGTGCGCTGGCAGCGGATTGAGCATCGGCGGCAGGTGACGAAGCTGACGGCTCATCATTGTTAATGGAAGCCCCCTGAGGAAGCTCGTTGCGGCGGCGGGCGACGATCTGCTTGGCTTCCGCCGTACCGAACTGGGCGATCCATGCGAGAAGACCCGGATAGGCACGCGGGTGTGCGGCGACGTTTGGTCCGAATTCAGGGTTCTCATAGGCGATGCGTGCAAGAAAGGCGGGGTCGGCATTCTCGTCCTGTACCGCCTGCGCTGCGGAATCGTAGTCAACCATATGTTCTTCTTTCCGGACCGTGGTTCTTAGTTGCCACCTCACAGTTTAAGGGAGAAAGACGCGATGTGGCGCCTCTATTCCTGACTGTGTGTCTGGGTCGTTCTCAAAGTCTCCAAAGTGGAGTCGTTCATGGTGTCGATGTCTTCGCCGGGACCGATCGTGCTGACGCTCCAGTCGGTTTCATCGGCGGAATCGGTGAGTGGTGTTGGATCCTGCGGAATGACGTCCACCACAATGACGGTGATGTTGTCGCGGCCTCCCGCGGCGAGTGCGGCATCCAGCAGGTGCTGCGCCGTTGTCTCGGCGGTTTCAGTACGGGCTGCGATGTCGGCGATGGCGGAATCCGTCAGCTCCGAGTGAACCCCATCGGAACAGATGATGAAACGTCCGGCCAAATCCGCTTGAAAATAGTCGGGGGCGATGCCATTCGGAGAGCCGATCGCTTGGGTGATGATGTTGCGCGGCACTACCTGTTCGGCGATGTGGGGCAGCATTTTCCCGGAGTCAATGACTTCCTGACGCTCCGAATGATCATGGGTTATCTGCATAAAGCTCGAGCGGTTCCAGCCGGCGCTTGCAGTGTCCTGATTGTTCTGGGTCGGCGCTGCATTCTGGGCCGGTGCCGTGCCCTCTGCCGTTGTTACACCTTCGATCGGTGGTGTTACAGCAGTCGTCGGTGTGGCCGCGGAGAGATGATAGGTTCGCGAGTCGCCCACATTGATCACGTACCACGAGTTCTTGGAAGAATCCAATGTGGTCGTGTCTTTGAGAATCAAGCCGGTCAGCGTCGTCCCTGCCACGGCTCCCTGCTGCTCGCCGAGACTGCGAAGGGCATCCTGGGACTGCAGAAAATGAGCATCGATAAGGTCGCGTGTGCGGGTGCTGACGGTGGACAGGTCTTCCATGATGCTCAACGTCGTGGCACTCGCGTCCTGCCCGGAGACGCCGCCTCCCATGCCATCGGCAACGAGAAAGAGGCCGTCCGCGGCCAGATAGTTGTCCTGGTTCTCCCGTCGACGACGCCCCACATCGCTGAGGGCTGCGCTCGTGATGGATACCTGTGTCATGTGTTATCCCTTCCGCGTGGATGAGCGGTTTTCACTACCGGAAACACCCGGAGATAACCTTACGCCGTCGCGATGTTTCCGTGCAGTGAAAAGCCTACGGGTTGTCGTGAGGAAGTGGGCGAGTGGACGAATCGCCAGTTTCGCCTTCCATCGCATGGAGCGGGTCATCGTGTCATATGTCATCTTTTCGATGATATCGATATCCTCCCAATAAGAGTCGGCGGCGGAAACCGGAAGGGGATTCTGCGAGAAATTCGCGCTATCCGCGATGCGGCTCATCCGTGTCAGAGAGGACGGTGCCAGTCCGAGTCGTTCTTCGAGGACACGGCGTGTTGATCGGCGTGTGACGGGCGGAGATGGCGATGCCCGTTGCCTGATGGAATCTGACCGCGATGACGCTGGTAACCGCGATGGTGCTGATGCTGATGCGAGAATCGCGAGACTTTCGAGATAAGTCCATCCGTTCGTCACGCGTTCGACAGGAGTCCCACTCCGGGCGAAGTGTCGTTTGACGAGGAACTTCGTGAGAAGAAGAGAGGCTGCCAGCGTCAGAAGCACCCAGAGAGGACTTCCGTAAAACGCGACATTCTTCGCGGCACTCAGAATCCATGGGAGTGCAGAAGGTGGCGGGGGAGCTGTGGAATCGGGAGCCTCTTCAAGCGAGGTCCCACCTGTCTTTCTTTCGTCACGGAGGGGATCTTGCAATGGAACGGGAGGTTGACGCACCACCGTCTGTGGATCAGGTGGAACCGTACTCTGATTCTCATCGGGGGTCTTTGTTTCCTCAGGGGTCGGGTAGAAGGCCACCCATCCGTAGTTTTTCAAATTAATTTCCACCCACGCCTCGATATCGTTACCCGTGAAGTTCGTCGTTGAGTGTTTTCCAACTTTTGTGGTGCGGTCGACTGTCATGTGGCCTGAGGCATCCTTGGGAATGAATCCGAGAACGATGCGTGATGACAGCCTCACCTCTCGCGCCATGACCGCCATGGCGGAGGCGTACTGTTCCGAATCGCCGACCATGGAGGTTCCGTTGAGCAAGGAGGAGAGGCGAGAACTGCCATGGCCCGCAAGCGAGGGGTAGTCTCCGGACAATCCGTGCGAGAACCAGCCGGAGGTTCGTAGCCCATTGGCGATTCTCTGTGCTGAGAGGCCTGTGGCCTCGTCGTTCGCCGCATTTCCATCTGTCGTATCGGAACCAATCGAATCACTATCGGCCTCATTGGTGCCGGCTGAATTGGCGTCAGTTGTGCCGACGCCAACCGTTCCAGCGGAAGCCCAGCCGTGAGCCAGCGTCGAGACTGCTGTGGGAACGTTCAGGACGGTTGGCTGGGACACTGTGGAGCCCACGGCTTTCCCAATCTCTTGGACAGTGGGTGTTTTTGGAAGCGTGCCGGTGACGGTGTATTTCATACCTTCATGGGTTCCACCGGGAAGCAGCGCGGTATCCGTCGAGGCGTTGAAATACAGCTCTTTCACTGATGGCGACGATATCGACGTCGGATTTTCGACGAGGGGGAACCAGACGTTATCCATTCCGCGGTGAAGAGTGAAAGTAACGGTGTAGTTACTGTCTTCCACATTCTTCTTCAGCGTTTTTCCCACGCGTCTGTAGTCTTTTGAATCGGCAGTGGCGTGAGAATCGGAGATATTCCACACCACACCGTCGAAGGCATCCATGACGGCGAGTCTCACCGGAGTTTTCTGTGGCAGATCTGTGACGGTGAGAAGTTTTTCTTCCTTATGTTTTTTGATGAAGGCGCGCATCTGACTGAGGGGACTCGAATAGTCGGAGAGGCTGAGTGGCGGTTCGTAAAGATCGCGCAGTACCTTTCGTTGCGGTGTCATGAAACCGACGATGAGAAAGGTCATCATCAAGCTGGCACCGAGCAGCGATAAGAGTCTTCCTGCCCGTTTTGTTTCTAACAGGCCCGAGTGCCACGAAGACCAGAGCATCAACATCAACGGCACACCGGTACCGATGACGAGGGAGAGGAAGCTCTTGCGGGTTCCCAGGAGAATCGCTGTACCCAGTGTCAGAAGAATGATAGCGGCAGCAGCGGCATCAAGAATTCTATGCGCCGAACCCGCTAGAGACACCGCAATGAAGCTTGCCCAGAGCGTGAGCGTCCACACTGCCATAAAGGCGTTCTCATCCGTTCCCAACGGAGGTTCGACGGAAATGACGAACCTGAAGGATCTGACGGTAGTGATGGCTCCTTGACGGAGTGTCTCGAAAGTGGGGATGAAGCCAGCGATGGTCGTATGAGGCAGCGCTATGGCAGGACCGATGACACACTGAGCGAGAAGCAGCAGTGCCGGCCCTGCCCTTCGATGTAGCGAAAAGGCGGGGGAGCGTCCAAGAACCGCGCTCGCGGAGCCGCAGAGTGCCGAGGGCAGAGCTGCGATGGCCCAAAACACGGAAGTTCCCCCAATTGGGAGCAAGGGAAGACTGCATGCCAGAATGCCGAGAATCATGATGAGGTCAGTCACAGCGGAGTGATTTCCGATCGGTCTTGCACCTGATGGGGTGTCTCGTTGATCTGCAAGAGAATAAGAGATGTTCATGAGGAGTTCCCCTCTCCATAGAGCTGCAGAAGTGCCGGAAGATCCGAAAGCTTCGGCAGCACTCCCCTTGAGAAATAGCGCTCGCGGCATAGACAGAGCTGTGCATGTGGATCGACACGCAGTAGCAGGGCGTGCACTGGACGGGGAAGTGCCATCAGCGTCTCACGGAGATTGTTCATCGTTTTCAGGGGACCTACGACAAAGATGTACAGCGAGGAATCTCTGCCATGAAGCACTGTCTCTGTTGTGAGCCCAGAGTCGCTTTCGGTTTCCTGTGTCAGTGCCGAGCAGGTGTCGAGGAAGAGAGGAGCCGAGTCGTGGGTAATGTGGCTTTTACCGCTGTGACTTATCAGCGGACGACTTTGTACCAGGCAGTGTGCGCCAATGGAGGCATAGGCACTCACGGCGATTTCGAATTCCATCGGATCCCTGTAATCAGTGGGATCGAGGTCAATACACAGTGAGACGGTGGTCCGTCGTGTTGCCTGAAATTGGCGTACCTCGAGTTTTCGAGTTCGTGCGGTGGTGAGCCAATGAACATTGCGTAAGTCGTCTCCGGGTTGATAGTCGCGCAACCCGTAGAAGGCCAAATCGTCATCGACGATGCTCTCCGTTGATTCTCCGTCCAGATCGCGGAGGCTCCCTGAATCGATGTCACTGAGCGTGACGGTCTGCGGATGGACAAAGAGCTTTTGCGCGCCAGAGACATCACGTTCGTGATGGATGAGCCCCAACGGGTCTCCTTTGCGGATTTTCAGTGGTCCGATGGTCATGACGCCGCGGTGGGAAGGAGTGAAAGTCACGGAGGTCTCGGCTCTCTCATCGGGCTTCAACGATGGTAGGGAAAATGACTCCGTCTGTGTTCCAAAGTCGATATGCGCACGTGCCGTAGATGTGGGGCGCTTCCCGGAATTGTCGAAAACGATGTGTGCAGAGATATCTTTCCCCTCCGCGGTGCGACGGTGAGAGAGCGTAAGCATCGCATCGAGCCCTATATGGCCCAAGGATGTCAGCAGGGCTCCGCCGGAGAGGGAGAATCCGAAGACTCCCATTCCTGCGAATTCCTCCCAGCCGAGACAAATCCCCACAGTTAGGCAGATCGCGCTGAAAGCGAGGGTGAACCAGCCAAGTGGCGAGATATAGCGCCATGCAAGGCGGCCGAGACAGTTGATGTGACCGAGAAGACCGAGACGGTCGAGATGGCGGAAGTTGCAGAAAAGGAGTGGCTGTGAGCGACGGTTCGGGTGTGTGGCTTTTCCCGTTTCGCTCGCTGAAACCGTTCTGTTGGTTCTAGGGGTGGAAGAAGGTGCTGTCACCATGTCATGACCCGCCCTTCAATGATGCACCGATGGCTGGAGGGGCGAGACCCGAGACTATTTCATCAATCAGCCCCTCTGCGGTGTTTTCCGCAAGGGTCGCGTCAGGAGTGGGAAGAATGCGGTGGGCGAGAACGGGGCGGGCAAAGGCTATGACATCGTCGGGTATCACATAGTCGCGTTGATCTGCGGCCGCGAACACTTTTGCGCAACGAACGAGAGCGAGGGCACCCCGCGTGGAGGCACCCAACCGGATTCCCTCATGGTGACGCGTTTCCTCGACCAGATGCAGGACATATTCCGCAATGGCATCGTCGACGAAGACCGTGTCACAGGTTCTCCGCAATGCAACGAGTTTCTCCACTGTGATGACTGGACGGATATCGTCGACGCGATCGTTTTTGGTGGCCTGTCGAAGGATCTGCATGCTCGATTGATGATCGGGACTTCCAAGGGAAGTCTTTATGAGAAAACGGTCGAGCTGGGCTTCGGGAAGCCGGTAGGTTCCCAGATGCTCAATGGGGTTCTGTGTCGCAATCACCATGAAGGGCCGTGGAAGCGCGTGGGTTTCACCGTCGACGGTCACGTGCTGTTCCTCCATGGCTTCCAGAAGTGCCGATTGTGTTTTAGGTGAGGCTCTGTTGATCTCATCCGCCACCACGATGGAAGCGAAGAGGGGGCCTTTACGGAAGTAGAAGCTGCCCTTTTCCTGGTCATAGACGGTGACTCCGATGACGTCGGAGGGGAGCATGTCCGGCGTGAATTGAAGACGCTTGAAACTGGCATCGATGGAACGGGCTAAGCCTCGAGCGAGCTGGGTCTTCCCAGTTCCGGGATTGTCCTCGAGGAGAACGTGGCCGCCGACAAAGAAAGCGGCGACGACCTGCCGAATGACGTCTTCCTTTCCGAGGATCGCCGTGGAGATGTTTGCAACGAGATGCTCGAAGACGGTTGCGAAGGGGGCATTGTCTTCACTCCTGTGCGTCATGAGATGTGTGGATTCCTGCGGTGTCGTTATGGTGTGGTGTCTGGTGCGTTCGGAAGCGTCATCATGGTCTGAAATAGTTCTCTTGCGTGTTGTTCCACTGCTCGTCAGCGTTTCATCACCTGGAGCTTGAAAACGATGCCGGAGAGAGCTCAGACGGGTCGCGTCGTCGGATATCATGTCATCGAGTGTTGAGCCATCTGGTGCTATGTCGTTGGGTGAGCCGTGGGAATTGTCGGTCATCATGTTCGTTTCATTCCTTGGATTTCCAGTTTATTTGTTGACGAGGGCACCACATGTGTGAGGGCCCAGAGGTGTCCCCCGAAATTGGGGAGGAACATACTGGGATCGGTACTCTGGGAACGATGGCGAGATGCTGTGACCCTATTTGTGAAGGCTGTGATGGGTGTGGTGGTCTTGGCGTCATCGCTTTCGTCCGTCACAGGGAAAGAGGTCTCCGAGGAAATCCGTGTTTCTCCAAGATAGAGAGTCACGTGAACGTGAGTTGCGGTGCAGCCTTGCGATAGCGGGTATTCGAGAATTTCATCCACGCGATAGTCAACGCTGATGGTGGGGCAGCCGGACAGTGTGATGCGTGCGGTGGGGTGTGCGTCCGACGGAAGCGTTTCTTCCGGGCTTCCGAGAGCAAAGACCATCGTTCCCGCTCCGCTTTTACGCACGAAGGTTCCTGTTTTTATCCGTCCTAGATTCAATTTCTCCATGGTGATCGTGGTTTTGGAGGTGACGGACTGAATGCCTTCGAAGTCTGCGGTGATGATCAGTGTGTGCTTTTGACCGGTGTACCAGTCGGAACCTTTGAAGGTCGCACTGAACTGATGCTGGTCTACCGCGCAGATGGTTCCGGCGATGAAACACTTCAGTTTCGTCAGTTTCTGAGCCCGTGCCTCCACGCTTATCTGTCCCCGAAGATGTCCATCGGACGAGGACTCCACCGTTACCCGTGGAGTCTGTGGTATTCCACGGACACGCACTGTGACCGGTGAACTGTCACTGGATTCTCCCAGTTTATTGCGTGCTTTGGCGGTTACCGAGCAGTCACCATAGGGAAGGTTGGTCAATTGAACGGTGTTCTTTCCTCTTTTCGAAGCTACGGTTTTCGTGGTACTGCCGTGTGGGCAGAGCGTGGTCACGGTGTAGCCACTGACTGGCGATCCTTCGTTATGGACCGCCTCCCACGAGACATTGATGATTCCGACGCCTGTTGCGGATGCGGAGATCGTAGGTGCCGAGGGGACGACGTCAGGGGTTGCGGTGACGGTGTCGGAATAGTCCGACCAGCCGATGTCGTTGCGTGCCCTCACCCTCAGCGAATACGGAGTTCCGTTATTCAGAGTGGAGAGGGTGCATCGCGTTTCCGACCCGCATGATCGACGTGCGGAATCTCGTACGTCTGTGGAAGTCCACGCTACCTCATACTCGATGATGGGGGAGCCGTTCGCGCTCCCCGGTGTCCATGACACGGAGATTTTTCCATCCATTGCACTGGCGGTCCGGGAAATGAGTGGCGCAGAGGGTTCGCTTTTCACGGCGACGGTGACCTTTCCTGTGATGGTACGGCTTTCCATCCGCGTCGCATCTTCCACGGTGAAGAGCACGGTTTCGGTGAACGTTCCCTCCTTCTGTAGAGGCTTCAGAGAGAGTTGGCCATGTGGAGTCCAGCGGACGGAGACCTGTTCGCTGGAGGAATGCACGCCCGTCAGGATGAGCGGAGTGCCAGGGAAGGGATTGTAGGCGTTGGTGAGCACGTTGAGGCTGGTGGTTTCCTTGGCGGATATGTCAACCGTTCGATCGGTGACGTGTGGCAGGGGTCTGTCTGTTGCGCTCGCAGTAAGAAGGAGTGTGCCGGTGATCGTCTTCGCTTCGTCATAGCGGATCTCGATGGAGAGAGTTTCGGTAGTTCCGGGAGCGAGTGTCGAGGCAGCGCTGACACTGAGATTTCCTCGTCGGCTGAGAACCGTATGGAAATCCGTGCTGCTTCCTTTCAGCGAATAGAGGTAGCGCGACTTCAAAGAATTCATTCCGGGCGGTGCATGGGTGAGTGCTGCCACTGATATGTTTTGCGGATCTTCTCCCGCAACGATGTCAAGGGTGGTGGAAGAGAAGGTGGGAGGTGCCTCTGTGGACCCGATGACAGCAATGGGAAGCGTCAATGTTGAGGTGGTGGACTGAGAAGAATGTGATGAGTCGCTGACGGAGAAAGTGATGGAGGCGGGACCGGAGTAATCCGAGGGTGCCCTAAAACGAAGTGTCTGGGCGTCGTTCCATAGGCGAAAGCCATCGGAATGGGTGGCGCTGACGGACTCCTCCGAAAGAACGGAGGGCTGTTTCCCTGCACCGACGCGAACATAGTCCGTCAGCCGAATGAGGAGCTCCTCGCCGGCGTTGACTTTCAAGTCAGGAGCCTTGGGTCTGAGGAGCGGCGGGAATACGCCATAGGCAGGGACCTGGATGAAGGCGGTGGAGGTGAGGTGAAGGCGGGTGTTCGTGACGGTGTAGGGAACCGCTCGCGTTTCATTGGTGAGATCCACGCTGATGAGGGTCGATTTTTTCCGAGAGATTCGGGCATGTTCTGAGGCGGAGGGGTGTACGCCGACGTCAAGGTCATCAATCGTTCCGCAGGGATTCGAGATGAAATCCGCAACGTCCACCGTGACGGTTCTCCTGTCAATGGTCTGTGAAGCGGGAACTTTATCGTCGAGTGCCGTGGGTGCGGAGAGGGGAGCCGTGGCGCTCACGCGGACGGTAAGAGTCGCCGTATCCGCGATGCCAGCCTCATTTTCCACCGTATAGGTGACGTAGTAGTCGCCCTGCTGATGCGGAGTGGTGAATTTCACCAGGTTGCCCTCCAGAGTGACGTTGCCTATGCCCCGCGTCTCGAGGTTTCCTTGGAGGACGAGTGAGTCATCGCTTTCCGAGAGATCGTTGAGGATGACGGGTACGTCCACCTCGCGGTCTGGCCTCATCTGAATCATGTCATCGCGTGCGACGACGCCATTGCCTACCGAGGCTTTGAGGATTCCGACACGTACCTGTGCGGTGACGCGCTGTCCGCTCCAATCCTCCACAGCGTAGTGAAAGGTGTCGGTTCCCGATGAATCGGGGTACGCCTCGTAGATGAGGTAATCGGCGCCCACTTCGGTGATGCGTCCTTGGAGAGGCGCGATGTTGCCAAGCCCGAGGAGGGTTACGTCGTCGCCGTCATGGTCAATGCCGGTGAGGGGAATGGGGATCTTTGCTTTTCTACCTGCCACCACGCGCGCCTCGATATCTTTTGGTTGGGGCTTCCTTTTTGTTTGTGCATTCTTTTTGTGCACCTTGAGCGTGATGGTTGACGAAGCGCTGTTGCCGGAGGAGTCACTCACCGAGTAGGTGGCGGTGTAGGTTCCAATCTTGTTCGGTGCCTGATAACGGATGGTGTCGCCTGAAATGAAGGCGAGACCTTTAAAGGCTTCATCGTAGGTAAGTGTCGGGCCGAGGCGGAGACCGGCTTCATCCGCTGATTTCATGGAGTCGATCACAGGAATGGTGACGATACCGCCTTGCCGCACAGTGGCGGTGAGAGGCAAAGGTTTCGGCACCATGCTCGGAGGAGAAAGGGAAGCGGGGCGCACTGTGATGCAACCTGTGGAACTGGCGTGCGCATTGACAACGGTATAACTGACCCTCAGTGGCGTGGCCGGAGTTTTTCCAACGGTGATGTAGAGCCGTTGGTGATGTATCAGTCCCGTCTTGATGCCGGAACCATCGCTGACCGTTACATCGGTGAGGGCGAGCACTCCTCCCAGAGGATCTACGTCGTTGGTGAGCGGTTCCACGATGACGCTGTTTGTCGAATCCAGAATCGCCATATCGCTAACGGCGAGGGGTGCGAGATCGGAGTCGTCGAGCTCTGCCACGTCGAGACGTGCCATGCCAAGCGCTTCGTTATCTCCCTGACGCACTGTGTAGGAGACATAGTAGGTGCCGGTGGTGGTGGCCGAAAAGGTAAAGCTCGTGGTGTCGGTTTCGCTGACGACAGTTGCATTGTCCGGTTGTTTGACGGATATGAGTTGGGGCGTTGATGCGGAATTTCCGTGGAGGGAATCCTTCAACGTCACCCTTATTCTTTTTCCTGGTTCCACTTTTCTCATCACTGGATCGAGGAGGGGCTTCAAGGATTTCGCCGGTTTGATGGAAAAGTAGAGAAGCCCTGTGGCACTGTGCGCTCCATCGCTGACCGTCGTTTCGACCACGACGCGTCCTTCTTGCACTGTTCCGGCATCGAAGATGAGTTGTCCATCCGGACGGATCGTGACGGTGGATTCGTTGGAGTTTTTTATTCTCGCCGCCGTCAGCATGAGAGTGTCTCCCTCGGGATCCGTGAAGCCTGCGAGGGCGTTGACGGTGACCGTCGCTTCCTGTTCGACGAAGGTATCCAATGGAGGGTCGCTTTGCTGTGGGGCGTTGTTGACGGAATTGCTCACTATTGCCACTTGGACTGTCGCCGAGGAGGTCTGGCCGCGTCCATCCGATATGGAGTAATTGAAAGCGAGATGTCCGCGAGCTTCCTTGGTGAGATCGAGCTGAAGATAGCGACCGTTGTAGATGCGTGAGACTCTGCCTTGGCGTGCCTCGATTGGTTCTATCTTCTCTATTCGCAGCACGCCGCAGGAGGTCTGACGATCATTGCGCAGGACGTCGAGGATTTGACGCTCTCCGCTGCGAGAACCGAACTCGTCGGCATTCGCTGTGGTGGTAGTGTCCTTGCCCACGCAGTTTTCGGCAAAATCATGCTGGGTATGCACTGATTGCTGTGTCTCGCCAGTGGCCTTTTTCTCTTGTGGTGTGAGTCTGTTCCACTCGATTTTGATGACGTCCGAGGAGCTGCTGGGGTTCCAGACATTGCCATTTGCTGCGTCGTTGAGGATGACCTGTCGATGATTCACCCTGAAGACCAGCACTGACGTGGCAGTGATCTGAGGGAGGGAAAGGAAAGGATTCTCCTCTGTCCCTCCCTCCTCATCTTTCCAGTTTTCCAATGGCGTGGAATCCTGATCTGCACAGATCTTCGCATAGCTTTCCGTGGTGGACGCCCATGCACCGTAAAGACAGTTTCCCAAGGAGACGGGAGCTGCCGGCAGCCCCTTGCCAGTCCTGTGAAATTCGGTGATTTTCTCGGTGGTGAGGTTTACAAGTGTGAGGCCCTGTGCGCTCGCGAGCGCAACAGATTCATGGTGGTGTGAATCCGATGGCGTTTTCTGCAACACAAAGTCTGTATGCCCTGCGAGCGTTACGTGATGCCCTGCCCAGTGCAGCGTGTTGTCGGCAAGAATAACAGCTGTTTCGCCCACTGCCGTCAAAGCTTGTGCGTGGAGGGTCTTTCCTTCCGTGATGGTGCTGGAGTCTGTCGGTTTGCCAGTGTCGCTGTTCGGATGAGTGCCAACATCGTAGCGAGAGACCGAACCGTCCGCAGCGTTATAGATATAGGTGTCGCCGTTGCTTGCCACCGTAACACGGCTTCCGCGCCCCACAACGGTGGTCGGCTCGCTGGTCTGTGTGACGGTGCTTATGGTGGCCGGAGAAGTGATCCACACTTTTCCGGACGTGGAATCGAAGAGAACCGCTGTGCTCCCTCCCATCAGGACTTCCGTCTGCGTGGTTTTCACTGTCTGCATGTCGGTCGAGAGTGTCGCCGCGTCGATGGAATAAGCCTTTTCCTGGTCGTTGAGAAGAGTGGCATTTCCCCTTTGTTCCACGTCGAAGGTTGCTCCACTCGCCGCCACGGAAGCATCCGCCTCCTCGATGAAGGGATTGAAACGAGCCGCTTTGCCATCATGCAGCGAGGTTATCCAGACCGAGCCGTTGTCGAGGTGAGGATGTTCCTGTCTGATGGAGCTCACGATGAAGGCCGCAACGATAAGTGACAGCAGCGCCCCGGCGCAGACCCACGGAAGTATCCGTTTTCTACTGGGCCTCTGGGCGGAGAGGGCGGTGTCGTGCCTTTGCCGGACGCAATGCATTATTCCGCCCTTGTGGCGCAGAGTGTCAGTGGTGCCCGACTCATCTGACGGTTGGAACGTACCAGACTCACTTGGAGACACAGCTGTGAGGCTGTGACGTTTCCCACCTGCAGTGTTGTCTCTTTCGTGGTTGAACCAGAGGCGTCATTTGGTACCGAGCCATCTGCCGAAAGACGTTTCCAGAAATAGGCATCTTTCGGCGTGGGAGCTGGGTTTGTCCACTCGAACGTAGCGGTGGTGCCATTGATCACGTTCTTCTTTGCATGTGGAGAGGGTACTTCTTCAGCGGTGGGTGCAATGGCAATATCGGTGTCACCATCCTTTGTGGGAGTGGGAGTGATTTGTGTCGATTCCCGGCTCGGAGAAATCCCTGCGGCATCGGTGGTGTTTGGCTGAAGGACAAAGAACCATGCTGCGGACGCAACGCCCATGAGGAATGTTATGACCATGATGATGGGGCCGATCTTCGGCCACGCAGTGAGGGATTGCGTAGTTTTATGATGATGTCCTTCCATGTGTCTGGAGGGAGGGTGCGGGCGATTTTCAGATTCAGTAGATTCGACTCGAGCAATGGCTGCGTCAAGGTAGGGGGCTGCTCCACGGGCCTCCACCGGGGTCTGTGACCCATAGACGTCGTGCTGAATCCTCTGAAGGTCCCGTGCGAATTCCAGTGCCGAGTAATGGCGGTTTTCCGGATTCTTGTCCAGAGCTTTTCTGAAAGGTTGTTCCCACTCTTTCGGTAGCCCTATCCGGTTAAAAGGTGGTAATTCCTTGGTAAGGACAGTGTTTTCCAGCTCTTTTCGGCTACGGGGTTCAAAGGCAAGGACGAAGGGGGAGCGGCCCCTCAACAGTCCGATGAGAGTGGCCGCCAAAGAGTAGATGTCGCTCTTCTCGTCACCGTGCCCATGTTCACGAAGTACTTCGGGAGCCGCCCATAGAGGGGAATATCCTCCTGAGTCCTGCGGATCGTAAAGGGGAGAGGAGATCCCAAAATCAGCGAGAAGCGGTGTGCCTTGCTGTGAAACAAGGATGTTGGTGGGTTTCACATCATGGTGAAGGATTCCCGCATGGTGGGCCGTGTAAAGCGCACCGCATACGCGTACTCCGACATCGAGGACCTGTCTTGGGGTGGGTGGGTGTTTTTCGCTCAGCTGCTCGTAATTGCCGGCGGGAGCGTATTCAAGGACGAGATATCCATGGCCGTCCGGCGTAACAGATGCGTCGTAGAGGGTGAGAATGGTGGGATGGGCAGCCAACCTCGCCATCGTGTTGGCCTCCGTGTGGAAGCGGCGTCGTGCAGCATCTCCCTCTAAAGGAAACTTATCCACTTTAATGGCAACACGGCGCTGCGGCACCTGCTGCTCATACAGATAGACGTCGGCGGTTCCGCCCGAGCCAATGACACGGATGAACCGGTAGCCAGCGAGTTGTGGTGGTGCGGTCATTTCTCTCCTCTCCATGGTCTCCGGAGGTGTGTCACTACATTCCACCGGAGGATGAACGGGAAGATAAGAAAATTGCACTACTGTGGTCGAATGCGGCAGCGGGCAGCTGGCAGGGGCATGTAGAGCGCAGGTGAGGGTGCAGCGTAGGCTCGGTGCGTTGACACCTAGTACGGTAGAGTGCAGTGTGCAGAATTAGTGTGCGCAGTGCGCAGTCGCCTCACGGTCGTAGCCGAAAGTAAAAGTTCAAGTACGTGGTGTTCACTTGTCCAGCCGCGTGCTAAACTTGCCAATTGTATGTGCCGCAATGCCTCCTTCGGGTGTCACTGCGGGATATCCTCGGGCTCACTGAAACAGACCAGCAATGGAATGACGAGAGCAAGGGGCCATCGGGCCGGTGGACTGTTGGCTGACTCCGATTTTTTCGGGCGTCGGGCCGCAGTGTGGCGGTTTGAAGCACAAAAACGAAACTCAGTTGAATCGGAGAAAAGTTGCCAACTATAGAACAGCTCGTCCGCAAGGGACGCAAGCCGAAGTCGAAGAAATCAAAGACTTTGGCACTCAAGGGAAGCCCGCTGCGTCGCGGCGTGTGCACCCGTGTTTACACCACCACCCCGAAGAAGCCGAACTCGGCACTTCGTAAGGTCGCACGTGTGAAGCTCAGCTCGGGTATTGAGGTTTCTGCCTACATTCCCGGCGAAGGCCACAACCTGCAGGAACACTCCATCGTCCTCGTTCGCGGCGGACGTGTGAAGGATCTTCCAGGCGTCCGTTACCACATCGTTCGTGGCGCACTCGATACGCAGGGTGTGAAGGATCGCAAGCAGGGTCGTTCACTCTACGGTGCAAAGAAGGCTAAGTGATATGTCACGCAAAGGACCATCCAAGAAACACGAGCTTCTGCCAGATCCCATCTACGGTTCGACGGTAGTCGCCCAGCTCATCAATAAGATTCTTCTTGACGGCAAGAAGTCCATCGCAGAGAACATCGTGTACTCGGCTTTGGATCAGGTCAAGGCCAAGACCGATCAGGAGCCCGTTGCAGTTCTGAAGCGCGCTCTTGACAACATTCGTCCGAGCCTCGAGGTTCGCTCCCGCCGTGTCGGTGGCGCAACCTACCAGGTTCCTGTGGAGGTCAAGCCCAACCGCGCCAACACTCTTTCTCTGCGCTGGCTGACTGACTTCAGCCGTGCACGCCGTGAGAAGACCATGGCAGAGCGTCTTGCCAACGAGATTCTCGATGCCTCGAACGGTCTCGGTGCTTCTGTGAAGCGCCGCGAGGACACGCACAAGATGGCAGAGGCCAACAGGGCCTTCGCACATTACCGCTGGTAATTAGGCAAGAGAGTTAGGAATATAGATGGCACTAGACGTGCTCACGGACCTTACTAAGGTCCGCAATATCGGCATCATGGCGCACATTGATGCCGGAAAGACAACGACTACAGAGCGCATCCTTTATTACACCGGCGTCAACTACAAGATCGGCGAAACCCATGATGGTGCTTCGACGATGGATTGGATGGATCAGGAAAAGGAACGCGGCATCACCATTACGTCTGCCGCAATTACCGCTTTCTGGAACCGTCAGTCCCACGACCCCAAGGATCGTTTCCAGGTCAACATCATCGACACCCCTGGTCACGTGGACTTCACGGCCGAGGTCGAGCGTTCGCTTCGCGTGCTCGACGGCGCTGTGGCAGTTTTCGATGGCAAGGAAGGCGTTGAGCCTCAGTCCGAGACCGTATGGCGTCAGGCTGATAAGTACAACGTTCCCCGCATCTGCTTCATCAACAAGATGGACAAGCTGGGCGCGAACTTCTTCTATTCGGTCGACACCATCAAGGAGAAGCTGAAGGCTAAGCCAATCGTCATGCAGGTCCCGATCGGCGCCGAGAACGACTTCGTCGGCGTATGCGATCTCGTTCGCATGGTTGCCTATGTCTGGAAGGATGATTCCGACAAGGGTGCTACCTACGAGACCGTCGAGATCCCCGAGGACCTCAAGGAAACGTGCGACAAGTATCGTGCTGAACTCCTCGAGACCGTGGCGGACACCGATGACAAGCTCATGAACAAGTACTTCGAGGGCGAGGAAATCACCGAGCCCGAGATTCGTGCCGCCGTTCGTAAGCTCACCATCAACTCCGAAGCGTACCCAGTGTTCTGCGGAACGGCTTTCAAGGACAAGGGCGTTCAGCCCATGCTCGATGCCGTTATCGATTACCTGCCGAGCCCTGAGGATGTTCCTGCAATCAAGGGTTACGATCCTTCCGATGAGTCCATCGAAATCGATCGCAAGCCACGCGTCGACGAGCCCTTCTCGGCTCTGGCGTTCAAGATCGCAGCTCACCCGTTCTACGGCAAGCTCGTCTACGTTCGCGTTTATTCCGGTTCTGTGAAGCCCGGCCAGTCCGTGCTGAACTCCACCAAGGATAAGAAGGAACGTATCGGTAAGCTCTTCCAGATGCACTCCGACAAGGAGATCCCAGTCGACGAGGCTATCGCCGGAAACATCTATGCTTTCGTCGGTTTGAAGAACGTCTCCACCGGAGACACCCTCTGCGACGAGGCTCATCCCATCGCCCTTGAGTCCATGACCTTCCCCACCCCGGTTATCGAGGTTGCGGTTGAGCCCAAGACCAAGGCTGATCAGGAGAAGATGAGCGTCGCTCTGGCACGTCTGTCCGATGAGGACCCGACGTTCCAGGTCAAGACCGATGAAGAGTCCGGCCAGACGCTGATCTCCGGTATGGGCGAGCTTCAGCTCGACATCCTGGTTGATCGTATGCGCCGTGAATTCCACGTGGAATGCAACGTCGGTAAGCCGCAGGTTGCTTATCGCGAGGCGATCCGCAAGCCGGTCATGAACTACTCCTACACCCACAAGAAGCAGACTGGTGGTTCGGGTCAGTTCGCAAAGATCCAGATCAACCTTATGCCTCTGGACACTTCGGACGGCAACGACTTCGAGTTCGACAACTTGGTCACCGGCGGCCACATTTCGAAGGAATTCATTCCTTCCATTGAGGCCGGCATCAAGGAGGCCATGGAGTCGGGTATCGTCGCTGGCTTCCCGGTCGTTGGTGTCAAGGTGGAGCTGACCGATGGTCAGATGCACGAGGTCGATTCTTCGGAGATGGCCTTCAAGATCGCCGGTTCCATGGCGTTCAAGGAAGCTGCTCCAAAGGCAAAGCCGGTCATCCTCGAGCCTATTATGGCCGTCGAGGTGCGTACCCCAGAGGAGTACATGGGTGACGTTATCGGCGATCTCAACTCTCGTCGTGGACAGATCCAGTCGATGACCGACGCCACCGGTGTCAAGGTCGTCGATGCGAAGGTTCCACTCTCCGAGATGTTCGGTTACATCGGCGATCTGCGTTCCAGGACGCAGGGTCGTGCAATGTACACCATGCAGATGGATTCCTATGCAGAGGTCCCGAAGGCCGTTGCAGAAGAGATCATCAAGAATCAGCGCGGAGAGTAGTTATTCCGCCGACGGTGCAACACACATCGTCAGAAGCGTTTCGTCTGCGGTCAACGGTATAAACTGTTTCTGTTGACCGGGGACGGAACACTTCAGTAGCAAGAAGTTCAAATACCCAGTAAAATGTAGCGGGGCTTTGACTCAGAGAGTTGGAGCAAACTACGAGACGTCCAGGAGGACACACATGGCAAAGGCCAAGTACGAGCGCACTAAGCCGCACGTTAACATCGGTACCATTGGTCACGTTGACCACGGTAAGACCACCCTCACCGCAGCTATTTCCAAGGTTTTGCACGAAGAGTACCCAGACATCAACCCTGAGTACGATTTCGACCAGATTGACGCAGCTCCTGAAGAGAAGCAGCGCGGTATCACCATCAACATCGCACACATCGAGTACCAGACCGAGAAGCGTCACTACGCACACGTCGACGCTCCAGGCCACGCTGACTATGTCAAGAACATGATCACCGGTGCCGCTCAGATGGATGGCGCAATCCTCGTGGTTGCCGCCACCGATGGTCCTATGGCTCAGACCCGTGAGCACGTTCTGCTCGCAAAGCAGGTCGGTGTCCCGAAGATCCTCGTTGCACTGAACAAGTGCGACATGGTCGACGACGAAGAGCTCATCGAGCTCGTTGAGGAAGAAGTCCGCGATCTCCTCGAGGAGAACGGTTTCGACCGCGACTGCCCGATCATCCGCACCTCCGCCTACGGCGCACTGCACGATGACGCTCCGGATCACGAGCACTGGGTTGAGACTGTCAAGCAGCTCATGGATGCAGTCGACGAGTACATCCCGACTCCTGTCCACGATCTCGACAAGCCCTTCCTGATGCCGATCGAGGATGTCTTCACCATCTCCGGCCGTGGAACCGTTGTCACCGGTCGTGTTGAGCGCGGCAAGCTCCCCATCAACACCACCGTTGAGATCGTTGGTCTCCGCGACACGCAGACCACGACGGTTACCTCCATCGAGACCTTCCACAAGCAGATGGACGAGGCAGAGGCTGGCGACAACACCGGTCTGCTGCTCCGCGGCATCAACCGTGACCAGGTCGAGCGTGGCCAGGTCGTCGCTGCTCCAGGTTCTGTGACCCCTCACACCCAGTTCGAGGCTGAGGTCTACGTTCTGACCAAGGACGAGGGTGGCCGCCACTCGCCGTTCTTCTCGAACTACCGTCCTCAGTTCTACTTCCGCACCACGGACGTCACTGGCGTCATCGAGCTGCCGGAAGGTGTCGAGATGGTTCAGCCTGGCGATCACGCAACCTTCAAGGTTCAGCTCATCCAGCCAATCGCTATGGAAGAGGGCCTGACCTTCGCAGTTCGTGAAGGTGGCCGTACCGTTGGTTCTGGTCGTGTGACCAAGATCGATGCCTGATAATCGCTGAGATTATTCACTCAAAGACCCGGGGATTCGTCCTCGGGTCTTTTTGTGTGCGTCGCTCTTGCATGTATTCAGGCGGGACTTCCTTGTGATCTCCGTGAAATGCTTGGCGACATTGTGAGGGGTTACTGTTACAACGGTAAAGAGAGAGCCTTGCCCCGCGCACAGAACCGTTTGGGGGCTGTGGCATAATGGTCAAGGCAAAATTCGATGATTCGGTAGGTGGATTAAAAGTGGCACAAACGACCAATGATATTAAGAATGGTTCTGTCCTCAACCTGGATGGAAATCTGTGGACTGTGACAAAGTTCCAGCACGTGAAGCCGGGCAAGGGCCCAGCCTTCGTCCGCACGACCATCAAGAACGTCCTCACGGGAAAGATCGTGGAACGCACGTTCAACGCGGGTATGAAGATGGAATTCGAGACGGTCGACAACCGCACCCTTCAGTATTCGTACCGCGATGCTGACAGCTTCGTTTTTATGGACATGACCACTTATGATCAGGTCATGATTCCGGAAGCCCTCATCGGCGATCAGGAGAAGTTCCTTCTCGAAGGAACCGATTGCATCGTCAGCTTCCACGACGGCAACCCGTTGAGCGTTGAACTTCCCGCCTCGGTGATTTTGCAGGTCACTCACACGGAGCCCGGTCTGCAGGGCAACCGTTCAAACGCTGGTACCAAGCCGGCCACGGTGGAGACAGGTGCCGAGATTCAGGTTCCTCTCTTCGTCGGCGAAGGTGAAAAAGTCAAGGTCGACACCCGTGACGGCTCTTACCTGGGACGCGAGAACTGATAGATGGCACGATCTACTGCCCGCAAGAGGGCGTTGAACACACTCTATGAAGCGGACGAGAAGGGACAGGATATCCTGTCCCTTCTTTCTGAGCGCCTTGAGAACCCTGGTGCACAGACCCCGCTACCTGACTATGCGGTTGAAATCGTACGGGGAGTTGCACAGCATCGTCGCCATATCGACAGTGTCCTGAACGATCATTCCGAAACGTGGCAAGTTCGCCGTATGCCGGTGGTCGACCGCAACATTCTGCGCATCGGTGTCTGGGAGCTTGTCTATAACAAGGAGATTCCCCAGGGAGTGGCCATCGATGAGGCCATCCAGCTTGCCAAGAAGCTTTCCGACTATGACGCTCCGGCATTTCTCCATGGCGTTTTGAGTGCTGTGGCGGACGATCCTGAAGTTGCTCCGGAACCTGAGATTTCGGAAACTTCAGAAACTTCAGAAACGTCAGAAGCAACGGACGTTTCGGAATCTTCAACCATCTTGGAGACGTCTGAGGCTTCGGAGAACGCTGTCGCCTCTAAGACCGCCGAAGACTCTGGTAGCGGTCTTCGTGCAGAGGACGGCTCCAGTACAGAGGCTGCCTCTCGTGCTGAAGACGATTCTCGCGCAGAGGATGAGCAAGCAGAGAATAAGAGCGAGTCTGTAGATGAGGCACGCGCTGACGATGAGTTTCACAGTGAGGACAATTCTCGTACCGAGAATGAATCCGTCGATGAGGCGCAGGATCTTGATGATCTCGACCTGTCACAGTTTGCGGTTCCCACTGAAGACGCCTCTGAGTAACACCCTGTTTATCCATACCGATTATTAAGGTAAGAGAAAATCCAATCTCTTCTTAAGGGGGATTCGTGAGCCTGAATGCTACGGACGTCACACCATCGGAAATCCATTTTTCACCTTCAGATGCAGTTCTTGTTTTGGAAGATGGTCAGGTTTACGTAGGGGCCCCGTTCGGGGCCCTTGGCATGACTACAGGAGAAATCGTTTTCTCCACGGGCATGACCGGCTACCAGGAAACCCTGACGGATCCCAGCTATGACAAGCAGATCGTCATCCAGACCTTCCCACACATCGGCAACACTGGTGTGAACTCGGAGGATCCCGAATCTGCAAAAATCTGGGTTGCGGGGTACGTGGTGCGCGAGCCGAGCCCCGTTGTGAGCAACTGGCGTGCACAGCGCAGCCTGCAGGAAGATCTCGACGAGCAACAGATCGTCGGTATTTCACATATCGACACTCGTAAACTGGTGCGTCATCTGCGTTCCGCTGGTGTCATGCGCGCGGGCATCTTCTCCGGTGAGGCGCTCACGGAATCCGCACAGTCCAATGGGCTGAAATCCATCGAAGATCTGCTCGCCATCGTGCGCGGCAGTGCGGAGATGGCCGGACAGAACCTGGTCGACGAGGTGACGACGGGGGAGCGGTACACCATCGAGCCCCAAGGTGAGTATGAAGGCAAGGAGCCTCTCTTCACCGTGGTGGCAGTCGACCTCGGAATCAAGGGAATGACGCCGCACCGGTTGGCGGAGCGCGGATGCCGCGTCCATGTCGTGCCTGCCGACAGTACGCTGCAGAGCCTTGAAGTCCTCTCTCCCGACGGTATCTTCTTCTCGAACGGACCGGGGGATCCCAGCACCGCGGACCGCGAGGTTAGCCTTCTGCGCGAGGTGCTCGATGCCGGCTACCCGTTCTTCGGCATCTGCTTCGGCAACCAGCTGCTCGGAAGGGCGCTCGGTTTCGGCACTTACAAGCTGAAGTTCGGACACCGTGGCGTCAACCAACCCGTGATGGACCTGCGTACCCGTAAGGTGGAAATCACCGCCCATAACCACGGTTTCGCGGTGGATGCACCGCTCGATGGTGAGGTGATGACGCCTTACGACGGCGGCCGTTACGGCAGGGCCAAGGTGTCGCATGTCGATCTCAATGACAACGTGGTGGAGGGGCTTGAGTGCCTCGATATCCCGGCTTTTTCAGTGCAGTACCATCCCGAAGCGGCCGGTGGCCCCCACGATGCCGCATATCTTTTTGATCGCTTCGTCGATCTCATGAAGTCACATAAGTCCGGCCTTGACGCCGGCGCGGAGAAGGAGCAGCAGAATGCCTAAGCGTTCCGACATCAAGTCCGTCATGGTGATTGGCTCCGGCCCCATCGTGATCGGGCAGGCGGCCGAGTTTGACTATTCGGGGACGCAGGCGTGCCGAGTTCTTCAGGAGGAGGGCGTTCGCGTCATCCTGGTGAATTCCAACCCCGCCACCATCATGACCGATCCCGAAGTTGCGGACGCAACGTATATTGAGCCGATTGCCGTTCCCATCCTCGAACGGATCATCGCCAAGGAACGTCCCGATGCGCTCCTTCCGACTCTGGGAGGTCAGACCGCTCTCAACGCCGCCGAAGCTCTCGGCGCGGCGGGCGTGCTCAAGAAGTACAACGTCGAACTCATCGGTGCGAGCCTTGAGGCCATCGATCGTGGCGAGGACCGCGAACAGTTCAAGAAGGTCGTGGAGAAGGCGGGTGGCGAGTCCGCGCGCTCTCTCATCGCGCACACTATGGAGGAAGTGAAGGCAGCAGTCGCCGAACTCGGTTTCCCCGTCGTCGTACGCCCCAGCTTTACCATGGGAGGTCTCGGTTCTGGCATTGCACACGACGAGGCCGAACTTCAGCGCATCGCCGGGGCGGGACTGCACTATTCCCCGACGTCCGAAGTCCTCGTCGAAGAGGGCATCGAGGGTTGGAAGGAATACGAGCTTGAGCTCATGCGCGACGCAAAGGACAACGTCGTCGTGGTGTGCCCGATTGAAAACGTGGATCCGGTGGGTGTCCATACCGGTGATTCCATTACGGTGGCGCCCCTGTTCACCTTGACCGACCGCGAGTATCAGCGTATGCGTGACATCGCCATCGCCATCATCCGTGGTGTCGGCGTGGACACTGGCGGCTGCAACATTCAGTTCGCCGTGAATCCCGACACCGGACGCATCATCGTCATCGAAATGAATCCGCGCGTCTCGCGCTCCTCGGCTCTGGCATCGAAGGCCACCGGCTTCCCGATCGCAAAGATCGCCACCAAGCTGGCGCTCGGCTACACACTTGACGAGATCCGCAACGACATCACGCAGTCGACTCCGGCCAGCTTCGAGCCGACCATCGATTATGTGGTGACCAAGATTCCACGCTTCGCCTTCGAGAAGTTCCCAGGTGCCGACACCACGCTCACAACCTCCATGAAGTCAGTCGGAGAGGCCATGGCGTTGGCCGGAAACTTCCAGGAATCCTTGGGCAAGGCCATGCGTTCCATCGACAAGCGCGACATGAAGTTCACCTGGGATGGTGAGAAACCGCATGAGGAAGAGGTCCGTAGCCTTCTCGCACAGATGCGCACGCCCACGGAATACCGCTATCTTCAGATTCAGCGAGCCATGTGGGGCGGTGCCACCAACGAGCAGATTTTCAACGCCACCAAGATCGACCCGTGGTTCATCGAGCAGTTTGCCGAGATCAATCAGACGGCACTCGACATCAAGGATGCGGCCAGTCTGACGCCACAACTGCTTTTGAAGGCCAAGAAAACAGGCTTGAGCGATTTGCAGATCGCCCATCTGCGTGGGTTGGGAGACAAGGGCGAGGACGCGATCCGTGAGATGCGCTGGGGCTACGGTCTCCGTCCGGTCTACAAGACGGTGGATACCTGCGCCGCAGAGTTCGACGCCGTGACGCCGTATTACTACTCCTGCTACGCGGACGAGTCAGAACTCACTCACCGCAAGCGCGAGGCAGTCATCATTCTGGGCTCGGGTCCAAACCGTATCGGTCAGGGCATCGAATTCGATTACACCTGCGTCCATGCCGTTCAGGAGCTTGGCAAGGACTATGACACCATCATGGTCAACTGCAACCCGGAGACGGTTTCCACGGACTACGATGTTTCCGACCGCCTGTATTTCGAGCCGCTCACCTTTGAGGATGTCCTTGAGATCTATGAGGCAGAACTGAAGCAAGGACCCGTCAAGGGTGTCATCGTTCAGCTGGGTGGACAGACGCCGTTGTCTTTGGCGGCGCGTCTGAAGGAGGCCGGAGTGCCGATTCTTGGCACCAGCCCCGAGTCCATCGACCTTGCGGAGAACCGCGAGCTCTTCGGTGACGTGCTGAAGGAATCTCATCTGCTGGCTCCGAAGTATGGAACGGCGCATTCGCTCGACGAGGCCCTCGAGGCCGCGCACTCCATCGGCTATCCCGTACTGGTGCGCCCGTCCTACGTCCTCGGCGGTCGTGGCATGGAAATCGTCTACGACAACGAGCAGCTGACCACCTACGTGAACCGTGCCCTCAAGGCGGCTGAAGCCGATACCGCAATGACGGGTCGCTTGGCGTCTCCGCTGTTGATCGATAAATTCCTTGACGATGCCATTGAGATCGATGTGGACGCGCTGTTTGATGGCGACGAGCTGTACATCGGCGGTGTAATGGAGCATGTGGAGGATGCCGGCGTCCATTCCGGTGACGCTGCCTGCGTACTGCCACCGAGCACGCTGAGCGACGATCAGATCGAACGTCTCCGCAAGGCCACGTACGCCATCTCCAAGAACGTGGGCGTCCGGGGACTCATCAACGTCCAGTACGCGCTCATGTCCAACACTCTCTACGTCATCGAGGCGAATCCTCGTGCCTCCCGCACGGTTCCCTTCGCTTCCAAGGCAACGGGCGTTTCCCTCGCCCGTGCGGCCTCCCGCATCATGGCAGGGGAGACGGTTCAACAGCAGCGTGACCGCGGCCTGCTCCTTCCCGTGGGAGACGGAGGAACACTTCACCCGGGGCAGCCCGTCGCCGTGAAGGAAGCGGTTCTTCCCTTCAAGCGGTTCCGCACTCCAGTGGGTCGAACCGTCGACATCCAGCTGGGGCCGGAGATGCGCTCCACCGGTGAGGTGATGGGCTTTGACCGTGACTTCCCACACGCCTTTGCAAAGAGTCAGCTGGCTGCCTATGAGGGTGGTCTGCCGACGTCCGGCAACGCCTTCATCTCGGTGAACGACTCCGACAAGCGGAATCTGCCTCTGCTTGCCGTGCGCCTCCACGAACTTGGATTCAAGATCTGGGCCACCAAGGGCACCGCTTCCGTCCTGCGCCGCTACGGCATGGATGTCGAACTCGTCGGAAAGCTGGATATAGAGCATACCCAGACCGAGGGGGAGGAGAACGGCAGCGCCGCCTCCTCATCAAATGGCACTGTGGCAGCTGACGCAGCGCCGGCACAGCCACGGAAGAAGGATGTGGTTCAGCTCATCGAAGAAGGAACCATTAATATGGTGGTGAACACGCCGAGTTCGCGTGATTCTCGGTCGGATGGTTATGCGATCCGGTCCGCAACCATTGCTGCGGATCTCCCGCTTTTCACCACCCTCACCGAGTTCTCGGCGGCTCTGCTGGCCATCGAAGCCGTGAAGAAGAACGACTTCCAGATCCTGAGCATTCAGGAGCACGCCCAGCAATTGTTTACACTTGAGAAGCAGGAAGCGGAGACAAGAAAAACTGAAGAATAAAGAGGCAAGATCCGATTGACCCGTCGGCACAGCCTGCCGACGGGTTTTTCGTCCCTTGCACGACCTATGACAGGACCTATGGCAGAAGATTTCATGACCACCACAGCGGCTGGCATTCCCTTCGGGGAACGGCTCCGCTCTGTGGTCGCGCACTACGGCCCCCTGTGCGTGGGAATTCATCCTGATGAGGAGATTCTCGCCGCGTGGGGATATGAGGTGTCACCCGACAGCCTGGAACGTTTCTCCATGCGCATGCTGCAGGCATCGTTGGGGAAGGTGGGCATCGTCGAGTTTCCCAGTGCGTTTTTCGAACGTTTCGGTTCTCCCGGCATCGCGGTGATGGAGCGTATTCTGTACGCCGCCAAAAAGGGTGGCTTTGTCACCATTCTCGACACTTCGCGCGGTGGTTCGGCATCGTCTCTTGCTTCCTTCATCGATGTGTACTTAGAGGACTCTTCGCCCTTGGCTGCCGACGCCGTCACCATCCTGCCATATTTCGGCTTCGATTCGATCAGACCCTTTCTGAGGGCGGCCGTCGAACGTGATCGCGGTGTCTTCATCGCCTCCATCGGTGTCTCTCCGAGTGCCGTTCATCTCCATTCGGCAGTGCGTCAGTCGGGCGTCCATGCAGGGGAGACTGTGGCGGAAGGCATCATTCGTGAGGCGGCCCGTTTTAATGACACCACTCTCATGGAGAAGGGCGTCGAGGAAGGCATTGGCTCCATCGGTCTTTCCATCGGAACTGCCGTGGACGCCCAGATGTATGAAGAGGTTTCACATTTTCCGCTGACCTCCTACAATGGCCCCATCCTCTCCTCCAGTTACGAATGGGACGGAGATCGGGCGAAGAGTCTTGCCTCGCTGCTCGGGCATGGGAAAGATGACACCGGCCACACTGCCCATGACGGAACCGTGGTTGTGAGTGTGTCGCACTCGCTGAGCACGGCGGGGCCGGACCTGAAGGCACTCCATGACACGATAGAATCAACCCAGAACGAGGTCCGCTCTGTGGTGTCCGGCAGTGAATCACCCGTCGAACATTAGACAACACCGGACCAACACCAGGACAATACTGGGCCAACAGCGTCTCTGCATGAAGTATGAAGAAGGTTAAGAAAGATATGGGCATGAGCAATTCCGAGGAACTGAGCGCCTCCGCAACTTCCGCCACATCGTCGGCGCTTCAACGACAGCGACGCCTCATTGTGTTGACGGGACCCACCGCTGTCGGAAAGGGAACGGTGGAGGCGACTCTTCTCGCCCAACACCCTGAAATCTGGGTATCGGTTTCGGCGACGACGCGTGAGCCGCGGCCCGGTGAGATCGACGGAAAGAACTATCTCTTCGTCACTGAGGACGAATTCGCCACCATGCAGCGCGAAGGAAAATTCCTAGAAACTGCTCTGGTGCACAACATGGCACATTACGGAACGCCTCTGCAGCCGGTTCTTGACCACCTTGAAAAGGGGGTGCCGACCATTCTCGAAATCGATCTCCAAGGTGCACGTAGGGTGAAGCAGCGTGCGGCGGAGCTCGGACTCGAAGTGCTGTCGGTGTTTCTGGCACCTCCGAGCTTCGAGGACTTGGTGACACGGCTCGCCTCCCGAGGCACCGAAAACGATGAGGAGCGCCGTAAGCGTCTTGAGACCGCCAAGATCGAGTTGGCGGCGGAGAAGGAATTCGACGTCGTGATCGTCAATGACACCGTGGAAAACGCGGCGGACCAATTGTGGAAGGTCATCGATAAGGAATATTCCGAGACGTGAGTTCTTCTTTGTTCTATCCTTCGCTGTCCTGCCTTTCATCGGTCTGAAGTTACCGGTGCCGCAGTTGCCAGTGCCACGCCTGTCAGTGCGTGGAAAACCTCTTTTGTGTATGCATCTTTGTTGTGCTTGTTCGCTACAGTAAAAGTCATACTCTCGGTAGTGAGAAAAGGACCGGTGGCGCCGCGGATGCCGCCTCCGGTGGAGAGCCAACGACAGTACGAGAAGTGCGAGAATAAGAGGGCTGTAATGACACAGTATGAGCATGATTATCTCAATCCCGATCTCAGCGATGAGGAGCGGGCCGGTGATCTGTTGTCGCTGATGACACGCGAGGAAAAAATCGGACAACTGATGCAACTGGAAGCGGGGGAGAACCTTAGATCCGACATCGTGGACAGGCATGTCGGTTCGATACTTCACACCTCTCCCGAAGATCTCCTTCAGGCAGCGGAGTACGTGAAGCAGACCCGGTTGAGGATTCCACTTCTGGTGGGAGACGACCTGATCCACGGCTATTCCTTCTGGCCAGGGGCGACCATTTTCCCCACGCAGCTGACCATGGCGGCCACATGGAACCCAGAACTGCTGGAGAAGGCGGCACGTGTCACCGCACGCGAGGCAGCTCCGACGGGCATCCACTGGACCTTTTCACCGGTGCTCTGCATCGCCCGAGACTTGCGGTGGGGCAGAATTGACGAAACCTTCGGCGAAGACCCCTTCCTCATCGGCGAGTATGCCTCGGCCATGGTTCGCGGGTATCAAGGCAAGGGACTGAAGGATCCGACGGCGATTCTTGCGACTGCCAAGCATTTTGCTGGCTACTCCGAAACTCAGGGAGGCCGTGACGCCTCCGAGGCGGACATGACGCACCGCAAACTTGCTTCGTGGTTCCTGCCGCCCTTCGAACGCGTCGCTCGCGAGGGTGTGGCGACCTTTATGCTGGGCTATCAGTCTATCGATGGGACGCCGATCACTCTCAACAAATGGCTTCTCAACGATGTGCTGCGCGGTGAGTGGGGTTATCAGGGCACTCTCATCACTGATTGGGACAACGTCGGGCGCACGGTATGGGAACAGAAAGTCCAGCCGGACTACGCACACGCCGCTGCAGCTGCACTCAACGCCGGCAACGATCTGGTGATGACCACTCCGAACTTCTACACGGGCGCTGCAGAGGCGCTGGAGAAGGGGTTGGTGTCCGAATCCGTTCTCGATGCCGCCGTGCGCCGCGTTCTGCTACTCAAATTCCGTTTCGGCCTCTTTGAGAATCCTCGTCTTCCTGAGCCAGATGCCGTTTCCTCGGTCATGGGTGCCGAGGAACACACGGCCATCAACCTTGAGATTGCACGGCGTTCCGTGGTCCTTCTGAAGAATGACGGAGCGCTGCCTCTGATGAAGGATGAGGATACACGTACTATTGCCGTTCTCGGGCCACTCGCCGACGATGCTCAGACACAGCTGGGAGATTGGGCCGGCGGCTCCGGCCAGGCTCCGTGGATCAAGGGGCAGCCGAGGGAGAAGATCATTACCGTTCTCGACGGTCTGCGCTCACAGGTTCCCGACGAATGGCAGGTTACTTATTCACGCGGCGCGGATATCCTCAATCTTGTCGCGAACCCGAAGGGGGAGACCTTCCCCGATGGTCAGCCGCGGCCGAAGATCGCCTCGCCGGCTCCGGTGGATGCTGAGCTGTTGGGTGCTGCCGTAAACAATGCCGAGTCCGCGGATGTCTCCGTGCTCGTGGTCGGGGACCACATCGAGCTGATCGGAGAGGGACGTTCCACGGCAACGCTGAATCTCTTCGGCGCCCAGAATGCGCTCATCGATGCCGTCGCCGAGGTTCACGAGAAGACAGGAAAGCCTTTTGTCATTGTCATGATGGCGTCGAAACCACTTGTGCTGCCGCCTTCCGCCGAGAAGGCATCTGCCATCCTGTGGGTGGGAAATCCCGGAATGCAGGGCGGCCGGGCCATCGCCGAGATCATGACGGGCGCCATCGAGCCCTCGGGACGCCTGCCGATTTCATTTGCGCGTCACGTCGGCCAGCAGCCGGTGTATTACAACCAGATTCGTGGTCAGCACGGAGACCGTTACGCCGATCTCACCCAGGAACCGGCTTTCGTCTTCGGACAGGGGCTCTCGTACACGAGAGTGGACTACTCCGGTCTGCAGCTGGACCGCTCCGAGTATTCGGTCGAGCAGACGCTCCATGCTCGCGTGACCCTGCACAATGAGGGATCGCGTCCCTCGCGGGAGACTGTGCAGGTCTACGTTCGCGATCTCGTCACGTCGGTGAGCTGGGTGGACAAGGAGCTGAAGGCCTATAAGCAGGTTGACATCGCTCCGGGTGAGACGAAGACCGTTGATCTAGAGGTGGCGGTTCGCGAGTTCAGCATCGTGAATGCCGAGGCGCAAAGAGTTGTGGAGCCAGGTGACTTCGAGCTGTTGGTGGGTACGTCCTCGCGTGATGAGGATCTGTTGGTCGCCCCCTTCGCCGTGAGTGCTGCAGAAAAGGAGTGAGCGCCGTAGAAAACGGTGAGGCTCTCAGGTCTCGCCGGCTGAGCCCTCTGAGCAAGGAAGGGAAGGCATTGGTGTGAGGCGCGCCACGTCCACGTCTTGCCCTCTACGCCATCAAAGAAAAATGGGTGCGTAGAGGGCTCGAGCGGCCTTACTCTAACCGAGTTCATATTGCAGGATGTACCCGTGAGGCCAAACGCGTTCAATGTACCCACGCTGCCCGGTGCACACTGCAATCCCACTCATCGTGCTGTGTGCATCATCGGTAAGGACACGTCTTTTGAAATCAGTGACAGAAATCCTGCAAACGAAATATCCATTGATCCAGGCGCCAATGTCGTGGCTGACAAATGCCACGCTGGTTTCCGCGGTCGGTAATGCTGGTGGATTGGGCGTGCTGGGGCCGAATGCCGGCCAGACGACCGTCACTGCCGATCCGGTTGAGACGGCCGAGCGCATGCGGAGGGAAATCCGCCAGATACGCTCGCTGAGTGATCGGCCCTTCGGGCTGAACGTCTTTTCTCCGTCGTCTGGCAAGCGTGTGCGCGACAATGCGTTTACCGCCGAACTGTTGAAAATGGCGTATGAGGAGAAAGTGACGCACTTCGTCGTTGTCGGCACGCCTCACGAGGAGCTGTTTGACGATATCAAGGCCCATGACGGCACGCTGGTGTTCCGCCCTTTGACCCCGAGCGTCGAACAGATGCAAGATGCTGAGCGTTTCGGTGCAGACCTTCTGGTGGCCACCGGAAGTGAAGAGGGAGGCATCCTTCCCCGTCAGGACTATGGGACGTTTACCGTTGTTCCGGCAATGGTCGATGCCGTCTCACTGCCAATGCTGGCCGCTGGTGGTATCAATGATGCGCGGGGTGTGAACGCGGCCTTTTCCTTTGGCGCGCAGGGTGTCTACGTGGGCAGTCGTTTCCTTGCGACCGAGGAGTCGCCGATGGTAGATGCGGCCAAGCAGGCGGTAGTGCGTGCGACTTTCGCCGATGTCCGCCGAATTTCAGCTTCTCAGCGATCCCTCTCAACGCCTGCGGCAGACAAGTATGCGCAGCGTTACGCGGCCACGCACGATGCCGGGTTGGACCATGAGATAAGCATCGACGGTGGCTTGCGTTCTGGGATGCTTCTTGGAGATCTGGAGCGTGGCATCATCAGCGTCAACAACGGCGTGGATGCCATCACGACGATTCCGACTGTTGAGCAGTTGGTCATTTCGCTGATGTCGGGGCAGGTCGCTGCATAACCGATTCCGCCGTGGAACATCACGAGCATGAAAATTAATATGGAACACTGACTGTTGCAGTTGCGATGACCGTTGCAGTTGCAGTGATATGAGAAAAGGGACGCCATCATGTGACGTCCCTTTTGTGAATCTACTTTTGAATCTTTGCCGTGTTCTCTCAGTCGGCCTGATGAGCGAGCTCATTGATGAGCTCAGGATCGCGGGTTGCGCCCTTGTCGGCGGAACGAGCGAAGGCAGCGTAGGCCTTCAGCGCCAGCGAGACCTTGCGGTCACGGTGAGGCTTGAAACCGTATCCTTCGGAGATGGCCTTCTTGCGTGCTGCGAGCACGTCGTCGGGAACGTCCACATCGATGGAGCGGTTCGGAATATCGATGACGATGTCATCGCCTTCCTCGACCAGCGCGATGGGGCCGCCGGCAGCTGCTTCGGGAGCGACGTGGCCGATGGCGAGACCTGAGGAACCGCCGGAGTAGCGACCATCGGTGATGAGCGCCACCTTCGGGCCGAGGTGCTTGCCCTTGACGAAGGAAGTGGGGTAGAGCATCTCCTGCATGCCCGGACCGCCCTTCGGACCTTCGTAACGGATGATGAGCGCGTCGCCGGGGTTCAGCTTATCGCCGAGAATGAGCTCGACGGCCTGTTCCTGGGATTCGACCACACGAGCCTTTCCGCGGAACTTCCAGATGGAGGGGTCCACGCCCAGCGTCTTGACGACGCAGCCATCGGGAGCGAGGTTGCCGCGAAGAACCGCGAGACCGCCTTCTGCAATGGTGGGGTGTTCCATGTCGTGCACTGCGCCGTTGACGGGATCGAGGTCAAGCGAATCCCATTCATTGGACTGGCTCCACGCTTCGACGGTGCGCTTGCCGCCGGGAGCGGCGAGGAAGAGCTTCTTCGCCTCGTCCGTTGCGGTGTCGCGGCGCACATCCCAATCGGCCAGCTTGGACTCGAGGTCCGGGTAGTCGACGGACTGAACGTTGCGGTGCAGCTTGCCGGCGCGGTCGAGTTCGCCGAGAATGCGGGGGATGCCACCTGCGTGGTGGACATCGGAGATCTCCCAATCACCGGAAGGAGATGCCTTGCAGATGCAGGGAACGGTGTGGGAAATGCGTTCGATGTCGTTGAGATCGAAGTCGACATCGGCGGACTGGGCTGCTGCGAGAATATGCAGCACGGTGTTGGTGGAGCCACCCATGGCGACGTCCATTGTCATAGCGTTTTCGAAGGCATCCTTGGTGGCGATGGAGCGCGGAAGCACGGACTCGTCGTCATCCTTGTAATAGCGGTTTGCCAGTTCCACGATCTTCTGACCGGCCTTCACGAAGAGCTGTTCGCGAGCGGTGTGCGTTGCCAGTGTGGTGCCGTTGCCGGGCAGTGCCAGTCCCATGGCCTCGGTGAGGCAGTTCATCGAATTCGCGGTGAACATGCCGGCGCAGGAGCCGCAGGTGGGGCAGACGGTGCGCTCGTAGGCGAGGAGGTCCTCGTCGGAGACGTTGTCGTCGGCGGAGGCGTACATGACGTCGATGAGGTCGGTGCTCTTGTCGGTGCTGCCATCGGCGAAGGTGGTGGAACCAGCCTCCATCGGGCCGCCGGAGACGAAGATCGTGGGGATGTTGAGACGGAGTGCCGCCATCAGCATGCCGGGGGTGATCTTGTCACAGTTGGAGATGCAGATGAGTGCGTCGGCGCAGTGCGCGTTCACGGAGTACTCGACGGCGTCAGCGATGAGATCACGGGAGGGGAGAGAATACAGCATGCCGGTGTGGCCCATGGCGATGCCATCGTCGACGGCGATGGTGTTGAACTCACGGGGGATGCCGCCAGCTTCCTTGATTGCCTTCGAGACAACGCGGCCGACCTTATTCAGGAAGACGTGTCCCGGCACAAATTCGGAGAAGGAATTGGCGATGGCGATGATCGGTTTGCCGAAGTCCTTCTCTTCGACACCGGCAGCGCGATAGAGAGCACGTGCGCCGGCGAACATTCGTCCTTGCATAACTGTGTCTGATCTCATTTTCATACAGCTATTTCTACACCATGGAATGACATGCGAAACTTCGAGGGTCACCATCTGGAAGTAAAGGGTCATCATATGGGAAAATGAGTTTTCTGAACGGGTCTCCGGTGTGGGCTTCTGCATGGGTTGAGGCAGGGGTTTCCGACAAGGTTCGTGCGGGTCTCCGAAGTGAGTCCATGCGCGAGTTTTCCGCAAGAGGGCACTGTGTGCGGCGTGTAGCGTAAACGCCGTTCACAACTTCCTGCCCTTGCGCTAAAATACAGTAGTTTGAAGGCAAAAGGCCACACTGGCCATATACCACAAGCTTTGAGGAGTGAACATATGCCACTGGGCACATCACCGGAACCGCAAGGACTCGCAAATCCTCCGATCGATGATCTGATGAAGCACGCGGATTCCGAGTACGCGCTCGCGATTTTCGCCGCCAAGCGCGCGCGCCAGATCAATTCATACTTCACTCAGCTGAACGAAGGTCTGTTGCAGAACGTCGGTCCGCTGGTTGAGTATGGGAATCAAGAGAAGCCCTTGTCAATCGCATTACGCGAAATCAACGAGGGACTGCTTGAGGAAACGCTTGGAGAAGACGACCTCACAGAGGGCAACTGAGCGTCTTTATTGTCAATGTCTCTCCGTGGCTCGTTTCACGGGGAGACATTTTCGTATTCGAAAGCTTCCGCAGGGTTCTCGAAGACGTGACGCCGCAGTAGAAACACAGTAGTGCAGTAGCACAGAGACGAAACGGAAAAGGACCAGTTATGACAGAGCCACGCCTGATGACAGCGGAATCAGTGACGGAGGGCCATCCCGACAAGATTTGCGATCAGATTTCAGATGCCATCCTCGATGACTTGCTGATCAAGGATCCGCATTCTCGTGTGGCGGTCGAGACATCGGCCACCAAAGGTCAATTCTTTGTCTTCGGAGAGGTGACGTCCGAAGGCTATACGGAGATTCCGAAGATCGTGCGTGACGTGGTTCGCGGCATCGGTTACACCAGTTCCGACATCGGTCTGGATGCCGACTCGTGCGGCGTGCTGGTCGCCATCGGTCAGCAGAGCACGGAGATCAGTCAGGGTGTGGACCGTCTCGGCCGTGGACACCACCTCACCGCGGCGGAGCGGGAGAGCCTGTATGAATCGCAGGGTGCCGGCGACCAGGGCGTCATGTTTGGGTATGCCTGCGATGAGACGGACGTTCTCATGCCCCTGCCCATCACCATCGCCCACCGTTTGTCGGAAAGACTCGCCGACGTGCGCAAGAAAGCCATCGTTCCGCATCTGCGCCCGGATGGTAAGACTCAGGTGACGGTCGAGTATGACGAGGACGGCCGCCCGCTGCGCATCAACACGATCGTGGTCTCCACCCAGCATGATCCCGATGTGGCGCAGGAATACCTGCGGGCGCAGCTGCTTGAGCACGTCATCACACCGGTATTGGATTCCGTCTGCGGTGCTGCAGTTGAGCATGACCACTTCAGGTTGTTTGTGAATCCTACGGGCTCCTTCGTGTTGGGAGGCCCTGCCGCGGACGCCGGTCTCACCGGTCGCAAGATCATCGTCGACACCTACGGCGGTGCCGCCCACCACGGTGGCGGTGCCTTCTCGGGCAAGGATCCCTCCAAGGTGGATCGTTCCGCTGCCTACGCCGCTCGCTGGGTGGCCAAGAACATTGTGGCGGCAGGTCTCGCTCATCGCGTCGAGGTCCAGATTGCGTATGCCATCGGCATCGCGGAGCCCGTGGCTATCATGGTCGACACTTTCGGCACGGAGCAGGGTGCCACCCGTGCCCAGATCGAGGCTGCGGTGCGCGAGACCTTCGATCTGCGTCCGGCAGCGATCATCGACGCTCTCGATCTGATACGTCCCATCTACGCGAAGACGGCGGCCTACGGACACTTCGGTCGGACGGACCCCGATTTCACCTGGGAACGCACCGATCGCGCGGAAGCATTGAAGAGTGCAGTCGCTGCTGCAGAAAACGGAAACGAATAGGGGAAACAAATAAACGAGCAGGAAACAGAATAAACGGGATCCGGATCCGAATTCGGAACTTCCATTCGGTGGCCTCGGTTGTTGGGATAATGAATTGAGACAATAACTGTTACGGCGGCTTGGAGGGCAAAGCCACATAAGCGAAGGGGGCGGAACGCATGGACTACGATGACATGCAGCCGGCCCTCGACGGTCTCGCTCCCAAAAAGCGTAAGAAGAAGCCGAGGCTGCGGGTTCCCGCCGAAAAATTTCCCATCGCAAAGGTGGTGCTGGGAGTGCAGGCGGCCCATCTGGGACGGACTTTCGACTATCTGGTGGAGGAAAGGTTCTCCGAGGACGCCGTTCCTGGGGTGCGGGTGCGGGTGCGTTTCGGTAATAAGCTCTTGGATGGCTTCGTCTGGGAGCGCGCTGAAAGTTCCGAAACCGATCCCGACCTTCTGAAATACATCGAACGCGTCGTCTCGCCACTGGTGCTCATCGACGCCGAAATGCGGCGCGACCTTGACCGTATCGCCGCGCTTTTTGGTGGGACGCGTGCGAACATCATCCGTGTGGCGGTTCCTCCACGCGTCGCGCACATCGAGCGCGAGCGCGGGTGGACCAGCATCTCACGCGGGGCTAGGCCGGATGCTGCCGCGCGCACGTCCCTCACTTCTCCCGTTTTCTCTGCTTCCCCTGTGGCAGTCCACGAATCTTCAAACGGCATTTCAACCCGTAGTGATCCGGGGGAGAAAGCCTCTCAGGATCAGCAGGACCGTTATCTGGACTTCGAGACGCGCCGCGTGCAGGAGGAGTATGCGGGTGCCGACACGGCTCTGGCGGCGTTGACTGGGACCTCATGGAAGCGTCTCGTCTGGGATTGTTTGCCGGGCAGGGCTAA
Organism: Bifidobacteriaceae bacterium; assembly: GCA_022650895.1. GTDB lineage: Bacteria > Actinomycetota > Actinomycetes > Actinomycetales > Bifidobacteriaceae > JALCQC01. The sequence continues at coordinate 46,961 of JALCQC010000007.1, read as the reverse complement.
ATGGTCGGCGGATATGGCGTGGGCGATGGCCAGTGCGATGTCCAGCGGCAAGTCCGTGGTGGTGTGTCTGCCACATCACCGAGCGGTGCGGGAACTAGCGCAGGCTCTGGCACAGTACGGTATGAAAGAGGCGAGGAATCAGGGAGACCCCGCCGACTACGTGGTCGTCGATTCGTCGGATCCCCAGGATGTGCGCTACCGGTCGTACGTGTCACTCTGCTCCGGGGCCGTGCGTTGTGCCATCGGAACGCGGGCTGTGATGTATGCGCCGGTACATGGGGCCGCGCTTTTTGCGGTGCTGGACGACAACGCCTACCAGAACACCGATGGTTTCATGCCGTATGCCAATGTCCGTGACGTACTGCTCGAACGTTCTCGTCTCCATCACGGTGTCTTTCTCACCATGGGGCTTGGCCGTTCGCCGGTGTCGCAGTACGAAGTGGACCAAGAGGGCTCGAAGGTCATAGAGGTACATGCGTACCCCACTGTCCTGCATCAGGAGCGTCCGTGGATTCGCTGGATGAACCTGCAGGAGTTGCAGTCTCTGGGAGACACGACCGCAGGTTCCCGCATTCCACACACCGTCTCAGCCGCGCTGATGAAGGCGGCAAAGGAGGGACCGGTCCTCGTCGCGGTTCCCTACGATGGCTTCACGGAAGTGCTGTCCTGTTCGCAATGCCGCCGTCAGGCACGGTGTCGACGCTGCTCCGGGCCGCTGCGAACGCGTGGACGCGCTCTCCCGGTGTGCGCCTGGTGTGCACAGCCCGCAGCCGGTTGGACGTGTCCCCACTGCGGCTGTGACCGATTCCGCGCCGTACGAATCGGCGCCCAGGGAACGGCTGCCGAGATCCGTGGCCTTTTCCGCAATCTTCCCTTGGTCGTCTCCACGCCCTCGCAGGCGCGTGGCGTGGTGGAATCCGTGCCCAATACTCCGCGCATCGTCATCGCGACTCCGGGAGCCCAGCCTCGGGTCGAGGAGGGCAATTATCGCGCCGTTGCCATTCTGGACGCCTGGACCTCTCTGTATTCACAGTCGCTTGATGCGCGAGCGGACACGTTGAATGTGTGGATGAACCTCGCCTCCCTTGCGGTGCCCGCTTCCGAAGGGGGGCAGGTGCTGCTCGTGGGTCAATGCGATCCGGACTTGGCACAGTCGTTGGTCGCTTGGGATCCGCGGCTTCTTGCACGCAAGGAGAACGCGGAACGCAGCGAGGCGGGACTTCCTCCGTCCGTGTGTGCCGCCAGTGTGTGGGGAAAGTATGCGGCGGTGATGGAGGTCGTGGAGGAGATTGGTGCTCTCACGGGTGACTTCGCCAGCCTCGAGGTTTCCACTGCGGCCGGGGAGAAAGATGACATACCATCGCTGATGGGCCCCATCGAGATTCCTCCCGCTCCGACGGTGCGCAACCGTCAACTCGAGGGATCGAACGATCGTGTCCGTGCCATCGTGCGCGTGCCGCTTTCCCAGCGGGAGGAATTGGCGCGGCGGCTGCACGTCGCCGTGGCGAACCGCGCTATTCACAGGGAACCGGGGGAGCTGCGGTTCTGGATCAACCCAAAGGATCTACGCGAGAGATAGCTGAAAAGACAAGGCAGTTCCTTAAGATGGACCTTAAGAACAGCAGTAGGGAAACATCCAATATCTTCCGAAAGGATGACCGTTGACGAATTTCACCCCAGCCACACCAACGCACGTGGTTCACCCCGACGATCCGGATCCCGATTATCAACCCGATCTTGATCGCAAGGGCAGCATCGAAAACGTCATCTTCGATTTCGGCAACGTTCTAGTGACATGGGATCCGCGCGCAGCCCTCGTTGGACGTTATTCGGACGAGCTCATTGCGCGTTTCCTCGACAACGAGGCCTCCGGCTTCTGGGATTACAACCACGAGACTGACCGGGGCGTGCCAACAAAGGACATCATCCCTCGGATGCGTGCCGAACACGGTGACCAGATGGCGGATATCCTCACATGGTATCTGGATCACTTTCTGGATTCCCTTATCGGCGTTGTCCCGGGTGCGCGCCAACTGGTTGAGGACCTCAAAAACGCCGGAATCCATGTGTGGGGACTGTCGAATTGGTCTCCGGAATCCTTCGGATCCGTGTGGGACGCCTACCCGCTTCTCCATGAGATGGAGGACAAGGTGATCTCCGGCTATGTCGGCCTCGTCAAGCCGAGTCCGGAAATCTTCAACTATGCACTGAAGAAATTCGGCATCAGCGCGCGGACGTCCGTCTTCATCGATGACACTCCACGCAATGTCGCCGCTGCTAGAAACGTCGGCATAGCTGGCGTTGTGCAGACGACTCCGCAGAAGGTCCGTCGGGAGCTCATCGCGTTGGGGTTGGATATTCCATCCGTGCAGGAGGCATGATATGAGAATACTTTTCGCAGGAACTCCGCAGGTCGCCGTGCCGAGCTTGGAGGCAGTGGCCGAGCATTTTGACGTCGTGGCCGCGCTGACGCGTCCCGATGCCGTTCGTGGCCGTGGACGCAAGACCGAACCAAGCCCCGTGAAAGTGGCGGCACAGCGTCTGGGGATTCCCGTTCTGGAAATGAGCCCGAAGGATCCCACTTTTCTTGAGAAGGTGGCGGAGCTGGGGGTTGAGGCAGCGGCGGTTGTCGCATATGGGCGTATCCTGACCCAGAAGGTTCTCGACGCGGTTCCCATGGGTTGGTACAACCTGCATTTCTCCGAGCTGCCGGCATGGCGTGGTGCGGCTCCGGTGCAGCGCGCCATCTGGAACGGTGACGACACCACCGGCCTGACCGTTTTCAAAATCACCGCAGGAATGGACTCCGGTCCCATCGTGCTGCAGCGTCGCGTTCCCATTGAGGGACGGCCCACATCGGGTGAGCTCCTGGAGTCCTTGGCTCACGAAGGCCCGGAACTGCTTGTCAAAGCCCTTGAGAAGGTGGGTGCGGGAACGGCGCAATTCCGCCCGCAGCCTGATTTCGCCGATGCCGATCACGCCTACGCGAAGAAAATCACGCCGTTGGATGCGCGCGCAGATTTCTCGCTTCCCGCAGAGATCCTGGATCGCAGAATCCGCGCGTGTAACCCCGATCCGGGGGCGTGGTGCGAGGTGCATGCGGAGGCGGAACACAGTGGTGCGGACGATGCCGACAGTGTACGCGACATCAGTGCCGCACACGGCACCGACAGTGCACAGCATGCACCCCAGAAGATGCGTCTCAACGCTGTCACCCCTGTATCCGTGCATGCGGCGGCGCTTGACTCTGTGCTGGAGCTACAGGGAATCGACGTGACGGAGCTGCGCCCGGGAGCGCTCATCGTCAGCAAGAAACATGTATGGGTCCTGTGCGGCGGCGACACCTTCCTCGAATTGAACAATGTGACCGCCCAAGGGAAGAAGCCCATGCCCGCAGCCGACTGGGCCCGTGGCGCCCGACTGGACGAGGATGCGTATCTTGGCTAATTCAGAGGACACCGGCAAAAGCGGCAAACGCCGTAAGGACATACCCCGTCGTGTCGCCGTTGACACCCTGTTGAGGGTTTCGCAGACCGCGAGCTTCGCCAATCTCATCCTTCCCAAGGAACTTACCAGGCAGGGAGTCACCGGTCAGGACGCCGCCTTCGTCACCGATGCCGTCTACGGAACGCTACGCTGGCGAGGCCTTCTCGACGCCATCGTAGCCGCCGCCGCGAAGAGGGTTCCCGAGAAAATCGATCCCATCGCACTTGAAATTCTCCGGCTGGGCGTCTTCGAGGTGTTGTTCATGGAGGTCCCCGACTATGCGGCGGTATCAAGCAGCGTCGATCTCATCCGAGATAAGGGCCGTGGCAGGCTCTCCGGCTTCGTCAACGCCGTGATTCGAGCCGTCGCCAAGAGGAATCGACGTGAATGGGAATCGATCGTCGTCTCCCGCATTCCCAAAGACGAGCCGATCAAACGCCTCGCGGTGCGCTATTCGCATCCGGAATGGATCGTGTCGGAATTTCAGAAATCATGGAATGCTGCCGGTTACGAGGAGCAGGCTGCATCGGCAGATTCCGCGCTGTCGGATATTCTCGATGCCGATAACCGAGCGGCGGAGGTGACGCTCGTTGCACGTCCTGGACTTATCTCCCAAGAAGATCTGCGCTCGCAGCTGCCCGCCGATGCCGACGTTCGTGATGGATTGTGGTCTCCCTACGCCGTTCGGGTGAAGGGCGTTCACCCGGGGGCGCTTCCGGCCGTTGCTACGGCGCAGGCGGGCGTTGAAGACGAAGGTAGCCAGTTGGCGGCGTTGGCGCTTGCTGCGGCGCCGGCTCCCACTGCCACCACCCATCGTTGGTTGGATCTGTGCGCAGGACCGGGAGGGAAAACGGCACTTCTGGGCGCTTTGGCCGCGCAGACGGGGGCAACACTGGTCGCCAATGAACCCTCACTTCACCGGGCGCAGCTGGTGCGCGAGAATGTGGCGGGACTTCCCAGTGGCGTCATTGAGAAGGTGACCACACTCGATGGCCGAGAGTGGGGAAGTCACGAACCCGCTTCTTTCGATCGGGTGCTTGTCGATGCGCCCTGCAGCGGCGTCGGCGCCCTCCGCAGACGTCCCGAGGCCCGCTGGGTCAAGAGTCCAGACGACATTGCTTTGCTTGCCGAGATCCAGAAGGAACTGCTGAGATCTGCGTTGGAAACAGTGTGTCCCGGGGGAGTGGTGGCCTACGTGACCTGCTCGCCCGTGCTGGCAGAGACGCATGCCATCGTCGAGAGCGTGCTCGGTGAGGAGGCAAGTGGTTCAGGCGCTATGAACGGTAGTAAGAATGCGGCGAAGGGTGGTGAATCCCGTCCGGAATATCGCGTTCTTAACGTACCGGAGGTACTCCGAAGCGTATCTCCTGATTTACCTTTGCCCGTGAAGGGTGATTTCGTTCAGCTGTTCTCAAGTCTGCATGACACGGACCAGATGTTCATTGCATTGATTCAGCGAGTGGCCTGAGTTTCAGCAGGTATGGAGAGATCCATGGCCCATGGCTTTGGCTGTCGGACCATGGATCTTCCCATGAGTTGGCATTACGAAAGAATGGAACCGCAGATTTCGTAATCTCATTACACAAATTTATTGTATAATTTTATTGTATAAATTTTGGACGTGTGATTGGAGCCGACGCATGGAATCGCACAAAGATACAAACCATCCAGAGGTGACCGAGATCTCTGACGATCGTGCTTTAAGGGCCATGTCGAGCCCCACTCGTCTGAGGATTCTCGGTCTTCTTCGCATCGAAGGCGCTAAGACGGTGGGGGACATCAGCGCGAGAACGGGGGACGCACCCGGCTCTGTGAGCTATCACCTCTCGGAACTGGAGGCGGCAGGTCTTGTTGAAAAGGCAGGTGTCGTCGATGGTGATAAGAGAAAAAGCTGGTGGAAAGCGAGGGATGCTGCGACCCGACCGATCTCGCCAACCGAGCCTGCTTCGCCCGCTCAGGCCGAAGCTGCAGATCTATTTCGCCGAATGGCCGCCGTGACATACGAAAGAACATACGAACGCTACCTTGATGCCCTTCATACCATGGACCCTGCGTGGGCTGACGCCTCCATGAGCGAAGATCAAGTTCTCTCGCTTACGCCAACAGAGCTCCAAGAAATGACTCAGGAGCTCGACAGTGTTGTCGCTCGCTGGGTCAGGCGACAGACGGAATCCGTCCGCGCGGAGTCTCATCAAGCAAAACCTCGCCAGGCGGAATCCCAGGAAGAGGGCGACAGGCGAGAGAAAGTTGTCGTCATTTTGCAGGCGTTCCGATGGGTTCCCTGAGCAATTCACCGTGGCTATGAGCGAGTGGCGCAGAGAGAAGAAAGAGCCCCGAAAGGTTGCGGTGAGAGGTGTATGAGTCTCGGCGAACGCGATACAGCGAATAACGACACAGCGCCTGTGGCCTTCTGGAAGACGGGTTCATACGTTTCATGGATGACCAGTGACACCGCGGCCGCGGTAGGCGCGTCTCTTCGAGGTTTTGCCATTCCGCTCGTTGCCTTCTCCGTTTCGCACTCACTTGGCGCTGCCGGGTGGCTGTCCACTCTCTCGTTGATTTTGCAACAAGTGTGTGGCCTCTTCGGAGGCACGATAGTGGACCGTCATCATCGCAAGCCTCTGATCATCGGGAATGCCGTTCTGCAGATGCTGCTGTGGTCCGTGGTCTCTGTTCTGATCATGAATGGAAGACTCTCGTTTACCTTCCTTGCCACCGCGGTATGCGTATCGGCATGCGCCACAGGTTTTCTGGGTGAGGCAACCAACGCGGCACTGCGATCGATCATCAGCATGCAGGATTATCCCAAAGCGCGAAGCATCAACGAGGGACGCGATGCCACCATCAACATGGCGGGAAGTCCCATCGGGGGCGTGCTCTATGGCATCCGGCCATGGTTGCCTTTCGCATGTTCAGCACTTGTATATGTGATAGCCGGTGGCAGTGCGACTCGGCTGCGTCTGAGAGCGCACGAAGAGCAGGCGCAGAGAGCGGGGAACGATCGCACTGCGGAACACGTCACTCACCGAGCTTCATTTCTTGACGATTTCATGAAGGGATGGGGGTGGGCGTTCCGTCGTCAGCGGTTACCGGCCATCATCGTGGCAGCGAGTTTGATCAACTTCGGTATTGCAGGCATGCAGTACACCATTCAGCTGCATCTCATCAGTATCGGAACGCTGCCATTTCGCATCGGACTCATGGATACGGGTGTCTGCGCCGGCATGCTCGTCGGCTCGATACTGGCAAACCGGCTCAGTGACAGAGTCCACGTCGGGAAAACGGCATGCATCGCCTTTGCGCTGATATTCCTGTTCATACTGCCCATGGTGGCCACGGACGCTTACTGGGTGATGTTCATCTGCTATACGTTGATGGGTCTTCCCGTTCCGCTGGTCAACGCTCTGCTGATGGGATTCGTATTTTCAAAAACAGACCCGAACATGCAGGGGAGGGTATCTACAGCCGTGTCGATACCCGCGCAAGTGCTCTCCATGTTTTGTGCTGGCATCGCTGGTACTCTGCTGCCAAAAGTGGGTTTCACCGGCACGGCCATAGGCTTCCTCGGAGCAATTGCACTGAGCGTCTTGATAGCAGTGTTCAGCCCGGCAATCAGGACCATTCCTCGTTCCAGTGAATGGCAGAATACGGAACTTTGATTCCTCCCTGTCGCGCAAATGTCGGCAGCTTCCATTCAGAGGATTGAAGGGGAATCAGGTACGTAGGTCTTCGTGGCGCGGAAATTATTGTGCGAGAGCGGTGTCGTGAGCATCCTGAGTGTCGTGGGCGTCGTGGGCATCGATGAGCGGAAGGGCCTGCATGAGATCGCGAACGTCGAGGTGCGCAGGGACGGCCGTCTTCACCGCCGGCTTGGCACAGAACGCGATGCCGAATCCCGCCGCCTGCAGCATGGGGATATCGTTGGCGCCGTCACCGATGGCGATGGCATCTTCCATGGTGAGGCCCTCAGATGTGACCCACTTCTGAAGCGTATCGAGTTTGACGGCTTTGTCGACGATGGGTCCATTGAGGGAACCGCTTAGAACCACGGTGCCGTCGGAGGAGCGTTGTATCCCAAGCCGATTCGCCAGCGCATAGTCGATTCCTGCCTGGGCGACGAGGTCGTCAACAATCTCATGGAAGCCTCCGGACACCACGCCGACTTTCCACCCACGCTTGTGTGCGGTGGAAATCAGACGGAGGACACCCTTGGTGAAATGAACACGGCCGAGCACTTTCGGGAAAATGGACACGGGAAGCCCTGTGAGCATGGAGACGCGTTCCTTCAGAGCCGCATGGAAATCGAGTTCTCCACGCATCGCGGCCGCGGTGATGGCGGCGATTTTCTCGCCCACTCCAGCCTCATCGGCGATGAGGTCAATGACCTCTTCATCGATCAAGGTTGAGTCCACGTCCATCACAATGAAGTGCTTACGGTAGGTGCGTTCGCTGCTCATGCCTTCGATTCTGTGCGGGAGAGGGGACAAGAACCGAGACGATTCCAGGTGACGGATGGCACTGTGCACGCAGAATTGTGTATTTTCCGGCATTTCTACAGTTTCTGAACACTGTAATAGCGGTTGTCGAGTCGAAATCTGAGAGAATGAAGACATGACCTACGCCGTTCTTTCAGCAGCTGACGTCGTGTGTTCCACGGCGGACTCGGGAATCATCGCAGAAATCACCAACTGGTTGGTGGGCCTCATGTCCATGGTGGGAGGGCCAGCGGTCGGATTCGGCATCGCCATCGAGTCCATCTTTCCTCCCATTCCCAGCGAAGTCATCCTGCCGCTGGCTGGATTCAGTGCGGCGCAAGGAAAGTTGTCACTCCTTGAGGCCTTGATCTGGGCCACCATCGGTTCCCTCATCGGAGCATGGGTGCTGTACGGAGTGTCACGCGCCATCGGCTTCGACAGGCTCACTGCCATCGGATCCAAGATCCCGGGCGTGGTGCCGGAGCATTTCGAACGCGCGGACCGCTGGTTCAACAAGTACGGAACATGGTCGGTCCTCGTTGGCCGCGTCATTCCCGTGGTGCGTTCCCTCATATCGATTCCAGCCGGAATCAACCGCATGAATTTTCTTCATTTCACAGGGTGGACGCTGCTGGGATCCTTTGTGTGGAACTCCATTCTTATCGGTTTCGGCTACGGCTTGGGCAGTCAGTGGTGTCTGATCCTCGGTGTGCTCGACAAGGTGGAACTCGCCATCATCATTCTGTTCTGTCTCGTTATTGCCTACTTCTTATTCCGGTGGATCTACAATCTGGCAACAGGGAAGGGTAAGCCCACCCCGGCCGCACCGGGAAACGCGCATTCCCTGGAGGGAAGTGGAGATGAAGAGCGCTGAAGAGAACGCTGCTGAAGAAGACGGTGCTGAAGGCAATATTGCAGAGAGCGGTGTTGTGGGAAATACAGCCGCCGAGAATGCTGCCGATGCCATGGATCAGCTGCAACGTAAAAACCATGCGCTGGCCGTTTCCTTGGAGCGCGCGGGCACGGAGCTGCGCAAGCTGAAAACCCAGCTGGCTCATCTGGGGAAGCCTCCGGTTTCCTTTGCCACCTTCATCAAGCTGGATTCTTATTTCATCGGCGATGATGACGTGCGTGTCGCTACCGCTCAAATTCTGTATCACTCCCGTCGCCTCATGGTGGCAGTGAGTCCTTCCGTGGATGTTCGCCGTCTTCGTGCAGGCGATCAGGTGCTGCTTAACGAGAACATGCAGCTCGTTGGCACTCGTGATGAGTTGGGCAGTGGGTCAATTCGTTTCGTGGAGGAGACGCTGGGTTCTTCGCGTCTGTTGGTTTCCGATTCCTCGTCGCAGCTCAGTGTCGTCCGCAGAGCGCAGGGACTTGAGGATGTGTCTCTTGAGAGCGGCGACCGTCTCCGCCTCGATGCCAGTGGAACCTATGCCGTCGAACTGCTGGAGGACCACGAGACGAGTGAGATGGTCCTTGAGGAAGTGCCGAAGGTGAGTTTCTCGGACATTGGTGGGCTTGATGATCAGATTCAGGCCGTCCGGGATGCGGTGGAACTGCCCTTCCTTCATCGAGATCTGTTCGAGAAATATGGACTCGCAGCGCCCAAAGGCGTTTTGCTTTACGGACCTCCGGGCAACGGCAAGACGCTCATCGCAAAGGCCGTCGCGCATTCCCTCATCGAATCCGCCGGAGGAGAGGGTTCCGAGGGAGTTTTCTTGTCAGTCAAAGGGCCTGAGATCCTCAACAAGTATGTCGGCGAGTCTGAGAGACTCATCCGTTCGATCTTCAAGCGTGCGCGCACCAAGGCGACGGCTGGCATCCCCGTCGTCGTCTTCATCGATGAGATGGATTCGCTGTTGCGCATCCGTGGCACGGGTATCTCGTCGGATGTCGAGAATACGATCGTCCCTCAATTCCTCGCCGAGCTCGACGGCATCGAGTCGCTGACGAACGTTATCGTGATCGGTGCCTCGAACCGCGTTGACATGATCGACCCCGCAGTCCTGCGCCCGGGCCGTCTCGACGTGAAGATCCGCATCGGGCGTCCGGGGCCGCAACAGGCGGCATCCATTCTGCACCATTACGTGACGGATGATCTGCCCCTTTCACACGCCAGTGCGGACGAGCTGGTTTCCGCTGCCGTCGACTCCATCTTTGCGCGCACACCGCGCCGTCTTATCTGTGACGTTCAGACGGAGGAAGGCGCGTGGTCCCCGGTGTATTTCGCCGATCTCATCTCCGGTGCCGCCTTGAAGAACATCGCCGACCGTGCCAAGACGAAGGCGGTAAAGTCCGCCATTGCAGGAGCTGCCAGCGCAGAGAATGCGACGAGCGTTCCCGAGGCACCCGGCATCACCCTCGGTAACATGGCAGAATCCGTCATGCCGGAGTTTTATGATACCCGCGGTTCGGTTTCCGGCCTGAGCCCACAGCAGTGGTCGAGCGTCCAAGGCCTTGAACGGGGCAGAATCGTTGCGGTCCGGCCCGCTCCTGTGGTCTCTCCAGATACTGTGACGGCGGAATAGCGGAGACGGAGATCCAGACACGAGGCATGAAGGAGTGGTGAAATCAGCATGAGTGTGGTGCGGTTGATGGGCATCGAGACGGAATATGCCATTGCAAGTGAGTCGTCGAACAATCCGATCGCACTGTCGTATGAATTGGTGGAGGCCGCCGCTTCCGCTGCTCCAGCTCCGGTTCGGTGGGACTACCGGCCCGAGGACCCCGTCAACGACGCCCGCGGCTACCATCTTCCCCGTGCCTCGGCTCGCCCGGACATGCTGACCGATTCCCCTGAGTTGCGCACCACCAACGTCGTTGCCGGCAATGGCGGGCGTATCTACGTGGACCATGCCCACCCCGAGTATTCGTCTCCAGAAGTGAAATCCCCGCGGCAGGTCATTGCCTACGACCGCGCGGGGGATCTCCTCATGCAGGAGGCCGCCGAGAACGCTTCACGCGCCACGGGCCATCGCATTAGCATCTACCGCAACAACACAGACGGCAAGGGCAGCAGCTGGGGAGCGCACGAGAGCTACCAGATGCGCCGTAGCGTGGATTTCATGACCGTGGCGGGCTTGATGGAACTGCACTTCGCCACACGCCAGATCTACACCGGTGCCGGACGCGTCGGCCTAGGTGAAGGAACCGAGCGGGGAGAAGTGACTCCCGGTTACCAACTTTCCCAACGCGCCGATTACTTCCATGCGCGCATCGGACTACAGACGACCTTCGACCGCCCCATCGTCAACACACGCGACGAATCGCACAGCACGGCCGAATTCCGGAGGTTGCACGTCATCGTGGGCGACGCCAACCGCATGGACGTTCCCGAGTTCCTCAAAATGGGTGTCACGAGCCTGGTGATCTGGCTCGCTGAAAACGCCGAGAGTGCTGGATTCGATCTCAACGGTTTTATGGCAGCCCACGCCTTGAAGGATCCTGTGGCCGCTCTGCAGGGAATCTCCCATGACCTCACACTGGGTGCTGAGTGGGATACCGAATCCGGTGCGAAAACCACGGCATGGCAGACTCAGGTCGCATTGCGCTCCGCCATCTATGAGGTCGCGGCAGCGGTGTTCGGCACGGATTCGACGGGGGAGCCGCTCTGGCCTGATGCCCCGACACGTGAGGTCATTCAGATATGGGGAGAGGTGCTGGCGCTTCTCGCGCGTGTGCGTCACGAAAGCGACGAAGAACGCCTTTCCGACACCGACGCGGCGAGTAATCTCGAATGGCTGCTAAAATGGCAGATTCTTGAGGGGCTGCGGCGACGCAAGAAAACGCAGTGGGATGCTCCCTTGCTGAAGGCGGTGGATCTACGCTGGGCGGATTGCAATCCCGCGGCGTCTGTATTTACCAAGCTGCGCTCGCGTACGCGGCGTCTGGTGAGTGACGAGGATATTCTGGCGGCACGCCGTGCGCCGGAAAACACCCGTGCGTGGCTGCGGGCGCAGATGATCCGGGAATTCCCCGGTGACATCGTGGCTGCGGGGTGGAAACAGATTGCCGTGCGCACGCAGGATGGCAGCATCGCGACACTCGATATGTCGGATTCCGAAAGGTTCACGCGCGAAAGGGTCTCCGACGCTCTCGACGAGGCATCGACTGCCATGGAGGTGCTGCGGCTGCTGGGAGGAAAACAGTAGTCCTTACAATGATGAACAAAGGATGTGGAGGTATGGCCATGATGGAATTGCGTCAACTTGCGTCCGCCGTTGCGACGGTGGCTCAGAACGCTGGGAAGCATGCCCTGCAGAATCAGTTGAATCCGCATTCCTTCGCGGGTGGTGGAATGGCGAGCAAAGGGAAGCGCTATACGTCGGACATCGATCATCGGCTGCAGACGTATTGCCATGAAAAAGTCGCCCAGATCGATCCGCTGAACGGGTTCTGGGACGAGGCCGACATGGCTGCGGCCCATGAGGGAGATCATTTCTGGTGCATCGGTGACATCGATGGCGCCATCAACTACGAACGCAATCTTTCCGAATGGACGGTCACGATATCCGTCTTCGAGGCGAACGGCCGCGGTGAGGCCTATCCGATTCTCGGCATCGTGCATGCTCCGGCCTTGGGCCTTACGTATCTCGCCGCCCGCGGCCAGGGGGCGGTGAAGATTCGCACTTCTCCGACCGGTGAGAGACGCGAGGCGGTCATCCCCTCGACTACTCCTCAGCTGAAGAATTCAGTGGTGTGCTTTGGCATGAGCTACTTCCAGGAAGAATCCCGCAGGGCATTGGAAACGGTGAGTGCGATGGCAGGGCTTCCCTCCGATGTGAAACGCATCGGACCGGCGTCACTCGATCTGTGCAAGGTTGCCGATGGAACGTACGACGCCTACTTTGAGCCATCCCTGCATTCGTGGGATATTCCCGCGGTGTCGGCAGGCAGCGTCGTCGTCTGGGAGGCAAAAGGCCGCTTGCATCAGTGGGATGGTTCCCTCATCCATTGGAACCGCTCCAATGATGTGGTGGCCAGCAACGGCGTCATCGACCGTGAACTGATGGGCTACCTGCAGTCGCAGGGAGAATGAGCCCCAGGGCAACGAGTGTGAAAGGCAAGAAATAATGGTGTCGAATCAGCCGATGCAACAGTCGCAGCACAATGTTCAGGCGCAGTCTACTCAGAGCGAGACTGCGGGTGAACCCGAGAAGAGCGTACAGAAACAGGACCAGGCGCAGGAACAGACAGACTCACTCGATGCACTCCTTGACGACATCGAGTCGAGCCTTGAATCCAACGCCGAGGAATACGTGCAGCGGTTCGTGCAAAAGGGCGGGGAGTAAGGTGCCGCAGCTGCGAGACACAAGCAGTGAGAACTCTGGTGCTCGCTCTTCGTCGTCTTCGTGGAAGAGCGATCCGCACAATACTGATTTCTCGCGGATTTTCGGTATCGAGACGGAGTATGGAATCTCGGTGACTCGGACCCGCGCTCGTCTTGACCCCTCCCGGGTGGCCATGACGATGTTTGCTCCCGTGGTAACGCGGGCGCGCTCCACCAACACCTACCTCACGAATGGCTCACGGCTTTATCTTGACGTCGGTTCCCACCCTGAATATGCGACTGCGGAAGCCAGAACTCCCACAGAGGCACTCCTTCAGGACGTGGCAGGGGAACGCATCATGCGGCATCTGGCGCAGCGGGCACAGAAAACCTTGTCCGAGCAGTTGGAGGAGCCGGATCTCACCCTTCACGTGTATAAAAATAACGTGGACGCCGCAGGCCATTCCTTTGGCTGCCATGAGAATTACCTACTTCGTCGCGCTGTCCCCTTGAAATTCGTGGAGCGGGCGCTGGTTCCTTTCCTTGCCACACGGTTGGTGTGGGCGGGTGCCGGCCACGTGATGTCTGCGGATAGCTCGGGTTCTTTTACTTATGAGATCGCGCAGCGGGCGGCGGTTCTGGACGAGGCCGTCTCAAGTGCGACGACGCGCGTGCGGCCCATGGTCAACACCCGCGACGAGCCGCATGCAAATCCCGATCAGTTTCGCCGTCTCCATGTTATTGTCGGCGACTCCAATCGTTCCCAGATGTCGACATGGCTCCGTCTCGTCTCCACTCACATGGTGTTGTGCATGATGGAGGATGCCGTGCGCGAGGGTGCAGGTGCGGGTGCAGATGATGACGGCGGCAATGTCGATAATCAGTTCGATGCCAGTAATCAGTTCATGGAAATGCTGTCGGTTCTGCCACTGCAGGTGGTCAAGGACCCGACGGGACTCATGAAGGCCGTCAGCCGAGGTGACTTTGGAGCGCTTCGCACCGCACTGGCCGTACAGCGTCTCTATTGCAATGCCGCTATGGTGTTCGCCGCTGAGAATCGGGAGCGCTTGGTGGTTTCCGGTTCACTTGATGATTCGGAACTTGACACCGCTCTCTCGCAGTGGAACGAGGCAATCGCCGAGGAGGAAGCGGCCATGATGGCCCTTCTCAACGTTGGCGACGTCAGTGACGCTAGTGACACCAATGGCGCGAATGACGCCTGCACCGCCAACGGCGCTGGTGACACCAGTGCGCACCCAACGGCGCAGGAAACCCTGGAAGTTGTGGCGGATGCCGCTCCCACGTGGGTGGAATGGGCGAACAAGTTCCGCTTGCTCCGTGCTTTCTGTGAGCGGCACGCGCATTCTGATTTCTCGACGCTGGAACAACTGGAATTGGCGTATCACGATATCGCGAACCCTTCCGTCTACGAAAATCTGGTGAGGCACCAGTCTATGCCGGAGAAGGTGTCGCATCGGTCGGTGGAACAGGCGATGACCGAAGCGCCGGCGGGTACCCGTGCCGAAATTCGTGGCGAATTTGTTCGTCAGGCTTTGAAATCCTCCGTTGACTGGTCCTGCGATTGGACGCATGTGGAGGTGCGGCACGATTCACGCCATAGTGAGGCTCAGGTGTTGGATCCTTTTTCCACTGTCCCGGATGATGACGTGCGGCGAGTATTTTCTGCTCTCGAGGAAGGCGCGCACGAAAAGGTTTCGGAGAAGGAATTCTAATTCGTCTGCGGGGTAGGGTTTCGGGGGAGATGTATTTTCCCAAGCAGCTATTGGCAGCCGATCTATCGCTTTTTGTCGCTGGCAGTTGCCGCTCACAACCGCTCGCTGTGTCGTTGTTACGGAACCAAAAAGGGCTTCCACCTCGTGAGAGGTGGAAGCCCTTTTATAATCTGATATTTGAAGCAGTCAGATCAACGTCACTCTGCAACGGCCTTCTTCAACAGGCTGCCAGCAGAAAGCTTGACGCCATAACGGGCAGGAATGCTAATAGTTGCACCGGTGCGAGGATTGCGACCAGTGCGCTCTGCACGCTTTACGCGCTCTGCTGAGAAGACGCCCGTAAGCTTGAGGCCTTCGCCAGACTGCAGGGCTTCAATAAGGACATCCTGGAATGCGTTGATAGCAGCTTCGGACTGTGCCTTAGTGAGGTTCGACTTCTGTGCAACCTTGGAAACGAGATCCGACTTGTTATACGCCATAATATGTTCCTTCTTTTCGGGGGTGTTCCATGGGGACTGAACACCCGACTTCATGTAGATAATAACTCATGTCCAGCGGAAAACTCGCATTTTCCCGCTAATTTCCGCGCTTTCTTGGGTTTCTCACACACCTGTGAAAGGCCTGTAAAAATTAAGCCCTCTCACAGCATGTGGTGCCGTTCCATATATTTCATGTACAGACCGCCCAGAGGAATTCTCAACCAGTAGGTGCAGACGCGGAAAAGAAGTGCCGCAGGCAGGGCAATGGTGGAGGGAATGCCGATGCCAGTGAAGGTCAGCGTGAGGGCGGTTTCCACGGCTCCCAAGCCACCTGGAGTCGGCACTGCGGAACCGACGGCGTTGGCGAGGAGGAAGAGGAAGACGGTCTCCAAAACGTTGGCATGATAGCCAAACGCGAGGAGTGACACCCAGAAGCTGAGGGCAAGCGTTCCGTTCTGCACGATGGAACCCGTCGCCGAAATCGCAAGAATTGCAGGACGGGAGAACAGCTCCACCAGTTGATGTGTATACGACTTCAGTTGTGGCAGGAAGGTGGTGCGCACCCACTTGCGAACGGGAGGTATGAGCATCGCGGCGCCGAAAAGCGCCCCGATGGTTCCGATGATCATGATGAGGGTCTTGCCAGGCAAGGCGCCTGAGAGCGAATCTTGGCCCGTAAAGAGACCCACGAACAGGAAAAGGAGGGCAGTGGTCGCGAATTCCGCCACCATATCCGCGGTGGCAATTGCCGTTGCGCGCGTGTTGTTATACCCGATCTTGCGCAGGAACTGCAGATTGACGGCGATGGGGCCCACTGCTGCCGGCATTGAGACAGCGGTAAAGCTCGCCACGGCCTGAGTGCCCAAAATACCGTCGTAACGGCGCATGTCTTTGTCGATGAAGACGCCGAAGGCCACTGCGGAACCGCACCACGAGACGATTCCCAACGCGAAGGCGAGCAGTGCATACCAAGGGTTCGCATTCTTGACGGCGGCGATAACCTCAGTGAGATTGAGTTGTGTGAAAACTGCCACGATCGCAACAACCACAAGGACGATTGTCACGAATTTACGCAGATTGAATCGGGCCAGCTCCACCGGTTCGGAAGCTCCCAGTTCTTCGGTGGGGGAGAGGGCGATGAGTTTCTCACGGATCTCCTTGAGGAGGTGCCGGTTCCACCCCTCGCTGGTCTTGGTGTGCTGCGGCACGGCCACGCTTTGCATGAAGGGGGCGATGCTTGCCAATTCATTGTCGGAGTAGACGGTGTGTGCGATGGCGAGAGTTCGCTCAATCCCGAAGGCGGTGGCGAGGATGGCGAGCATCTGGACACGGTCCACTTGAATATGTGCGCGTGTGCTGGCGAGATCGCCGTGGCTCCATCCAGAGATCACCACGTTCCCATCCTGCCGGATCCCAAAGCAATTTGCAGTGAGTTCGCGGTGGGTGATGCCCGCCTTATGGGCCGTTTCGAGACTGTGCAGAAGCTCGCTGATCTGCTGATCGGTTGCGTTGTAGAGATCGAAGCGACGTGTGGGTGAATCCTCTTCCTTGAAGACGAGGAAAGAGGATTCACCTGAATCTCCCATATTCACGATGGGAGGGACGGAGAGTCCGAGCGTCCTCAACGACATCAGCATGGTGAGATGGTGCTCGGTGGTTTCGCGCACCGATTTGTCGCGGCGGATGGAGAGCCCTTGAAACTTCAACCCCTGCCACAACTGCACCAGGTAGTTGACGGTGTGTCGCTGCTCGTCGTTAACCGAGATGAGGTACTTCGTCCCATCCGTTGCAACGACGTGGTAGATGCGGGAGAGCTCGGTGAGATCGTCGTCGTAGATACGGCCGGGGTGGTTTTCGTCGTTGACTTTGCTGCGGCTCACCTGCTGTGGGTCGATTCCCACCGCCTTGAGGGCTCTGACGAGCTGTACGCCCCAGATGCCGGTGCTCTGCGTGCCGATTCCGAAACGGAGGGCAAGGCCGATGGTGCGTCCGATTCCGAAGGCCACCAGTATGGAGGTGATGGTGATGGTGGAGGAGACGAGGACGACTGCTGCGAGAACGAAGAGCACGTTCCATGCCCATCTGATGGCTTTACGTGAGGCCCTGTTGCCCGCCGCCGTCAGAAATGCCGCCAACGCCGTAAAGAATTCAAAGGGGCCGGAGCCGAACCAATTGTGCAACGGAGCTACCAGTGTTCCCAGCACCGTGGGCGAGTAATTTTCTACCACGATCGAAAATACGCTCGCCAAGGCAAAACCACCAATGAGCCCCACGGAGGCTGAAACGGCCTGTATCCACATGCGATTGACAAGCAATTGCACGATCACTGCCACGACGATCCCCACCATGGTGAGGGTCTGAAGGAAGGAGAGCGGAAGCTGAATGAGCCAGTGGAAGCCGGAACCGGCCTGCTTCACATCCGATTCCACACCCTCTGCCGTGCCGCGAAGATTCACGGCGATCACCAACAGGGCGATGGTGAAAAGAACGCTTATCGCAATGCTGATGACGTCGTTCCAGTCGCGGACACGTTGAGGGGGAGTGTCGTCAATGGCGATGTCGGGGAATTCATGGTGCTGCTCCGCAGCGGCGACCTCTTCGGCTGACGGCTTCTTTCGAGTCGCAGGATTCGTCATATCTCTCACTTTCCTCGTTCTAATGACTCTTATCCTACGATTCCTTAAGGAAAGTTTCAGTCGAAATCGACGAGTTTTTCCGCAACTCCCGTATATGTGTCCGGCGTGAGGGACGCGAGTGTCTTTGCCATGGACTCTGGCAGGCCTAGTGTGGCGATGAAATCCTCCACGTCTTTATGGGAGATGGAGTGGCCGCGCATGAGCTCTTTGACGCGTTCGTACGGATTGTCCATTCCTTGCACTCCGGCGAGGGCGGCTGCGCGCATGGCTGTCTGAATCGGCTCTCCCAGAACTTCCCAGTTGTGGTCGAGTTCTTCGGAGATGGTGCGGTTATTGGGATGGATGGAGCCCAGTCCGCCCAGCAGATTGTCCAGTGCCAGCACCGAATAGCCGATGGCCGTGCCCACGTTGCGTTGTGTGGTCGAGTCGGTAAGGTCGCGCTGCCACCGGCTCTCCACGAGGGTGGCGCTGAGGGAATCCAGCAGCGAGCAGGAGAGTTCGAAGTTGGCTTCGGCGTTCTCGAAGCGGATGGGGTTCACCTTGTGGGGCATGGTGGAGGAGCCGGTCGCGCCCTTGACGGGCGTCTGCGCAAAGATGCCCCGGGAAATGTACATCCACACGTCCACGGCGAGGTTATGCAGAATGCGATTGGTATGCGAGAGGGTCGAATACAGCTCCGCTTGCCAGTCGTGCGATTCGATCTGCGTGGTGAGGGGATTCCAGTCCAGGCCCATCCGCTCGGTGACGAAAGTGCGCGATGCTACGATCCAGTCGACTCCGGGCACGGCAACGGTGTGTGCGCCAAAGGTTCCGGTCGCTCCGTTGAGCTTGCCCAGGTACTCCTGGTTCTCCAAGTGCTTGTGCTGACGGCGCAAGCGATAGACGTAGACGGCAAGCTCCTTGCCGAGTGTCGTGGGAGTGGCGGGCTGACCGTGGGTCAGGCTCAGAAGGGGCGTGCCGGCGAACTTGTGCGCTGCGTCATCGAGGTTTGAGATGAGGCGTTCGAAAAGGGGCATCCATACGTCGGCGACGCCGTTCTTGATGCAACGGGCGTAGGAGAGGTTATTGATGTCTTCGGAGGTGCAGGCGAAGTGGACCAGTGGCTTGAGGCGGGTGAGCTGAGTGGTGTGTCCAAGTGCCGTTTCGGCGGAGTCAAGGCGTGCGTCCAGGTAGTATTCGACGGCTTTGACGTCGTGATGGGTAACGGCTTCGATGTCGGCATGTTCCTTGATTCCTTCCGCGCCGAAGTCTTCGGGAATGCGCCTTAGATAAGTCTTCTCCTCGTCGGCAAGGGGCTCTACTCCGGGGACGAGCGCCTTGCCTGCATTGCCTTCCGCAAGAAAGATCATCCATTCGACCTCGACGCGCATGCGCTCGCGGTTCAGTGCCGCATCGCTGAAATAGTCCACCAGAGCGGCAGTCTGGCGGCGGTATCTTCCATCGAGAGGATTCAAAGCAATGGGGGGAGTTATCTGAGAAAGATTCATGCCTCAAGAGTACTTCAGGGTGGTGAAACATGGTCTTTACGGAACGGGCTCTGGCATGATCGCTCATCGTGTCATTCTTCCTGTGTAATACTGCGATGATTCCAAGCGTCCCTTGATCTGTTCGGCAAAATGTTCATCGTGTTCGTTCAGCGCCTCCGAACCCAGCTGCTGGGCGTCTTTCCATGTGGCGCGTTGGTAATTCATGGCATGGGTGATGTCGGTGTGGCTCGGGGCTCCCTCGACGACGGTTCCGTTTGTTCCGCTGCTTCCTTTCTCGCGTGCCGCCGCGTCCGCAGAGGTGATGGTGCCGCGCACCGTGAGCCATGTCGGACGTTGCGGATTTCGTGCGCCATCGATGTTGGAGACGCCCTCGCCGGCATTCTCAACGCTGGTCACCCAGGTGCTTTCGGGAATCGGATGGTTGGCGATAGGGGAGCCAGCCGTCACGACATGGGCGATGGTGTAGCGCTTTCCGAGACCGGCAGCCAGTGTGGCGGCGATGATGCCGCCCTGTGAGTGACCGACGAGGGAGACGGGTTCATCCGGTTTGACGCCGCTGCGTTCCATGGCCTCCACGACGAGTTTCGCGCTGTCGGCATTCATGCGCTGCGTGTTGTCAGAACTCATCAGTTCGATGTTCTGTCCCCACCCGATCGCCGTGTCCGCATGGGTGTCGGTTCCTGGGATCAGTACGAGCCACCGGGTGTGTCCGTCATCGTCCACATATTTCTGGACTGCAACGGTTCCGTAGTCCAATGCGTGGGGAGAGTCACGCAAGGCATCGAGGTTGGCAAGGGCATCGCCGATGGAGGCCGAGGCTCCTATCGGATCAATGGCTGGCTGAGGTTCGGTGACCACCAGTTTGTTCCCAAAGAAAAGAGTGGAGAGAAACGAGGTGATGGAGGCGATGTGGTGGGCGGCATCGTTAACGGGATGGGCGGAGGTTCCACCGAGCAATCCCCAACGGCCACTGAGGAAGCTCCCAAGTCCACGGAATATTCCCTCCTGCAGGGGTTCCGAGACATTCATGATGTTTCCACCGAGTTCCGAGCCTCCGCCTGCCGCAACCGCCGAACCCACGAGAAGGCCGGCGCCGAGGAACGCTCCGAGAGGGTTGTCGGCTCCGAGCTTTCCTAAGGCCGCAGTCACTAATTTCGACACCGTGTTGTCTGCAGCCGAATAGAGGCTGTGCGCTCGCGCGACGAGATCGGACAAGTCGGAATAGCGTGTTGACAGAGTGGAGAATTGGACGGCCAGCTCTGTGGAACCGGGTGCCACGGCGGAAATATTGTGACGAAGGGTGGGTGAGTGCGCAGAGGTCGAGACATCGGTGGGGTTTTGGACGAGTACGGGACAGTTCCGAAGGGTCCCATACTCGTTTTCAGCAAGGTGGCCGGTGTTTTCCCAGCTCTGTGCGCAGCTGCGAAGGCTGCGGGCGAGAAGAGCTAGCTGTGCAGTGAGCCTCGTGACGTCAGCGAGATTTCCCGCCGTATGTCGCCCGCCGTAAATGCTCGCTCTGGAAGTGGTGGCTGTCATTCTGCCTCCGTTGCCACCAGCGAATAGATGCGGCGTGCATCGGCGGAAAGTCCACCGAGAACCGCATTCGCGGAACGGAGGTCGGAACGATATTTGTCCGCTGCGACACCCTGCCATTCGTCGAGCGCGGATATCTGTACGGGAGAGGTGTCGAGAGCCGAGAGGGTCTCACGCGTCGCACCCAGAACGTTACGGTGGATGCGTGAGGTTGCTCCGGTGCAGCGGCAGCCTGCGAAGAAGAGCTGCAGGGCGCTGAGGGGTGTGCTGAAGGTTGTCATGCCTCACAGTTAAATCCTCATGCCCTGCGTCAGCGAAGAAATTCAGAGGGTGTGGTCGAATGGACCGCTCACCACGGTTTCGTGGTGGAGGAATCGGGGGAGGTGGTGGAGGAATCATCGTCTGATGAACCGTCCGAGTCCTCCTCACTGGTGCTGTTCTGCTTCAGCAGGGCGTCCAGCTTCTCCTGTTGCTTTCTCTGTTCTGCGCTTTGCTCGTCTTCGTCATTCGACGAGGAATCGGAGTCGTTCGAGTCGGAGGAATCCTGCTGGCTCAGCGCCGCATCCTGAGATTGTGCGGTCTCTTGCGCCTTGAGTTCGGCAATCCTCTTGTCAAGCTGTTCCGAAACGGTCACTGCATTTTCGACGCTCTGCCTCACCTGAGGCAGCTGCAGAGGAGAGGTCCCGGTGAGATCGGAAAGTTGGGCACTGACCTGCTGTTGCGAGACGGTGAGGGCATCGAGATCGGGATTCTTCTTCGTCAGTGCCGTCAGATTCTTGCTCAGAGTTGTGGCGGTGTCGTTGAAACTGTTGGCGATGGACGCGTTGAAGGCGAAGAATGCCGCACCTATGGCAAGGAGAACGGCCACAATGCCCGTCGCGGTCCGCACGATGGTGTGCTTCTTCATCGCATGTACCTCCTTTGCCGGTTAAAGGCCACGCCGAATTCCCAGAGCATGAGTATGAAGAGGGCGATTCCCAGTGGCCACACCAAAGAGGTGAGTTTCGTCCGCGTCCGGTTGGTGGACAGCAGGGAGTACTGATCGGAAATGGTGGCCTTGAGTGTCGCAGCCGTGTGGGTGGAGTCGACGTGAAGATACGTGGTCGAGGTCTCATCGGCCATATCTTTCAGTGTGTCGGCGTCGAGTTTCGAAATTGCTGGCTTCTTTGTGGAGGGGTCGATCACCGACTGCTGGGAATCGGAGTCATCCTGTGTCGCGGTTGAGGATTCGATGAGCGGAACTGTCCCTCCCTGTGTGCTGCCGGTGCCAATGACGGCGCCTCCATCCACATAGTTGCGCAGGGTGGAGAACGTTCGTCGCTGGGAATCGCTGGTCTGCTCGCCATCCGTGATGAGATACAGCACGATGAGGTTGTTCGGATGCTTTTCTTGTGCCTGTTCCATAGAGCGAATCAGGGTGTCGAGCGGAGCGTCGAGGGAAGAACCGCTCGAAACGCTGGTCGGTTCGACTTTTAACCCGTCTCCCCATGTCGTGATGGCGCGTGCGTCGGGAGTGAGGGGGACGTCGAGGCTCGCGTTGGTTCCGAAGCTTACCGCCGCATAGCTGGCACCGGGGTAGAGGCCCGTGATGTCCGTGACGGCTTTCTGCGCCGCCCCCAGCCGGGTGATGGTGGAGGAGGAGCCGTACTGCGCATCCTTGACTCCCATGGAGCCCGTGATGTCCACGGCGAAGAACACGTCTGTTCCGTTGACGGCCTGCGTTGTGGTTTGCGAGGCGAAGCTGGGTCCGAAGGCAGCGGCGCAGAGAAGCACGGTGATAAGGCCTCTGCGTATCCAATCAACGACGGTTGCATCGGAGGTTTTCGAGGTGCGGGCGTACATCACTGCGCTGACGACGAACACGGCGATGAGGATCGCGCAGAAGATCAGCGTGAGTGCGAGGTTGCCGAAAAGTGGTGCGAAAGTGAATCCTGTCATCGTCTCAACCATCCCATCACGGGGAAGTACAGACACAAGAGAAGTCCTAGCACCGCGATCCATGGCGCAGGATTGTCGCTGAGATCGGTCGTGGTGTTCTCTTCAGCGCGTTTCGTGCTTTGGCTCTCGATGCTCTTGACGAGTTCATCGACAGTTCCGGTTTCCGAGCGTGTCAGGAACGTTCCGCCGTTCGCTTCCACTTTCTTCTTCATGTCCAGGGTTTCGGCATCGTTCTCTGACTGTGCGGCACCCGTATAGAGTCCATCCACCCTGATGCCGTTGAGTTTCGAGATGTTCAGGGCATCGCTCAACGAATAGAGCGGGGAGCCCGAGAGGACATTGTCGGAGGCGAACACGATGGAGGCGGGGGACTCGCGGGTCTGGGCCGAGGTCGCTGTCACCGAGAAGTCGGGGATCATGGCGGCGCAGTTGACGAGGCCATCGCCGATGAGGCTGGTGGCATCTTTGCGGTTCTGGGTTCCCGCCAACCAGTCGGAGATCTTCTGGTACTGCGCATCGCTCATATTGTCGATGTCGTCCTGGGTCTGCACTCCTTTGAGTGCCTCCATGGCGGTGGTGAGCTGTTGTGTCACGAGGCCATAGTCTTCCGTCAAAGGAAAGACGGTGCGGGAAGTGGAGTTGAAAATGCTCATTCCGATGCGTTCATTCTTGAAGTTCTTTACCAGTTCCAGATAGCTCGCGATCACCTCGCGGTCGAAGGGCAGCGCGGAACCCGAGACGTCAAGGCAGAGCACGATGTCACGTGACGAGGAAGAGTCCTGGGTTTGATCAACGGTGCTGGGTCGGGCGAACAGACCAAGAGAGGTCAGCAACGCCAGACACATGAGCGTTATCCCGGCAAGGGTTCCGAGTCTGTATGTCCTGTACCGAGCCGCAATGGGATCGAGGTTCATCTGCGCGTGTAGATTCCACACCAGCGGGAACCGCGGTTTCTTCTGTGAGTCGCCACTTTCGGCAGCTGCGCCCGTCGTATCTGCGGAGGAGTCTGAAGACGTCCCTGTGGGCGTGCCCATAGCTGTATCGGCAGGGGTGTCCGCCGGCTGCGCGGGAGGAGTGAGCCTCTTGCGTGTGGTGAAAAATATGATGATGGCAATGATTGCTGCTACCGCAAGGGCTCCGATGAGAAGGGCGAGAGGCCAACGCCACGTAAAACCGCTCATGACACCCACCTTTCAATCATGGAATCGACCCATTCCGCTGCCGTGTCGACGGAGGTCTCGGAGGCCTGTGCATTGGTGGAGGAATCGGCAAATTCAGCGGGATACAGCGCAGAGATGGTCTGTTTCAACAAGTCGAAATGCGCCTTTCCGCCAACCTGATGGTGCACATTGAGATCCATGAGGGTCTTCGCAGTGAAATCCGTTCCCAAGCGTACGGAGGCGAATTCGCGGCTGATACGAGCAAGTCCCGCATAGGCCTCAGATTCGGTGAGTTCGTTCTTGTGAAAGGCCTCTACGATTTCTGTCACTTGTTTGCGCCACGTTTCCGGTGTGCGCTTTACCGAGTGCCGGGAGACCTTCTTTTCTCGTGGAGTTCGGTGCGCAAGTGCGAAAGGTATCCCTACGGCACAGACTGCCGCAAGTGCGCAGACGATGGCGAGGATGACGTAGGTGCCGACGCTGTTGATAGGTGCGATGGAAGTGGGAAATTCCGCCGCAATCAACTGCGACGGCGGTGTGTATGAAAGGGTCATGCTTAGGAGATCGCCTTTCCGCTCGCCCCGGGCTGAAGTCGAGGTAGCAGACTTGCCGTGCGGGGGCGGCTTCCGTGCAGGCGCGTGGAGATCAGGTGAGTGAAGGTGGTGAGGATGTCCTCGCTCGATCCGCCGCGCAGCAGTGTGTCAGCGCTGCGGGCCAACTCGCGTTCGAAGGTCGCTGCGAGAAATTCCCGTCGGGCCGCGACGCTGCCTTCGGTGGTGGCAGTGCGCATGAAGGCGGGCATCAACCGTCCGTCAGAGGCGTCCTGAACACCGGGAAGGCCGGGGGAGAAGGGGTTGAGCGGACTCGCCGCAATGAAGACGAGAGGGTGGTTCTGCGACACCACTTTGATGAGGTTGGCGTGTTCCTCGCTCATGGCCGTCTCGTCGCTGGCAATGACAACCAGACTGTTTTTCCCCTGAATGCGCGAAGCGTATTCAAGGAGGGACGTCACATTGCGTGGGGCGGATTTCAATCCCGCGAGCTTGTCATCAAGCAGCTTGTCGAATTTCGTATAGCCGCCTGTAAAGGGGAGACGGGTGATGGACTGTGAGTCGCCGAATACCAAAGAAACGTCATCAGAGCGTTTCAGGCTCAGCATGGCGAACATGCGTAGAGCGTTGGCGGCGACGTCAAGCAGGCGCTCACCGCCCTGTGCGCTCGCCGTCATTTCAGTGCCCACGTCAAGGAGTAGCCACACGGTGCTTGTCACTTCGCGCTGCTTGTTGACGATGATCGGCTTGCCGGCGCGCGCGGAGGCTTTCCAATCGATGAGCTGTGCCTCGTCGTCGGGTTGATAGGCTCTCAGATCCATGTAGTCATAGCCATGGCCACGCTGTGAGGAGGTGTGTTCACCCTCAAGCGCTCCCAGTGCCTTGCGAGTAATGGGAAGTGTGAGTCGAGAGCCGAGCGATTCAATCTTTTTTCTGACTGGATCGGTACGGATCACAGTGTTCATGGGGCAGGAACCACCTCGAGGACGTTGTCGACGATTTCGTCGCTGGTCACATTGTCTGCAAGGGCTTCAAAGGTCAGGAGTATGCGGTGACGCAGGATCTCATGGGCGAACATCTTGAGGTCCTCGGGAATGACGTAATCGCGGCCGTTCATGAGCGCGAAGGCCTGACCGATGCGTACCAGTGCGATGGAGGCTCGTGGACTTGCACCGAGCCGAACGAGCTGTGCCAGTCCTTTGATGGGATGGGGGCCCAGCCCGCGTGTCGTGGACACCAGATCGACGGCGTATTTGACGATCTGTTCGGAAACGTGAACCCTGCGGGCCGCGGTCCTCAGAAAGTCGATGTCGTTGATGTCGAGCTTCTCCGATGGAGGAGTCGGGTTCGGCGTATCGGTGCCGCGCTGTGCGATGAGGCGGAGAATGTCCTGTTCCTCTTCCTCGCTGGGGTAGCTCATGACGGTCTTCATGAAGAAACGGTCCATCTGGGCTTCCGGAAGATTGTAGGTACCCTCTTCCTCGATGGGGTTCTGGGTCGCAATCACCATGAAGGGCTTGGGGAGCGGGATACGCTCTCCGCCGATGGTGGTTGCGCCTTCGGCCATTGCCTCGAGCATCGCGGACTGCGTTTTTGCGCTGGAGCGATTGATCTCGTCAAGGAGCACGAAGTTTGCGTGAATGGGGCCGATCTGCGTTACGAGCTTCTGGGTCGCGAAGTCAAAGACCTGGGTTCCCACAAGGTCGGACGGCATGAGATCGGGGGTGCACTGGACACGCTTGAAGGTTCCGGAAACGGACTGCGCCAAGGTTTGGGCCGCAGTCGTCTTTGCAAGACCCGGAACGGATTCGATGAGAACGTGGCCGCCTGCGATCAGAGTCGTGATGAGGGACTCCCGCAGCATTTTCTGGCCTACGACTTCAGCGGAGAAACGCTGCCGCAAGCTGGCCGTCAGGTCTTTTGCGCGGCTGATATCGGTGGCGCTGAGAGACGATCTTTGCGACTCCGTGGAGAGTGCGTCCATCGACTGTTCGGTATCGGAATATGGTGTTGATGGGAATAAAGCCATGCCTCCACTGTAACGGGAAGCATGGTAATTTCAGGGGAAATGTCAGGACTTCAGCTTAAAAATCGGCAACATCGGTGGGTGCGGGGGCACTTGGCAAGGCCCAGTCGATGGGCGTTGCCCCCATGGATTCGAGAGCGGAATTCGTCCGTGAGAAAGGCTTGGAACCAAAGAACCCGCGGTGTGCGGAGAGTGGACTCGGATGCGGCGATTCGATGATGACGGCGTGATTGAGAAGCGGTTTGAGGCTTCGTGCGTCATTGCCCCAAAGAATCGCTACCAGCGGAAGCGGTTTTCCATTCTCGTCCGTCCGGGCATTGAGCGCCTTGATTGCCTGTTCGGTCACGGCTTCCCATCCCTTGCCGCGGTGGCTTGCCGGTTTGTCGACGGAAACGGTGAGACATCTGTTGAGCAGCATGACACCTTGGTGTGCCCAAGGGCGCAGATCACCATTCGCCGGGAAGGGGACTTGGAGGTCGTCCACCATTTCCGTGAAGATGTTGCGCAAGCTTGCGGGGAGAGGGTGCACCGAAGGGTCCGCAGCAAAACTCAGCCCAATGGGGTGGCCCGGCGTCGGATAGGGGTCCTGACCAACGATGAGGACCTTGACCTTTCTCATAGGCATCGCAAAAGCGCGGAAAATATTGTCATTCGCCGGCAGATAGGGGCGGCGTGCGGCAATTTCGCCGCGCAGAAAGTCGCCCATATGCCGAATGTCAGGCTCCACCGGCGCGAGATTTTCCGCCCACTCCGGGTCCATCAGTTCATTGAGAGGTTTGCGCAAAGTCACGTACCTACTGTATTCCTCTCGCACGCTTTGGCTAAGCGAGTCGCTAGACTTATCGGTTGTCATGAGTTTTCAAGGGGAGGCAGGATATGGCACGCAACAAGTCGGAAGAAGCGCCGCTGCACGATGAGTTCGAGAATCCGCAGGCGGGTCCCATCGGTTTGCACCGCGGCGACCGAAGCCTCGCCGCGAGACTCCTGCCGTATCTTGTCACGCTGGTCGTTGCGGTTGCACTTGCCTTCTGTGCGTGGCTATGGATGAGCGGGAAGGGGAGGGAATTCTTTGTGGGGTCCTCCACAAGCAGCTCCCAAACCGCGTCCTCGACGGGAGCCAGCGCAGGAACCAGTTCCGATGATTCCTCCGCCACCTCTTCCGGGGCAACGTCTCAGAACGATTCCGACACGAAGTCCACTTCCGGAACTGATTCAGACTCCTCGTCCTCCGATTCCGATGCGAAGTCAAGCGGTGACAGCGCATCCACAAAAGATGACAAGGACAGCGCTTCCGACGACGCGGATTCATCGAAGGACAAAAAGAAGGATGATTCAGACTCTTCGGCGGCGGACACCAGTACGCAGATTGTTGTCTACAACGGACTCACCGCATCGCCTTCGGGTTTCGCCGCAGGCAAGGCCTCAACGCTGAAAAGCGCCGGGTATACGAATGTTTCCGCCAAGAATCTACAGAATTCTGCTCCTAGCGCAAATGTTGTCTGGTATAAAACCGCTGCTGACGAGGCAACGGCCAAGGCAGTGGCCGCCAAGCTCGGGATCTCCCAAACCCATCTCGCACCTAAGCTCGCGGTGTCTGTCGGCGTGATTTACGTATCGCAGTGATTCGTCCCAGAGGTTCGGCGTGTCCTTCTAATTGAGAAGCATGATTCGGTTATTTTCAAAATTGTGTGATGTAGCGGTGTGTTTCTCTCCGGTAGCGGCTATCATCAGAGATGCCGACCGTACAGGTTTTTGAAGGGCAACAGCAATTCGCCCGTACGAGAGCGGTTTTTAATTAAGGAAGTTAGGTAATTATGGCAACCGGTACCGTGAAATTCTTCAATGCGACCAAGGGATATGGATTCATCACTCCTGAGGACGGCTCCGAGGACGTTTTCGTTCACTACTCAGCAATCCAGTCCGATGGCTACCGCAGCCTCGATGAGGGCGACAAGGTCGAGTTCGAGTCTGAGAAGGGCCCCAAGGGTCTTCAGGCAACAACCGTCTCGAAGCTCTGAGAAGTGATTCTCGCGTAAGCGAGATCTACGGAAACCCACGGCCCATACCGTGGGTTTTTTTATGCCTATTTTCAGCGGCATCTTGAGTGCGCGATCTTGAGTACAAGCACAATTATTTTTTATGCCCAGAGGTTACTGCAACCGCGCAGTTGGCACTCTCTGACTGAGAGTGCTAATCTCTCATTTAGCACTCGAAGCGTGAGAGTGATAATGACGCAGCTGACGGCGGCAGGATCGCTTGGCTTCTAGTGGATTGTTTACCAACGAGCCATCGTGGAGGAAAAATGGCAAAGATTATTTCTTATGACGAGGAAGCACGCTCCGGCATGCTCGACGGTCTGGATAAGCTCGCGGATACCGTAAAGGTAACGCTGGGTCCGAAGGGTCGCAACGTTGTGCTCGACAAGAGCTACGGCGCTCCAACTATTACAAATGACGGCGTTTCGATCGCCAAGGAGATCGACCTCGAGGATCCCTACGAGCGCATCGGCGCCGAATTGGTCAAGGAAGTCGCCAAGAAGACGGATGACGTCGCAGGCGACGGCACCACCACCGCAACGGTTCTGGCACAGTCTTTGGTCCATGAGGGCTTGAAGAACGTTGCTGCGGGTTCCAACCCCATCGAGCTGCGTCGCGGCATCAACAAGGCCTCCGACGCTATCGTGAAGGAGCTGCTCAACACCGCGAAGGAAGTTGAGACCAAGGAACAGATTGCCGCAACCGCAACGATTTCCGCTGGAGATCCTGAGATTGGCGACAAGATCGCCGAGGCGCTCGACAAGGTTGGACAGGACGGCGTTGTCACCGTTGAGGACAACAACAAGTTCGGCCTCGACCTCGAGTTCACCGAGGGCATGCGCTTCGACAAGGGCTACATCGCCTCGTACTTCGTCACCAACGCTGACGACCAGACGGCAGTTCTTGACAACCCTTACATTCTTCTGACTTCCGGAAAGGTCTCCAGCCAGCAGGACGTCATTCACGTCGCTGACTTGGTGATGAAGACCGGCAAGCCGTTGCTCATCATCGCTGAGGATGTTGATGGCGAAGCTCTCGCAACGCTCATTCTCAACAAGATTCGTGGAACCTTCAGCTCCGTCGCCGTCAAGGCGCCTGGCTTCGGCGATCGCCGCAAGGCCATGCTGCAGGATATGGCAATCCTCACCGGCGCACAGGTTGTGTCCGATGAGCTGGGCCTCAAGCTCGACTCCATCGATCTCGATGTTCTCGGCACCGCTCAGAAGGTCATCATTTCCAAGGATGAGACCACCATCGTCTCCGGTGCAGGTTCCAAGGAAGACGTCGCCGCACGCGTGTCCCAGATCCGCACCGAAATCGACAACACCGATTCCGATTACGACCGTGAGAAGCTGCAGGAGCGTCTGGCGAAGCTCGCCGGCGGTGTTGCCGTCATCAAGGTGGGTGCTGCAACTGAGGTGGAAGCCAAGGAGCGCAAGCACCGTATTGAGGACGCTGTTCGTAACGCAAAGGCAGCCGTTGAAGAGGGCCTGGTGCCCGGCGGCGGTGTTGCACTCATTCAGGCGGCAGCAGCTGCCGAGAAGACGGTTGATCTTGAGGGTGACGAGGCGACTGGTGCGCAGATCGTGTTCCGTGCCATCGAGGCTCCTATCAAGCAGATCGCTCAGAACGCAGGTCTGTCCGGCGAGGTCGTCATTGACAAGGTTCGTTCGCTTCCTGCCGGCGAGGGCTACAATGCAGCAACCGACACCTATGAGAACCTGCTGGACGCAGGCGTGGCTGACCCGGTGAAGGTGACTCGTTCTGCTCTGCAGAACGCCGCTTCCATCGCTGGCCTGTTCCTGACCACCGAAGCTGTGGTTGCCAACAAGCCAGAGCCTCCGGCAGCAGCACCGCAGGCTCAGCCTGAGATGGGCTACTGATCCCATAGCAGAAAGTTCTGCATTCTTCCGATCGGTGAAAGGGTCCCGGTTCCATAAGGAGCCGGGACCCTTTCATATTTTCGCCAGAAACAAAATAGGGTGATGAATGACGAGTGAGGCACCGACTGCATGAGTCTTAGACTGTGTGAGTCTCCGACTGAACGAGTTCTCTACTGTGTGCGATGTCTCTTGAGCGAACTGTTTACTGGCCTAGATTCCTACTGGGCGAAGAGACGACTCGCCTGCATCTCCGCGTCGGAGTACACATTCGATGCCTGCGTCAGAGCATTCTGAATGGACTCCAGCGACTGCTCCATCTGCTGCTGGGCAGCTCTCCACTGTTCGGAAACCTGGGTGAATTGGGTCGCGGCTCCGCCCTGCCAGACTCCCTGGAGCTGATTGAGATTCGCGTACATGCCTTGCACCGCACTGCGAATGGATGATACCGATGTGCTGACCGCGGCGCTGGAGGCTGCGATCTGCGAGGGATCGACTTGATACTGTGCCATTTCTTCTCCGTCTCATACTTGTGGGTTGGGGTGATGTTCACCAAGGACTCTGCAAAAACTCAGAGCCGTTGATTACCATGGAGAATATGCCAGTTCATCCCTCGAATACGCCCCAAAAGGACCCTGTGGACGAATGGGCGGAGTCGCGAACCTCCGCCGTGCGTGTACGCCCTTCCGTCCCCTCGCCGAGTCGGGCCTGGAGTGTCCTCGCTTCTCTGCTTGCCGCCGTTCTCGTGACGGTGCTGACGTGTGGCGCCTTTTTACTCGCCTCTCCGGTTCATGCGTTTGCCGCCGATTCCGATTCGTCCTCCGAGACGAGCGGGGAAAATACCACCATCACCAGCAATATCACCGATACTCAGAATCTTTTGGGGTCGGACATCGGCAAGGTCACCGATGCGATCGACGAGGTCAAGACCCAGACCGGAGTCACACTGAACCTGCTGTACCTGCCGGCGTTTGACAGTTCGCAGAAGACGGAGACCTGGGCCTCGGCGCTTCTGGAAAGTACCAAGCCCAAAAAAAACACCGTGATGCTTGCGGTTGCTTCCGAAGAGGGAAGCCTCGTGGTGGTGGTGTCGAAGAATTCTGATTCCTGGCTACGCAACGAGACGACCGTCGACTCACTTTCGGAGGCGGCCCTCACCCCCATTGTGAGCGGGACAACGCCGAATTGGTCTGGTTCCGCCATCATGCTGGCACACAAGATTGAAAGTGTGAAAAGCGAGAATGATGCGGCGCCTGTGCGGCAGGTGTCCATCATCGTTCTCATCGTGGTTCTGGTTGTGTTGGTCGCGGTGGCGGGATTCTTCCTTGTCAGGCATCTTCATCGGCGAGGAAAACGGCGTCGTCACGCTGCAAAGAAGGATCCGACGTCACGTCTCCATCTGCTGGGGCAGAAGCATGACGAGAAATCCGAAGATGAGGGAGACGAAGAAAAAGGGGATGCGCAAGAAAACGACACGCTTCAGCCATAACCTTCAGTTCACTCTCAGGAAACCCACAGACCGGGAAGGCACTCTTATAAATATGAGTCAAGCTATTGAGGCAACAATCGCCGTCGTGGACGACGAGCCATCCATCCGTGAACTGTTAATGGCGTCCCTTCACTTCTCGGGCTTCGAGGTCGTTTCGGCGGCCACGGGCTCTGAAGCGATCGAGGTCATCGAGAAGGCCAAGCCGGATCTCATCGTTCTCGACGTCATGCTGCCTGACATCGATGGCTTCACCGTCACGCGCCGCATTCGGCAAGAGGGTATCGATGCGCCCGTCCTGTTCCTTACCGCACGCGATGACACGCAGGACAAGGTGATGGGACTCACCGTGGGGGGTGACGATTATGTCACGAAGCCCTTCAGCCTGGAGGAGGTTGTGGCGCGCATTCGCGCGATCCTGCGCCGCACCCGTCAGGAGGGTGAGTCTGATCCCATCATTCGCGTTGCGGACCTTGAGATCAACGAGGATTCGCATGACGTGACACGCGCCGGAGAGATCGTGGACTTGAGCCCGACGGAATATAAGCTTTTGCGCTATCTCATGGACAACGAGGGAAGAGTGTTGAGCAAGGCGCAGATCCTTGATCACGTGTGGCAATACGACTGGGGCGGCGATGCGGCCATCGTCGAATCCTATATTTCCTACTTGCGCAAGAAGGTTGACGGCGTCACCTACACCGACGAGGACGGCAAGAAGAAAAAGGTCGTTCCGCTCATTCAGACGAAGCGTGGTATCGGATACATGATTCGGGCGCCGCGCACTGATCAGGGAAACCAAACTCACTGAGTGCGGAAGGAAAGCGCGGAGTTCATGGAGCTGTCATGGAGCTGCCGCGCCTTCGCCGTGTTATTTATGATTTCAGGGCAGAATGACCACAACGACTGACGCGAAGACAAAGGTCCACCCGCGCAATTCTTTTCTGCGGCGACTCGACAGGGTACCCTTGTCATCTCGTCTCGTCTCCATTCTGATGATTCTTCTTGCAGTCGGCCTTTCCGTTGCGGCGTTTACCACACGTCAACTGGTGTGGACCTACATGATTGACAGAACGGATTCCCAGCTCACCCGTCAGGCCACGCTCGTTATTTCCAACATCAAGGAACTGTCCGAACATTCCTCAGGTCCGACGGATTATTTTCTTCAGATTCGAGACTCGAATTATCAGATTCTGGGTACTCCGCTCGTCCCCACCATGCGGGACGGAGTGACCACTATTCCGAATCTTCCGGCATCGGGTTCGATGGGCAACATTAAAATCGGCACTCCGACGACTGTCACGTCTCAGGTCGTGACGTCGTCCGCCGATCAGGTGACGGGTTCCGGCACTGCTTCGGCCTCGCCGTGGCGTGTGGTCGCCCTGAAATGGCGGAGCACCGACCAAGATACGGGTGAGTCCTCACAAGGCGTGTTCTTCATCGGTCTGTCGCTTTCCGACGCGATGGACACTTCCTCGGCCATCGCCCGTTACTTCCTCGTCGTTGGCTTCCTTATCCTGGCTCTTGCAATGGCTCTGGGGACACTGGTGATTTCAAAGACCCTCATTCCGTTGAAAAGGATCGAAAAGACGGCCGCCAAGATCGCTGCCGGAGATCTCTCCATGCGTATCCCCGAGGCGCCTGAGAACACGGAGGTCGGGTCGCTGTCAAAGTCGCTGAACATCATGCTCGCCCGCATTGAGCACAGCTTCCGCGAGCAGGAGGCGACCACCAACAAGATGAAGCAGTTCGTCTCGGACGCGAGCCATGAGTTGCGTACCCCCCTTGCCGCCATCCATGGATATGCGGAGCTGTACCGTATGCAGCGCAATCTTCCGGATGCGTTGGAACGGGCCGATGAGACCATTGGTCGCATCGAGGTTTCCTCCACGCGAATGACCACCCTGGTGGAGGACCTCCTCAGTCTCGCGCGCCTCGATGAGGGCAGGGGAGCGGACGTGTCGAGAAAAGTGCGGTTGGATACGATCCTCGCGGACGTCGGAGAGGATCTCCATGCGCTCGATCCAATGAGACCGGTCCAGCTCGGTGCTCTGACGCTCAAATCCGGTGTGGTGGGAATGCGCGATTCTGCCAGCACACGCGTCGCTCTCTCACAATTCGAGGAAAAGCCGCTGGATGCTGTGCACGTCCTTGCGGATCCTTCCAGACTGCGGCAGGTCTTCACTAATATCGTCGGCAACATTCATCGTTACACCCCACAAGATTCACCTGTTCAGATTTCATTGAACGTCGTTCATGCTGCCATCGACCCGGCGCGCGTGGCGGAACTGGGAACCGGTCCGGAGGCGCTGGGCGAGTTCATCAGTGCTGTCGAAGTGGCCTCCGCGTCGGGGCGGGGAAATCCCTATGTCTTCATCAGATTCGTCGACCACGGGCCCGGTGTGAAACCCGAATCCCTCGGTCGCCTCTTCGAGCGTTTCTATACGGCGGATCCCTCCAGGGCGCGCGAAAAGGGCGGAACGGGCCTTGGAATGGCCATCACCAAGTCGGTGATGAGAGCGCATCATGGCTTCGTATGCGCCACGCAGACTCCAGGCGGTGGCCTCACCATCAACATTGGTCTGCCTGTTCCCACCGAGGAGTGCGCGAAGCGCTCGCAGGATCCCACGAGCGGTACCACAACCGGACCAACATCCAATGGCAGCACTTCCGACGGAGCCGTAAAAAACGGTGTTACGGGTAAAAACGGGAACAAATCGGGAGGCAAGAAGTCCTTGCGCAGAGCGACCCGCGGGCAGAGACGAGACGTTGATTCAAAACACAGCGAAGAGTAGCCGTGATTTCGCGTTTGACACAATCCTGCCGTGTCAGACAACGCGGGTAAAGTAAATAAGAGGCGCGGCATGGTGTTCGCGTCTCTGCATGCATTGCAGAAAAATTTCTTTAGATAGGTAAGAGGTGTCGATATGCCTAGCGGCAAGGTACGTTGGTTTGATGCGAAGAAGGGCTACGGCTTCATCACGAGCGATGACAACCGAGACGTCTTTCTGCCAATCAGCGCGCTTCCTGCAGGTGTGACTACCCTGCGTAAGGGAGCAAAAATCGAGTTCTCCGTTGCCGACGGCCGTAAGGGGCCGCAGGCGCTGGATGTAAGGCTTGTGGGGCCGAAGCCCTCCGTAGTGAAGGCCACGAGACCTGCGCCAGACGATATGGCGGCCATTGTGGAGGATCTCATCAAGTTGCTCGATTCCGCTGGAAATGGCTTGAGACGCCACCATTACCCCTCACCTTCGGAATCTCGTAAGCTCGCGGCCATGCTGCGCGGTGTTGCGGACGATTTCGACGTACAAGACTGATGGGAACAACAGTGTCTGAAGTGTCTGAAAAACCGAGTCCGGAAGCCATTGCGCGTGCCATCGCGATCGAAACCTCCGAAGATGCCGACGCGGTCGGTGACTTCGTGGAACGTCTTGACCTTGGTGACAACGTCTATGATTTCCGCTTCGTCTCAAGGCTGCCGGGCTATGAGAATTGGCAGTGGGCGGTAAGTCTCTATCATGACGTCGAACTCGATGCCTGGACGGTCAACGAGTCTTCTCTCGTGCCCACGGACAAGGCGTTGATGCCTCCGAAGTGGGTTCCGTGGAAGGATCGCCTGCTCCCCTCAGATCTCTCTGTCACAGACACCTTGGGAACTGAACCGAACGATGAACGCATTGAACCCGGGTTCCGAGCCACGGCCTCGGCCGATGCTGCGTCGTCTTCCGACTCTGAAGCCTCGCAGTCCTCAGGCTCGGATTCGAAGACTTCACAGGAAGACGTCGACTCCATCGTCGAGGAATACCGCCTCAGCAGGAAAAAGGTGCTGAGCCGTCTCGGCCGTGAGAAGGTTGCTCAGCGTTGGTATGACGGCCCTCACGGGCCAAAATCCTTGTCGACGAAAACCGCGAATGGTCTCACCTGCGAAACCTGCGCCTTTTTCGTGCCGCTGAAGGGGGAGTTGAATATGCTCTTCGGTGTGTGCGCGAACAAGTGGAGCCCGGACGATGGCCGCGTGGTCTCGCTCGATCATGGTTGTGGCGAACATTCCGAGATCGAGCCTGTGGAAACGGAATCTCTGTGGCCTGACAGCAAGCCCGCGTTCGACGACTACCACATTGACGTTGTGGAGCGTGCCCCGAGGGAAGAGGCTCCTGGCGTGGAAGCCATCGAGAATCTTGAGGGTGGGGATGCCAAGGACGTTGACTTGGAACCCAAAATTGTGAAGGATGACGGCGAGCAGGAGTGAAGTGCGCGGGTGAGCGAATTCATTCGTGGAGTCGTCGCTGATCTCCCACAACTAGTTTTCTAATAGTTCTCTAAAATGGGAAGTGACCGCGGGGTGTTTCATGCGGTCACTTCCCATTTCTATTTTCTATGTTGGTAATTTGTCTGCTTATGTGGGCGGATAAATCTAGTGCGTGTCGTCCAGTCCGTGGAGTTGTTCTCAGTGCACGACGGTGACGGTGCAGTGCGAATTTTCGACGAGACGTGAGCTCACGGATCCCAGCACCTTCGCATCGATTCCAGAGAGTCCACGTGATCCAATGATGAGCCAATGGGCGTGCTCAGAAGCGCTCTTCAGTCCCTTGAATGCAGCGATATGATAGGCGTTCATCGAGACTTCAACATCATCCGGAACCGTGACCTCGGCAAGGCTGCGCTGCAGAATGCTGGTCGCATAGGCCTGTGCCGTGCGCAGAGGCGCGATCGCATTCTCATAGCCGGGAATGACACCAAGGTCCCGCAGCTGCCAGCAGAACAGAACATGCAGCTTTCGACCGGTTCGTTGCGCGGCCGCCACGGCGAAGCGCAGAGCACGGACCGAATCCGAAGAGCCGTCGATTCCCGCGATGATCGGCAGCTTGCCGTCTGTTCCCGTGACCATGGAAGGTTCGATGCGCTCGATTGTTTCTCCGGTGATCATAGGGTCTTCCATGGAATCGCCGCTTCGTGGTGAATCTGCACCGCCCTCAGCGTTTGTGTGTTTAGCCGTTTCTGGCGGCTGCTTGACGACGGTGACGGGGACCTTCGCAGTCTGTGCGAGTGATGCGGAGGTGGACCCTAGGAACCAGCGCAGGATTGAGTTGAGATTTCGGCGGCCCACAATGATTTCGGTGGCGTCGGAACCCAAGGTGAGCAAGGCGGATTGTCCGGTTCCGTGCACCGAGGTGAAGGTGATGAGATCGGTGGTGTTGTCTGGAAGCGAAGGATTTTCGTCGATCCACTCCCGGATCTTTTCTTCAATGTGCTCATAGGCGTCGTCCCATGCCTCTTTGTTGTCGGGTTCGGGACCTACGTCCCATGAAGGTGTCCATCCGTACACCGCATTGAGTGTCGCACCGAGTTTATGAGCCTCGTCGATACCCCACGAAAGCGCGGCAAATGATTCTTCGGAACCGTCCACCCCCACGACAATTCGATGGCGGTGCTCCGTTGCAGTTGCATCTGTCATAGCGTTCTCCTTTGAACACATGAAGCGAATTGGCCTTCCTTCACTTTAACGAAAGCTTTGAAAGTTTCTACCCTCTGTGAGTCGTGTGTCATGACCTCTTGGTTTTCAGTTCTGAGCGCAGCCATTGCGCAGACAGCGAATTTAGCCGTTCTCAGGGAAGAAACGTCACCCGAAATCTGTAGAGTAGAGGCAGTTGTCGGAAGGAATCAAACACATGTTCGAACGGTTTACAGACCGCGCGAGGCGAGTCATCGTTCTCGCTCAAGAAGAGGCACGCTCTCTTCAACACAATTACATTGGGACGGAGCACCTGCTTCTCGGTTTGATCCGTGAGGGCGAGGGTGTCGCCGCCAAGGCTTTGGCCGCCAAGGGGGTGGAACTCGACAAGACCCGTGAGCAGGTCGAAGAGATGATCGGCAAAGGGTCCGCAAGTCCCACCGGCCATATTCCATTCACGCCGCACGCTCGTCAGGTTCTCGAGCTGAGCCTGCGCGAAGCGCTTCAGCTCGGGCACAGCTATATCGGCACCGAGCACATCCTTCTCGGCCTCATTCGTGAGGGCGAGGGAGTCGGTACCCAGGTGCTCGTCAAGATGGACGTGGATCTTGCCGATCTGCGCACCTCCGTCATTGACATGATTCGCGGTACGCACGAAGAAGGTCAGGATGCCGGCAAGGGTGATCTGGCGAACGCGGGTGGGGTTCAGCAAAAGAGCTCCCAGACGGGTTCCGCCATTCTTGACCAGTTTGGCCGCAATCTCACCGCTGAAGCCGCGGCGGGCAAGCTTGACCCCGTTATCGGACGCTCCAACGAAATAGAGCGTGTCATGACGGTCCTCAGTAGGCGCACTAAGAACAACCCAGTTCTCATCGGCGAGCCCGGCGTGGGCAAGACCGCCGTGGTGGAAGGGCTGGCACAGAAGATCAACAACCAGGACGTTCCCGAAACGTTGAAGGACAAGCAGGTATATGCCCTCGACCTCGGCTCCATGGTTGCTGGTTCCCGGTACCGCGGTGATTTCGAGGAACGCCTCAAGAAGGTCATGAAGGAAATCAAGACCCGCGGTGACATCATCCTCTTCATCGATGAGATCCACACCATCGTGGGGGCAGGTTCGGCGGACGGAGCTCTCGGAGCCTCCGATATGCTCAAGCCGATGCTCGCGCGTGGCGAACTGCAGACCATCGGTGCCACCACGACCGAAGAGTACCGCAAATACATCGAGAAGGATGCGGCGCTCGAACGCCGTTTCCAACCGATTCAGGTTCCGGAACCCACGGTCGCAGAAACCATCGAGATCCTCAAGGGATTGCGTTCCCGCTATGAGAACCACCACCATGTCACCATCACCGACAAGGCGCTGCAGGCAGCCGCAGAGCTTTCCTCCCGTTACATCCAGGACCGCAACCTTCCCGACAAGGCCATCGACCTTATCGACGAGGCAGGTGCCCGTCTGCGTATCAAGCGTCTGACCGCCCCGCCGGAGTTGAAGGAGCTGGACACCAAGATCGCTTCGCTGAAGAGCGAGAAGGACAAGGCGATCAAGGACCAGGACTTCGAGAAGGCCGCAGATCTGCGTGACTCCCAGGAGAAGCTGGAGGAGGAACGCAAGACCAAGGAGAAGGCGTGGCGCGAGGGTGAATCCGACGTGTCCATGGTCGTGGACGAAGAAGTGATCGCACAGGTCATTTCCTCCACCACCGGCATTCCGGTGTTTAAGCTCACACAGGCCGAATCGAAGAAACTGCTCAACATGGAGAATGAGCTGCACAAGCGCGTTATCGGACAGGATGAGGCAATCTCTGCCATCTCCCGTTCAATCCGTCGTGCGCGTGTCGGCTTGAAGGATCCGCGCAGGCCCTCTGGTTCCTTCATCTTCGCTGGTCCCACCGGTGTAGGAAAGACCGAGCTGGCGAAGACCTTGGCGCAGTTCCTGTTCGATGATGAGGATGCTCTCATCCGCGTCGATATGTCCGAGTTCTCCGAGAAGTATTCGGTGTCTCGTCTCTTCGGTGCGCCTCCGGGGTATGTGGGTTACGAAGAGGGTGGCGAACTGACCGAGAAGGTGCGTCGTCGTCCGTTCTCCGTTGTGCTTTTCGACGAGATCGAAAAAGCGCATCCAGATATCTTCAACACGCTGTTGCAGGTGCTGGACGATGGTCATCTCACTGATGGTCAGGGCCGCAAGGTCGACTTCAAGAACACCATCATCATCATGACCACTAACCTCGGTACTCGTGACATCTCGAAGGCTCAGAACACGGGCTTCAACGTCGGCGGAGACACCGAGACGAGCTATCAGCGCATGAAGAGCCAGGTGACCAGCGAGCTCAAGGAGCAGTTCCGCCCCGAGTTCCTGAACCGTCTGGATGACATCATCGTGTTCCAGCAGCTCACCGAAGATCAAGTGCGTCAGATTGTGGATCTGCTGGTTGCGGATCTCAACCACCGTCTCTTCGAGCGGCACATGTCGGTGGAACTGACCGACGCCGCGAAGAACCTGCTGACGCAGAAGGGCTTCGATCCTCTGCTGGGTGCACGTCCGCTGCGTCGTGTCATTCAGCGTGACATCGAAGATGCCATCTCCGAGCAGATTCTCATGGAGAAGCTGCATGATCATGAAGCCATCAAGGTGGATGCCGATGGCGAGGGTCTGTTGGGAGAATTCACTTTCGAGGGAGTTCCCTTCATCGAGGGTGAAACGGCCGAAACCGATGGCAGCGCAGAAACTGGCGCTGACTCCGAAAGTTCCGAGAAGACACCTGCCATGGTGAGCGACGGTTCCGCCTCCGGTTCGGAAGAACAGAAGGATGAGCAGACCGGGGAATCCACCCAAAGCTCAGCAGAGTAGAGGCATCGGAAAAAAGTAAGAAGCCCGAGCACGGCTTCGTGACGCATAGTCACAAAATGCAGTCATAAAACGCATCAAGGGGCGTTCCGCACACAACGCGGTGACGCCCCTTTATGATGTGTACCAGGCGTTGTTGCTCGGTGATGTGTGCTCGTTATG
This sequence comes from Bifidobacteriaceae bacterium, assembly GCA_022650895.1. GTDB lineage: Bacteria > Actinomycetota > Actinomycetes > Actinomycetales > Bifidobacteriaceae > JALCQC01. The sequence goes on along the minus strand of JALCQC010000007.1, from coordinate 6,321 downwards.
ATAGGGAATGTTTCGTCGCGGAAGAGAAGGAAGAGGAGCACTGAATGTCTCAGGAGAGAGATCTGGCCGTTTCAGACGGTACGGCGCGGGAGGCCGATGAGAGTCCTCGTCCGCGTTTTCGCATCACGATGCTGATCGTGTTGATGGTGGCAAGCTTCCTTTGCCTCTTCAATGAGACAGTCTTGTCCGTGGGGAACACCGCGATCATGAAGGAATGGGGCCTCGACTACAACACGGTTCAATGGACGATGAGCGGCTTCCTCGTCGCCATGAGCATCTCGGTTCCGATCGCAGCCTTCGTAATTCACCGTTCGTCGACGCGGACGGTCTTCGTGTGCTCGCTTCTGCTGATCACTGTCGGGCTGACTTTGAACGCTCACAGCCCGTCATTTGCTGCGCTCATCACGGGTCGTGTCATTGAAGGTCTGGGTGCGGGGCTCCTCCCGACGCTTCTGTTTTCCAGCGCGTTGAAGCTCACGAAACCACGGTCCCAGGGGTTTGTGACGGCCCTGTGTGGTGTGGTCATTGGTCTGGGCCCGTCGTTCGCTCCGCTGTACGCGGGTTCCATGTTGAGTGCGGGATTCAATTGGCGAACGCTGTTCGTTCCTCTTTCCATCGTCAGCCTCGTGCTGATGGTTCTGGGATACTTCCTCGTCTCCGATGTTTCCGAACGCAGCCAGCGGCGGCTTGACCTTCTTTCCGTCATTGAATCCGTTATCGGCTTCACCTCCCTCGTGGGTGGTATCAACGTCCTTGCAATGAGCCTCACTTCGGCACTGGGGTGGTGCCTCACGGCACTGGGAATTGTGGTGTGCGTTCTGTGGGCACGGCGTCAGCTGCATCTGGGCGCACTGGAGGCCGACGCTAAGGCAGCGGGAGAGGACGAGCCATCTCGAAAGGTGCCTGTCTTGAATCTTGCCGTCATGAAGAGCGCTCCGATTGCGGCCGGCATGGCGTTGATCGTCCTGCTGCAGGTTGCCAACATGGGCTTGGCGGTGGTGTACCCCATGGCCATCGAACCGGGCTTGGGCATCTCCGCCTTTGTGTCGTCGCTGATGCTCATGTGCCCGTTGCTGATTTCGCAGTGCTTCGCCCTGTTCGCGGGTGGGTTGTTCGATCGTTTCGGAGCGAAGGCCACGGTTCTGGGCGGTATGACCGTTCTCATTATTGGCTTTGTGCTCCTCGGCTTCTCCCGGGTCCAGATGGGCGTGTGGGGGATTGGCGTGTTCGCTACACTCGCCTTCGTGGGCGTCGCCTTCGTCATGCCGACGGTGCAGGCCCGCATGTTCTCTTTGGTGGAACCACAATTCATTCCCGACATCGTCTCCGGATCCCAAACCTCCATGCAGGTTGGAGGTGCGCTGGGAACTACCATCACCATGGGAATTTTCTCAGCGGCTTTCGCCACGCGTTCGACAGCCGAATCGGCAACAGCGGCTTCTGCGGGAACGGGTGCAGTCAGCGGCCAAGCGTATCTGAGCAGTTTCGGCGTCGTGTCCTTCACGTTGGCGGTGTTGTATGCGCTGGCGCTGGTTCTCGCCGTCATCGTCGTCAAAGGCTCAAAGCGTCCACACAACGCGTGAGAGAATGGGCATATGGAGAAACTCGCAATCGTAGTGGTGACCTACAAGCGGCAGCAGCTGTTGAAGAAGCTTTTCGATTCGATCCTCGCCTCGAGCGTGGCACCCTGGCGGGTGGTGCTCGTCGATAATGAGAATTCCGAGGAAACGAAAAAGATGGCGGATGAATTCTCACGCAGGATGACGGCGCAGTGGGGCAAGACAATCGTTGACACTTCGGGCAATCCCGACCGGGTGGTGTACCACGCGATGACCGAGAATTCCGGTGGCTCCGGTGGATTCTCCAAAGGTGTGGAATTGGCGTACAACCTTGGTGCCGAGTGGTTCTGGATCATGGACGACGACGTTGCCATCGAGCCTGAAGGCATGGCGCGCCTTGAGAAGTGGACCAAGAATCACGACGTCATCCAGGGACAGCGCTACGACTACGACGGCGGACCGTTCTACTGGCAGTACCATTTCTTGGTACCGCTGGGAATCCCAGACCCCATCGCGCCGTCCGGCTTCGGTGCGGCAGGCTATAAGGTCATGAACACCGCCTGCTTCGAGGGAGGCCTGTTCCGGCGCAACGTCATCCAGAAAATCGGATTGCCGGACAAACGTTTCTTCATCTATTGGGACGACACCCTCTATGGCTATCTGGCCAGCAAGGTCACCAATCCCATCATCGTTCCCGACTTCGTCATGCGCAGAACCCGGGAGATCAATAATCTCGACATCGCTGGCGTCCGTCAGCTCAATTCGACCTCCGACATGAACCGCTACTACATCATGCGCAACCGTGGCTACATGGCGCGCTATTTCATGGTTCACGGCGACTATCGTCCCCTCGCTTTCGGCTTCGGCACCTTCCTCACTTTCGTCAAGGAAATCATTCGCCTCCTGACCGTTGACAAGACCTTCAAAACCGGCATTCCCGCGCTGTTGAGGGGCTGGAAGGATTCCCGAAAGCTCCTGCACCAGCAGGGATGGAAGCCGATGCCGCCGCTGAAATAGTGTGGACAGTGAGCACATGAGAGAATGGGGACGGAAGCCGCCACGCCATGGTGGCAGAGTTCTCTGAAAGACGGTTATCCACGGACACTGGGTTCCGATGACATGAAGTTCCGATGGCATGGACACGGAGAAAGGTACGACGATGATTGCATCTGCGCAGGCTTTTGGAATTGACATCGGGGGCTCTGGAATCAAGGGCGCTCCCGTGGACCTCAATGCCGGAAAATTCGCTATCGACCGCACGCGCATTCCCACTCCCGAGCAGTCGACGCCCGAAGCGGTGGCGGACATCGTCACCCAACTTCTGGATACCTACGACGTAGAACCGGGGACTCCTGTCGGAATTGCTTTTCCGGCTCCCATCAGGCCGGGCAAACCTATTGGGTTTATTGCGAACCTCGATAAGTCGTGGGTCGGTGTGGACATTGACGCACTGTTCTCCGAGAAGTCGGGACGAACCGTGCGGGTTGTCAACGACGCCGATGCCGCCGGTCTCGCGGAAGTTCAGTTCGGTGCAGCGAAGGGACAGAACGGACTTGTCATTGCGACGACACTCGGAACAGGCATCGGCACGGCACTGATCATGAATGGGGTTCTCATTCCGAACACTGAACTGGGACACCTCGAATTGGAGGGCAAGGATGCCGAGCGCTACACCTCCGATGCGGCACGTTCTCGAAAGGAACTCAGCTGGGAAAAGTGGGGAGGACGGCTCACCAAGTACTACAAGATGCTCGAATATTATTTCAGTCCCGAGCTTTTCGTCATCGGTGGCGGTGTCAGCAAGAAATCGGAGAAATTCTTCAAATACATAGATGTCGCCACGCCTATCGTGCCGGCTGCATTGCTCAACGATGCGGGGATTATCGGAGCGGCGTATTTCGCGCATTCGCAAAGCGCGCATTAATGCACAGCAATGCACTGTAACGCTAACAAGCTAAGTGCACTCATTAACTACTTATGCGCTAATGGCATTAATGCACTCATGCATGCATGCAAATAAATAAACTCTGTGTCATAGAGAAATTGAGAGAAGGATCGTTGTGAGGTTTTCTCATCGCGTTGATATCAGCGAGCCCAACGCCATCACCGCGGCACAGCGTGACGCCGCACAACACGGGAGAAAGCTATACCAGCTCAACGACTCAAATCCGACGCATCACGGTCTTGCGCCCATCGGGCTCCCACCTCTCTATGAGGCCGAACCGCGCGGACAGCATGAGGCACGGGAGGCGCTCGCGAAGTTTTTGAGTGCACGCGTCGAAGGAACGGATGCCGAGAACGAGGTGCAGGGCAGGCCTGCGGACTTTGCGGTGCCAGGCGAAGCGTCTTCCACAGCGATCACCTTCGGCAATGTGCAGGCGCGCCGAACCGTCGATCCCAACAATCTTTACCTCACGAGTTCCACCTCCGAAGCCTACTCATGGCTGATGAAGCTGCTGTGTGACCCCGGCGACGCCATACTGTGCCCGACTCCCGGCTACCCACTCATCGAATCAATCGGCCGGTTGGAAGGCGTCGAGACCGTGCCCTACCCATTGCGATACGACGGTTCCTGGACCATCGATGTCACCGCTGTCGAACGGCAGCTGGCCGATCCGCAGACGGGAAGTCGTTTGCGCGCCGTTATTCTCATCAACCCGAACAATCCGACCGGTTCATATGTTTCTGGCAGCGACTATGACCATATCGTTGCTTTGTGCGAGCAGTACGGGGTGGCGCTGATCGCCGACGAAGTCTTCTTTGACTTTCCGCTCCTTCCCCTTGAGACTCCGCATCGGGTGGCAGGGGAGAAGAGGGTCCTGACTTTCGGGCTCGACGGCTTCTCCAAGATGCTGGCCGCACCCCACGCGAAAGTGGGATGGATCGAGGTATCGGGGCCTGCGAACGATGTCGCGGCAGCCGAGGGTAGGCTCGATGTCATCGCTGACGACTTTCTTCCCATGAGTGGCATCATCGCCGAACGTTTTCCTGGGATGCTTACACAGGTGCCTGCGCAGCTGCTGCGGCTGCGGGAACGTACCCGCAACAATCTGGTGAATCTGGAAGTGCAACTGAAGACAAGCTCGTCCGGCGTGGTGTCGCTGCTGCGCCCCGAGGGTGGTTGGAATGTCCTGCTGCGTTTCCCCAGTGTTCTTGACGAGAACGAGCTGGTGGACAACCTCATTGAGCAGCATGCCATGACCGCTCAGCCCGGCTATTTCTTCGACATGGTGTCTAACGGTTATGTGGCGGTGTCGTTGTTGCCTGAGCCGGAGGAGTTCTCCCGCGGTATCTCTACGTTGCTGAACACTATTGATCAGATGGTGGGAACAGGGAAATAACGGCCATTTTCCAAGGAAAATTGCCTGAGATTTCTTGTAGAACTTCTCTTTTACAGTTCTGCACGCAACACTCCCAAAATATGAACAAAACGATGACTTGTGTACAATAATCAACATAGAGAACAGAAGACCTTTGCTGAGCGAAGATATCATCCGACCCACAGAAAGGCAGGTATATCGTGCTCATGGGAAACAGGCGACAGCGCCTTGAACGTCATCTAGAATCACAACTCGACAACGGGACTGCCGTGAGCCCGTGGCACTCAATCAAAAGATTTATGCTTTCAAAACGATTCGTCCACGTGCTCGTCGTTCTCGCCACGATGTCACTCTTTTTGGTGGGGGTGATGCCAGTAACTGCGGCCAATGATTCATCGCCACCTGATCCCTCACAAAACTCCGTCATAATGACTGATCACGAAGTGGGTGAGAATCCATCGTATCGGGTCGAACAGGTGGAGGATGTGAGTGACAGTGTCAACGATGACTCTGGAACCGGTGCTCAGAACGATGACCAGTCATCCGGAGAAAATTCAAAACCCTCAGACTCTGAGGAGGTTACTGACATTCCTACGGAGCCGTCGGATCCCCCGCCAAGCGAAGATGATGCAGGCGATGGGGCCTTGCAGGAAGACGAAGATAAGGAAGAACCGACCACCGAATCGAACAAGGAAACGGACGATCAGAAGCCCTCTGCCGATGAGAAACAACAGGAGTCAGAGGAGTCCGAAACCGATGCGGGCGACGGCGAGATTGAAGAATCATCCGATCACCGATGGTATGCAGGAACAGACGTGGGCACCGTCACCATCAATAATGGTGGATCACGTTCCGATGGCGGAACGGTTAGCGGATTGGATGGCTCCATTTTCGTAGCAGTCGCGAATGATTCTTCTTCGCCACCTGTACCACCCACCAAGCTGACGGATGATCTGTATTACTGCACGACTGGCGTACATGACGGAGTTTCAGCGGATACGCCGGGGTCATGTCAGATTAAGATTCCACTCGACACATATTTTTGGATCTTCCAGTTTTCCACCCCTCATCCTTGGGAGAAGGTCAATTCCCTCGCTGTCGGCCTCAGTGGTTCGATAAGCACGAAGGCCTATGCCTTCAGAGTGAGAACGACCAGCGACAGTTCCTCTGTCTCTCTCACAAACGCTTCCGCTTCTCCCCATATTGGCAGTGACTATTCGGAGGCTGTGGGGCACTGGCTGAATATTCGGACGAATCCGGAATTTTCTCAACGCTGTCAACAAGACGAACCGTTGAAGATAGCTTTGATTCTCGACCAATCAAGTTCCATGGACACCACGGAACAGAAGCAGTTGAAGAGTACAGCCCTTTCCCTCATCTCTGAGCAGGCGCTTGGAGGAACGGACACGGAAGTGGGGTTGTACAAGTTCGGAACGACTGCG
>JALCQC010000006.1 GCA_022650895.1 Bifidobacteriaceae bacterium | reverse complement strand
CGAACGCCAAACCCAAGGAGAAGGCATGAGCGTGCCAGAAGACACAACTACGAAGTCAGCGCCGATTCCGTCGCCGGCCCTTGTCGCCAAGAAGAAGGCGTCCACTCCGGTGGCGCCAAAAGTGGACTATTCCGCCGAGGATCTCGAAGCGGCCGAGAAATTCGGTCGGCTCGGAGAGAACGGGACGGTTTACGTTTCCGACAATGGAACAGAACGCGAAATCGGGCAGTTCCCCGATGGAGACGGTGCAGAGGCGTTGAAGCTTTTCGCGCGCCGCTATCTTGATCTCAAAGCTAAGATCGAGCTTTTCGCCGTTCGTCTCAAGTCCTCTACCGTGAAGACTCGTGAAATCGACGAATCGCTGAAGAATCTCAATGAAGAGACCAAACAACCAGCCGTCATCGGCGATCTGGAAGCCCTACGCAACCGTCTGGCCGAATTGACCACGGCCGCAAAGACCAAGAAGGAAGAACTTGCCGAGGCCCATAAGAAGGCCGTGGAGAAGGCGGTTGCCAACCGTACGGAGATCGTGGAAAAGGCGGAGGCCATCGTCGCCTCTTTGGGAAGTGGAACGAACTGGCGCAACACCGCCGAAGAATTCAAGAAGCTTTTCGAAAGCTGGCAGGAGCATCAGCGTCAGGACGCGCGCATCGACAAACCACAGGCGGATGCCCTGTGGAAGCGCTTCTCGACGGCACGGTCCACCTTTAACCAGTCGCGTCGCAAGTGGGCGCAGGTTCGCGATGCTCAGCGGGACAAGGCACGCGCTGCCAAGGAAGAGATTATTGCTGAGGCCGAAAGCCTGCAGAACTCCACCGAATGGGCCCAGACCTCCCATGAGTTCAACCAACTCATGGATCGTTGGAAGGCTGCAGGCCGCGTCGGACGCTCCGAGGATGACGCTCTGTGGGCTCGCTTCCGTGCCGCTGCCGACACCTTCTTCAACGCACGCCAGGCCGACCGCGACCAGATGGGTGCCGAAGAAAAGGACAATCTTGTCAAGAAGGAAGCCCTGCTGGTCAAGGCCGAAGCACTTGTCCCCGTCTCCACCGAAGAGCAGGCTCGTCAGGCGCGAACGGCGCTGGGCGCGATTCAGGATGAATGGGATCAGATCGGCTATGTTCCCCGTTCGGACATGCGTCGCATAGAGGATCGCCTCTCCGCCGTCGAAAAGCAGATCAAGGCCGTCGAAGATGCCGCATGGACGCAGAAGGATCCCGAGACGGACGCCCGCAAGTCCTCCTTCGAGGTCCAGCTCACCGCCCAGCTCGAAGAGCTCGACGCAAAGATCGCCGCAGAGACGGATCCTGCCAAGAAGCAGGCCTTGGAGACCGAGAAGGCAACCAAGCAGCAGTGGCTCAATGCAGTGAAATAAGCCGAAAGTAACAGTCTGCACATATGCAAGGCTGACGTGAAGGGGTCCCGGAGTGAAAAACACTTCGGGACCCCTTCATCATATTCAATTGGTTTTGTTTCGCATTGGCCTAGTTCACGTTAGTCTGGTCTTGCCACACCACCGTGAGCCCTGCTGCGAGAAACGAGCAACCCCAACTAATCGGCTGCGGCACTGACGAGCGCGGTGGCGCAGCCTACCGACCTTCTCCCGCTCTCTTCAAGGCCTCCAGCTGCCGGAAAGCATCGACTTGGTCAATGACCCCCTGGGCGCATTCAGCTCCTTTGTTTCCCGACTTCGTGCCGGCGCGATCGATCGCCTGCTCAACGGTGTCGGTGGTGAGAACACCGAACAGTACCGGCATGTCGGCGTCGAGTTGAACTCGTCCAATGCCACTGGTGACCTGCTGGCACACGAAGTCATAGTGACTCGTGCTTCCGCGGATCACTGCCCCCAATGCGATAAGGCCGTCATAGCGGCCGCTCGCCGCCATTTTCTTGGCGGCCAAGGGAATCTCGAAGGCTCCCGGAACCCAGAGAACGTCGCAATCCCCCTCTGCCACTCCCAGCCTTTGCAATTCGTTGAGCGCTCCCTCTAAAAGCCGTGATGTGATGAAGTCGTTGAATCGTGAGACAACAATGCCCACCTTCAGTCCGGTTCCGTCAAGCCTGCCCTGAATCGTCGTCATTTTAATTTTTCCTTTCGTTACCGATGAATTGTGAAGTGAGTTGTGAGGCGAGTTGCCGTAGAGCTCATTGAAGAGAGAGCAAGTGCCCCATGCGGTCACGCTTTGTCACAAGATAGTCGTGGTCGACGGGGTTCGCCGGCATCTCCACGCTCGTTCTTTGCGCCACCGAAATTCCCATGGACTCAAGTTGCTCCATCTTGTCGGGGTTGTTGGTAAGGAGGTTGACGCTTCCAATTCCCAGCGCTCTCAGAATGGCGGCGGCAAAACCGTAGTGGCGTGCGTCCACCGGCAAACCGAGCCTCGTGTTGGCATCGACGGTGTCCGCTCCCTCGTCCTGCTCCGCATACGCACGGATCTTGTTCAACAGGCCGATCCCCCGTCCTTCCTGCTCGAGGTAGATGATGACGCCCCTGCCTGCCGCCTCGATTCTCCTCATGGCGGCACGGAGCTGATCGCCGCAGTCGCAGCGCAGAGATCCGAAGGCATCACCGGTGAGACATTCCGAATGCACGCGGACGAGCACCGGCTGCATACCCTGGACGTCGCTATCTGCGTCTTGCGCGACGGCTCCCTTGACAAGGGCAACGGCTTCCTCCCCCGTCTCGTCGCAGAGGTAGCCCTGAATGTCGAAGTCGCCGAAGCTGGTGGGCAAATGCGCTCCCGCAATTTTCCTGACGCTCAGGTGTGCGCGACGGTACTGCTGCAGCTGTGCGATGGTGATGATCGGCCAGCCGTTGAGACGGGCGAAAACCATCAGCTGCTGGCGGCGCATCATGGAACCGTCTTCCGCCATGATCTCGCAGCACAGCCCCACATCGCCTGCGCCGGCAAGCTTGACCAGATCGACGGTCGCCTCCGTATGACCGTTGCGCTCCAAGACCCCTCCGTCTTTGGCAACCAGGGGGAACATGTGTCCCGGACGGCGAAAATCTTCCGGTTGTGCTTCGTCGGACGCGCAGGCACGGGCCGTGGTCGCTCGGTCGAAGGCGCTGATGCCCGTCGTCGTCGAAACATGGTCGACGGAGACCGTGAAGGCCGTGTGGTGGTTATCCGTGTTGTCGGCGACCATAGGTTCCAAATGGAGGTGGCGCGCACGGCGGGCGCTCATCGGCATGCAGATCAACCCCTTGGCCTTGGAAGCCATGACGTTGAGATTCTGAGGATCCATCTCTTGGGCAGCGCAGATGAGATCACCCTCGTTTTCGCGTGACTCGTCATCCATCACCACGACGAGTTCACCTCTGCGAATCGCTTCAATGGCCGTATCGACGGAATCGGTCTGGGAGCCTGAATCCCCCCAGATTGCGATGAGATCGTCGGCGGTGAGGTCTCCCTGAGCGTACTGTTCCCTGTATCGCGCCGCCACATCGACTTCGATGTTGACGTGATCGCCGATTTTGCGGTCTCCGATCACAGTCACTTCCTTGGTGTGGGGAATGATGGCGACGTCGAAGGTCGTGGCGTCACGCCGTGCAACAGTCAGACTGATGCCGTCGATGGCGATGGAACCCTGCGCTGCGATATAGCGTCCAAGAGCAGGATCGGGTTGAATCGTGTAGCGTGTGGAGATTCCCTCCTGAACGCGCGCAACGACCGTGCCGACGCCATCCACATGCCCCAGCACGATGTGTCCGCCAAATCCCGCGGTACCGCTGGCACCCAAGGAGCGTTCCAGATTGACGCGATCTCCCGTCTGCAGTGATCCCAGATCCGTGAATGACAGCGTCTGCGGCATCACCTCGAGGTCGATGATCCCCTCCTCCGTGGTAGCCACCACCGTGAGGCACACTCCATTGACGCTGAGGCTGTCGCCGGGCGCGAGGCCCTGAGCAATCTTCGCGTCCTGAAGCCGCAGGACCTTCCCGGCGCCCGCTGACTTTCCCTCCTCGGCGATGGTGTATACCTTCCCGATGGATTCGATGATTCCTGTGAACATGTCACACCTTTCCTTCAATAACAACGTCGTGGCCACATCTCGACACCTGTACGTCATGCAGGTGAGGCAAAGGATCGAGGACCGCGTGCCCAGCAACCGGACTCGGAGACAGGGCATTCCCCACGATTTTCGGAGCGATGAATGCCTCGACCTTGTTGACCTTGCCCGCCCGAAGAAATGCGGCGGAGAGCCTTCCCCCACACTCGAGGAGCGCGCTGTCAACGCGCCGATGGCCGAGATAGTCCATCAGCGCCGTAACGCTCACCTCCCCAGCATCGTCGCCGGGAAGGCTCACCACGGTGCACCCCTGGTCCTCGTAGACGCGATGAGCTTGTGCATCGGTCACCGTGGTGGCAAGGACCGTGAGGTGATCGGCTCTGCTTTCTTGCACCACGCGGGACTTCACAGGAGTGCGCAGCTGTGAATCCATCACGATTCTCCACGGCGAATGCACACCGAGACGGGGATTGGCCGGACTGGAGGGGCGTGCCGTCAGCTGTGGGTCATCGGCGAGGACTGTGCCCACTCCTGTCACGATTGCCGCGTACCGAGACCGTTCCTCATGCACACGCTGCAACGACTCGGGTCCCGAAACGGCCCACGGTGTTCCGTCATGAAGCGCGATTCTGCCATCGAGGCTCATGGCATATTTGAGAACGACCCACGGCCCCGTAGTCCGTATGAAATGGAAAAACGAGTCATTCAGCGCGTCGCAGTCCCGCATGAGGACGTGGGTCACCACGCGGAGTCCGGCAGCACGCAGCATCGCGATTCCAGCGCCGTTCACCCTCGGATTCGGATCATCCGAGCCGACGAATACCTCCGTTATCCCCGATTCCGCGATCGCCGTGGCGCACGGCGGCTGATGTCCGTAGTGCGAGCAGGGTTCCAAGGTGACATACATGCTGGCACCCCGAAGGTTCACGCCTTTCGCGGCCGCCTCATTCAGGGCATTGCGTTCCGCGTGTTCATGTCCGTACTCTTCATGAAATCCACGTGCGACGATCTGACCATCCTGAACGATGACCGCACCAACCAATGGATTCGGGTCTACGAAGCCGTAGCCCCGACGAGCGAGCGCAATTGCCTCGCGCATGAACCTCTCATTGAATCGATCTGCCGTCACCGCACGCTCCTTTCGACGTCCCCAGAGCGTGCCGACAGAGTTCTGCCCCTGTTACGGCAATAAAAAAACTCTGAAACCTTTGTGAGTTTCAGAGCCTGCAACAATCAGCCCACTGACGGACTCCGTCATACGGAGAGTAGGTGAACTGATTCCCGCGTCTTCTTTCATCCAGACTGTACTGTCGGCCTCGGAGTTTCACCGAATCATGCCTTGCGGCTCGTGGGCTTTACCACCGGTGGGGAATTTCACCCCGCCCTGAAGATGCTATTCATTTATCGTGTTCATTAAAGCATTCCGGGGGGCGGGTGTCAACGATTTCCCTCTCGCGTCTTTACGCCGGTCGCTTCCCCTTCTCACTTCCGAGCACGTGTCTTGTGGGAATGAGACGCGCTGAATTGAGAATGAAAGCGGATTCACTTCCGACATGAACGATGGCGGAGAGCATGGGTGTCAAAACTCCGATGGAGGCCAAGGCCATCCCAATGACATCGACGACGATAGTGCCAAAGAAGTTGAACATGATGATGTTCCGAGCCCTGCGTGCGGTTCCGATGAGGGAAACCAAGTCGTTGAGATCAGAACTGATGAGAACGATATTTGCGCTGTCAGTGGCGATATCGGTTCCCGATCCCATAGCGATGCCAACATCCGCTGCGGCGAGCGAGGGAGCGTCGTTCACTCCGTCTCCGATCATCACCACACGGTGTCCCGCCTCACGCTCATGCGCGATAACAGCCAGCTTGTCGTCGGGAAGGAGATCCGCACGGACATCGTCGATTCCCAACTGCTTGCCGATGCGCACAGCGATATCGCGATGGTCACCGGTCAGCATGATGACACGCAGGCCCAGGCGTCTGAGCGCTGTGAGGCTGGAACTTGAATTCTGCCGCACTGTGTCCTCAAAGGAAATCGATCCCAGATAGCGGCCGTCGGAGGAAACATGGATGTCATTATTGTGCCGGGAAGAAACCTCAGACCATACACCTGCTACATAATCACTCCTACCAACACGTATCTCATGTCCATCGACCGCTGCCGCCACTCCTCTGCCTGCGGCGTTCTCGAAACGCTCAGGCATCTGAGTCGCAATACCGCGCCGGCGTGCCTCAGCCACCACCGCCTCGCCGATGAGATGCTCTGAGTAGGATTCGGCACTCGCAGCGAGCGCAAGTAGTTCCTCCTCCGTGACGCCACCTTCCGGAGAGCAGCGCCGCACCGACAGGACGCCGGTGGTGAGGGTGCCCGTCTTGTCGAAAACGACCGTGTCGACCTCCGAAAGCACTTCCAGGTGCAATCCATCCTTGACAAAGGCTCCCGAACGGGCGGCACGCGCCATCGAGGCGAGCAGGGCGAGTGGAGTTCCTGCCGCCACTCCGCACGCACCTGCCACGATGATGACGGAGATCGCATTGGTGAGATCACGCGATACCAGCCACGTGATGATGGCTCCCACTATGGCAATCGATACGAGCGCCATTGCCAATCTGTCGGCGAGACGCTGGACGGGAGCCTGTGAATTCTGAGCATCACGCAGCGCTGAGACGATACGGCCGTACGAGGAGTCGTCGCCCACCTTCGTGGCCTTCACCTCCATGGCACCGTCCTGATTGATGGAACCCGAAAACACACTGTCGCCCGACGCCACGGATACGGGTACCGATTCTCCTGTGACACGGGATTGGTCGACGCTTGACTCACCGGAGACAACGACGCCGTCAACTGGTATGCGGCCTCCGGGAGAGATGACGAGTATCATGCCCGCTTCCACGTCGGAAAGCTTGATGTCGTGCACTTGAGAACCTGTACGTATCCGCACCGTGGCAGGAAGAAAGGCCATGAGATCCGTCAGAGCGCTTCTCCCCCTGTCCATGCAGAGATCCTCAAGTATCTCGGCGACAAGGACGAACACGACGATCACCAGTGATGTGGTCCACTGTCCAATGGCTGCCGCTGCCACAATGGCGATGAGCATCGAAAGATCCATGCTCATGCGATGTTGACGGATGTCTTCTATGGATTCACGCGCTATCGACCAGCAGCCTCCAACGAGACCGACTGCGGTGACGACCATCAGAAGCACTGTGCTCCAGCGGGCAGGTGGCAACACGTACTGCACGATACCGGCAACCACGGCAAGTACGACGACAGCGGAGACCCTCAGAAGATCGCCACGCTCGATGCGTGCGAAGAGCGAGACAGCCGTTTCCTCGTGTCTCTCTGACTCTGTCTTCGCTTGTTTCTCCTGAAGAGCGATCGTCATCGTTTTCCCCCTTTTGCCGTCATGTGGTGTGCCGGTATGCCGTCGACGACGTGTTCCGCTTGGAAGATGGCCTGGTCCACAAGGTTGATGGCGTGCTCATCGCTGAGTTTGTAATACACGCGCGTCCCCTCCTGTCTCGTCTCGACCAGTCGTCCCCACCTCATCTTGGCAAGGTGCTGGGAGACGGCGGTCTGGCTCTTGCCGATGTGTTCGGCGAGTTGGCCAACAGACATCTCGCCCTCCTTCAGAGCAAGCACTATACGAATGCGCGTGGGGTCCGCAAGGAGAGAGAAGACGTTCACCGCAAGCTCGATGTAGCTGTTGTCGCTTCCATAATCAGTTATATTCGAATCTTCATACATACGCATATATGTATCAGAGAAGAAGTTACGACACAAGATGCCGAGAGGACAGAGGTTCGGGATGGAAGCAGGCGGGACCGCGCCAAGGACAGAGTCCCACCGAGGTTCTGGTTCGGTTTCAGCGCGCCTTGTTGGTGAGCTTACGCAGGCGCGGCTCGGAGGATTCTCGGGAGCCGGTCAGTCGGTAGACGTCGAAGACGCCGTCGATCTTGCGAATGGCAGCGAGCAGCATGTTGAGATGCTGGGAATCGGCCATCTCAAACTGGAACTGGCTGATGGCCACACGGTCGGATCCCGTGGACTGACTGCCCGAGAGGATGTTGACCCCATAGTCGGAGAGGACACGAGTGACGTCGGACAGCAGATGTGCACGGTCAAGCGCCTCAATCTGAATTTTTACGAGAAAGGTCCCCTTGGTGTCGGTCCAGCTCACTTCGACGATACGGTCCGGCTGGTGTTTCTTGAGATCAAGAAGATTCTCACAGTCCGCACGGTGTACGGAAACCCCCTGCGCACGGGTGATGAAACCAACGATGGGGTCCCCTGGAACGGGGGTGCAGCATTTCGCGAGCTTCACCCAGATGTCTTCCACACCCTTCACTGCGATTGACGGCGAACCGTCCTTGTGCGTCCGCGGTTTCGAGGCTATGTCGCGGAGAGGAAGGACCTCTTCCTCCACCTCGTCGTCGACCTCCTGGGGACCGAGATCCTTCACCAGATGCGAGATGACATTGGCGGTCGAGATCTGCCCGTCGCCGATGGCGGCGAAAACGGCGTCGGTATCGGGGTAGTTGAGTTCCTCCGCCACCCCCACCATGGAGGCTTGGGTAAGCAGGGTGTTGAGCGGCAGGCTCCTCTTGCGCATGGCACGGGTGAGTTCCTCCCGTCCCTCTTCGATGGCCTCGGAACGACGCTCCTTGCTGAACCACTGCTTGATCTTGTTGCGGGACTTCGGGGACTTCACGAAGCTCAGCCAATCGCGCGAGGGCCCTGCCGTCTCCGACTTCGAGGTGAGGATCTCCACGGTGTCGCCGTTGTCGAGTTCGGTGTCTAGCGGGACGAGGCGTCCGTTCACGCGGGCACCCATGGTGCGGTGTCCGACCTCGGTGTGAACCGCGTAGGCAAAATCGACGGGTGTGGCACCTGCAGGAAGTGAAATGACCTTTCCCTTGGGAGTGAAGACGTAGACCTCGGACGCGCCCAGATCCTGCTTCAACGATCCTAGGAACTCATCGGAATCAGGCGTCTCCGACGTCCAGTCCGCCAGCTGCTGGATCCACTTGAGGTTATCGGCTTCGGAAAGATCTCCCGCCTCGGCCTGTTCACGTGCTTTGTCGGTCTTGTCAGGTGCCGAAAGCTGACGGCCAGCGGCTCCGTTCTCCTTGTACTTCCAATGTGCCGCAATGCCGAATTCCGCGCGCCGGTGCATGTCCCAGGTGCGAATCTGAATCTCGACAGGCTTGCCTCCGGGACCCACCACCGTGGTGTGCAGCGACTGGTACATGTTGAGTTTCGGCATGGCGATGTAATCCTTGAAACGCCCTGGAACGGGGTTCCATTTCGCGTGCACCGTTCCGAGCGCCGCATAACAATCGCGTATCGAGTTGACGATGATGCGAACGCCCACGAGGTCGTAGATATCCTCGAAATCATGGCCGCGCACGATCATCTTCTGATAGATGCTGAAGTAGTCCTTCGGGCGCCCGGTGACATACGCCTCGACGTGCTGGTTCTCAAGTTCTCCGCGAATGTCCTCGAGTATCTGCTTGAGGTACACATCGCGCTGTCCCGCCCTGTGCGCCACCAGGACCACGATCTCGTTGTAGATCTTGGGGTACAGCTGTTTGAAGGAAAGCTCTTCGAGTTCGGTCTTGATGGCATTCATGCCAAGACGGTTGGCCAACGGCGCATAGACATCCAGGGTCTCGCGGGCCTTCTTCTCCGCCGACGCAGATTTGACGTATCGCCACGTGCGGGCATTGTGAACCCGGTCCGCGAGCTTGACCACCAGCACGCGCACATCGCGGCTCATGGCGACAACCATCTTGCGGATGGTCTCCGCCTGCGCGGAGTCTCCGTACTCGACGTTGGAGATCTTCGTCACGCCGTCCACGAGCCCGGCAACAGTGTCGCCGAACTCCTTGCGACACTCGTCGAGGGTGTAATCCGTATCCTCAACAGTGTCGTGCAGCAGTCCTGCGGCCACGACACGGGGAGTCATTCCAAGATCGGCAAGGATCTGGGCAACGGCCAGCGGATGGATGATATACGGTTCTCCGGAACGCCTGCGCTGGTTCTGGTGCTGAAGAACCGCGCGGTCATAGGCCCTGCGAAGGATGGAAAGATCCGTCTCCGGATGGTGGTTCCGCGTCGCCTGGATGATGGGACGCAAGGGGTCAAAAGGATCATCGGTGATTTCAGCGCCCAGCAGGCGTGAGGACATATCCGTCTTCCCATAGTCGGAGGTCATGCCCATTGCTGTTCCTTCTTTCCGCTGCCGCGCCGTAGTTTCCATCCTAACGTTCCAATGTCACGCAACGCTCTGGGTGGAGGCGGCCGCCGAGTCCCCCAGACCCGTGGACCCGAAACCGCGAGCGCCACGATCCGAACCTGGCAATGTCGTCGCCTCGATGAAGCGAGCCGCCACATACCTCTGGATCACAAGTTGGGCGATGCGCTCGCCGCTCTTGAAATGCCAGGTGTTGTGGGGATCCAAGTTGACGAGGGGAACCTTGATCTCACCGCGGTACCCGGAATCAATGAGTCCCACGGCATTCGCCAGCGACACACCGCGTTTTATCGCCAGTCCCGAACGCGGGTAGACAAAAGCCGCATAGCCGTTCGGAAGGGCGATTGTGATGCCCGTCGGAACGAGCATGCGCTCGAAGGGCGCGAGACTGAAATCAACGGCAGCCCGAAGATCGGCGCCGGCGTCCCCCGCATGCTCATACGTGGGGATGAAGGATGGGGCGGAACCGTCAATGCCACTGATGAGGACCTCGCTGTTCTCAGGTTCGTTATAGGCCTCGTCGTATGCCATAGTCGTCTCTCCCGTCACGGTTCTGTGTTTCTTCACGTCAACAATAACTGTCGAGCCTACCCTCCGTTGTACGAAAGGTAGGCTCGATGCCGATGATTCCGCCGAATCAGGCAGCGCATTCCTTGCAGACGGGCTGACCGTCCTTCGTCATATACGCCAACTGACTGCGGTGCTTGACGAGGAAGCAAATAGAGCAGATAAACTCGTCTGACTGAGTGGGAATGACGGTGACGGAGGAATCCTCGTTGCTGAGGTCCGCACCAGGCAATTCGTAGTCCTCTGCAATGGCATTCTCATCGTCGTCGATCTCAGAAGCGTCGGCGGTGCGTGTTGCTCCGCTCAGCGCTTCGATGGACTCGGCGTCATCTTCCTTGTTCCTTGGGGAATCGTAGTCCTGTGCCATCATTCACCTTTCCACGCACGTTGTTCACTGCGCCATAGGATACACGATTTAAAATCGACGCAAATATACGACACGTGGGGCACAATAGAAAGTAGTTTTCTTTTAGCGCAACGCAGGGGCCAGAAAAGTGGATCACGAAACGAAGGACACGATGAAGCAAGCGGTTTTCGATCATGTAGACGACAATGGCAATCTTATTCTGAAGGTCGATGGAGACCAGGTCAGTCTGGATGTCACCGACACCCTAGAACATGGAATACTTTCCGCCAAGCAGCTTAAGTCTGAGGCACAAGGTGCCAACATGCCACCGGAACCTTCGACCCTGCCCATTTCGAGCATTCAGACGCTGGTGCGCGAAGGGCACACGAATGCGGAAATCGCCCAGAAATACAAGATCGAAGAATCGTTGGTCCGCCGTTTCGCAGGCCCGGTCGAAACCGAAAAGCACTATGCGATTGCTCAATTCCTGTCGGTCAACGCCAAGACGACCGCCGCAACGCGCAGCATGGAGGAGGTCATCACTCATAACCTCCTGGAGTCGGGAGTCGAGCCGGAGTCGGTCCGCTGGGAGGCCACCAAGGTAAACCGTCAGCCATGGAAGATCGTCGCTCGTTTCACGCGTAAGGACAAGGAGTACAAAGCCACGTGGATGTGGAATCTGCGCGACAACTCCGTCGTCTCGATCGACCCCACCGCCAAGCGTCTCCTTGGAGAGAGCGCCAGCGCTGGAACGCTGCTCTTCGGGGAGGAGCCGGCGAACACCTCCAGCCGATCCATTCAGGCGGCGCTCAACGGACGTGGTCCGGTTCCTCCGGCGTGGCTGAACGATGGCAAGGACGATGACGTTCCCGTTCCTTCCGTCGGCGCGCCTCCCGCAGCCGCCACCCCCATAGACGCGGATACGAAAGCAACGACGAATGTGAATGCGGAAGAATCATCAACGCCTTCCATCATTGACACAGATTCCACACAAAAAAACGGTGACGCCGGCGTGGCGAGCGAATCTTCCGCCACCGGGAATGGGCATCCTGCGGAACCTTCCGCCTCCCCCACCGCTTCCACTTCCTCTGCATCCGAACCGACTCCGACGAAGCCGGCCGAGAATCAGGAAAAGCGCAAATCCCGCCGCTCGACGGTGCCGTCATGGGACGACATCCTTTTCGGAGACTGAATCACTCGGCAACGTCTATCAGCAGGGGGATCTGCTGTTCCAGCTGCGTCGCCGATCCATGAACGGACGGCATCATGCGTGCGCCCTCGCTCTGTGTCCGTGAGTCAACAATGGTGTACCGGCCCGCACAGCAGACAATCACGTCGCCGATCATGGGAACGATGCGCGGATCCACACGGCCGAACATTCCGGCGGCGATCGCCTCATCCTTCAACAGCACCCTCGCATGGACTTCCAGACGATTGCTCCAGCGCGTGCGAATCTGTACAGGATCCGTTTCGGGATCCGCATACAGCATGAGGGCTCTCGGCTCCCCTCCCACCAAGCGCACTCCACGGCTGAGCTCAGGCTCGTCCGCAATGTCGATCTGTGTGGCAGGGTCCATCGACACCATTCCATGGTCGGCGGTAATGACGATGAGGGTTCCCTTGGGCACGCTGTCGCGCAATACACGGAGCCGGGTGTCGATCGCCTCTAGTTTTCCGACCCACTGATCCGAATTCCATCCATAGCGGTGTCCGGCCTTGTCGGCATCCCGGCTGTACAAGTAGGTGAGTCCGGGTTTCCGAGCGCTCTGGGCCGCGAGTTCAACACGTTTCATGGGGTTGATGTGACCGGCATACTCGGCCCCCCGCAGCGCGGCCACAGTGAGCGCGGAGCGTTTGAAATTGGGCAATCCCACCGATGTGACACGCGCCCCCAGTGCATGCATCTTCTGGAAGACGGTTTCCTCCCGTTGCAGATCCTCAGGTTTGGGTGCATCAACCCACTGGATCATCTGCGCGATGACATCTTTGGCAGGGTTGAGCTGCGTGTAGCCGAGCATTCCCGTGAGACCGGGACCCGTTCCCGTCCCGAAGGTTCCCATGGCCGCCACCGTCGTGGAGGGGTAGCACGTGTCGATGGGCCGATTCGCCGAATCGTTCATGAGCGTGCGCAGGTAGGGCGCATGCCCCAGCCGATCCGCCAGATTCCAGTAACCCATTCCATCCACCAGAACCACCACTGCGGCCGGGGCGGAGGGAAGTCCGAGAGCCTTCTGGCAGGCAGCGGCATCCGCATGTGTGGCTGTTCGCACCGGCGTGCCGACGGCTGCACTGAGGGCAGGAAGGACGGCTGAAAGGCTATGAGATGAATAGAGCTGTGATTCCCTGGGAAGTTCACGAAGGCCAAGTAATGTATCGGCATCAGGAATCTCAATCATGCTTCCATTCAAGCACGCTGAGCGCAAAATGCGCATGCCTCAGTGAGAAGAAAAGCGCCGCGTGCCATCTTTTCGTGCCCTTGGGAGATAATGGAGCGTTGAATCAGAAGGAGCTTCACTTTCATGGCAAAACACCGCACCTCCAAAAAAGCTGCGTTCGACCCTCGCACCATCGAGGAAAACATCGTTGATACTCCCCTCAACGAGGAGATGAGTAAGTCTTTCCTGGAATATGCCTACTCGGTGATCTACGCACGCGCTTTACCGGATGCCCGCGATGGCCTCAAACCGGTTCAGCGCCGCATCGTGTACCAGATGGGTCAAATGAAGCTCACGCCCGACAAGCCCTACATGAAGTCGGCGCGAGTGGTGGGTGAGGTCATGGGCAAGCTCCATCCTCATGGGGATTCCGCCATCTATGAGGCCATGGTCCGCCTCGCCCAACCCTTCGCCATGCGCCTGCCGCTGGTGGACGGCCATGGAAACTTCGGTTCTCTCGACGACGGCCCGGCCGCCTCCCGCTACACCGAGGCCAGGCTTGCGCCGGCCGCCATCGGCATGAATGCGGACATCGAGGAGAACACGGTGAGCTTCTCCCCCAACTATGACAACAAGCTGAAGGAACCCGACGTCCTGCCCTCGGCGATTCCCAACCTTCTTGTGAACGGCGCCTCCGGCATCGCCGTCGGCATGGCCACCAACATGATCACGCACAATCTGGGAGAGGTCGTGGCTGCCGCAAAGTACTTGCTGCGTAACCCCGACGCCAGTTTGGAAGAGCTGATGGAATTCGTTCCCGGCCCCGACCTTCCCGGAGGCGGCATCATCATAGGCCGCGAGGGAATCAAGGACGCCTACGCCCATGGACGCGGTAGCTTCATCACGCGTGCGAAGATCCATCTGGAGAACATCACCGCCCGCAAGAAGGGCATCGTGGTCACCGAGCTCCCCTTCATGGTCGGTCCCGAAAAGGTGCTTGAGAAGATCTCCGACGCCGTGCGCAACAAGAAGCTCGATGGCGTCTCGGGCGCCGTGGACCTCACCGATCGCCACAACGGCATGAAGATCATCATCGAGATCAAGTCCGGGTTCAACCCCGAGGCCGTGCTCGCCCAGCTCTACAAGCACACGCCGCTGCAGGATTCCTACACCATCAACAACGTGGCGCTCGTCAATGGAAGACCCCACACCATGGGGCTCAAGCAGCTGCTGCGCGTGTGGATCGATCATCGCCGGGAAGTCATTACCTCGCGCTCTGAATACCGCCGCACGAAGGCCCAGGAGCGTCTCCACTTGGTGGAGGGTCTCCTCCTCGCGATGATCGACATCGACGAGGTCATTCAGGTCATCCGCAGCTCCGAGGACGTGGAAACCGCAAAAGAACGCCTCATGGCCGTCTTCGATCTCGACGACATCCAGGCCACGTACATCCTCGATCTGCGCCTTCGCCGTCTCACCAAGATGAGCCGCGTTGAACTCGAGTCCGAGCGTGACGACCTGCGCAAACGCATCGATGAACTCACGGAAATCCTCTCCTCCCCTGAACGCCTCGACAATGTGGTGGTTTCGGAGATGGACGAGGTCGTCGCCCAATGGAATACACCGCGCCGCACCACGCTTCTCGAACAGGACGGCACTCCGGTGAGGGCGAAGGCGGATCCCACCGCACCTGTCAGTGCAAACGCCACATCCGCTACGGGCAGTACCACCGCTTCCGCCATGCTCTCCCCCGCTTCCGCTCCCGCCGGTCCGACGGGCACGACTGCCGGCCTCGGCTCGCTGTCCCCCTTGGCGGTTCCTCTCAAGGGCTCCGATGCGGCACCTGCCGCCCTCGAACTGGAGGACAAACCCTGCACGGTGATGCTGACAACGACGGGTCTCATCGGTCGTTCCACCCCGAGCGCACTCGATCTCTTCGAGACGCGTTCCGCGTCGACACAGCGCGTCGCCAACGATGACATTCGCTCGATCTTCGCCACCACCACTCGCTCCGAATACGCTCTGGTGACTTCTGCAGGCCGGTTGGTCAAGGCCAATGTCGCCGATCTTCCCCTGCTACCAGCGGCGGAAGAACTCAGCGTCACCGGAGGTGTCCGCGCGGATGATCTTCTCCGAGGCACACAGAGCACGGATCCTGTGGAAGGTGAACGAGTCGTCGCGGCGCTCAGCCTCGACACCACAACGCCTCTGGCACTAGGGACCAAACATGGCATGGTGAAACGGTGGAACATGGATTCACCCACCACCATGGATTCCTGGCCCGTCATCTCCCTCAAGGAGGAAAACGGGGAAGCCGATGAGGTCCTCAGCGCCGCACCCGCCGAGGACTCCGACCGTCTAGTGTTCGTCACCACGGATGCCTCGCTTCTCACTTTCGACGCTTCGTCAGTGCGTTCTCAAGGCCGTAGTTCGGCAGGTATGACAGGCATCAAGCTCACTGAAGGGCAGGCCGCACTCGCCTTCTCCGTGGTTCCAGCCGGCAAAATTGCATGGACTGATGAACAGCGAGATGACGATGGGAATCTTGTGTCCGAGGCCAGCGGCGCGGTGGTCCTCACCGTGGCCGGCGCCGCCGACGCTCTTCCTGGAACCGAAGATGGCTTCGCTAAGCTCACTCCCTTCGAGCTTTACCCTTCCAAGGGGCGTGCGACACGAGGCGTCCGTGCCCAGCGTTTCCTCAAGGGACAGGACACGCTCATCGTTGCGCAGGTGGGCACCTATCCGCTCCACGCACTCACCGAGTCGGGACGGGCTGTTGAACTACCAGACACCGATCAGCGGCGCGACGGCTCGGGAACCGAGCTCAACGCGCGCATCGCGACGGTGGCATAGCTCGCGACTAAGTGACGGAGTGCGAGCGGCGCAGACAGGTCGCTCGGTTTCTTCTCATGGTAAAGGGCTCCGGTCGGTTGACTGGAGCCCCTGTTAATTATGAGCAGTTACTTTTAGGTATTTACTTATGAATGGTCACTCAGAAATAGTCACTTCTGGCTATTGCCGCTTCTCTGGCTGCTGACACTTCGAATGTGCCTTCTCACAAGGCTTTGCGGATCGAGGACTTGCGGATCGCTGTTCCTCGGGTCGGTTCCTTTTGAATCAAGGTCTTCTCGGCGTCGCTCATTCCTCCATTGCCGGAAAAGGACGATTCCCTGGGCGACGGCGACCCAGACCGGCAGCACCCATCCAGCCCAGCCGTATCCCTGAGCCGAACCACCGGGCAACGTCATGGTTTGCCCTGAGATAATCGTGCAGAAGACGAAGGCCACCGTGCCAAGGAAAACGCAGAAGAAATCCTCTTCGGGCCGCCGCGCCTCAACGAATCTGAAAAGAGGAACGAAGTTGAAAATGACGCAGGCGACAATGAGGGTAATCACCATCGGCCAATTCCAACTCGATGATAAAACCCAACCGGCAAAAACAGCTAGCGCAAGCCGTATCACAACGGTAACCGCGATATTCAGCGTATGATGCGTACGCATCAGGCTCACCTTCTTACAGTCCGTTTTCAATGCCGACAGCGTTGTTGACATCCGAGGACTGATGATGGTTCAGAATCATTGATTTGTGGGATTCATGGGATGGATATTCATTCGAGATGAATGCTGCGGAAAGACCTACCTCTTTCTCGAAATCTTAGCAGATTTATGAAATCTCGGAATCACTTTAGAGGCATCGTATTGGCGGCATGGATTCCCTATCAACGAGACTCGGGCGGGAAGCGTTAAAAGCTTCCCGCCCGAGGGAACTACAAAATCGCACTATCGCGTAACCTCACGACCTCACGTGTCTGAACAACCTCACGCGTCGATATTGGACCGATCGAAGTCATCCGCGTTCTCGACGATGAACTCCTTGCGGGGAGGAACCTCGCCTCCCATCAGCAGCTCGAAAATCTCCGAGGCGTTTGCGGCGTCGTCCATGGTGATGCGGCGCAGCATGCGGGAGCGCGGATCCATGGTGGTGTCAGCCAGCTGGTCGGCATCCATCTCGCCCAGTCCCTTGTAACGCTGGACGTCGGGCTTGAAATCGATGCCGTCGTTGTGCAGCTGCTTCATGCGGCGAGCCAGTTCGTCCTCGGAGTAAGTGTAGACGTACTCACCCTTGTGTTTGCCCATCAACTCGATGCGGTGAAGCGGAGGAACAGCGGCATAGACGTGACCGTATTCGATGAGCGGGCGCATGTACCGGTAGAACAGCGTGAGCAGCAGGATGCGGATATGGGCGCCGTCGACATCGGCATCCGTCATCATGATGACCTTGTTGTACCGGGCCTGCGAGATGTCGAAATCCCGTCCCGATCCCGCTCCGATGACCTGGATGATGGCGGCGCATTCTGCGTTGCCCAACATCTGGGTGACTGAGGCCTTCTGAACGTTGAGTATCTTGCCACGAATCGGCAGCAACGCCTGGAACATGGAGGTGCGGGCCGCCTTTGCGGTTCCCAGTGCCGAATCACCCTCCACGATGAAGAGCTCGGCGATGTCGTCGTTTCCGGGCTGGCAGTCGGAAAGCTTGGCGGGCATGGACGCCGATTCGAGAGCGTTCTTGCGGCGAGTGACCTCCTTCGTCTTCCTCGCCTGGATGCGGGCGTGCATCTCTCCGACGATCTTCTCGAGCACCTGCTGCGCCTGCGCCTTGTAGCCGCGCTTGGATCCCGAGATCATCTCGCCGAATTCCTCGTCGGTGAGTTTAGTGACGATGGGTTTGACCTGTGCGGTGCCGAGAACGTCCTTCGTCTGCCCTTGGAACTGGGGTTCGGCGATGCGTACGGTGACCACGGCAACGAGGCCGGCGGTCACGTCGTCGCGCTCCACCTTGGTCTTGGCGTCCTTGAGGTTGACCTTGAGCTTGCGGGCGTTGGCCTCGACGTTCTTGCGCACCTGCTTCGTCAGGGAGTTGAGGAAGCCGTCGACGTGCATGCCGCCGCCGGGGGTCTCCACCACATTGACGAAGCTGCGAAGGGTGACATCCCAATCGCTCGTCCAACGGAGGGCGATATCGACGTCGCACCTCCGCTTGACCATCATGGCGTGCAGGTCGCCACCATCACCCACTACCTGGGTTTCCTCGTCGTATTCACGTGAGCCTGTGATGTGCCAGATGTCGGAGACGGGTGCACCGTGGGACAGGAAGTCGACGAAGTCGACGACACCTCCCTTATGGAGGAACTCCTGAACCCGTGGATGGCGCTTATCGCTCGCATCGCGGGGAGTAAGTCCTTCGGCGTCCTCATCATGTGTTTCCGAGGAATCACTGGATACTGCTGACGCGTCGCTCTCCAAATCGGAGTCGTCAGCGCCCGAGCCCGCCATCTCGGAGCTATCGGAAGCAGAGTCGTCCACACCGGAATCATCGGAGGCGCCGGAAAGGCCCGACTCCTCCAGAGGAGTCTGCGTCTCTTTAACTGATCCGACTGTGCCGGCAGAGGAGGCGAAAGCATCATCTGATTCGATGACATCGGGGAGATCATCGGACTCGGGAACCGCCTCATCGACGACATCGATTTTTAATCCAGGCACCAAGAAGGACGTCTGGCGCACCCGGGAGATGAGTTGGGAATAGTCGAAGCGTGCCGTGGCGTTGAAGATCTCGGGATCCACCCAGTAGCGGATGCGTGTTCCGGTTCTCTTTTTCGGAACGGATCCGACCACACGAAGCTCGGTGGGACGTCTCTTGCGCGTTCGTTTGAAGGGAGACGAGGGCGAAGGATTCTGGGGATCCGCATCCTCATAGACTCCAGGATGGCCCTGCTTGAACTCCATGCGATAGGTCTTGCCGCCTCGATCCACTTCCACGTCCAGACGCGCGGAAAGGGCATTGACCACCGACGAACCCACTCCATGGAGACCACCGACCGCGTTATAGGAGGATTCTCCAAACTTTGCCCCGGCATGGAGCTTCGTCAGAACGACCTCGACCCCAGAAAGCTTGGTCTTGGGCTCGATGTCGACGGGAATTCCGCGACCGTTGTCCGCCACGGAGATGGAGCCGTCATCATGCAGCGTCACCACGATATGATCGCAGGCACCTGCCAGCGCCTCGTCCACGGCGTTGTCGATGATCTCCCAGAGACAATGCATCAAGCCCTGGCTGTCAGTCGTGCCGATATACATGCCAGGTCGCTTGCGCACAGCGTCCAAGCCCTCGAGCACTGCAAGATCTTTTGCGTTGTATGCTTCTGTTTTCTTCGCCATCAAACCTCTCACTCATACTTCGTCTAACGTCATTGCTGCTGCCACGCGCGATTCAACGTATGGCAGCAGCAACAAAACGATCTTCTTCACTCCGGTGAGTCTATAGGTTTTCTCACTGATCGAGGAAGTCGCGCAGAGTCTGTGAACGTGAGGGATGACGAAGCTTCGACATCGTCTTCGACTCAATCTGACGGATGCGTTCGCGCGTCACGCCGTAGACACGGCCAATGTCGTCGAGAGTCTTCGGCTGACCGTCCTCAAGGCCATAGCGCATCTTGATGACACCCGCTTCGCGGGGACTCAAGGTCTCGAGCACCTGGCGGAACTGTTCCTGCAACAGAGAGAAGGCGACGGCATCCGACGGAGCAATGGCGTCGGTGTCCTCAATGAGATCGCCGAACTCGGAATCTCCGTCCTCTCCCAGAGGCGTGTGCAGTGAGATCGGCTCACGTCCGTACTTCTGGACCTCTTCGACCTTCTCCACCGGCATGTCGAGTTCGCGAGCCAGCTCATCAGGAGTAGGTTCACGCCCCAGATCCTGCAGCATCTGACGCTGGACGCGAGAAAGCTTGTTGATAACCTCCACCATGTGCACAGGAACACGAATGGTGCGGGCCTGATCGGCCATGGCTCGGGTGATCGCCTGACGAATCCACCATGTTGCATAGGTGGAGAACTTGAATCCCTTCTTCCAATCAAACTTCTCCACTGCACGGATAAGACCGAGGTTACCTTCCTGAATCAGGTCTAGGAAAAGCATTCCACGACCCGTATAGCGCTTCGCGAGCGAAACGACCAGTCGCAAGTTGGCTTCGAGAAGATGATCCTTGGCCTTCTTGCCGTCGGAGGCAGCCCATTTGAGTGCACGCTTGCGTTTGAAATCCATACCTTCGGATTCGGTATCCAACAGATGCTGCGCATAGAGACCGGCTTCGATACGTTCGGAGAGATCGACCTCCTGCTCCGCATTCAGAAGGCTGACGCGGCCGATCTGTTTCAGATAATCCTTGACCGGATCAGCAGTCGCACCCGTCGCCACAACACGACGCTTCGGATTTCCAGAGGGAGTGACATCCTCCTCATCGTCGGAGTCACTGACAACGAACGCGCCCTTTTCCTTTGGCGTCTCAGGCTTCTTCTTCCGTACGGGAGTCTCCTCTTCGTCGTCGGTTTCCTCTGACTCCTCGGCCTCGAAATCCTCATCGGTGACTGCAAGGTCCTCGTCGACAGTGTCTTCCGCACCGTTAAGATCTTTAGCACCGAGAGCGACGGACTCAGCTTTTTCATCCTTCTTGGATTTCCGGCTGGTCTTCTTCGCGGACGTCTTTCTGGCAGTTGTCTTCTTTGTTGTGCGTTGAGCTTTCGCTGACGTACTTGTCGCCTTCTTCGTAGACTTTCCCGTCTTCTTCGCTACACCCTCTTCCACAGTTGCCATATCGTCCTGTGCCGTTACCGACTTCTTCTTAACAGTTGCCACGTATCCTCCTGAAGACGCACTCCCCGACTTTGGGCATAATACGGGTAAGTGCAAGTTTCACCTATAAGAGTGAACCATTCAGTGGGGACGATTATTCCCGTTTTTCCGAGAAATTCTCGGAGGGAATGACTATGAGCGAGCTCGCTCCTGCCATGCCGGAGATATCCGGTAGCGAATGGCACTTAAGACTATCCCTGCCAAAGTACATTCTCCATCGATGCTGAGGCAACGCAGAGCGGCTCCGCTGGCCTCCTCATTCTTTCCGGACCACCAGAGGAGGTATGCCATGACCGCCAACGGTTGGACTGCGTAGCGGCGCGGCACCCGCGTGTGGACTTCTATGAGAAGGTCAAGAGCCCTGGTGCATCTTTCGAAATCGGGAACCATGGTCTTTGAACGGAAAACCTTGGAGAGCGTCGTATTCACCATACGAGCCGTCTCCTGCTTCGCGGCATTCACCCCCGCGCTAACGAGAGCCTTCTCCCCCAATTCCGACACCACGGACAGTATCATGGCATCGCGCATTCCCAACGATTCATTGAAGGCGATCGCTATGTCACGCACAAAGTTTCGCCGCTCCTGTCCCACCAACCGGTGCGATTCTTCCTCTTTCCCCTCTCCCGGGTCATGGCGCAACTGTTGATTCCATAAGCAGAGAAGCGGCGCGAAAAACTCTTCGTCTGCCGCAGTCCTTTCTTTGGAAGCGCGCGCGATTCGAAAATCTTCGATGGCCTCACGCAGAGCCTTGTCGTCAAGGCCTTCGATGGCTGGGGAATCAGTGGCACTCGCCGGCGATGCCGGCGTTGCTGCATAAAGTGATGTGTTCATAGGAGTAACTCTTGTCGATCATCTGTCAGAAGCCCTTTCTTTTTCGGGATTGTGGTCGAATGGGACTACCCTCAAAGGGATGAAGAACTCTACCGATGCGGTGCGTCAGACAGTGGACGCCAGGATTGCCGAACTCATCAAGGAGCAGGCTCACGTCACACTTGACGACGTGCCAAGCTCCGGCCTGATGCGTGGGGTCATCGAACAGGCTTTGCATTCGAGCGAGGGCGGGAAAAGACTGCGAGCGCTTCTCACCCTCGCGGCGGGGACCGTGGCTTCCGGGAATTCGGGAGATTTGTCGCTGACCGATCAGGCTATTATCGATATTGCCTGTGCCATCGAGATTTTCCAAACCGGTGCTCTGGTGCATGACGACATCATCGACGACTCTGACACACGGAGAGGTGTACCTGCAGCACATAAAGGTCTGAGCACCGTCTTCCGCAGTTTCGCCAGCTCAATCAATGCGACATCTCCTCTTTCAAACATTCCTCATACACAGCATCAGACCTGCGAAGACGTCGGCACCGGACTTGGCATCATGCTGGGCGATCTCCTCGCCACGATGAGTCTCGGCGTCGTGTCGCAGGCGGCTGCGACCGGCCCGGCCCTGCTTCATGAAGCCGTCGTCACCGCTTTTCTCGATATGCAGAAAGAAGTCGAGATCGGCCAAGTCCTCGACGTGGCGGATACCGCGGTCCCCCTCGACCGTCCCGATCTCATCATCAAGAACTGCCTGTCCGTTTTCCGTTGGAAAACCGCGAGCTACACCACCATCGCACCGCTGCGACTCGGTTTCATCTGTGCCGGATTCGCACCCGACACTGCCAAAACGTGGGCACAGCGCATCGGGACTCCTCTCGGGACCGCATTCCAACTCGCTGACGATCTCATTGACGTACAGCGAAAGCATTCAACCAGTGGCAAACCTCTCGGTGGCGACATCAAGGAGGGTAAACGAACCGTGCTTCTTGCCGACGCCTTGGCCTATTCCACGGAAGCAGACAGAAAGGTGCTCACGGATATCTACTCGAGAGAGACACGAGATGACGGCGACATATCCCCCGTCATCGATATTTTTGAACGCAGCGGTGCCATCGAACGCTCCCTCGCCCGCATCGAGACTCTGTGGAACAGCAGCACTGATGAAATAGCGGTCTGGCAGGATTCGCTGGCAATCTCTGACGCCGACACCTCTCGCCTTGTCGATACCAGCAGACTTTTCCTGCCCCAGATTCACACCCGATGAACACCCATCTCAGCGTGTCGGCAGGTGAGGTGGTGGAGATTTCATCAGAATCGTTCCCCTCACGCCGTTTTAAGGAGACCTCATTCTACGATGGTGCCTATGAGTGAAGTGGAAGATCCGCGCGTCGGCAGAGTACTGGAGAACAGGTACACCATCACCCGGCGGATCGCCGACGGTGGGATGGCCAGCGTCTACCTTGCCCAGGACTCACGTCTTGAACGCACCGTCGCCATCAAAATCATCCACTCACAGCTGGCACAGGGACCGCACCGCGAGCAATTTCTCCATCGCTTCCATGCGGAGGCAAAGTCAGCAGCTGCCTTGTCGAACCCCCACATCGTTCAGGTCTATGACACCGGAGAATTCGACGGGCTTCAATACATTGTGATGGAGTACGTCCATGGTGTGAATCTGCGCGAATCCATGGAACGCAACCCCACTTTTTCCGTTCGTGACACTCTTCGCATTCTTTCCGAGACACTTGACGGTCTCGCCACTGCCCATCAGGCGGGCCTTGTGCATCGCGACATCAAACCCGAGAACATTCTCATCAACTCGCGTGGGCATGTGCAGATCACTGATTTTGGCCTGGCGAAGGCGGTTTCCGACGCCACCATGGGAACGACGGGCCTCTTGCTCGGAACTGCGGCCTACCTCGCACCGGAGATGATCGAATCCAACAAAGCGACACCTCAGGGAGATCTTTATTCCGTTGGCGTCATGGGGTACGAAATGCTCACGGGGTCGGTTCCCTTCACCTCCGACAACCCCATCACGATGGTTTTCAAGCATGTCCATGACGATGTTCCGTCACTGGCCGACCACGGAGGAAACTTTCCCAAGCCACTCATCGATTTCATTTCACGTCTCGACGCGCGTGACCCGCAGAAACGCCCCAACGATGCCTCCCAAGCCCTGAAGGAACTTCAAGAGACCGCAGCCTTGATTCCAAGGAAGGATCTGTTCTACAAGTTCACCCCGCTGGTCACAGGACAGTCATCAACAGCTTCCGACACTTCTGACGCAACCACCTCTCTCACTCCTCCGCCCAACACTCAGGAGAAACCCACCGAGGAGTTCCTTCACTCCACGGGCACGCCGGTGGTCGAACACACCTCCGTAATGGAAAGGAATCCTGAAGCCCCGGAGAAAACGGTTCAGCCGCCATACCCTCCTACCATCGGAAAAACAGGGAAAGCCAAGAAAACCAACACAAAAAACGGAAAAAAACGGCGTGGACTCATCATCGGCCTCGTCGCCGCCATCGCAGCAGTTGTTGCGGGGGGCGTTATCTGGTGGTGGTTCTGGGGTCCGGGCAGCTACTGGACTGTTCCTGAAGCCTCCGACAAGCCCTGCACCGAGCAGAGCTGCACACTCACGGGCGCTTCATACTCCCACTATAAGCAGACCCTCACCGCACTCGGCATCGACTACACCACCACGGAGAAATACTCCGACACCATCGCCGACGGCAAGATCATCAGCGCAAATCCCGACGTTGAGGGACATGTGACACGGCGTGGAGGACAGCTCAGGCTCGTGGTGTCAAAGGGAATCGAGAAACTCACCGTCCCCACGGATCTGCTTGATTGCGATGCGACGCCCGACGCCGAAGATGCACTGAACTCACTGGGATTCACCAATCTCACCGTCAAGAAGGAATACAGTCTTGACGCAGACAAGGGCTGCGCCATCTCCTCATCAGTGCAGCCGGGAACAACCCTGGCGCACAATGCAGAGATCACGGTGACGGTTTCGCAGGGTCCCAAACCCGTTGAGATACCACAGCTGGCAGGAAAATCGGAAGACGATGCCACTCAGGCGCTCGAGGCCCTTCAGTTGAAGGTGACGGTGAAAAAAGACTTTTCGGACTCCATCGCCTCCGGTTCCGTCATCTCCTCCGAGCCTTCCGAGAACGCGACGGCTCACTGGGGAGACGAGGTGACTCTCACAGTTTCGAAGGGACCAGAGACCGTTGAGATGCCAAGTCTGGTGGGAACCTCCAAGGACGAGGCGGTGAAGAAACTAGAAGGCCTCGGCCTGAAAGTCAAGATATCGCTTCCTCTGCAGAGCGAGACTCTCCATATGGTGCTGAGACAGTCACCGGA
Organism: Bifidobacteriaceae bacterium; assembly: GCA_022650895.1. Taxonomy (GTDB): domain Bacteria; phylum Actinomycetota; class Actinomycetes; order Actinomycetales; family Bifidobacteriaceae; genus JALCQC01. The sequence goes on along the minus strand of JALCQC010000006.1, from coordinate 84,551 downwards.
TGGAGGAGAAAAGGTGCGGTTGCGCGACTCCTCCGGAAAGGCGACCACGGTAACGCTAACGATCGTCTAATCTATTCGACCGGTGACTGCTGCTGCGCCTCGGCCTGCGCACGCGCCTCTTTGAGCTGCTTCTTCTTGACCTGGGCATACATATCGATGTACTTCTGTCCGCTCATCTCGCCGATCTTCGCCATCATCGTGTCAGTGAGATCACGGATTTCCTCATGCGTCAGTTGATCGGCCGGCTTCTTCTCCACCACGATGGGTTCCCCGTACGTGATGGTGCAATGGTGACGTTGAGGGAAAACCTTCCCCGTGGGCTGGGCCTTGTCCGTTCCCGTCAACGCGACCGGGATGATGGGGGCTCCGGTTTCGAAGGCGAGCCGCGCCACACCGGTGTGGCCACGGTACAGATTGCCATCAGGGCTGCGGGTGCCCTCGGGGTGGATTCCGAACAACTTACCGTCCTCGAGAATCTCACGGGCTGATTCCAACGCACCCAACGCCTTCGTACCTCCCGAGCGGTCGACAGGGAAAACGCCTGCGGTGGTGAAAAAGAACTTCTTGAGCTTGCCCTTGATGCCTTTGCCCGTGAAATACTCGGCTTTGCCCATGAAATGCACCATGCGCGGGGTGACAAGTGGAATGATCGCATCGTCGATGGCGGCAAGATGATTCGACGCGATGATCGCCGGACCCTCTTTCGGAACGTTCTCAAGCCCCTTGATGGTAGGGGTAAACCATAGACGCGCCAACGGACCGAGCAACCCGACATAGAACCAATACACGAAGCACTCTTTTCTGATAACTCATCATGACGGTCATTGTTTCAAGATGAACGTTTAGAGTAGAGGTATGACCGCGAACAAGGATACCAACGACTCTCACCAGCAGCCAAATGACGGTTCGGAGTGGGAGGATTTTCTTTCGACCCATTCCTCGGAGCTCAGCGATCTCGAAAAATCGCGTGCCGCTCGAAAGTTTGAAAAACATGCAGAAAAAGAGGAAAAACAGAAGCTCCTCGACGCGAAGGACCTCACCAATGATTCCTTCGTCCGTCCTGGTGGTGCCGGAAAGGGTCCGCGCGATTTTCAGAACAGCTGGCTCGATGTGGATGATGCGTTGGGCGACAACACTTTCACACCCGGTCCACCGGACATCGGTTCAATGCGCAAAGGCACCGTCGTCTTTGCGATCATGACCCTCATCGGTGTCCTCGGACTGATACTCGTGGTCTTCTTCCCCAGCATCGCTCCCGTGTTGGCAACCATCAGCGGAGTCCTCACTCTTATCGGCGCTGTGGGTCTTTTCACCAGGCTTCGCGGTCATAGCGAGACTCGCGACGATCCCTTCGACGATGGAGCCCGGGTATAGAAGCTAAAAAATCGCGTGCAGAACATAAGAGGAGAGGGTGGACAGTGTCATGATGACCGCTGTCCACCCTCTCCTCATCACAGCTTTATCGGTTTATCTCTTTCTATGATTCTTTCTACGATTCACAGAGATTCCGGCACACCCGCTAAGCGTTAATCTGAGACTCCCCCTGTGCACGTGCCTCGCGAAGTGCGAGATCCGCAACACCCACCATTCCGGCGTCCGGACCAGCGGCAGCAGCCAGAATGTCTGCGTGCGGGCGGTAGGCGGCGGCTTCGAGGAAACGGACGTAGTTGTAGCGAGCGGGCTCAAGCAGAATGTCACCGATGGAAACCACTCCACCGCCGACAACAAAGCGGTCTGGATCAAGAACGGCCGCAAGCGCCGACATGGTGCGTCCCAACCATTCGCCGATCTTTCCGAAAGCATAGAGGGCAAGGTCGTCGCCTTCTTTTGCTGCCTGAGAGACCATCTGTCCACGCAGATCGTGGACGTTACCACCGGCGAGTTCCATCAGACGATCCGACTTGTCAGGCCAGCGCCGAATTGCGGAACGAGCGAAACGCTCAAGTGCGGAACCGGAGGTATAGCGCTCGGCGCAGCCACGCAGACCACAGCCGCAGGTGTCTCCGTCCGGAACCATGGGAAGATGCCCAGCCTCCGCGGCCATGCCGAAGGAACCGCGATAGAGTTCACCGTTGATGACGATGGCACCACCAAGGCCGGTGCCCACCGTCAGCATCACCATGTTTTTACTGCCCTTACCGGCGCCGCAGATATATTCGCCCCACCCGGCGCAGTTGGCGTCGTTCTCTACGACCACAGGACATTCGTGATCGATAAGAGCCTCAAGCTTATCGGCCAACGGATAGTGAATCCATGTCGGAATGTTCGCGGAGAAACTCACCGTACGGCGATCGCCCTCCACATTTCCTGCAGCGGAAATACCGATGCCGGAAATATCGGGAGCCTCTTCCTTTGCTTCGCGGTACAGATTAGCGAGTTGGGCATCAATGCCCTCCGACGTCGTCGGAGTGGGAATCTGCCAACGACGTTGAATCTTATCCTCTTCGTCGAAAATTCCTGCAGCGATCTTCGTACCACCAATATCGATTGCAAGCGTGTGCATTACTACTCCCAACCTCTGCGTGTTCTTGATGCGACAACGCCTCAAAAAACGCGCGTTTAACGTTCAAATGACTCTATAAGAGTACCTGAGGCCTCCGACTTGGTCGGAGGCCTCAGGTACTGAGGTTATGCAAACGTTTTCAGTCTTGGTCTTTTCCAAAGCCACTGCACAGGCACCGACAACCGCGCAATTACGCCCTTGCAGCCTTCAATTCCTTCGCGTAGCTAATCCACTCATCGAGAAGATGGGCAGCGGCACCCGAATCAACAGCGTTCTCTGCCAGCTGATATGCCTCCTGGAATCTCTCCGTCAGCGTTGCCTGAGGATGTGAGAGCAAGCTATGATCCGCCACGATTGCCGCCGCGGCGTTCAGCAGAGCGGTCTCACGGGAGCTGACCGGCTTACCCTTCAGGAAATCGCGGACAACCTGGGCGTTGAAATCGGGCATTCCTCCACGCAGATCGGCGACGGCTATCTTCTTGAGTCCCAGTTCCTCAACCGGATCGAAGTCGCTGACGGCGACCTCGCCGTCGCGAATCTCCCAGACAGAGACCGGGCCCGTGGGAGCCATCTCGTCAAGACCCTCATGGGAAGTGAAAACGAGACCATCCTGATGCCGGCTTGCGAAAACCTCGGAAACCATGGGAGACAATGTGCGATCTGCCACACCTACTGCAATGTGAGCCGGACGTGCCGGGTTGGTCAGGGGGCCCAGCAAATTGAAGACCGTCGGGATTCCCAATTCCGAACGAATCGGACCCGCGAAGCGCATCGCAGGATGGAAAGTCTTTGCGAAGGCAAATGTGATCCCGATCTTCTCCCCCACAGCAACCACATCGTCTGGATGAAGGTCAAGGGGAAGACCCAGCGCCTCAAGGCAGTCCGCAGCACCCGACTTGGAGCTTGCGGCACGGTTGCCGTGTTTCACGATCTTGACGCCCGCTGCCGCCGCGGCAATGGAACCCATGGTCGAAAGATTCACCGTAGATGCGTGGTCGCCACCGGTTCCCACGATATCGGTGGTGTTGCCTGAAATCTTCAAAGGAACGGCATGCTCCACCATCGCCTTCGCAGCCCCCGCGACTTCCTGAGGGGTCAAGCCAAGGGCCTGCTGGGACGCCAAGACCGCCGCCACTGGAATCGAGGAAGCGTTGCCGTCCATCAGGTCGTTCATGAACCACTCGGACTGCTCGAAACTCAGATGCTCGCCTGAAGCGAGCGATGACAGAATCGACTTCCATGTGAATGGTTCGGACATAATTGCTCCTTGTTGTTTGCTTGCCGCACAGACCCTCGTCCTGCGGATGCCCTCTATAATGACACGACCCGCCGTTATTGTGGCGGGTCGAGGCTATTTATGGTCACTCACTTTTCGTTGCGACCATGGCACATCTTGTACTTGCGGCCAGATCCGCAGGGGCATGGCGCGTTCTTCGGCGTTCCGGGGAACACACGGCCATCTGACCATGGGGACCGCAGCTCTTCCGACTTTGGACGACGGGAGGCGGGAACCTTCTCATCCGCGTGCGTCATGGGCGCGGGACCGACAATTCCCGGTTTCTGGGTATCGGCTTTCGTGCCATCGGCAGGTGCGCTCACATGCTCTGCTGTCTTGGTATCTTCGTGGGCCGTCTCCGCGTTGTCTGTTTCAGCGACGTCATCGATGTCACCGGTCGCACTGGCGTCGGGATCCGTGGGACCACTTGCAGTGGTCTGAGAAGCCTCTTCGGACTGCTCTTGCTGCTCCTGTTCAGTGGTCTGCTGCACTTGCTGGACATCGAGCTGGAACAGTAGCTGGATAGCTTCTTCCTTGATGGCTTCGACCATGGAGTTGTACATCTGGTAACCTTCGCGCTGATACTCAACCAGCGGGTCACGCTGACCCATGCCGCGCAGACCGATACCGTCCTTGAGGTAGTCCATCTCGTAGAGGTGCTCGCGCCACTTGCGGTCGAGTACTGCAAGAACGACGCGGCACTCGAGCTGACGCATGAGGTCGGAGCCGAACTTCTCTTCCCTCTCCACGTACTGCTTTTTGGCGTCCTCGGTGATGAGCTCCTTGAGCTTGTCGGAGGCGGCATCATGCTTCAGCTTCTTGATGGCTTCTTTCGCCTCGTCAACGTCCACTGAAATCGGATAGATCGTTCCGATGGCTTTCCACAGCTCGTCTAGATCCCAATTCGCAGGCTTATCGGAACCGCGTGTTGCTCCCTTGATATAGGAGGAAATCGTGTCTTCCAGGAACTTGGTGATGTCCTCGGAGATATCCTCGCCCTTGAGCACTGCCTGGCGTTCTGCGTAAATGACCTCGCGCTGCTTGTTCATGACATCGTCATACTTCAGCACGTTCTTACGAATCTCGTAGTTGCGGGATTCGACGGCCTTCTGAGCGTTGCGCACACCCTTCGAGACGGCCTTTGATTCGATGGGCTCGCCTTCGGGCATTCCCTTGCTCATGACGCGGGCGACAAGCTGCGTGTTGAACAGACGCATGAGGTCGTCTTCAAGAGACAGGTAGAAGCGGGATTCGCCGGGGTCTCCCTGACGTCCGGAACGGCCGCGCAGCTGGTTGTCAATGCGCCGGGACTCGTGGCGCTCCGTACCCAGAACGTACAGACCACCGAGTTCCTTGACTTCCTCGTGCTCTGCCTTGACCTGCTGCTTGATCTTCTCAAGCGTGGGTCCCCACAGTTTCTCGTATTCCTCCGGAGTGTCCTCGGTGGAGTATCCCTGCTTCTTCAGTTCTTGGTCTGCCAGGAATTCGACGTTTCCGCCGAGCATGATATCCGTACCACGACCAGCCATGTTGGTGGCCACCGTGATGGCGCCTTTGCGACCGGCGACCGCAACCACTGCGGCCTCGCGTCCGTGCTGCTTTGCGTTGAGAACGGTGTGCGGAATCTTGGCGACGTCAAGGAGTGAGGAAACAACCTCGGAGGACTCGACGGAGGCGGTACCGAGAAGTACCGGCTGCCCCTTCTTGTAACGTCCTGCGACATCCTTGACGATGGCCGCAAGCTTTTCCTTCTTCGTGCGGTAGATCAAGTCGTCCTTGTCCTTGCGGATCATCGGCTTGTTCGTCGGAATGGGGAGCACGCCCAACTTGTAGGTCTGCATGAACTCCGCGGCTTCGGTTTCCGCAGTACCCGTCATACCCGCGAGCTTGTCGTACATACGGAAGTAGTTCTGCAGCGTGACGGTGGCGAAGGTCTGGTTCTCGGCCTTGACCTCAACGCCCTCCTTTGCCTCGATGGCCTGGTGCAGGCCTTCGTTGTAGCGACGCCCCGGAAGCATACGACCGGTGTGTTCGTCGACGATCATGACTTCACCGCCGGAGACAACGTAGTCCTTGTCGCGGATGAAGAGTTCCTTCGCCTTGATGGCGTTGTTGAGATAGCCGATCAGTGCGGTGTTGCTGGGCTCGTAGAGGTTGTCGATGCCCAGATAATCCTCGACCTTGGAGATGCCTGGCTCGAGAATTCCGACGACCTTCTTCTTCTCGTCGACTTCGTAGTCTTCATCACGCTTGAGGGTTGGAACGAGCTTGGCGAACTGACGATACCAGCGGGTGACATCCCCCTCTGCCGGACCAGAGATGATGAGTGGCGTACGCGCCTCGTCGATGAGGATCGAATCGACCTCGTCGACGATGGCGAAGTGATGCTCGCGCTGCACCAAGTCGGACTTTTCCCATGCCATGTTGTCACGCAGATAGTCGAAACCAAACTCGTTGTTGGTTCCGTAGGTGATGTCGGCGTTGTATTGCTTCCTGCGTTCGGCGGGTTTCTGATCGGTGATGATGCACCCCACCGACATGCCCAGGAAACGGTAGATACGACCCATGAGCTCCGCCTGGTAGCTCGCCAGATAGTCGTTGACGGTAACTACGTGGACGCCCTTGCCTTCAAGAGCATTCAGATAGCTTGGAAGGGTGGCCACCAAGGTCTTGCCTTCACCCGTCTTCATCTCGGCGATGTTGCCCCAATGCAGGGCGGCGCCGCCCATGAGCTGAACGTCGAAGTGACGCTGTCCGAGGACTCGTTTCGACGCCTCACGAACCGTTGCAAAAGCCTCAGGCATCAATTGGTCAAGGGTCTCCCCCTTGGCAAGCCGCTCTTTGAACTTGCCCGTCTGCGCCTTCAATTCGTCGTCTGAGAGCGCGGAGATCTCATCTTCGAGTTCATTAACGCGCCGTGCGACGTCTTCAAGCCGCTTTAGCTGGTGACCCTCACCCATACGAAGAACTTTGTCAAGTACTGCTACCACTTGGAACTCCTGTCGATGTCTCTGTCTCGTCTCACGACTCGACGCGGTTTCATAGCCGGTCAAACTTTCTCCATAGTACGCGGCGACTTGGATTTCGACGCGCATAAGAGACGTGAACACAGAAATTCCCCGCAACCAATTTTACGAATCGATTGCGGGGAAAATCGAAAATCCGAAAAAATTACTTTTCCTTTGACTTCTTCACGTTCTCCGCCGTGTCAATTTCGAAGACACCATAGCTCCAACCATGACGGCGATACACGACCGAAGGACGGTTCGTCGCCTTGTTCACGAACAGGAAGAAATCATGCCCTATGAGCTCCATTTCATAAAGAGCCTCATCGATGCTCATCGGCTCAGCGATGTGAAGCTTACGACGAATGACGATGGGGGTGTCTCCCACCTGTACCTCGACCGATTCGCCAGGTCCGAGGTCGGCGGCTAGGACATCTGCATGGTCCGCTCTCTCTTCTGGAGTCTCCTCTTCCTTTGTGGAAGCTGGGGGTTCGACGACGCCGAGATCGACGGGAACCGCGTTGGCATAGCCACGGCGATGATCCTTGCGGCGGTCGCGGCTTCTGCGAAGCCGCAGCGTCAATTTGTCAAGGGCGATGTCAAGAGCGCTGAATTCATCCGCGCTCGACGCCTCGGCACGAACCACTGTGCGGCCTGCGACAACGGTGATTTCAACCTTCTTCGCGGTGTCTGCTTGACGGGGGTTTCCTTCATGCGTCACGACGATCTGCACGCGCGCAGCATCGGGAGCGATGGTGGTCACACGATTCATCTTCGTTTCGACGATATCCCGGAACCTTTGTCCAATCTGAGTATGACGCCCGGTGACAATGATTTCCATGGTGACCTCCTTTGGTCAGGCGGCGAACCGCTTGTAGTTATGGAAGTCGAAGGTTTTGCTCTCCGACCTGATTTCATTTTACCTAAAAAACTGAGGCTTTCATGAAGAAAGCTGGGAACTCGCCGAAAAATATGACTGAGCGCGGAACCGGCGAAGAGAAGGTAGTATTGTCTCTTTGAGACCTCTTGATGACCGCGGCGCCTTCGGGCGACGAGGAACTTCCGGGCTCCACAGAGCACGATGGCGGGTAACGCCCGCCCAGGGAAACCTGAGAGATAGCGCAACAGAGAATAGACCGCCTTGATTTTTCAAGGTAAGGGTGAAACGGCGGTGTAAGAGACCACCGGATTCCTGGTGACAGGAATCGCACGGCAAGCCTCATCGGGAGCAAGGCCAAGCAGAAGGCAATGGAACTGCTCGTTCCGTCTTCGGGTAGGCCGCTTGAGCCAATCGGCAACGATTGGCCTAGATGGATGGTCATCCGCGTTCACGCGCGACAGAACCCGGGGTATAAGAGGTCTCACTTCCTCTTCGTCTTTCCCTTTTTACTGCTCTTCCCGCATCAAGGTACGAGCGTATTCCAAGACGCTCGACGTCGGTTGACCTTTCCGTTGAGCCGCAGAGGCCAATCGGCGCATTCGTTTCGCGTATTCCATTCCCCGTGTTTTGCGCGCCATCGACTCGACAAAGCGATGCGCAGACTCTTCGAAGTCTCCTCTGTCTTCCGCCTCCCGAACCACGTGAGCTGCAAGCGAGTGTTCTATCCCCTTGCTCGTCAGTTCCCTGCGAACTGCAGAGGCACCCATCATTTTTCTCAGACATTTGGAGAGAATGCCGCGGGCGAAAGCCTCATCATCGAGAAGCTGCATCCTCTGCAGGATGACGATGACTTTGTCAATCGCCTCTTCTTCAAAGCCCTTCGATGCAAGACGCTTGCGGAGCCCCTCCACGCTCGCTCCAGCGGCGTCGAGGGATCTCAAGGCCGACTTCATACACCTGTCGGTCTCCTGATCTGATTCGACGGAAGAATCAGAGCCCTCCGCATTATTTCTCGGCGTCATCTCAGAGGTGGAAGAAGTGGGGACATCTCCCGACATCTCTTCACGCACGGGGTGACGCTGAAGAAAAGCCTCCGGATCAATCATGCGATGAAATCCTTCGCCTCACTCACTGTGCGGACGAGGTGGTAGTGCCTGATGCTGTTGCGTCAGCGGGCGCTGTCGCAGCTTTTTCGGCATCCGTCTCGCTGTCCGGAGTAGGGATAAGACCGTATGCCTGCTTCACCTTGGTTTCGATCTCATCGGTCAATCCCTGGTTGTCAATGAGGAACTGACGCACATTCTCACGCCCCTGCCCCAACTGGTCACCGTCATAGGTGAACCACGAGCCGGACTTCTTGACGACACCGGTTTCCAACGCCATATCGAGGACCGAGCCCTCGCGGGAGATTCCGTGGCCATACAGAACATCGAATTCCGCGGTCTTGAACGGCGGAGCCATCTTGTTCTTGACGACCTTGACACGGGTACGGTTGCCGACAGCCTCATCACCGTTCTTGAGCGTCTGGATACGACGAATGTCGAGACGCACCGACGCGTAGAACTTCAAGGCCTTGCCGCCGGTCGTGGTTTCTGGACTGCCGAAGAAGACACCGATCTTCTCACGCAACTGGTTGATGAAGATGGCAGTGGTGTTCGCTTGGCTCAAGGCACCCGTCATCTTGCGCAACGCCTGGCTCATGAGACGAGCCTGCAGACCGACATGGCTGTCACCCATCTCGCCCTCGATCTCCGCCTTGGGAACCAACGCAGCGACGGAGTCGATCACAATGACGTCAAGAGCGCCCGAACGAATCAGCATGTCTGCGATTTCCAACGCCTGTTCGCCGCTATCTGGCTGAGAGACGATCAAAGAATCGATGTCGACTCCCAGGTGCTTCGCATACTCCGGGTCGAGTGCATGCTCGGCATCGATGAAAGCTGCCACTCCCCCGTTTTTCTGGGCGTTGGCGACGGCATGAAGTGCCAGAGTGGTTTTGCCAGATGATTCAGGGCCATAGACCTCGACGATACGTCCACGCGGCAAACCACCGATGCCGAGGGCCATATCCAACGCCAAAGAGCCCGTGGGGATCACTTCGACATCCTGATGGGGCTTGTCGCCCAGCCGCATGGCCGAGCCCTTTCCGAAGTTCTTCTCGACCTGCGCCAACGCAGTGTCCAGTGCGGAGAGTCTCTGAGCCTTCTGGCGCTCTTCCTTTGCTTCCTCTGACTTCTTCTGTGCCATGAGCACCTTCCTTCTTCTGTGGAACAATGCCTCCACCGTACTTGCCACGACGGTGCTCTCACAGATATTTCAACCCTGTGGTCGAATGGGACGTATCCACACAATGCTTTACCAAAAGAAAGTATATACGAACATTTGTTCGAATAAAGAACAATCGTAGAAAATTTAAAGTTCGCGCGGTGGCATCGGCGGGGCGTTATGATCTTTCCCCCACCTCTTTGAATCGGGAATTTCCATTTGATCGCACAGAACATTCCATATCACACGGGGCTCGACGCCTTTGCTCAGAGCCTCGACGACAGTCATTCCCTCAAGTGCCGTCAACTGCTGATCATGAGAAAGTGTCCGACCGTAACTACGACCGAACACTTCTTCAAGTAACTGCCAGAATTCCCTTTCGCGCATGCCTCAACCTCATCACGGGTTGACGACAAGCCGACGGAAATTATGCTGCTGTCTGCAACTGTGCCTGAGCATCCTCCAACTTTTCAATCTCATCTGCAACGAGACGAAGCGTGTCGCTCAAACGCATTCCCAGAGCCGCGGCGATGGAGCCCAAAAGCTCCGAACTAGCTTCCTTCTGACCACGCTCGACCTCGGAAAGGTAACCGAGCGAAACTCCAGCACGCTCTGAAACCTCACGAAGCGTCTTCTTGTCCTTCGTGCGCAGCGACCTCAACACCTCGCCAAGCACACGCCTGAACGAGATGGAGGAACCTTGCTCCGCATGAGAACCCCTCCGTGTGGAGGAACCTGCCGTCAATGTCGCCTCAAAATCCTTGTCCTCATCCTGCTGCATCCGCAGGAGTTCCGCCTTACGAACAGCCTGAGCCTTCTGCGCTTCACGCGCCCGAAGGATCTGCTGCTGTGCAAATGCCACCGCCCTCTTCTGAGCGGGAGTTAATTCACGAGCTATTGCCTTCTGCCCTGCGCTCGGTGCGAGCGGGGATACCTGTGAGTTCGCGCCAGCCACGTGCTGACGATTTGTTGCGATGCGGGATTGTGCCAATTCCATGTCCAACTCACCCCTTCGTTTTCGATCTTCCATACATAAGGTCCAACCAGCTCAGAGCGGAATTATTCCACAACATCATTGTGAGGTGCCCCACAGTTCGATCCGTTCACTACCAAAGCGGATTACTCCGAAGCCTCCAGCAACTCACGCGTGAACATAAGAGCCCGTTGCACAGTACCGGAACGGATCTGTTGGCGATCCCCCCGCAGCCGCAATTCCCGTACCTGTGTTTCACTGTCGGGAAGATGCACGCCGACGTACACCAACCCCACGGGTTTGAAGCCATCGGAGGCTGGGCCCGCAACACCCGTGGTGGAAATTCCCACGACTCGATCAGAGGGAACCGCCGTGGAATACAGACGGGCCGTTCCGTCCGCCATCTGCGCGGCAACCTGAGGATCGACGGCTCCCTGCGTATTCAAAAGGTCGGCATCGACGCCGAGGATCTCCCTCTTCGCCCCCAGATGATAGGTGACCGCCGAACCAAGAAAGACTCGTGAGGCCCCTGCGATATCCACGAAGGCATTCGACAGCAACCCACCCGTTAACGATTCCGCACACGCAAGATAGAGATGCCGCGCAACGCACGTTTCGAGAATCCATGCGGCATCGGCAGAGTGCGAAGAAGATACCTCATCGTCCATAACGGCAACCTCTTTTCATTCCCTGTGACACAAAACTGCGGTACACGACTTGGCGACACCTCGCTACAGCCTCATGACAGTTCCGAATGCGTCCCTGCGCACGCCATGAAAAGGACGCGGCAGCTACTCCGCGATCGTCGATGGATCCTTGGAATCGCGTGCCTTGAACTGCTGATAGACGTTGTACAAGTATTGACCACCTGAATAAAGGCACATCTCCAACGCGAGGATCATCACCACGAAGGCGGCGATGTAGTAATAGTTCGTCCACACCTGTCCTCGTGGATCAAACACCCACATCGGAACCAAATACATGGAGATCGCAACGGTTTCCAGAACGGTCTTGAGCTTACCCGACTGGGATGCCGCAATGACGAGATCGAGTTTGTCGATGACGAAGAAGCGCATCAAAGTGATGCCGAGCTCGCGGATGAGGAAAAGAATGGTAATCCACCAGAAAACCTCACCGAACGCCGAGAGGATGACAAGCGCCGAGCAGATCAGCAGCTTGTCTGCAATCGGATCAAGAAGCTTGCCAAGATCCGTCACCTCGTTGCGGGAACGGGCGAGATATCCGTCGATCTTGTCGGTTGTTGCGGCAACGATGAACAGCACCGCACAGCCCCAGCGCAGCGGAACATTTGAGAAGCCCGAGGGGCCTGCCATGATGGTGAGCACAATGAACACAACGACAAGGACAATGCGCACCATGGTGACGATGTTTGCCGGAGTCTTCCATTGATTCAACATTGTTTGCTCTTTAGTCCGCACGTTGGCACCTTCCATTTACTCCACTTTCCGTCAACGAGAATCCCATGGTCGCTGAACAGCCCGTTGACCAACAGCAACCTTACGCCACTGACCTTCAATCGGCATGAATCCACAATGGACTTTGAACGTCCCTCAATCTATCAGACGCCCTGACCCTCGCCGACACCAGCGCCGGCACCGGGAGCGTTCTGAGCTGTGGCACCGGACGCCTGCTCCCCCTCCTGAATGGAGGAGGTCTCGCCACGAATGAAGGACAGCACGGCCGATAGCTCCTCCGGCCGCACGAGCACCTCCCGCGCCTTCGATCCCTCGGAGGGACCCACGATCTGACGGGACTCCAGCAGATCCATGAGACGGCCTGCCTTGGCGAATCCGATGCGCAGCTTGCGTTGCAGCATGGAGGTGGATCCAAATTGAGTGGTGACCACCAGTTCGGCGGCGGCGAGGAGCTCATCCATGTCGTCACCGATCTCCTCGTCGATGGCGGCCTTCTGATCCTCCTTCTCGGTCATCTCTTCGATGTCCTGACGGTATGACGGCTTGCGCTGGGTACGCGTGAAATCGGTGGCCTCACGAATCTCGGATTCGGTGACCCATGCGCCCTGGACTCGCAGTGGCTTCGACATGCCCATCGGCAGGAAAAGAGCGTCGCCCTGGCCGATAAGGGACTCCGCGCCCGTGGCGTCCAGAATGACTCGGGAATCCGTCGCCGACGAGGTGGCGAAGGCCAGACGAGAGGGAATGTTCGCCTTGATAAGGCCGGTGACGACGTCCACGGAAGGACGCTGCGTGGCCAACACCAGATGGATGCCCGCGGCACGAGCCAACTGAGTGATGCGCTGAATGGAGCTTTCGACATCGTTCTTGGCGACCATCATGAGGTCGGCCATCTCGTCGACCACCACCAGCAAATACGGGTACGGAGCCACCTTGCGGTTGGAACCCTCCGGCGCATGGACCTTGCCCGCCTTGACTGCGGCGTTGAAATCCTTGATGTGTCTGAAGCCGAAGAACTCCAGGTCATCGTAACGGGCGTCCATCTCCTTGACGACCCATTCGAGCGCCTGCGAAGCCTTTTTCGCATCGGTGATGATGGGGGTCAGCAGGTGCGGAATCCCCGCGTAGGCGCTGAGCTCAACGCGCTTGGGATCCACCAGAATGAGGCGAACCTCCTCCGGCGTCGCACGCATGATGATGCTCATCAGCATGGAGTTGACGAAGCTGGACTTACCGGAACCGGTAGCGCCGGCGACGAGGAGATGTGGCATCTTCGTGAGGTCGGCAACGACGAAACGCCCTTCCACATCCTTGCCGACAGCAGTCAGCATGGGGTTGTCGGAGTCGGTGGCGTTCTTGGAACGCAGGACATCGCCCAGATGAACGATCTCGCGATCGGTGTTGGGGATCTCGATGCCGATCGCCGACTTTCCTGGGATGGGCGAAAGGATGCGGACATCGGAGCTTGCCACCGCATAGGCGATGTTCTTCTGCAGGTTGGTAACCTTTTCGACCTTGGTCCCCGGCCCCAATTCCACCTCGTATTGGGTGACGGAAGGACCGCGCAGGAAGCCAACAACCTTCGCATCGATGTTGAACTGCTCGAAGGTGGACCGCAATGCCTGAATCACGTGCTCATTGGCGGGAGTGCGCTGTGCGTGCGGAATCCCCTTGGACAGCATCGACAGATCCGGAAGATTGTAGGGGGTCTGCGGAGGAAGATCGCGCGGCACGGAAGACCCCTCGTCGCTCGATGGACTCGGTACTGCACCCTGTTGCTTTGCAGCGCCATCGATGTCTGAACGACCCAACTCGGCACCCGCACCCGCAGCCTTCGCGGCAGTGGCACCGAGAGCGGCCGCAGCGACTGCCGCCGGTACGGCCGCGGACCCAATTCCGGCAACGGAGGGATGAGTTCCAGTCGTCATGAGCTGAGTCGAACCTGATGTGGAAGAACCCGGAGCCGCAGCACCCGCTGGCATCGCGGCACCCGAGACCCCGTCCGTCGAAGGAATCAGTTGAGTGAGTTGTGAGTCAGTGTCTCCCCGAGCTGCGGTCCCAGCTCCCTCCACTCTCTCGGTCTGGTGCGCCTCTTCGCGGTGGGCCGCTGTATCGAAGGGATCATCGGCTTCGTATTTATCCAGACGCGTGTCCTCATCCTTGCGGGACCGTTTTCTGAAGAGCCTCTTGTACCACGGAAGCTTTCCGCCAGAGGCCGGGACGGTGTCGGCGTCGTCACCACCTTCGTGGGTGGGAACCCCAGGAGCCAAGCTGAGACCGGAGTCTGAAGGGGCATCGTCAAGAATCTCACCTGTGAGAGGGTCCACTCGAACGGAATCGGAAGATTCATCGTCTTCCGCCATTTCCTCGTTGCGTGAGGAGGAGCCAGTGATTTTGCCCGCCAGACTCTTGGCCTGTTCCGGAATGTCGGTGACGTGAGTTCCGGTGATCAAAAGTAGTGAATACAGACCGATGATGACAAAAACGACGATTGCGAAAACGGGGCTAAGTCCCCATGCCAAGGGAGAACCGAGCACAAAACCGAGGAGTCCTCCGGCATTCTGGATGGCCTCGAGATTGAAAGTCCGCAGCGACGAGATGCGTGCGACATCAATGATGGAGCACACCGCCCACGCCAGCATAAACCAGCCCGCCAGCACTCTCGGATTGTTGGATTTCTTTCCTGAATGCCGCATCAGCCGCACCGCTACATAAATCAGGAGAACGGGCAGGATGACCGACATCACACCGAGCGCGCCTGAACCGATGAGATGCAAGAAACGCCCGAAGACTCCGTTGACCCTGAACCACTCACTCGCACAGAACAAGGCGGCGAGAATGAGGAACAGGAAGCACAGGCCGTCGCGGCGGTAGGCCATGTCATATTCTTCACCGACTCCGGAGACCGCACGAACCATGCCACCCACGCCCCTCGGAATGGCGAGGAGAGCGCGCTTCCACAGTGGCTCCTGTTCGGCTTCCACTGACTCTTTCTTGGAAGAGGTGGAAGTGCGTGAGGAAGTGGAACGGCGGCCAGTTTTTTTGCTGCCGTCGTCTTTCGTTCGTGAAGATGTAGTCCTAGTCATAGCGTGTCTCAGGATACGCTAAGCAGCCTTTATATATGTGCAATGACGGGCTTTGTCGCCAAATCTACAGAAGATTCTCGAGCGGATTGAGGTGAATCTAGGCAACGTCTCCAAGATGGTGGGTTACGCTTCCCACTTCACCGAAATCGCTGGAATCGAAACTACCTGCATCGGCGGCATCGACAACGGCGAGGGCCCTCCCCACGAGATTCTCCCCCATCACATCGAGCCAGTGAATGCGGGGGTCTCTGCCGAACCATCCCATCTGCTTGCGCGCCAGCCGCTTCGTCCGCTGCGCGATGAGGGAAAAGGCCTCGTCCTCACCCATCTCCCCGTCAAGGTATGCCAATACCTGTTGATAGCCCAATGCCCTGCGTGCGGTCACTGACATCTCGGACCGGAGGCTTCGCGCTTCCTCGACCAGTCCCGCCTCCCTCATGAGAGCGGTTCTCTCGTCGATGCGCGCGTCCAACACGTCTCGGCTCAGGTCCAAACCGATCTGCACCGTCGGAATCACGTATTCGTACCGTGGCAGACTCGCGGAGTAGGGATGACCGGTAATTTCGATGATTTCAAGCGCCCTGATGGTCCGCCTCACATTGTGGGGGTCCATTTTCTCCGCCGCCTGAGGATCCTTGCGGGTCAGTTCGTCGAAGAGAATTCCCGGCCCCTCAACATCCGCACGTTTTTCAAGGCGCTGCCGCACCTGAGGATCCGTGCCTTGGAAGGAGATGGCGTCGACGGCGGCGCGAGCATAAAGACCAGAACCACCCACTAGGATCGGCCGTACGCCACGACGCGCGAGATCCCCGATGCAGGCGCGCGCCCATTTCTGGAACCGTGCAGCCGTCATGGAATCGGAGGGCTCGATGATGTCGATAAGGTGGTGCGGTACCTCCGCACGCTCTTGAGGAGTGGCCTTCGCGGTACCGATGTCCATCTTTTTGTACATCTGGTAGGCATCGGCGTTGATGATCTCGGCATTCTGCCCTCGAGCAGCAAGGGCCTTCGCCATCGCGATCCCCAACCCCGTCTTACCGGAGGCGGTGGGGCCGACGATGGAGATGACTCGTGGGTCGACGTCGATGAGCCACGAGGTCTTGTTCTGCCGGCCGCGGGATTCTGCCGGCAACGATCCTTTTGAAGGCAATCCAGCCGGGTACCGAAGCGGAGGCTCCATCTACATCACCGTGTTCCGCGAATGGTCACGAACCTCGTAGGTCCGTCGATTCTCTCCCGGATCGCACAGGAGAAAATGTTTGCCGGCATGGGTGACCGTGGCGGTCACGAAATCGCCCGGCTTGGGAACCGGCATATTCTCCTCCACCCCGATATGGACCAGGAGACCTCCGCGATCGCGTCCGGTGATGCGGTGGGTGGCGGCGTCCTTGCGCCCCTCCCCCGTCACCATGACCTCGACGTCGCGGCCCACGAAGCTCTTCATGTGTTCGGCGGTGATCTCCTCCTGCAGCGCCTGCAGGCGGTTGAACCGATCCGTAACGATGGCGGGATCCACCTGTTCCATCTTCGCTGCGGGAGTTCCAGGACGCGGAGAGTACTCGAAGATGTAGGCGGAGGAGAACCGAGCCTCGCGCACCACATCCATGGTGGCCTGGAAATCCTCTTCGGTCTCTCCCGGGAAACCGACGATGATGTCGGTGGTTACTTCTGCATCCGGCATCGCCACACGGACCTTGCGAAGGATGTCCAGGAAACGGGCCGTGCGGTAGGAACGTCTCATCGCCCTGAGAACGCGATCCGAGCCGGATTGCAACGGCATGTGCAACTGGTGCATCACCGTGGGCGTCGCGGCCATGGCCTCGATGACATCGTCGGTGAAGGCAGCGGGATGCGGAGATGTGAAGCGAACGCGCTCGAGCCCCTTCACCTGCCCGCAGGCACGCAGCAACCGGGAGAACGCCCTATGGTCGCCGGTGGAATACCCGTACGAATTGACATTCTGCCCCAGAAGCGTCACCTCTTTCGCGCCGGCCTTCACCGCACGCTCGATCTCGGAGAGAATGTCGCCGGGACGGCGGTCGCGTTCACGTCCACGCACCGAGGGAACGACGCAGAAGGTGCAGGTGTTGTTGCAGCCCACCGAAATGGAAACCCACGCGGAGGTGCGGCTGGCTCTCGTCACCGGAAGCTGGCTGGGGAAATACGCAAGATCCTCCGTGATTTCCACCTGCGAGGTTCCTGCAGCACGGGCCTTGTCGAGGAGCTTGGGCAGAGAGGCGATGTTCTTCGTGCCGAAGACGGCGTCGACCCATGGAGCGCGTTTCGCAATGCGGTCGCGATCCTTCTGCGCCATACAGCCTCCGACGGCGATCTGAAGGCGCGGATTATCCCGCTTGAGCTTCGCCCAATGGCCGATGGTGCCGTACATGCGTTCGGTCGCGTTCTCGCGCACCGCACAGGTGTTGAGCACGATGAGATCCAGATCACGCGCCGCCAACTGCTCTGCGGAAGCCAGGACATAGCCCTCTTGGGCGAGGACGCCGCCGATGCGCTCGGAATCGTGGGCATTCATCTGACAGCCCAAAGTGTGGACATAATAGACCCCCTTGCCGCGGTCGTGCACAGCGGCAGCAGTGTTTTGAGGGGAATCGCCGGGTTCATCGCGAACGCCGAGTTCTTTTTCGGCAACGGTCATCATGCTTTCATTCATTGTCACCATCTTATTCTCAGTCTCCAGCCAACGACACGGCGTATCATGCGATGAGTCACAGATGCCACAAGGAGGGCAGTCATCGCATGATTTTGGAACGAGAAAAGGGACCCAATCTCGCACAGCTTGGTAGACAGTACACAGGTCTTCTCAAGGAATTCGGAGCGCAGAGCAGCTTTGACAGTCTCACACAATTCTCGGCGATGATGCAGGTGTATGCGGGAGCGATGCGCGAGATCAGCACGAAGCTTGAGAACCTCGACGATGAATTCCAGTACAAGAACATCTCCAACCCCATCCACCACATGGAATCCCGTCTCAAAAGCCTGCAATCCATCCTCGCCAAGCTGCAACGCCGGGGACTTCCGCTGGAGATGAAGAGCATCAAGAACAACATTCGCGACATCGCCGGCATCCGCGTCGTCTGCAATTACATCGACGATGTCTATCGCGTCTCCGAACTGCTCTCGAAGCAATCAGACGTGTCCGTTCTGCGGGTGAAGGACTACATCAAGGATCCGAAACCGAACGGCTACCGCAGCCTGCACATCATCTATACCGTTCCCGTCTTTCTTTCCGAGGGCCCACGCGTCACTCCGGTGGAGGTGCAGTACCGCACCATCGCCATGGACTACTGGGCGAGCCTCGAGCACCAGCTGCGCTACAAGAACAGCCTTCCCGACGCCGACATCGCAAAGCATTCCGCAACGCTTCTCGAGTGCTCCCGTCAGCTCTCCTCCGTCGAGGAATCAATGCAGAACATTCATCGCGACATTCTCAAGCAGGAAGAAAAGAAAGCCGGCACCGTCTCTCTCTCCGAATTGTTGTAGAGTGACTGTGCATAGCGAACTCGGCATTACCGACACCTGTTGTCGACACTGCACGCTGCATACCGCACCGCACACACCGACGTCACCGCATGTTAAGGACTCCGCGAGGCTCTTCACCGAAGAAACACCTCCTTCTCAGCGTAATGACAGCCGAGCGTCCCTAGACTGGCTATGAAAGAAACGAAGGGAAATCACCGATGACATACAACGATCCTTTCAGAAACTACTCTCCACAGACCGCGAAGACCGGGGTCTACCAGCAGACCCTGCTCACCGAGCAGCCCGTGCATGTCAGCGAACGCAGCGTGCAGCATTCCGTGGCGGCGGCGTACGGAGAGATGGCGATCGGTCTGGTCGTTACCGCAGTGGTCGCATGGTTGAGCGCGAGTTCGGGATTGGTCCTCAGCTTTCTCAGCAGCGCCGGTCAATTCGGCTGGTACGCAGTGCTGATCGGCCAGGTGGTGTTGGCCATCGCTCTGGGTGCCAAGGCCATGAGCATGCCCCCTGCCCTCGCGCGCGTTCTTTTCTATGTGTATGCGGCGACCATGGGATTCACTCTGTCGACGATCTTCTTCATCTATGACATCGGGTCCATCGGAATCGCCTTTGCGCTCACGGCCGGCTTCTTCCTCTGCCTCACCATGATCGGTCTCACCACGCAGCGCAATATGCTCAAGGCCGGCCCCGTCCTTCTGACGGCGCTCGTCGTTTTGCTCATCTCGGAATTTGCCATGATGCTCTTCAACGTGAGCGGTGCCACGATGATTCTCTCCGCCATCAGCCTCATCATCTTCGCGGGTCTCACCGTCTACGATGCCCAGAGAACCAAGGTTCTCTATCAGCGGTACGGAACGAACGAAGGAATGATTCGCCGCATTTCCATTCTGGTGGCCCTCAACCTGTATCTTGACTTCATCAACATGTTCATGAGCGTTCTGCAGCTCTTCGGGAGCAGGGACTGATACGGCAAAGTTAAGAACTCAGTGTTAAAAGCTGACATAGCAGAAGATTACTGATGCAAAATTGAATTACAGACACAACAATTGTGGTCCGCCTGACGAGATTATCACCGTCAGGCGGACCACTTTTTACTTCATGAGATACCGCTATTTCATGAGTTGTCGCATCACGTATTGGAGGATTCCACCGTTGCGGAAGTAGTCCGCCTCACCGGGGGTGTCGATGCGAACGGTCGCCTCGAAATTAACCTGAGAGCCGTTCTCCTTTGTCGCGCTCACCGACAGAGTGTGGGGAATGGTCGTGCCATTGAGCTGTTCCATGCCCTGCACCGCAAAGGCTTCGGAACCGTCGAGTCCCAAGCTCTCCGCCGACTCCCCTTGCGGGAACTGCAGCGGAAGAACGCCCATGCCGATGAGGTTCGAGCGGTGAATGCGTTCGAAGCTCTGCGCAATGACGGCTTTGACGCCCAGCATGGACGTGCCCTTGGCGGCCCAATCCCGCGACGAGCCCGTGCCGTATTCCTTGCCGGCGAGAATGACGAGCGGAACCCCGTGCTTTCTGTAGTTCTGGGAGGCTTCGAAAATCGAGGTCGTCTTTTTCTCCAGGAAGTCATAGGTGAAGCCACCGGAGAGCTGCTCCTGACCCATCGAGGAGAGCAGAAGGTTGCGCAGACGGATATTGCCGAAGGTGCCGCGCACCATCACCTCGTGATTACCCCGACGCGAGCCATAGGAGTTGAAGTTCTTCGGAGTGATTCCGTGATCCTGCAGATACAGTCCAGCCGGGCTTGACGCCTTGATGGCACCCGCTGGCGAGATGTGATCCGTCGTCACCGAGTCCCCCAACAGTGCGAGCACGCGTGCCCCCGAGATGTCGGTGACGGCGGCAGGCTCGTGGGAAAATCCCTCGAAGAAGGTCTGTTTACGAACGTAGGTGGAATCATCGTCCCAGGAAAAAGCGTCGCCGGCCGGAACGTCAAGGCTCTTCCACCGCTCATCGCCTTCAAAGACGGAGGCGTAGTCCTTGAGGAACATCTCACGTGAGATGGTGGAATCAACGACCTTCTCCACCTCTTCATTGGAGGGCCAGATGTCACGCAGATAGACGGGATCTCCCGCATCGCTCGTTCCCAGTGGCTCGGTTTCGAAATCGAAGTCCATGGAGCCTGCCAGCGCGTAGGCGATAACCAGCGGCGGCGAAGCGAGATAGTTCATCTTCACATCGGGGCTGATGCGGCCTTCGAAGTTGCGATTGCCCGAAAGCACCGCCGTCACCGTCAGATCATTGTCGTTGATCGCCTGCGAGATCGCCGGATCGAGTGGACCCGAGTTTCCAATGCAGGTGGCGCACCCGTATCCCACAAGCTGATATCCCAGTGCGTCGAGGTCGGAAGTGAGACCGGCCTTGTCAAGGTAATCAGTGACCACTTGGGAACCCGGCGCCAAGGAGGTCTTGACCCACGGTTTCGGCGTCAGACCCAGAGCGTGCGCTTTCCGCGCAAGGAGTCCAGCGGCGATCATGACCGACGGATTGGAGGTGTTGGTGCAGCTGGTGATGGAAGCGATGGCGACCTGCCCGTTATGGACTCCAAAGGTACCCTTCTGCGTCGTCACCTCAACCGGAGTGAGACCGGCGTGGTCCCCCAAGTAATCCGGAAGCGTCTTCTCATACGTTTCCTTGGACGCTCGCAGCGGAATGCGGTCCTGGGGACGCTTCGGACCTGCGATCGAGGGCTCCACCGTGCCCAGATCCAGCTCCATGTATTCGGAATACTGCGGCTCCACGTAATCGTCCGCATGCACGTCGTGCCACAGGCCATTCACCTTGGCGTAGGATTCCACGAGCTTTACCTGTTCCTCCGAGCGACCAGTGAGGCGCAGGTAGTCGATGGTGACGTCATCGATGGGGAAAATGGCGCAGGTCGAGCCGAATTCAGGGCTCATGTTGCCAATGGTCGCACGGTTGGCCAGAGGCAGCTGCGCCACTCCCTCGCCATAGAACTCAACGAATTTTCCTACCACGCCGTGTTGGCGCAGCATGTCGGTCAGGGTCAGCACGACGTCTGTCGCAGTGACACCCTCACGGATGTGCCCGGAGAGTTTGAACCCGAGGACACGCGGAATCAGCATGGAGATGGGCTGACCCAGCATGGCCGCCTCCGCCTCGATGCCGCCCACACCCCAGCCGAGCACACCGAGACCGTTGACCATGGTGGTGTGTGAATCGGTACCGACACACGAATCTAAGTAGGCCAGAGTAGTGCCATCGTCGGCGGCCTTCGTCATCACCGACTGCGCCAGATATTCGAGATTGACCTGATGAATGATGCCCGTTCCCGGAGGGACCACCTTGAAGTTGCGGAAGGCCTGCTGACCCCAACGAAGGAACTGATAGCGCTCGCGGTTGCGCTGATATTCGATGTCCATGTTCTTTTCGATGGCACCCGGCACTCCCGCCACGTCGATCTGGACGGAATGATCGATGACCATCTGTGCGGGAACCTGAGGATTGATGACCGTGGGATCCCCACCGAGTTCACGGACCGCGTCACGCATCGTCGCAAGATCAACGATGCAGGGAACACCTGTGAAATCCTGCATGACCACACGGGAAGGACTGAATTGGATTTCCTCACTCGGCTGCGCCTGCGGATCCCAGTTCAGTAAAGACGAGACCTGCTCCTCCGTGATGTGCGTGCCATCCAGGTTCCTCACCAAATTCTCTACAAGCACCTTCAAGCAGTACGGAAGATGCGATATGCCCGTCAACGACGTGATGTCGTAATAGGAATATGTCGTGTCCGCCACATCCATGGTGCCCAGCTGGTCTTCTTTGAGTGTCATCGTGCCTCCGACGGTGTCAAAATGTCAGGTTCTGTATCGATGCCTTCTGTTTTACCGTCTTCTTATTTCGTAGGGGGTTCTCAGGTAATGTCGTCTCATCCAACGAACACCCCACCGCACGATGGCCTGGACGACGATGAACACGATGACGGACAGAATCAGTGCGATGAACAGGTGCATTCCGCCGATGTCGTCGGGGAGATCAATGGCGAAGAACCGTGAAACCGCAGGAATGAAGGCACCCATCACGCCTACCGCAGCAATGGCGAAGACGAGGCCGCCACGCCAGGTATTGAGCGGCTTCGAGACACGGGCAAGCACAAGGATTCCCAAGGTGAAGACGACAATGGCGCAACACGTACGCAACACGGTGAGCTGATGAGCGTTCTCGAACACGTTCCAGCCTGCATAGCTCGGAAGCAGCAGCGAAACCGCCAAGGTGCAGGCACCGATCGCTATGCCGCTGGGCAGTGAAAAGAGCACCACGCGAGAGAGAAAGCCCTTGCGATACCGCCGATTATTGGGGGCAAGGGACAGGATGAAGGCCGGGATGCCGATCGTCAGCGCGCTGATGTAGGTCATATGGCGCGGAAGATAGGGGAAGGGAATCGCAGAGATGACGACTCCGACGGCGATGATCGCCGAATAGCAGGTCTTCACAAGGAACAGACTCGCCACGCGTTCCATATTGGCCATGACGCGGCGGCCCTGCGCCACCACTTCCGGAAGATGCGAGAACTTCGAATCCACCAGAATCACCTGTGCCACCGACTTCGTAGCGGAAGCGGCGTTGCCCATGGCGATTCCCAGATCCGCTTCCTTGATGGCCAGAGAGTCATTGACGCCATCGCCTGTCATCGCCACCACATGGGATTTCAGATGAAGTGCGTCGACGATGGCCTTCTTCTGCTCGGGCAAGACCCTGCCGAGCACGTCGATGTCCTCGAGCGCGGCTGCTAGGGCGACCGGATCCTTCGGCAGTTCACGCGCATCCACAGCGCGCGGGGAATGGCTCTCCCCCATCAGATTGACCTTCTCCGCAATGGCACCAACGGTCTCGGGATTGTCTCCCGAGATGATGCGGCAGCGAACACCCTGATCGCGGAAATACGCAAGGGTCTCTGCGGCGTCCTCACGGATCGATTCACTACACAGAACGATTGCCTCGGGTTTCAAGTCCACTGGGAGGGACTCTTCGGTGAAGTCTGTCTGAGCGGACGCACTCCCCTGTGCCAGAAGCAGGACCCTCTTGCCTTTGCGAGCATAGCTGGACACGGCCTTGCGAACGTCGGGATAGGGTGCGGACAGCGCTGAGAGAAGGATCTCTGGAGCGCCGCAATACCATGTCGAACCGTCCTCGCGTCGCATGGCGCTCCACTTGCGTGCCGAAGAGAACGGTATGCGGCTCTCTACCGCGGTTTTCTCAAATCCCTGTTCTCTCAAGCCCTTTATGACAGCCGCACCGGTGCCATTGGGCGTCTCCTCGTTGAGAACGTCGAACGCCGCTTGCTTCAGGACGTCGATGCTGCCCGACAGTGCGATAAGCCCGTCGAAGACGATGCCGCCGTCCGTGATCGTCCCCGTCTTATCGAGGTTGAGGCAATCGACGCGTGCCAGCGTCTCAACGGATTCCATCTGCTGCACCAGCGTGTTCTGACGTGACAACCTAATCGCCGACAAAGCGAAATTCAAACTGGTGAGCAGTACGAGCCCCTCAGGTATCATGCCGACGACACCCGCGACTGCGGAGACGGTGGCAGCGCGCCACGCTCCCGTTTGGAAGGCCTGACTCAACCCACCGACCGCGGAGATTTGCGACCACGCGAGGAAAAGACACAGCGGTATCACGATGTAGGTCATGTACTTGAGGATCTTGTTGATTCCCTCCTGCAAGTCGGAATGAACCTTTTTATAGACCTTGGCTTTAGCTGTCAGCGTCGCCGCGTAGCTGGAGGAACCCACTGCGCTGACCCGGGCAACACCGAGGCCGGACACTGCCGTCGAGCCCGAGAACACCTGATCTCCAGGCTTTTTGTGAACGGTTCGAGACTCACCGGTGAGCATGGACTCATCGAGTTCCAGTCCCCACGAATGCAGCATCTGTGCATCGGCGGGAATCTGTTCTCCGGAACGTATCCACAGGATGTCACCGAGCACAATGTCCTCATGCGCAACTTCTTTGTTCTCGCCGTCGCGGCGCACCATCGCATGTGAAGCGACGAGGATGCTGAGGCTGTCAAGCGCCCGCTTTGCCTTCAGCTCCGTGAAGATGCCGATGCCTGTGTTGACGATGATGACAACGCCGAAAATAGCGTCACGCCACTGCCCTGCGATCATCACCAAGATCATGGCCACGAAAATGATGGTGTTGAAGAGAGTGAACACATTGGAGAGAATGATGTCCTTGTAGCTACGTGACGTCTGTGTATCGAGATGGTTGACGGCACCGGCGGCGGTGAGTTCCTCCACCTTCTCAGTGCTCAGACCGTCCTCTTCTATGTACGGCAATGTGGGCTTTTCCTCTGCCGCAGGAGTCACTGTTGGTTGTTCCGTTAGCGTTTCTTCCATAAGACCTTCATCCTTGCCGTCATCTATGCCACTCTTCGTGACGATATCTGGGGTCGCCCTGTTCCTGCCATCATCCGATGGAACGATCGCCGCGAGGATCTGTTTCGGTGAGAGTCACGGCATCGTCCTTCTGCACAGAACCTCCCGCAACCAGAGTCGTGATCGTCGTCCCAAGGCGTTCGGCATAGTCGCCGTTCCACGTCACTGAGGAGGAAACAGAGTCACCTGACGTCTCCGCCCCTATGCCGAGCACGCAGATGCTACCTTTTTGCGGGACGTCGGAGAGACTGATTCCCTTCTCCTTCGCCGCTTTCTCCACTGCCTGTGCCATCTCGGAATTCCCGGCGATGACAATGTCGGGGAAGTCTTCCGACGTCCCCGAAGTCGAAAAGGGGTTCATGGCTTTCTTTACGATGGCGGTCGCCTTCTGAGTATCCCAACTTCCCACAACGGCTGTCACACCATCACCGAGGGCCGTTGAAGCGGCCTTGTAGGCATGCAGCACATCTGAGCTGAACGAAGAGACGAGTGGGGCCTGAAAATACAGGGTTTTCAGCTGCCCCGCACTGTCCGCCTGTGTGATTTTCGCGGTATTCGTGACCCAGTCGGCCAGTTTCCTGCCGACGGAAAACCCTGACGGACCGATATAGGAATCGTAGAGATAGGCCTTCACGGACACCGGCTTCTGACCCAGCAGAATGACGGGAATGCCGGCATGACGAACGGAGACGAGGGTATCCGTCCACATGTTGGTCGACTGCGGTGTGATGACAATGGCCGATACTTTTTGCTTCACGAAATTCGTGACGGCATTGACCTGTCTCTGGGGGTCCAGCGAAGTGGCTTTGAAATACTTCACGGTAAAGCCCGAAGAACGTAGGCCTGCCACTGTCCTCTTTTCACTGGAAGCCGCCCACTCCCCCTGGGTGGAGCCGATTCCCACGAACCCTACGGTAACGTTCGATGGTGTTGGCTCCGGCATGGCACTCTGAGAGCTGCCACATCCGGCAAACGATGCCACGCACCCCACCGTCAGCAGCACTGCCACGAGCACCTTGAAATACCGCAGGCACCACGAGGAATCGATGATGGGGTTCCGCTGCATCCAGGCTCCTTCCGATCTCCTAGAGAGTTTAGAATGCAGGATGATTCACAGAGTGAAAACCGCGAGAGTCTCCACATGATGTGTCATGGGATAGATGTCGAAAGCCTTGATGAACGACAGCGTGTAGCCGAGGCTGGTGAGGGTTGCCGTGTCACGGGCCAAGCTCGTGGGGTCGCACGCCACGTACACGATGGTGGGAACCTTTGCGTAGGCCAGCTGCTTGCATACCGTCCGCTTTGCTCCCGCACGCGGAGGGTCGAGGACGACGACATCGGGGTGGGAATACCGCGGAGGAACCGTGCGCAGCACTCGTGACACGTCGCCGTGTTTAGTCACCGCACGTTCCAATCCGCTAGCGGTCAGGTTCAGCCGGGCACTGTGAACGGCGTGCGGTGCACCTTCCACACTGAAGAGACCCTGCCCTTCGGCGGTGAACTGGTTTCCAAGTGCAACCGTGAAGAGGCCAGAGCCTGAGTAGAGGTCCCACAGAACCTTCGGAGTCCCCTGAGAATACTTGCTCACTGCAGAGATGACGGCAGACACCAAGGTCTGCGGTGCTCTGCGGTGGACCTGCCAGAATCCCGATTCCTCGATTTCGTACTCCTGCGTCTTTCCACGGCGTCCGGCACCATCGACCCTCTCGACGAGGCGTTCGGAACCCGCACGCAGCTCACCGTCAACGGTCACGGAGAAATTATCTCCAATGGAGGCACCCTCCACAGGCTCAGGGACGGCCACGCGAATCTTTGATCCCGGGGCGAACCCACCGTTCCAGACGCAATTGTCGCGAGCGACCTGAGCAACGCCATCCGTCGCCAGGGGCATAGAGTCCAAACGAACACGCTCATGGCTGCCACGGCGGCGCATCGAAGCAAAGCCCTGCTCGTCGGCAACCATCTCGATGCGGGTACGCCAACCCAAACCACCACGTTCTGCATCACCCTTGACACGAACCACGTCGACGTCGGTGTGCTGCCCCCCGAGGCGCTTCATCTGATCGTCGATGACGGCTTTCTTCCATGCCAACTGACCTTCAAGATTCGTGTGCACAAGGTCCGCGCCGCCAACACCTCCTCCGTCGACAAGAGGCCCCGCCAACTTCCACGCCGGCCCGATACGGTATTCCGAAGCGTTGATGACTTCCGTGACCTCGCCGGTCCAGAACCTGTCATCGCGATCGTGTGGCTCATCGAGAACGATACGCACGGTTTCGCCGGGAAGTGCGAAACGCACAAAGACGACGCGGCCCTCGATGTGGGCGACGCAACGGCCTTGATCGGCGAAGCGCTCAATCTCTACAACATACGTGGTGTTTTCAGAATCACTCATTTTTTCTTTCCGTCTCCGTCAATCTCTTCCGATCATCGCCATCCGACGATGATCACTGTTGGCCGTCGCCTGTACCTGTATTTACGTCTGTTTTGGCGTCTACGTCAGTATCTGTATCTGCGTCTGTAACCATGTGTGTATCCGTATCCGTATCCATATCGAGGATTTCCGCTTGGACAGCTGCTTTTGCGGCCTCCTGTGCTTCACGACGACGGATCTGTGGGGAAATGAAAATCCACGAAATCCATATTGTCAACGCAAAGAGAGGGACTCCCATCACAAGCCGTGCCGTTCCAAGAAAGCCCACCGAGTCCATGAGGTACAGCGGCAGCTGTACGACGAGTCTGAGAGCGAACATCCCCACCCAGACCCATGTGGTCACGACGTAGGCGCGCAGCAGGTGCCGATCGCTGCGCCACACGTCCACCCACTGTCTGAATCCCGAAGTGACAGGGTTGCGGACAAACTCTACGAGCGCACCGATGCCGGGAATTCTGATCCCCAGTGAAACCACGAGGACAATGATCCAGAAGGCATTGGTGAGAAAACCGGGAAGATAGAAATTCTTGGCATCCTTCGACAGCCATGCCCACACGAGACATACGATGATGGACAACACGCCTGTCAACGCCGACCGCACCTGTTGACGCATCAACAGCCGCGCCACCACACAAATGGCTGCGATGGAAGCAGCTACGATGACCGTCACTCCCAGATTTCGAGTAGCAACGAACACCACGACGAAAGCCAGTCCGGGCAAGACCGACTCAATGGCTCCCCGCACTCCCCCAATGGCGTCCTTGACAGAGAAATCCTCATCGACAACCGAAGCAATGCCGGACCTCAATGATGACGCATCATCATGTGCTTTCATATAGGATCCTTCCGGCCCGCATTTCTCACACTCTAACGAACTTCAGAGAACATCGGCCCCCGGCTCAACGTCTGCTGCACCTCTGTGTTCTGCAAAGGCGTCAGCGGACCTTTCGGTTTTCCGGGTACCTCCGCATCGTTACCGGCGGCGGAATCCTCTGCGTCGTCGTTCTCCGCATCAAGCGAGACCGGAGGGTGAAGTGGCAACGGGTCCCTGGGAGCAAGCGGATCCTCACCACGGTTGACCACGATGGAGGCGAAGAAGTCATCCAAAGCCTCCTTCTGATCGCCTTCTCGGGCCGCCTTGCCAGTGAAAATGCCCCGAAGCATCCACCGATTCCCATCGACTCCCACGATACGCGTGGGAACGGTCCGTCCCGCAGCGACAGTGACGGTCAGCTCGATTTCCTTGCCGAAAGTCCCGTCAGTCTGCTTGGCCTCTTTGCCGCCCGCAAGGAGTTCTGCGCAGATCTCATCCCACAAGCCGTGCGACTTTGGCGCAGCGATAGCCGACAACTCCAAGCTCGATTCCTTGTAAGTAACCGTCACCCCCAGCACCCGTGTCTTGTCCGGGCTGACGGAAAGTCGCAGGGAGATACCCTCTTTCGCAGGGAGTCTGAAGCCACCGAGGTCAAGGAACTTTCCTTCGGTCGGTGCCTCCGTCACATCCCATGGACCGCGCTCAGGATCATCAAGGAAATTGTCGAAGCCTTTGGTCTCGGCGGAGTCATCGGAGACGTCGTCTTTGTCACTCTCGACAGTGTCGTGCGCAACAGACCCCTCGCCTGACTCTTCGCCCTTGTGATGTTTTTTCTTGCCGAACCCAAAAAGTCCCATAATTCCTCCATGCCCGTCTGCAGTGAGGCACACTGCACTGTTTGACTTTACACAGCGTTTCTAAACGTTATATGTGATGCTCAGCGGTGCATGATCCGACCACCGCGCAGCATAACTTGGTGCCTTGTCGATCACGAAGCCCTGAGCGGTCTGCGCGAATTCCGGCGTGGCGAACTGGTAGTCAAGGCGCCATCCGACATTGTTGTCGAAAGCCCGCCCGCGTTGGCTCCACCACGTGTAGGGTCCCTGAATCGGACCGGCAAGAGAACGCATGACATCGACGAACTCCTCGTCGTCAAGCCACTTGTCTACGTAGGCGCGCTCCTCCGGCAGAAAGCCTGAGTGCTTCACATTGGCCTTGGCGTTCTTGATGTCGAGAGGGGTGTGCGCGATGTTGAAGTCGCCGCAGAGAACCGCCTGTTTACCACCGTTGGCCGCCTCGCGTTGAAGCTGGCCCATGCGAACGATCATATGGTCGAGGAAGCGATACTTCTGCATCATCTTGTTGGGATCGTCCACATCTCCCGAGTGGACATAGACGCAGACGACCGTCACCGTATAGCCAGAGGGCATACGAACGTCCGCTTCAATCCAGCGGCCCGTGTCCACGTCTTCGGTGAGTCCGGGCAGCCCGTACCGCGTTTCGAGAACGGGCAGAGTCGTCAGCAGAGCGACTCCCGCCCTACCTTTGATCTTGCAGACCTCGTTGATACGGTGCAACTGATCCGGAGTCTCGATCTTTCCCTGCTCGGCATAGTGGAGGGCGAAACCTTCAACGATCGAGTCGACGTTCTCCTGCGGAGCGCGAACCTCTTGGAGACACCAGACGTCGGGGAGGGATTTTGCGACCCACTCCCCGACGTTCTTACGATGCGCCGCCCGAATGCCATTGACATTGGACGTCGTGATGGTGATGCTCATGAATCCAGTCCCAGCTGAAGCTTGCCACCGGGGATTGCGTCGAGCAGATCCTTCGTGTACTGCCTCTTAGGATGGTCAAATACCTCGTCCGTTGTGGCGTGCTCCACCAAGCGGCCATGCTGCATCACCACTACCTCATCGGCGATCTGACGGACAACTGCCAGATCATGGGTGATGAACAGATAGCTGAGGCCACTCTCCGCCTGAAGATCGTTAAGCAGGCGCAGAACCTCGTCCTGGACCAGCACATCGAGTGCGGACACGGCCTCGTCGGCGATGATGACATCGGGATTGAGCGCCATGGCGCGCGCGATGGCAATGCGCTGTCTCTGTCCGCCCGAGAGCTCGTTGGGGTAACGTCCCATCACGGATTCGGGAAGCTCCACCATGTCGAGAAGTTCGCGAACGCGCTTCACACGGGACTTCCTGTCTCCGATTCCGTGAATTCGCAGCGGCTCCTCGATGGAACGGTAGATCGAATACATGGGGTCAAGCGAACCGTAGGGGTTCTGGAAGACCGGCTGCACGCGGCGGCGGAAGGCAAGCAGATCCTTGGACTTGAACGTGGAGATATCCCGTCCTTCGAACGTCACTTTCCCTGACGTCGGATCGAGCAGATGGAGGACCATGTTCGCCACGGTGGACTTGCCAGAACCCGACTCACCCACGATGGCAAGGGTCGTTCCCCTCTTCACCGAGAAGGACACGTCGTCCACAGCCTTGAACATCTCGCGTTTGCGAGGGAGCTTGAACTCCTTGGTGAGATGGTCGACGGTGATGATGTGCTCGCTGTGCTCCAGCGTCTCCTCGCCCTTGGTGTGATGCTCCATGAGGCTCTCGGCATCGACACCACGCTCCTTCGCGGAGATGATGCGCTGAGAGGCAAGTGACGGCGCGGCGTTTACCAATCGCTTGGTGTAGGGGTGCTGAGGGTGCTGAAGAACCTCGAGGCTTGGGCCGGACTCAACGACCCTTCCCTGGTACATCACCACGAGATGCTGCGCACGCTCTGCAGCGAGGCCGAGGTCGTGGGTGATGAACAGCACTGCCGTTCCCAAGGAGTCCGTGAGAGTGTGCAGATGGTCGAGAATCTTCTTCTGAACGGTGACGTCCAAAGCAGAAGTAGGTTCATCGGCGATGAGGAGATCAGGACGCGAAGCAAGGCCGATGGCGATGAGCGCGCGCTGACGCATACCGCCGGAGAACTCATGGGGATACTGACGGGCGCGCGTTGCCGCATCAGGCAATCCCGCCTCCGCGAGGAGGCCAGCAATGCGGTCGTCCATGTTTGAACCGGTGACGTGAGCCTTTGCGACTGCCCACGCGTCATCGTCGGGGACGCCGGCCTTGATGAGATCCTGTGCCACGAGCCACCGCGTCTGTGAACCCGTTACCCAAGTCTCTTCGAAGGTGGCCATCTTCTCGTCGACGGAGGCGACGCCTGCTTTCTGAAGGGCAGCTTTTGCTGCGGCAAGAAGCTCGGGACGCTCCTGGGAACCGATGAAGAGTTCGTCGTCACGGGTTTTGAGCTTTACCTCGGCATCGCTGAGCGCCTTCGACAGGCTAGAACGCTTCTCGCGGGAGACGTCCATGTTGTTGGCCTTGAGCGCTTCCTTCACCTGAGTGCCGATACGCCACACAGGGTTGAGGTTGCTCATGGGGTCCTGAGGAACGAGACCCATCTGGACGCCGCGAATCTTCTCATAGTCCTTGGAGGACTTGCCGACCAACTCTTCACCGTGCAGCTTGATGCTGCCTCCGACGACCTTTCCGGTTCCTGGGAGGAGCCCTAGCACCGCCATGGCCGAGGTGGACTTACCGGAGCCCGACTCCCCTACGATCGCGACCCACTGACCCGGATAGACGGTGAAGGAGGAGTCGGAGACCGCCGTGATGGGGTGGCCCTTGTCCGTGGTGAATTGAACACTCAGATCCTTGACTTCAAGGAGTGGTTCCTGCGCGGCCTGCTGAACTTGTTTATTCGTTTCATTGCTCATTGGTTTTTCTCCACTCACTCGGTACGGCTCTTAGGATCGAGAGCATCCTTGACCGCGTCGCCCATCATGATGAAGGCAAGAACCGTGATGGCCAGTGCCGCAGACGGATAGAACAGCACGGAAGGATTGATGCGCAGCAACGACTGCGCCGTGGAGATATCTCCACCCCAGCTGACCGTGGTGGACGGCAGACCAACGCCAAGGAAGCTCAGCGTGGCCTCCGAAACGATGTAGGTTCCCAGCGAGGTGGTCGCGACCACGATGACCGGAGCCAGTGCGTTGGGAAGTACGTGACGGAACAGGTTGCGCATTGGCGTTGAACCCAACGCTGTCGACGCCGTGTTGAATTCGAGATTCTTCGCCTCCATGACCGAGCCACGGGTGATACGAGCCACCTGGACCCAGCCGAAGAGAGCAAGAGCGAACACCACCTTCCAGATGGAATCCGAGGTGCGGAACATCTGGAGAAGGACGATGGCACCCAGCAGAAGCGGGATGGCGAAGAACACGTCGGTGATGCGGCTCAGCAGGGAATCAATCCAGCCTCCGAAGAAACCGGCAATGGCGCCGATGAAGCCCCCGACGGCAACAACGATGATGGTGGTGAGAACGCCGACGCTCACGGAGGTGCGTGCGCCGTAGATCACGCGTGAATACACGTCGCAGCCCTGTTGATCGAAGCCAAGCGGGTGAGAACCCGAGGCCTTTCCGAGAGAGTTGTCGAGGTTGCAGTACGTGGGGTCATTGTGGGTGAAGAGCTGAGGGAATAGCGCCACGATGATGATGAAGACGATGAGAATCGCCGCAAAGATGAACAGCGGATTCTTGCGAAGTGCGATCCATGCCGAAGTCCACATGCTGGTGGCCGGTTCGGACTCGTCGACGGAGTCGACGGCCTTGAGCGGTGTCTCGTCGACGGGAGCGACAAACCGCTCTTGACCGGGCAGTGGATCCATGAAGAACTCTTCCGCCTCTGCGGATTCTGGAGAAATTGTGTTATCTGTCATATCCCTGCCTCACACGTAACGAATTCTCGGGTCGAGCACTGCATAGAACATGTCGACGACCAGATTGCAGACGACGAAGACGAGCACCAGAATGGTGACGATGGAGACGACCAGCGTTCCCTCACCACGAATGATGCCCTGATAAAGCGTGTTACCGATTCCGTTGATGTTGAAGATGCGCTCGGTGATCATGGCGCCTCCCATGAGCGCACCGATGTCCGCACCCAGATAGGTGACGACCGGAATCATGGAGTTACGCAGAACATGGCGCAGCGTGACGGATTTGTTCGACATGCCCTTCGCTCGTGCGGTACGGACGTAGTCTTCGGAAATATTGGAGGAGACTTCCGTACGGGTCAGGCGAATGATGTAGGCCATCGAGACGCTTCCCAAGACGGATGCGGGCATGAGCAAATCAATGAAGCCTGGGTTCGAACCCGCAGTGACCGGCAGCAGCCCCCATTTGACGCCCAGAAAATACTGAAGAACAAAGCCGGTGACGAAGGTTGGCACCGAGATCAGCAGGAGGGAGACGATGAGAATGACCGAGTCGTACCACTTGCCCTTTTTCAGACCGGAAATAATTCCGAACACAACACCGAAGACGGCTTCGAAGACGAAGGCCATAATGGCGAGCTTGATCGTGACCGGGAAAGCGCGGCCTATGACCGCGATCACCGGCTGACCAGCGAAGGTGTTGCCGAAGTCAAGCGTGAGAGCATTCTTTAAAAAGATGAGGTACTGAATGATGAATGGCTTGTCGAGGTTGTACTCGCTGCGAATCTGCGCTGCGACTGCCGCGTTGACGGGCTTGTCTCCGAACATAGCTGCCACGGGGTCGCCCGGAAGCGCGAAAACAAGTGCGTAGATGAGCAGCGTTGTGCCAATCACCACTGGGATCATCTGCAGGATGCGCCGCAGAAGATATTTGCCCATTGGTCTTCTCCTTTGGACTAATGATTAAAAACTCAATCTTCCAAGACCGTCCGTAGACCACGACTGGGAGATATACGTTCAGTAGTCTATCAGTTACCCCTACAAGAGCGGACAGACTACATAATTTCAAAAGGGGAAGGCCGGGATTTCTCCCTGCCTTCCCCCATGATGGACTGTGCCCGAGAGGGCGCGGTGTTACTTAGTCAGCTCCTGATAAACAGGAAGATTCTTCCAGTTCATCTTGAAGCCCTTGACGCCCTTTGCGGCAACGCCTGCTGCGTTGGAGTAATAGAGCGGAACGGAGGGCAGGTCGCGGAGAAGAAGCTCTTCTGCGGCGTGATAGCTCTCGTTTGCTGTATCCTCGTCGGATGCGGTTGCTGCCTTGGTAAGCAGAGCGTCGAACTCGGAGTTCTTGTAATCTCCATCGTTGGAGCCCTTACCATCTGCAGCGGCGCTGGAGTACAGCGGGCTCAGGTAGTTCTCGGCCGATGGATAATCTGCCTGCCAACCGGTGCGGAAGGCGGACTTCATCGTGCGAGCGGTGATGGAATTACGGAACTCGGAGAAGGTAGGAATAGGGTTGGTCGCAACGTTGATGCCCAGGGTGTTCTTCACCTGGTTGACGATTGCGTCATAGACCGGCTTTGCTCCACCATCGGTGTTGTAGGCGAAGGTCAGCTTGTCGGAATCGGTCCACTTGGAGATCTCGTCAGCCTCGGCCCACAGCTTCTTGGCCTCGTCCTTGTTATACTTCAGAACGCCGTTGCCCTTGAGGGAATCGGAATATCCTGGAATGACAGGAGAGATGAAGTCGACTGCAGGAGTACCGATGCCACCGAGGACCTTATCAACGAGCTGCTTGCGGTTGATGGCCATGGAGACCGCCTGACGACGCAGCGTGCCTTCCTTGGTTCCCAGCTCGAAGTGCTTCAGAGTGGCAGGGAAGGAGAAGGACTGGAAGACAGAGCCGGCCTTGTTGTAGGCCTGAACGCTGGAGTCCGTGGTGAAGGTCTGGGAAGCCGATGCCGGAACCGTCTCCAGTGCATCGAGGTTGCCAGCCTGGACGTCTGCATAGGCAGGCTCTGTGTCGGTGTACATCTTGAAGGTGATGCCACCATTGTGAGCAGGAGCAACGCCCTTGTAGTCGTCGTTCTTCACGAGCTTAATGGAGTCGTTGTGGGTCCAGGACTCGAACTTGTACGGACCGTTGCCAACCGGCTTCTCACCGAAGGCCTTGGGATCCTTGAAGAAGGAATCAGGCAGCGGAGCGAAAGCACTGTATCCAAGAGAGGTGGGGAACACCGAGCTTGGAGAGGTCAGATCCACAGTGAAAGTCTTGTCATCAACGACCTTGAGGCCGGAGAGTTGTGCGTTCTTGTCGACGCCCTTCTTCTGCAGATCGCTGAAACCAACGATGTTCTGGAAGAAGCTGGAGGACAGCTGAGCGTTGGAGACGTTTGCACCATAGCTCCACGCCTTGGTGAAGGACTCGGCTGTGACGGCGGTTCCATCGGTGAACTTCCAACCATCGTTCAGTGTGATGGTGAACTTCTTGTTTTCGTCGGAGGCCTTGATTTCCTTGGCGACTTCGTTCTCAGTCTTGCCCTTGTCATCATAGGCAACGAGCTTGGCGAACAGCAGATCGATGGGGTTACCGCCACAGACCTCATTGGTGTTGGTCGGGATAAGTGGATTGGCTGGCTCGCACCCGTACACACTCATGACTTGGTCAGTGTTGCCGCTTGTGCTGGTGTCAGTTGAAGCGGTGTCACTTGATCCACCGCAGGCACTCAGAGACATGACAGCAGCAGAAAGCGCGGCCACTACAACCGTAAGCTTTGAACTCTTCTGCATAATTACTCCTCAAATGGTTTTCGTACAGGCACAATAGCCAATACTAAAAAAGCGATGATCCCACCTCTCTTCTGAAGAGATAGGCCTCGTCGCCGTTAGCTCTATTGTCCCCGAAGGGGAGACAATCGCGCAAGGGCGTCCGTTCGTTCGAACGAACGCGATTACCTGCTAACAAGTGTGTCAAAAGCTAGTTCCCGTTGATTTCAAACGAGTAAACACCGTCAGCGCTCCTACAAGAAATATCCTCAAAAATGTCCATAATGTGGTCATTCACAGAAAAACAACAGGATTGTCTGCCGTATTTCTCCTCATATTCTCCGCATTTTCTGCACTAGATGCCACCCACAACCCGAAAGACTTTATGCACTGGGATTTTGCACTGAGATTTCACGCGCGCGGGAAGGACTGACGGTAGCGTGCCCTCAGCTGTTCAATGGAAACATGAGTGTAGCGCTGTGTCGTTGCCAGCGAAGAGTGTCCCAGCATCTCCTGGACTTCACGAAGGTCCGCTCCCCCGTCCAACAGGTGGGTGGCTGCGGAGTGACGCAGCGCATGCGGACCGATGTCCGGTACCCCAGCGAGCCGCGCCTGTTCGTGGACAACCTGCCGAACTTGCCTCTGATTGATGCGTCCTCCACGAGCTCCAAGGAACACTGCTCGTCCCGAATTCTTCGCTTCGAGTTCGCCGCGGCCCCGCTCCAACCACTCCGCCACCGCCTTCGCAGCAGGCGCTCCGAAGGGAACTACCCGCTCCTTATCTCCCTTTCCATGGACCTTGACGGTTCGAGCAGCGAGATCGATATCGTTGAGGTCGATGCCCGTCAGTTCGGCAACACGCATTCCCGTGGCGTACAGAAGTTCCACCATGGCAGCGTCTCGCAACCGCTCGGCAACAATGCGTGGAGAAACTTTCGTTTCCTCGTCGCCTGTGGCGTCGGAGGAGAAGGCGGTACTGGCCGCGGCGTCAGCAGTGGCATCCGCATCGTCCATCATGAGGCCCGCCTGCTCCTCGTTTAGAACCGTGGGCAACGGCTTGCTCAGCTGCGGTGTCATCAAAGTCGCCGCAGGATTGGCGGGAATGATGCCACGGTCAAACAGATACGTGAAAAACGAACGGACGGCCACCGTTTTTCGTGCAAGACTCGATGCCGCCAACGTTCTGGATTCGTGTGCCAGCCAACTACGGATTTCGCGGATATCCACTTCCGAAAGATCCTCGACTCCACGCCGATGAAGAAGACGAAGGCATTGTTCAATGTCCGATGCATACGCCTTCACGGTGTTGCCACTCAGACCGCGGTTCACACGCAGATGAGTGAGATAATCCTCCACGTGACCAGACCATTCGACAGGCAACGGCGGTAACGGCACAGAGGGAAGATCGCTTCTGTCCCCCTCGTCGATCCTTGCCTGTTCCGTCACTTCATTCCTCCTACATTCCCTGACACGGCGCTCTGTCTTCCGTGCCGGCGGCGCTCTACTCTGATTCTATGAGACTTCCTGAAACCATCCCCAGCGGAGTGCGCATCGTCGTCCGAACCAAGGCCGGAATCGATCCTCATGATGGCCGTATGAAATATTCCGATTACCTGGGTCATGTCCGTTCGTGGGATGGCATGACCCTCGTTCTCGACCGTGATCCCTCACGCGACGGATCGCGCCCTGCAGAAACCGTGCGGCTGGACTCGGACTCAATAGTCATCATCAAGCCTGTTCCCGAGCGCAAGCCTTTTCCGTCTCCTCCGTCGAGAGAGGCCGCCTGATGACCTGCGCCTCATGGGTGGTGAGAAAGTCGACCACCCGCTCACCCCTGAGTGCCGAATCAAGGAGCTGACGCCGCCAGTTCCCCTCCTCCAGAAGGAGAGACGTGGGAGGGCAGTCCGCCGTGCCAGCTGCGACCCTATGCTTGTAACTTCTGAAGGGGTCCGAGCGGGTGAAGAACTCCTGCACCTTCTCGTGAATTTGAGCACTCCCCTTCCCCTCCTTCTCCTCCTCGGTGAGCAACATTGCCATATCCTCCAGGCGCTGCGCCATCGAATGAAGCAACTGGGCGACGTTGGCTGCATCGAGCTCGACCATGGCACGTGTGCGCTGCGGATCTGTGAGGCTCACCCTGGTCATGTCTCTCCACGACCCTGCCATGAGAGCGAGGGCAATCGACGGGGCCGCATACGAACCATCGACCAGCTCATTCGCCAGCGCCGTCGACACGACATGCGGCATGTGCGAGATGAGCGCTGCAGCACGGTCATGAGTCGTGTCGTCGATGGCGATGACAGAGTTCTTCAAGCCCTTCGTCACCATGTCGGCGATGGTGAGAAAACGAGAGTATTCGGTATGGTCGTCGAAAGTGAGCGCCCACAATGCGCCCTCGAGTAATGCCGAGTCGGAGGCTTCGAAACCTGAAAGTTCATTGCCTGCCATGGGGTGACCCCCAACGTAATGATCTTCGAGCCCCGCTTTTTTCACCTCATCGCGGACAGGACCTTTCACGCTGCCCACATCCGTCAACGTCGTTCCTTTTTTGATCAAGGGCGCGATGACAGACAGTGCCTCTCCCATCACCTCGAGGGGCAACGCCAGGATCAGAACATCGGGATTTCCGGCGACAAGGGTCTCAAGAGAGTCAACGCACTGTATTCCCAGACCACGTGCGGCCTCATAGGGACGCGTCGAATGGTTCCACGCCGTCACGAATCGATGGTTTTCCACCAGTCTCCGCGCAATGGATCCCCCGATAAGCCCCAGCCCCGCGATGGCGATCTTGTGGGCACTGACCAAAATTGGCGACGCCAACGAAGGGTCCGTCGCCTGCATGTCGCTGAGAGAGTGATCATGTAAATTGCGCATTTTTGCTCCTTATTCGCCCCACAACAATTCTCTGTTCGCCTGTGGAGCGTGTGCATCGCGCACCCCTCCAGTGGGAAGCATCCATGTTTCGACGGGAGGCGACACATGCTCCGGCCGTTCGTACACCGCCAGGGAACGCACCCAGTCGCCACGTTCCAACAGGGTCGTCACCGCTGTGACAAAACGCTTCTGCCAGGGAGCGGCA
Source organism: Bifidobacteriaceae bacterium (assembly GCA_022650895.1). Taxonomy (GTDB): domain Bacteria; phylum Actinomycetota; class Actinomycetes; order Actinomycetales; family Bifidobacteriaceae; genus JALCQC01. The sequence goes on along the minus strand of JALCQC010000006.1, from coordinate 45,341 downwards.
TCGAAAGTGGCAATGAAACTGTAGGTTCCGTCATGCCCCTTGATGGGACGCGAGATGAAACTCGTCATGTTCAATCCTGAGTCGCGCATGATGTCAAGAGCGTTGGCCAGAACCCCCGGCCCCGTGCTGAGCGGGACAAACGCCAGCACGGTCTCGAACCGGGAGACTCCCCCGCTGCGGGCCTGGGCCAGGTATTTTTGCGCATTGTCGCGTCCCGAGAGAAGTAGAAAATCAGTGCGGGCGCCTTGATAGTCCTGAACGTTGCGTTCCAACGTCTCCAGACCGTAGAGCTCACCGCAGATCCGTGGGCCCAAACCCACCCTGTGCTCGGTGAGATGCTGACAGGCCTCGGCATTGGACGTGGCGGGAACCTCCGTGTATCCCGCTTTTTCCACAAAGGTTTTGCACTGGGCCAAGCCATGGGGGTGAGCCGCCACTTCCCTCAATTCAGCGTGCCGAGGAAGAGTGAAGGCATCGAAGGCCACGGGCAGACCCACCCTGTCGACCCCCACCACGTCATCCGCATCGATGAGGGAATCAAGATTGGGAACGACATAGCCCTCGACGTTATTTTCAAAGGCCAGAAGCCCATAATCATCCGTGTGAGAGATGACGGCGAACACCTCCGCAGCCGTTCGGTGCGAAACCAGGGTGAATTCGGCGCCGAAACGCTCTTCGAACCGTGCAAGATTTTCAACTGCCGCCGCATGGGTGAAGGAGCCAAGTGGACCCAGAAAGTGCAGTTTTCGCTGTGTTCGCTGCGCCGTCATCGTTCTTCAACCCTATCTCTGCCTCTGCGAACGACGTGTGCAGGAGCATCCACTGCCGGCTCGAAGAAGCTGTGGGGGAACAAAAGAACTGCAAACTGAACCAGCACGCACCCGAAGAGCCAGATGTAGCCAGCATTTTGACTGAAGAAGGTAAGAAAAGCCTCGGATGCCACGGGAACGAGGATATCGCCTCCCGGTCCCTCCGTCAGCGCCAGTCCCCAGATCACCGCACTGCAGAAGATGAGATGGAACCCCACACCGATGGCGCCGACACGCCGACGTGCCAGCCACGTGCTGAAGAAAATTAACCCGAAAGCGGCGAGAAGTCCCCAGGGAATGTTGAGATCCGCCCCGGAACGGTGAAGCACCGTGCCGACGACGCCTGAGACCGCTGCAGAGACAACGATGACGAGGACATCGCGGACGGGATGCCGCGCAGGCATGGCTGACTGTTGCCATTCGCGGCGCACCGGCACCGACTGCGCAGACTGACTCTCCTTATGCACGGAATTCATACTGCCTCCATCCTTTTCCACTCCCTCAAGAATGGCACGACCCGCACCCCAATCAAGGGGTGCGGGTCGAGTGCTACTTCACAAGGACAGCTGTGACAGCGTTGGCGACGTACGCCGAAGCGTCACTTATTCTGCTTTTGCTTCTGGGAAGCCCTGTGCTGACGTGCGTGCCACTTGTACCATGCATCGCGATCGAGAATGATCTTACGAACGCGCACGGACTCCGGCGTGACTTCGACGCATTCATCGTCGTTGGCGAAGTCGAGCGACTCTTCAAGGCTCATCTGAATCGGAGGAGTCAGAGTCTCAAGAATGTCGGCGGTGGCGGAACGCATGTTCGTCATGTGCTTTTCAAGGGTCACGTTGACGTCAAGGTCACCGGGCTTGTTACCGATGCCGACGATCTGACCCTCATACACCGTCGACTGTGGCTGCACGAAGAAGTTTCCACGTGCCTGCAGGCGCTGCATGGCATACGGGGTTGCGGTACCTTGACGATCGGAGACCATGGAACCATTCTGACGAATGCTGATATCGCCTGTCCAGGGAGCGTAGCCCGCCGAGATGGAGGAGGAAATACCGGTTCCGCGCGTGGCACTGAGCAGCTGGGTGCGGAAGCCGATGAGACCACGGGAAGGAACCGTGAACTCGAGGCGAACCCAACCGGAGCCATGGTTCGTCATGGAGTCCATGCGACCCTTGCGGGCGGCCATGAGCTGCGTGACAGCGCCCATGTACTCCTGCGGGACGTCAATGGTGGTGTTCTCCATTGGCTCGTTCACCTTGCCATCGATAACCTTGGTGACGACCTGAGGACGGCTGACGGTGAGTTCGAAGCCTTCGCGGCGCATCTGCTCCGCCAGAACGGCCAGTGCCAGTTCGCCACGGCCCTGAACCTCCCAGGCGTCGGGGCGCTCGGTCGGCTTCACCTTGATGGAGACGTTTCCGATGAGTTCGCGATCAAGACGGTCCTTGATCATGCGGGCGGTGAGCTTGTGATCCTTGCCCTCAGTGCCGACCAGTGGAGAATCGTTGGTTCCGAAGGTCATGGAGATCGCGGGATCGTCAACGTGGATGAGAGGCAACGGATGAGGGTCATCAGGATCAACAATCGTTTCGCCGATCATGATGTCGTTCACACCTGCGACGGCCACGATGTCTCCGGGTCCTGCGGATGGGGTAGGAACGCGTTCCAAGCCCTCGGTGCGCAGAAGTTCGGAAACCTTGAAGCTCTCGATGGAGCCGTCCACGCGAGACAGGCCGTAGGTCTTACCCTGCTCGAGTGTCCCGTTGTAGATGCGGACAAGACCAAGACGTCCAAGGAAGTCGGAGGCGTCGATGTTGGCGACATGAGCCTGAAGCGGCATTTCCTCGTCATATTCAGGCGCGGGGATGTTGTTGAGAATGCACTCAAACAAAGGCTCAAGATTGTCGTTGTCCGGAACAGTGCCATCGGCAGGCTGGTTCACGGAGGCGCGACCGGCCTTCGCCGCCGCGTAGATGACGGGCAGGTCCAGAAGGGAATCAAGGTCAAGGTCGATGCCCTCTTCGGAGACATCCTGCGCCAAGCCGAGCAGCAGATCGGAGGTGTCGGAAACGACCTCATCGATGCGGGCATCGGGGCGATCGGTCTTGTTGATGACCAGGATGACGGGAAGCTTTGCCTCAAGTGCCTTGCGCAGCACGAAACGAGTCTGCGGGAGCGGACCTTCGGAGGCGTCGACGAGAAGGACAACACCGTCGACCATGGAGATGCCGCGCTCAACCTCGCCACCGAAATCGGCGTGGCCGGGGGTATCGACGACGTTGATGGTGATGCCATCGGGCTCGCCGAGTTTCGCAGCAAGGGGTCCCTGATACTTCACTGCCGTGTTCTTGGCGAGAATGGTGATGCCCTTCTCACGCTCAAGATCACCGGAATCCATGACTCGATCAGGTACTTTCTCCCTCTCCGAGAAAACATGCGATTGCTTGAGCATCGCATCAACAAGCGTCGTTTTGCCATGATCAACATGGGCGACGATTGCAACGTTACGGATATCGGAGCGCACTGCCATAAGGCAACCTCTTTACTGTGGTGCATTTGAAACAAATACAGAACTACTAGATAACAAACCTTCAGAATACTACATAGCTTCCTCGACTTTTTACGATGGTACTTATCGCAGGGAGAGAACAGGCCGGTAACAAGGCTTTCTCGCTGTGACCAAGAACACATTTAAGCCGATGGTGGGGTTCCCTGTTCCACCATCGGCTCTGGCGAAATCGTTCCGCCATCGATTCAGCAGCAGTCTGCCGTCAGTCTTCCAGAACCTCACCACGCTTTTCCGGAAGGAATGCGGAAAAGACACAGGCCAGAACGAAGGACCCGGCGAAAATCGCGAACGTCAGGGTTTTGGAGCCCCCACCCCACTGCAGGAATAGAGGAACAAGCAGCGGAGCCACGATCGAGGCCACACGTCCGAAGGCCGCGGCCGCACCGGCACCCGTTCCACGCAACCGCGTGGGGTAAATCTCCGGAGTCACCGCGTACAAGACACCCCACGCCCCGAGATTCGACGCCGAAAGCAGCATGCCCCACACAAGGACGGCCGCCACCGAATTCGCCTGAGCGAAGAAGGCGGCGCAGACTGCAGACACGGCGAGGAAGCTGACAAGGCAGACACGTCGGCCGACCTTCTCCACCAGCCAAGCGGCGAGGAAGTAACCGGGCAGCTGTGCTAGGGAGATGATGAGAGCGTAGCCGAACGAGGTGGTGAGAGAACCAAATTGATCGGCCAGCAACGAGGGCATCCACAGGAAGGCTCCGTAGTAGGAGAAGTTGACGAAGAACCACGTGAGCCAAATGGCGATCGTCCGCTTGCTGTAGGCCGCCGAGAAAAGTTCCCGCGCCTTGATTTTCGGAAGGGGAACGGCTTTTGCGGAAGGAACGGGCTCGACTCCCCCGGCCTTCTCGAAGTAACGGACGGAGGCTTCCGCTTCGGCATCCCTGCCCTGTTCTTCCAGGAAGCGCACCGATTCCGGCAGATGGAAGCGGGAGATGATGGCGTACAGCGTCGGCAGTGCACCGATGAGGAGCGCCCAGCGCCAGCCGTTGTCACCGAAGTTCGGCACAACGAAATAGCCGATGACAGCCGACAGAATCCAGCCAAGAGCCCAGAAGGACTCGAGGAGAACCGTCATCCGTCCCCGGTGGGCCGCAGGAGAAAATTCGCTGACAAGAGTGGAGGCGACGGGGAGTTCGGCTCCCAGTCCGAGCCCGACCACGAAGCGCAGGATGAGCAGCATCAGCAGCGAGACAGATGCGGCCATGAGGCCGTTCGCCAGCCCGTAGATGATGAGGGTGGCTGTAAAGACTTCCTTTCGTCCGAACTTATCGGCGAAAAGACCGCCTACCCACGCGCCGATTGCCATGCCAAGGAAACCGATGGAGAGAATCCATGATTTCTCGGAGGAGGTGAGCATGAAGTGCGGATCCGTGGCGATGGCGGCCACAATAAAGGAGACGAGTCCCACATCCATCGCGTCGAGTGCCCAGCCGATTCCCGAAGCGGTGAGAAGCTTTGCATGGGCTTTGTTAAAAGACAGTCGATCCAGACGCTGGTTGCGCGTCAACGAGACCGTTGCACCTGAAGAAGGGTGCGCTGTGCCATGATTATTCATTTGTATGATGACCTTCCGTATTGAAAGCATTGCGAAGCAGAGCTACGCATGCCTTATGAACAGAAATGGCGAAGACGTTTTGCCTTCGCCGTCACTCTATTACAGGCGTCTTACAAAATCACAGGGTTTGCAAAACCACTGACGGTTTACAAATGATCGAAGTACCGGTTGTAAGCCTGCTTTGGTTCTGTGGCATCGGTGTCGTTGCTTTGCTCAGAAGCGCTCGCGTCATCGTCAAGAGCATTGTCAAGGGCATCGTCGCGGTCCGGCAGAAAAGGTGCCAATGCAGGTAGGTCGTCCACGCTGGGAAGGCCTATCTTCTCAAGGAAGAGATCGGTGGTCGTCAGGAAGCGGGCACGCGTCTCCGCCGTCTCCCCGATCTCCACCACAAGCCCCCGCAGAAGCAATGAACGAATGACCCCATCGGAGCTCACACCACGGATGGAGGAAACCTGTGCTCTGGTGACCGGCTGCTTGTACGCGATGATGGCAAGCGCCTCCAAAGCTGCCTGAGACAGACGATTCGTCTGCTTGTCCGCCACACATGCCGCAACGACCGGTTCGAAAGCGGCGCGCGAAACATAGCGCCACCCACGAACGGAGGAGACAAGCTCAAAGCCACGGTTCTGTTCGTCGTACTCGTGAGAGAGTGCGAGCAAGGCCTCGTGGATCTCATCGGTGGAAGCACGAAAGAAGTGTGAAAGATCCTGTTCTTTCTGTGGTTCTTCCGCGCTCATCAGCACTGCCTCCAGACAGGCACGCAAGCCTCCTGGGAAATCCTCGACATCGAAATCCGCGTAGTCATTTTCACCGGACATCAGGCTTCTCCTCCCCTCCCTCACTCCACATCTTTCTCAATCTTCCTCAGTTCGGGATCTTTCCCAGCTCAAGATCTTTCTCGGTTCAGGCAAAATCTTGAGTCTTCACGACGTCACCATACCGCTCGAATTCCTCATCCGTGGCGACCCACCGCAGCCGGAGCGGTTCGAAGGGGGCCTCCTGCTTGAACTGCACGAATCCTTGTTTGAAATACGCCAGCACACTGAGGAAACGGGCCACCACCTGACCTTTGTTGGTGGTGTCGGCAACGAGTTCCTCAAAGGTGACGGAGTGTCCGCGGTGTGCGGAAAGTGCCTTCCGCACCTTCTCCGATTCCTCCTGCAAATCCGCTAACGGCACATGCAGCTGTTTCAGCGCCACCTCCTGAGGAGGTGCATTGCGGAAAACCTGTGCGGCAAGAAGGGCAAAGTCATAGGGGCTGAGCGTCCACTGCACCTGCTCCAACAACTGCTGCACCGCATCGGAGAGCTGTGGATGATGATCGTAACGGCCAGAATTCCGCGCAAACCTGGCTCTGAGACTCTCCCCTGCCTGTTTGAACGCCTTGTATTGCAGCAGGCGAGCGAAAAGGAGATCCCGCTCCCGCAGAGCCTCAAGGCTTTGTTCATCGTCAGGGCTTGATTCCGAGTCTGGCAGCAGAGCGGCGCTCTTTGCCTCCACCAGAATGGAGGCCACCACGAGAAATTCCGAGGCCTCGTCCGCATGAGAATCCAGATCCATCGCACTGACGTAGGAGATGAACTCCTCGGTGATGTCGCTGAGGGCGAGTTGTGTGACTTCGAGCTCGCGGCGTGCGATGAGACTCAGCAGAACGTCAAACGGCCCCTGATAAGCCTCCGTCGCGACGGTGAAGCCATGTTCGGGCCGCTCGGTCTCTGTCACGCGATGACGCCGCGATCGATGAGCTCGCGGGAGACTTCGCGGTATTCCTTTGCCACCTTGTGTTCCGGAGCGAACATGGTGATGGGCGCTGCCGCAACGGTTGCGTCCGGAAGCTTCACTGACCGGGAGATGACGGTGTGGAACACCTTGTCCTTGAACGCCTCGTAGATGCGCTGCAGGACCTCCTCGGAGTGCAGGGTATGCGTATACATTGTCGGCAGAACACCGAAGATATCCAGACTGGGATTGATGCGCGTCTGGACTTTTTCAATGGACTGCATGAGCAGAGCCACACCGCGCAGAGCGAAGAATTCCGTGGCAACGGGGATGAGGACTCCGTTCGCTGCCGTCAACGCGTTGACGGTGAGCAGACCCAGAGACGGCTGACAATCGATGATGATGGCGTCATATTCGCCAACAAGTGGCTTCAGCGTGGACGCGAGAATCTGCTCACGCCCGACTTCGGTGACCAGTTGCACCTCCGCCGCGGAAAGATCGATGTTAGCGGGGATGATGTCGAGATTGGGAAAACGCGTGTGCGCCACCATCTCGTGAATGTCTGTCTTCGGTTGGAACAAGGCCGTGTAGATCGTTTTGTCGACGGCATTCGCATTGATGCCAAGTCCCACCGTTGCCGCGCCCTGCGGATCGAAATCCACGATGAGAACGCGACGGCCATATTGGCTGAGCGCTCCTGCGATATTGATGGAGCTGGTGGTCTTTCCCACCCCACCCTTTTGATTGCACATGGCAATGACCGTGGCCGGCCCATGCTGGGTCAACGGCTCCGGCGCGCGAAACGTCTCATAGGTACGTCCCAAAAGATCTACTGGCATACAGTCCACTCTAACAAACACAATGCCCTCAGTTACACCGTTTCTCGGGCAAAGGACAGACAAAGCAACACTGTGCATTAAACCTATCAGTGTCGCTTAAACACATTCAGATGCACTCAGGTGATGAGATCACCGTGCACGAGGATGAGCGGAGACATAGGCTTCAATCAATCCAACAGGACTGATGTGCGTATAGATCTGAGTGGTGGTAACCGAGGCATGACCCAGCAACTCCTGCACAGTTCGCACGTCCGCACCACCCTGAATGAGGTGCGTGGCGAAGGAGTGTCTCAACGAGTGGGGATGAATCTTCTTGGTGATGTGCGCACGCTTCGCCGTCGTCTGAAGTATCTCCCAGACAGACTGCCTGCTCAGTCGCCTGCCACGTTTGTTGAGGAACACAGCGGAAAGTTCAGGAGTGCCTTTTGCCTTCCTCATCAGTGGTCCCCTCCCGGCGTTTAGATACCTTTCCATCGCCTCCACGGCAAAGGAGCCGATGGGGACGAGGCGTTGCTTGCTGCCCTTTCCCATCAGTCTCGTCAGACGGTTCTCCAGATCGATATCGCCGAGATTCGTTCCCACTGCCTCAGAGACGCGGGCGCCCGACGCATACATGAATTCGAGCAGCGCCCTGTCGCGCAAGGATATGGGATCCGTACCCTCCCCCACGCTTGCTGCCTCAAGAAGGGAGGAGACCTCGTCGATGGTGAGAACCTCCGGCAAGTCCTTCGCCGCCTTCGGAGGCTTCACGCGTTCGGAGACATCGGCAGGAACGATTCCCTGTGAACATGCGAAGCGGTGAAGCTCGTGAATGGCAGCCAGTTCGCGGGCACGGGTGCGGGGGCTGACCTCTCCTCGTGAGGCTACGAAGGCTTCGACGTCCGCCGTCTCCACCTGAGAGATTCTCGTCTTCCCCTGCCCTGCCAGCCACGCAATGTAGCGATGGAGATCATTCGTATAGGCCGCGACCGTTGAGGCCGCCAGGCCGCGCTCCACACCAATATGAACGAGGAATTGCTCGAGAAGGTCATCGAAATCATCCTGCGCCACCCGCTTCCTCCTTTCACTGACTATGCAAAGAACTCCGTCCGAAAATCGGGCGGAGTTCTTTCACCATACAGAATCGCTGCTTATCACACGCGACCCACATGAATCATGACTACATGAGTGATCATGAATCACATGGTGTCAGGCGGCAACCGGCGCGTTCACGTCGTCGGGGAGAGCCTTCTTCGCTTCGGCGACGATCGCCTTGAAGGTGTCAGGATCCGAAACGGCGAGCTCGGCGAGAGCGCGACGATCGAGTTCGATGCCAGCCAAGCGCAGTCCCTGGATGAAACGGTTGTAGGTAATGCCCTCGCTGCGAACTGCAGCGTTGATACGAGTGATCCACAGCTTGCGGAAATCACCCTTGCGCGCCTTGCGGTCGCGGAAGTTGTAGTTGAAGGAGTGGAGCAGCTGCTCCTTTGCCCTGCGGTAGACCCTGGAGCGCTGGCCACGGTAACCCGAAGCCCTCTCGAGTACTACGCGACGCTTCTTCTTTGCATTCACTGAGCGCTTCACACGTGCCATCTTTTATCCTCTGCTTTCCTAAAAGTTCCTAATTCGCTTGCGACTCAGAGTCCAAGGAGCCTCTTCATGCGCTTCTGCTGATCCTTCGCGATGTGCTGATCGCGGGACAGTTCGCGGCGCTTCTTGGAGGACTTGTGCTCCAGGTTGTGGCGCATTGAGGTACCTGCAGCCATCAGCTTGCCCGTTCCGGTGACGCGGATACGCTTGGCCGCTGCTGTCTTAGTCTTCATTTTTGGCATCGCTGCTCTCCTTGGTTGTTGATTCTTCGTTAGAAGTTTTGTTCTTCGCCGTGCGAACCGGTTCGGCTGCCGACGTCTCGTCAACGCCGTTTCCACCCTTTGCCGCCAAGCGTGCCGCCTGACGTGCCTGACGCTCTGCACGTGACTGATCGCCACGACGACGTTGCTCGGACTGAGTGTGGACCTTCTTGCCCTTTGGCGCAAGCACCATGATGATGTTGCGGCCATCCTGACGGGGGCGGGACTCGATGGATCCGAGTTCCTGCACCTCCTGCGCCAGACGCTGGAGCAGTTCCACGCCTCCGATGGGACGCGACTGCTCACGCCCACGAAGCATGATGGTGACCTTTACCTTGTCGCCGCCCTTGAGGAACCGCACGACATGGCCTTTTTTGACCTCGAAATCGTGATCGTCGATCTTCAGACGGAAGCGGATCTCCTTGATTTCAGCAGTACTCTGGTTGCGGCGTGCTTCACGCTGCTTGAGTTTTTCCGTGTACTTGTACTTGCCGTAATCGATGAGCTTCGCCACCGGGGGCTTGCTGTTAGGAGCGACCTCGACAAGATCAAGGTTCGCTTCTCTCGCAAGGTTCAGTGCCACCGTGGTCGCAATGACGCCCACCTGCTCGCCATTCGGGCCGATGAGGCGTACCTGCGAGGCGCGGATGTCCTCGTTAATGTTCAGTTCGTCGCTAATGATGACTCCAATCAATCATTTCTGGTTGTGCGGAGTTCCCCCAAAGCAACACTTAAAAGCACCACAAACAGGCAGCACAGCGACTTTCATGCAATGATGCACTCCAAAGCCGGCACTCTGCCGTTCAGCAAGCTGATAAATGCCTACTTCAACCCGAGACCATGAAAAGCCTCCAGGTGGGAAATTCCACTTTCTTGATTTCTCAAGCCTTGTAGATAATACCACACGCTCCGACAACCAGAGGAGCAACGCGCTGAAACTCACTTGGCAGCGTTGCTCCTCTGGTTGTCGTGCGTTTTTCTAATGAACCTGGCTCAGGTATTCACCGTAGCCTTCGGCCTCCATCTGGTCCTTTGGAATGAAACGCAGCGAGGCAGTGTTCATGCAGTACCGCTTTCCGCCCAGTTCCGAAGGCCCATCATCGAAGACATGTCCCAGATGTATGCCGGAATCCACCACACGAACCTCGGTACGAAGCCGACCTGGAACCTTTTGATCCTCACGATACTCGAGCTTTGAGGAATCGAGGGGCTTGCTGAAGGACGGCCAGCCGCATCCCGAATCGAATTTGTCGGAGGAAGCAAACAACGGCTCGCCACTGACGATATCAACGTAGATTCCGGGTTCGTAGAGAGCGTCGTACTCATTGTCGAACGGACGCTCGGTGGCCGCCTCCTGTGTGACTGCATATTGAAGGGGCGTTAGCTGAGCGATGCGCTCAATGTACTTCTGCCGTTGGGCGACGGAGTTCATCTTCTCCCACGAGATATGGCAGTAACCATTCGGATTCTTGTCAAGGTAGTCCTGGTGGTATTCCTCGGCGGCGTAGAAGTTGCGCAATGCAGTGACTTCGATGCCCGCCGGTTGTTGGGAGCGGAGATTGAATTCCTCAATCACCTGATCGAACACCTGCCGTTGCTCGTGCGACGTCCAGAAGAAACCGGAACGGTACTGCCTGCCGATGTCATTGCCCTGGCCTGTGGTCGAATAGGGATCGATGACATCGATCATCAGCAAGGCCAGTACCTTGAGACTGACACGGCGAGGATCATAGGTGACCCGTACCGTTTCTGCGGCATCGGTGGCTCCGCTGCAGACCAACTCATACGAGGGGTTCGGAACGCTCGATTGCGCGTAGCCGGATTCAACCGAAAGAACGCCTTTCACCTGCTGGAAGTAATGCTCCATCCCCCAGAAGCACCCACCTGCGAAATATGCCGTATCGGTGGAAGTTTGTGTCTGTTCGTCGTTTGTCATACCTCCATATTCCTTCATTTTTTGCGACAATTAAGCTGGAGGCGAGGAATCGTCATACTCTTTTTTTATACGCAGTTCCATGACAGCCCGATGACAGTTCCATGTCGCGACCGGAGGAGGTCCCATGAGAAGGATGAAACCCCAAGAGGATCCCTCGTGCATCATCGTGGGTGCGGGCGTCAACGACGTCGTTCCCCGAACGCCGCAAGCGCAACAGGACTGTCTCATCGCAGCGGATGGTGGCCTCGATTTCCTGCGTGCACACACACTGACGCCCGACATCGTCGTCGGCGATTTTGATTCTGTGAGTGCTACTCCCCTTTCCTCCGATTCACCTACGAGCACCGTCATCTCCCTTCCTGCGGAGAAGGACGACACCGATATGACATCTGCGGTCAAATTGGGATGGGAGAGGAAATACTCGCTTTTCCATATATATGGTGGGCTTGGCGGACGCATCGATCACACCATCGCGAATCTGCAGCTTCTCGTCTCCATCGCGGAACACGGTGGCGTGGGTTTTCTCCACTCCTCCGAAAACGTCATCACCGCGATTTCAGGGGCGCAACTCCATTTTTCGGCGGAGTCGGCGACACCGACCGAGATGGTCTCGGTCTTCGCTTTCAGTGACACGGCACAGCACGTGTGCCTCCACGGTCTCAAATACGAGGTGAGCGATGGGCAGTTCCACAACACACTTCCCCTCGGCGTGAGCAACGAATTCACTGGACGACCTGCCACCATCGGCGTGGGAACCGGTTCGCTGATCGTCACACTTCCACAGAACAGCCTGCCCGAGTCGGTGGAACTGAAACGTTCCCGTGCACAGAGTTTCGGTACCCTCACCACCCATGTCTCCTCATTGCTAGCGCTATGACAAACCTCCTCGTTCAACTCTCAACGTGTTCCAGTTCCGCCAAGGCGCGCGCATGGCTCAATGAAAACGGCATCGACTATGTGACGCGAGACGTCCGCAAGGAACAGCCCACGTATGCGGAACTCGCTGCATGGTATGTGCGCAGCGGCGTCTCTCTCCGTCGATGGTTCAATGTGACCGGAACCGCCTACCGCGAGCGGGGGCTGAAGAATCTCGTTCCCACGATGAGCACTTATGAAGCGCTTGAAACCCTCGCCTCTGACGGCATGCTTATCAAGCGTCCGGTGTTCGTCGGCAGTGATTGCGTGCTCGTTGGCTTCAAAGCGACGGAGTGGGAGAAGAATCTGCTGAAGTAGATCTACTTCTGCGTCTGTGCACCGACGGAACGAGTCCTTGGAATGACCCGCGTGGATACGCCATTATTCCCGTGTGTGCCCAGAGGAAAAGTACAGAGAACGAAGTAGCATGAGAACTGTTCATACAAGCTGGCATGAGAATGTACGCAGTGGTTCTGGCCGTGTTGTGAACCGCACAGACGTTCGTAATGCCCCGTTCTTTTCAGGAGAATGATAAATGACAGTAAAGATTGGTATTAACGGCTTTGGCCGCATTGGTCGTATGGCTTTCCGCCGTATCTTTGAGCTCCAGGAGCGTGGCGAGGCTAACGGCATCGAGGTCGCAGCAATCAACGATTTGACCACTCCTTCCATGCTGGCTTATCTGTTGAAGTACGATTCCGCGCAGGGCAAGTTCAAGCATTCCGATGGTTCCACCGTTGAGGTCACTGCGACCGATACCTCCATCGTCGTGGACGGCAAGGAATACACCGTTTACGCCGAGAAGGATGCTTCTCAGCTTCCGTGGGTCAAGAACGATGGCGTTGACTTCGTTCTGGAGTCCACTGGTTTCTACACCTCCAAGGACAAGGCTTCCGCTCACCTAAAGGCTGGTGCCAAGAAGGTTCTCATCTCCGCTCCTGCAAAGGGCGAAGGCGTTCCGACTGTCGTTCCAGGCGTCAACCTTGACACCCTCACTCCTGAGGACACGATTGTCTCCACCGGTTCCTGCACCACTGGTTCCCTCGCGGCAATGGTCAAGTTCCTCGATGAGAAGTGGGGCATCGAGAATGGCCTCATGACCACCATCCATGCTTACACCGCTTCCCAGGCCCTGATGGATGGTCCTGCCAAGAAGCTTCGCAACGGCCGTGCAGCCGCTGTCAACACCATCGAGCACTCCACCGGTGCCGCCAAGGCCATCGGTCTGGTTGTTCCTTCCGTGGACGGCAAGATCAAGGGACACGCACAGCGCGTCGCCCTTCCTGCCGGCTCCGTCACCGAGCTCACGACCACCCTTCGTGAGCATGTCACCGTCGACGAGATCAACGAGGCCTTCAAGGAGCGCTTCTCCGATGATCCTACGTACGGTTACAACGCTGACAGCATCGTCTCCTCGGACATCATCGGCGACACCCACGGTGGCGTCTTTGACCCGACCCAGACCGATGTCGTCGACGCCGGCACGAAGCAGCTGGTCCGCACCGTTGCCTTCTATGACAACGAGTACGGCTTCACCTCGAACATGATCCGTACCCTTCTCCACTTTGCAGAGCTTTCGGAGAAGTGATCGGCCGAATTCCGAGATGAGCCATCCGGCTCACTGTAGTAAACACAAACTCCATTAATCTGGATTCGTGTGAAGATGACCCCCACAGGAAAACCTGCGGGGGTCATCTATTAAATGAGGCTTTGATTCCACAGACTCACAGACTCTTAGAACTTAACTGACGTGAGTGATGATGACGTTCCTGAAGTGAAGCTCGTACTATGTGATCTAGCGCCGCATGAATCGTGAAACACAGAAGGAGACTCAAGAGTTCATGGCAAAGAAAAAGCACGGGAAGTCCGGTTCCACACCAGCAATCATTCAACTGGAAAAGGCGGGAGTCGCTTTCCGCACACTGGAATACGAGCATTCCTCCGACGACATGGGAGAAGGTTACGGCATCGAGGCGGCCCGTAAACTCGGCCTGGACCCTACCCACGTGTTCAAGACCCTGCTCGCAGGAGACGGGCGGGAGATTGTCGTCGGAGTAGTCCCCGTCAGCGGTCACCTCGATCTCAAGAAACTTGCCGCAGCCGCTGGTCTCAAAAAAGTCACCATGGTCGATCCGCATGAGGCCGAGAAGGCGACCGGCTACGTCGTCGGCGGCATCTCACCTCTCGGACAGAAGACCAGACACCGTACGTTTCTCGATCTCTCAGCGATGAATGCGCCTGAGATCCTGGTCTCTGGCGGAAAGCGCGGATTCGACATCGCCCTCTCTCCCACAGACTTGCTCGAGGTCACGAAGGGACAGGCCGTCGATATCGCAAAATGGTGAATATCGTAATTTTTACGGTACGCGGAAGACGCCAAGGTTCGGGGACGGTCCTAAACTGGGAAATGTTTTAGTGGATCTACACAGGAGTAGCAATGTCAAAGATTTTCAAGCCTCGCACAGGCAACCAATATTCCATCTCTTTCGGAGACTATTCGGCAGTCGTCACTGAACTCGGTGCGAACCTCCGTACGCTCCAATGGAAGGGTAAGGATCTCATTGCCTCTTTCGACCCCAATGAGACGGTTCCCTGCTGCAATGGCTATGTTCTGGTTCCTTATCCAAACCGTGTTGAGGATGGCCAGTACACTTTCGAAGGAAAAACATATCAGCTGCCCATTGATGAGGTAGAGCGCAACACTTCCCTTCATGGATTCGGATACCGCTACTTCTGGAAGCTGGAGAGCCTGACGGAGTCCTCCGTCGAGCTCAGCTGGCGCGCTCCCGCCATTCCGAGCTACCCCTTCGACATCACCGTCTTCGTTCACTACGAGCTCTCGGACGATGGTCTCTCCCAGTCCGTCACCGTGTTCAACAATGATGAGAAGCCAGCTCCATGGGCCTTCGGAATTCACCCATGGCTGTCCAACGGCAAGCACAACACCGGTGACGCCATTGAAGAGGACAATGCCGCCTGCCACCTCGAGCTGCATGCCAGCAAGCACGTCACCGTGAATGACCGTCTCATTCCAAACGGCACCGAAGACGTGACTGGCACCAAGTATGACCTCACCACCAATCCAAGCATGGAAGGCAAGGGATTCGACGATGCGTGGACGGGTGTCGAATACATCGGCGACGGTTCCACGACTGCTGTCTTCACACGTCCCGACGGCATCCAGGTGCGTCTGAGCGGCGACAACACCGTCAACGCGTGGCAGGTCTGCACAGGAACCGGTTTCCCCGAGGAAATCCGCCCGGCAGGCGTCGCGGTCGAGCCCATGACAGCCTATGCGAATGCCTTCCGCACCGGTAAGAACCTTGAGCGCGTCGAGCCCGGCGAAAGCTTCTCAACTACCGTTCGCTACTCTGCACGGAGCATCGACTAGTTACCGAACAACCCTCATGACCTCCGTGTCGGCTTGTGCTTGTACGGAGGTTATGAGACAATTCCCAAGGCTTATCAGCGAAGTAAGGAGTGAACAATGGGAAAGCGCGGACGTATGCGTCGTGACCGCCGTAAGAAGGCTGCAAATCACGGCAAGAGGCCAAATGCCTGATTCGTGAGTCTTTCACTTCATGGTGAGAGACATAAGGAACCCCCCGAAGCTAAAGCTTCGGGGGGTTCCTTATTAGTATTTCAAAGTCTTAATTATTTCAGGTATTTCAGGGATTCTTATTTCGGGATTCTATGTGACGAACCAGTGCCGTATATCGCCGCTAGCCGTTATCGCTGCTGATTGCTTCCCAACTTCCAGACAACCAAGCCTCTATGCAGTCAGACGCCGCTGCTCCGGACGGTGCGTGGAAACTGACGTTGGGGTTGCTGCTGAATCATCCTCTACGTCTTCCTCGTCGCAAAGACGGTCGAGACAATGGAGAACACGCCCCAAAAGAGTCGCAGGAGCCTGCTGAGGACGCAGATATTGTTTCAGCGCCTCGATCATGGCCTTTTCACGGGCATCGCAGCAGGTCTCTGCATTGAACCGCTCGGTGAAGGCATCCATCTGTCCCAGGCGTTGTGCCCGTGCCAGACCACATTGGTAGAGATCGTCGAAATCATCCATACGCTCGAGGTCGTAACACGGAGAGCTCGTCATGGTCACGATTTCCTCGTGGCGTTCCACGACTCCATCGCGGCTCACCATCATTTCGGTGGTGGAGGACTCAATCCTCATCACAATCAACTCCTTCGACAACTGCACTCAATGGGATCCGCACCTGATTCAACGCACTGTACGGAAGAGAACCCCTTTTCTCATGTCTTTATTATCACCCGCGGGCGGACGTGTATTTCACTGTGAAGATAATTTATGCTGTAAGCCCGCTCTTGCTTTTCTGCGCTTGTCTTGCTCTCTTGCGCTTGGGCTGTTCTCCGGTAGTGCTGGCGGCGGCGGTCGGCTTCGAGTCCTCCGCCGGTGTCTCCTCCACATAGCCGCGATCCTTGGCGTACTGTTCAAGCTCGTTTTTCAGCTGGGTGCGTGCGCGGTTGAGACGGCTCATCACCGTTCCGATCTTGATTCCCTGCTCGTCCGCCACCTGCTGATAGCTTTTCCCGTCGATGGCGGCGTCGATGAAAACCTGACGGCGTTCAGGCGAAAGATTGTTAAGCGCATGCATGATCTCGTCGGGAGCGTAGGCGTCAAGATACTCATCCTCGGCGGAACGAAGCCCCTCGGACTGGTGTGCCGAAGCCTCATAGATGTCCCAGTCGTCGTATTCTCCAGTGGAGTCATTGGCGCGACGAGGCCTGCGCTTGGACTTCTGGTACTGGTTGAAGTACGCATTGCGCAGAATAGTGGTCAGCCACGCCTCGATGTTGGTCCCTCTCTTGAAGGAAGAGAAAGCTTTGAAACCGCGCTCGAAGGTGTCCTGCACCAGGTCCTGCGCATCCTCAGGATTGTTCGTGTATTTCATGGCCTGGCGGTACAACATGTCGAGTGTAGGTACGGCAAGGCGCTGGAACTCTTCGCGTTTCGCGCTCATGCTCGTCTTTTTTGCCACCTTTACATTCTGCCACCTCTCAGCAAGTTGTGCGAGAACATCGGCATGGCATGATTTTTCACGCCCTGCTTGTCGGACTGACGCCGCACAATATTATGTATGTCTCAGATACTCTCTGCCGTTGATGCCTTGCCATTGCAGACCACCGATACCACGTTGAAAGACTCCTATCTTCTCGGTTTCGACACCGAAACCACCGGGGTATCCCCCGCACGTGACGCCATCGTCTCCGCCACCTTGGTCCTACGCAATCCCGCAACGGGACATGAGGGCGACGTCGTCGGAGAATGGATCATCAACCCCCACCGCCCCATTCCCAGCGGCGCCAGCGCCGTCAACGGATTCACGGATGAATACCTGCAAGAGCACGGCGAGGAACCGGAGAAGGCCCTTGAAGAGATCGCACAGGTCATTTCACTCGCCCAGAAGAAGAACATCCCGCTTCTGGCCTATAACGCGGACTTCGACGTACAGATGATCGAAAACGATCTGAAACGATGGAAGCTCCCCACCCTCCGCGAGCGCACGCAACTGAGCGACTATCTGGTGGTCGACCCATTGGTCATCGATCGCGAGGTCTCCCACCGCCGCGGAAAGCGCACGCTCACGGATACCACCTTCTACTACGGCGTTCATCCGTATGGGGATTTCCACGACGCCACCGCCGACACCATCGCCGCCGTTGACCTCATCGCACCGATATCGACGCTCTACCCGCAGGCTGGCAACGTCGCCGTCGGAAACCTCATGGCCTGGCAGCGCGACGCACATGCGCGGTGGGCCAAGCAATTCAACGAATGGCTTCTTTCCAAAGGTCGTCATCCCGTGTCAACACGGTGGATGTAAGAAAGACTCTTCTCAACATCGCAGTGCGGTGGTGTAGCCTAAAACAGTTCTGAGGACTATAAGGAGGAAATGTGCCATCGATGGAACTGCGCACCGCCTATGATGTGTTGAGCGCACATGGATTATTGCGTGAGGTCGTTGGGAAGAAAGAGTGGTTTCTTGACCCGAAGAAACTTCCGTCTCTCACCTTCACGTCGGTATCCTACGACACACGCTCCGTGGACGGGGAAACGCTTCTTTTCTGCAAGGGCAACTTCCACGAGGAATATCTCGAAAACATCGACGAAAAGGGACTGCCCTGCTATGTCTCTGAGGTCGAATATTCCGCAACCACCAAGGCCCTAGGACTCATCGTCAATGACATTCACAAAGCGATGGCGCTGCTGGGTGCCCAATTCTACGGAAATCCGCAGAACGAACTCTTCCTGATCGGTATCACCGGCACCAAGGGCAAGACGACGACCGCCTATCTCACCCATGCCATTCTCAAACAGCACACCGGCAACAAGACAGCCCTCATGAGTTCGGAGCAAACCTGCCTCAACGGCATCGACTCCTTCGACTCGGCGCTGACGACGCCGGAGTCACTCGATCTGTTCCGTATGATGCGCGAGGCCCTTGACGCAGGCATGACGCACCTGGTGATGGAGGTCTCCTCTCAGGCGTACAAGATGAACCGCGTCTACGGCATCACCTTCGATGTGGGAGCCTTCCTCAACATCTCTCCGGACCACATCTCCCCCGTCGAACACCCCACCTTCGAGGATTACTTCTACTGCAAGCGCAGACTGCTGCAGAACTGCCACGCGGCCGTTATCAACGCAGGTCTGCCACAATCACAACTTCTGCGCGAGACGGCACAGAGGGCACGAGCCTCCGTCACCACCTTCGGCGTCGACGGCGTGCATGCCGATTTCCAGGCGTCTGCCGTGACGCTGGACGGCTCGGCCTTCACCGACAACACCGAGAAGATCTCCGCTCCGCTCGGGCACTTCCACCTGAGCATCGAGGGAGACTTCAACTACGCGAATGCTCTGGCGGCCGTCGCCATCGCACGGGTCAGCGGTGTCGCAGCAACGGAAACCGCCGCCCTACACGCCGTGGAACCCATCGTGATCCCCGGACGCATGGAACGCTTCACGAGCGCCGACGGCATCATCGCCTATGTGGACTACGCCCATAACTACATCAGCTTGAAAAGCCTCATCGACTTCGTCCACGAGTACCATCCCCTCGCACGCATCACCGTGGTGACCGGGACCGCCGGAGGAAAGGCGCTTGATCGGCGTCAGGGAATGGCGCAGGCGGCGAGTGAAGGTGCGGACCATCTCATCCTCGCTCCTGAGGACAGCGATTTCGAAGACCCACATGCCATCAGCGTCGAAATGGCAGGCTACGTCACCAACCCACAGCTCGACGTCAGCATTATCGATGACCGCGCCGAGGCGATTCGTGCCGCTTTCAGCGATGCTCGTGCGCATGCAGACAGGCTCAACGTGCTGCTCGTCATCGGCAAGGGTGATGAGAAATGGCTCAAAGTCAAGGGAAAGCATGTACCCTATGCCTCCGATCTGGCGATCGTCAAGCACATGGTGGAAGAGGAAAAAGAGGAATAATGAGTGAACAGACAGAGAACGCACCGATGACGGAATCAACGCAGGCAGCACAAACAACGCAAGCACCGAAATCGGCACAGAACGCCGCCGGAAGTAAATTCCAACCGATCCTGTTGGGCAGCGACATCAATGTCTACGGCATGGCACGCGCCTTCCACGAGGCATATGGAATCACCTCCTGGGCCTTTGCTCACTTCCAGCTCTCCCCGACCAAGTACAGCAAGATCGTGACGGTCACCCTCATCGACCACTTCGATGAGCTGGAGACCTTCCGGACCTCCATGGTCACCCTGGGCAAGCGGCTGCGCAAGGAACATCCCACCACGAAATATCTCATCATTCCGTGCGGAGACACCTACAGCACCCTACTCTCGCAATGCTCCGAACAGCTCTCCCCCTACTTCGTCTTCAACACCCTTGACCCCGCACTGACCGAGCAGCTCAGCAACAAGGCCAGCTTCTACGAGCTCTGCGACACCATGAACCTGCCACACCCCCTCACTTTCACCGTGACGAAAGAGGAGGCCGCAGCGGGGGCACACCACACTCTTCCCTTCGGCTACCCGGTGGCGCTCAAGCCTGCGGACTCCGTTCAATATCTCACCGTGGATTTCGAGGGGCGCAAGAAGGCCTACATCATCAATACCCCCGAGGAGCTTGACGACGTCGTGGGCAAGATCTACGCCAACGGCTACACAGGGAAGCTCATCATTCAGGACTTCATTCCCGGAGACGACTCGAACATGCGGGTCCTCAACGCCTACGTGGATCAGCATCACCGCGTGCGCATGATGTTCCTTGGTCACCCGCTTCTGGAGGATCCCACACCCGTGGCCGTGGGAAACTACGCCGTCATCGCGCCTGACTTCAACCAAAAAGTCTTCGACCGCATCAAACACTTCCTCGAGGAGATCAAGTATTCCGGCGTCGCCAATTTCGACATGAAGTACGACAGCCGTGACGGCGAGTACAAGCTGTTCGAAATCAATCTGCGGCAAGGCCGTTCCAGTTACTTCGTCACCCTCAACGGCTGCAACCTGGCGCAGTATTTCGTTGAGGATCTTGTCGAAGACACCCCCTTCGACGGCAAGACCCTCTACGCGCACGGTTCCAAGCTCTGGCTCGAAATCCCCCGCTCCATCTTCCACAAGTACGTGTGCGACAACGCCGACAAGCAGAAGGCCAAGGAGATGCTCAACAACGGCAACTGGGGAACGACACTTGAATATTCTCGGGACATGTCGTTCCGCCGCTGGCTTCAGATTCGCTACATGTTCTACATTTATACGAAGAATTACAGGAAGTACTTCGTCGAGAAAAAGGATTGACAGGTCCAGGTATGAAGAATTTCTTCGCCGTGCTGGGAGGAATGGGTTCCATCGCCACGGAAAGTTATGTTCGGCTCGTCAACAAATACACACACGCACAGTCCGATCAGGAATTCCTCGACTATGTAGTGTTCAACGACGCCAGCGTTCCCGACCGGACGGCGTACATCCTCGACCAGTCGAACCCCAATCCCCTGCCCTTCATCCTCGACGACATCGCTAAGGCAACGCAGATCGGAGCGAGCTTCATCGTTCTCGCGTGCAATACGGCACACTACTTCTACGATGAGTTCCAGGCCTCCACGCCCGTCCCCATCCTGCACATGCCCCACTTGGCGGTGGAAAGCCTCTCCAAGCGCTATCCTGCAGCGACAAACCCGCGGATCGGCTTCCTTGGAACCGTCGGAAGCATTCGTGAAGGCGTGTACCGGCGAGAGATCGAGGCCGCCGGATACGACTTCATCGCACCCCCCGATGCCATACAGGACAAGGTGACCTACCTCATCTACGAGGACATAAAGAAGAAGAATTATCTCGACAGAGATCTCTATTTCTCCACCCTCGACGCGATGTTCGCGGAAACAAGCTGCGATGCCGTCATCCTCGGGTGCACGGAACTCTCCGTTCTCGCGGAGGCCTTCCCCTACACGAAGAGGCCAGTCGTCGACGCCCAGTTCGAACTCGCCCAGGAGTCCATTCGGAGAGCGAAGGCACTGAGAACTACTCCGCTGAAGTCGCCGCTGCCGTCTTCTCCATCTTCTGAGAGATAACCGCCGTCACCCCGTCCGAACGCATGGTGATTCCATAGAGAGCATCCGCTATGGCCATGGTGCGCTGCTGATGGGTGATGATGATGAGCTGTGCATGTTCGCGCAGCTGCTTCAGCGCCTCCAAAAGACGGGTGAGATTGATGTCGTCGAGGGCCGCCTCCACTTCGTCCATGACATAGAACGGGCTGGGGCGCGCAGTGAAGACCGCCAGCAGCAAGGCCAGCGCCGTCAACGATTTCTCTCCGCCGGAGAGCAGCGATAACTGCTTGACCCGCTTTCCCGCAGGGCTCGCTTCTACCAAAACACCGGTGTTGAGGAGGTCATCGCTGTTTTCCAAGCGCAACCGTCCGGTGCCACCGGGGAAAAGCACCGCGAAGATCTTTTCGAAGGCCTCGGCCACATCGTCGAACGCCTCCTTGAAAACACGTTCCATGGTGGCGTCCAGATCCTTGACGATACGCATCAGGTTGTCGCGTGACTGCGCAACATCGTTGCGTTGCTCGTTGAGATAGCTGTGACGCTCCTGGAGCGCATCGAATTCCTCCATGGCCAGAGGGTTGATCTTTCCCAATTTGGACACGTCAGCTTCAGCCTTGCGCAGGCGTTTCTCCTGCTCGGAACGCACATAGGGAACCGTTTGGTAGGTCTCAGGCGACTCGTCGCTCACTGGAATAGGTTCTCCCTGCCCATCGAGGACGGGAACGGGTTTGTCCGGTCCGTACTCCTCGATAAGCGCCTCCATCTGCATGCCGAGCTCATCGCTGATCTTCTGGGTGAGCTGGCCGAACTGAGTGGCGTAGCGTTCCCGGTTCACGTCGTTCTCGTGTTCCTGCGCCGTGAGGCGCTCGACGATGGGTTCCAACTCATTGCGCCGATGCCTCAGCTGCGTCAGCTCCTCGTCATGCACGGACGCCTGTGCCTGTGCGGCCTCGCGTTTTTCCTTCACCTGACGGATGCACGTAGCGAGGAGGGACCGAACCCCAGAAATCTCGTCGAGAAGCTCACCGAGTTGTTTCAGCATTCTCTGGCGTCGCTTCTGGCGAGCCTCGTAATCCCGTCGCTGGGTAGCTGCATGGGTGGCGTCATCGTGGAGCATGCGCGCCTGACGACTCAACGAGTCCTGTTTGCGTGAAGCCTCCGCCGCCGCCATCTTTGCCGCCATTTCGGCTTCGCGGGCGGAGGAAAGATCCTTTTCGAGTGTCGACTCGCGTTTTTCGAAGTCTTCAAGGCTGAAGGAATCGTCTCCGCTTTCACGGGCCTGTTCAAGGGCCGCTGCAAGTTCATCGCGCTTGGCGGTAGCCGCGAGAACCTCCTTGGCAATGGAATCCAGCGACTGACTGATGTGCGTTTGCCGGCGACGATACTCCTCCACCTGTCTATCCCGCATCTTCACAGCCGTCGCGACTTCGCGCGCCTTTGCCTTCCGCTCGGTGCGCAGCGCGGTGAGTGTGGCCAGCTGAGATTTCAGAGAATCCACCCGCTCCTGCGCCTGCCCGATCGACTCCGTCAATGCAGCAAGCCGCTGGGACAGCTGTGCGGATTCCTCCAGGGACTTCTGTCGGCGTGCCACCAAGCTGAGGTCGCTGGGTGCGGAGCGTGGAGTCGTCACCACTCCCATGGCGGTGACGATCTCACCGTCCTTTGTGACGATCTCTCGCCAGACTCCGCTGCCGTCTACACTTGCGCCTTCCGTACTGCCCTGCTGAAGGTTTGCTGCCTCATGCTCTCGCCGCATGAATTCCTGGGCCGAACGCCACGTCTCACTTACTCCAACACCTGCGAGAAGACGTTTGATGGCAGCGACGATACCGGCGGAGGTCTCTGTCGCCGCCTGCGCCGGCGAAACAAGGGAAGCAGCGGGGCGTATGACGCCGCTTCCAGACTCCCGCGAATCAGCTTGCACGTCAGTACCCAGATCACTTCTCAGATCAGTCTGTGCACCGTTCGGCGCGCCAGCCTGCAATGGGTCACGCGGTGACTTTGCAGCCGATGCCTGGTGGTAAGCCGTCCATGGCGCCAGTAATGCCGTCTGCTCGGTTTTCTTCTCCCGTGCGATGGCGAGAGCCGTTTCAAGGTCGTGGACCTCTCCAACCACCATGGCGCTTGAGAAGTGATTCAGCGCGCATGCTATGGCTTCCTCCCACCCCTCCTCGACATGAATGAAGGTGGCCACGCTTCCAAGCAAGTGCACACGCGTCTCCCTGGCAAGACTCGTTCTTGTGCGTCGCTGATCCACGGTGTCCTTCAGCGCTTCGGCACGCGCCTCGAGACGGATCTTCGTTTTCTCGATGCCCTGCTGCTCGTCACGCAGTTTCTGCAGTTCGTCCTGAGCTCCTGCCAGTGCGGTTCCAATCTCATCATCCGTATCGGAATTCTGCGTTTCCAATGTAGCGGCCTGTGCCTTGAGATTATCGATCTCCGCACTCACCGCACTGAGCTGTTCCGCCACCGACGCCTGCTGCGCCTTGAAATCGGCGGTGCGCTTCGCAGATGAGTCCAACAGCGTCTCCTGCCGCGTCATCAACTGCTGCAGCCGCGCCACGTTGCTTTCACGCTCTTTGGTGCTGCGTCTCAGCTGTGCAAGCGTCTGGCGTGCTGCGGCGAGTTGGGCTTCGGTGCTCGCCCGCGCCTCCGTCGCCTTCTCCTGTGCGACCTTGAGATTCTGTGCTTCGTGCGTCTGCTTCTCCGCTTGCATATCAAGATCGGAGGCACGCGCCTCCAGGATTTCGGGATCGGCCGTGGGCCTGTTGCCCTCTTGCGATCGCGTGGTTCTCTCACGTTCCTCAACAAGAGAGGCCAATGCGGCGTAACGTTCGTCGATCTGAGAAAGACGGTGCATGGAGTCCGTCAGACCGGTGATGAGGGGATTCGTCTCGGAGCTCTGTTGCTCCAGCTGTTCAATGTGCAGCTTCGTTCGCGCCAACTCACGCTGCTGCGTACCCAGACGGGAGCGAATCTCTCCCAAAGCTGCGCGGTTCGCCTCACGCTGGGCGTGAAGCTGCGAAGCGTCGTCGGCCAGAAGCCGGGCCTTTGCGTCACGAATGGTGACCTGTATGCCTTCCGCTCGCCTGCTTATTCTGGCTTGGCGTCCCAGGGGTCCTAGTTGACGGTTGATTTCGGAGAGAAGATCGTCGAGTCGTGCAAGGTTGTCCTGTGTGGACTTGAGCTTTCGCAGGGAACGTTCCTTGCGTTTGCGGTGTTTGAGAATACCCGCCGCTTCTTCGATGATGGCCCTGTGTCCCGCCGGATCCGCATGCAGGATGGAGGAGAGGCGGCCCTGCCCCACAATGACATGCATCTGGGAACCGAGTCCCGTGTCGCTCAGCAGGTCCTGGATGTCAAGAAGACGCACCGGAGAGCCGTTGATGGCATATTCGGAACCGCCGGAACGGAAGATGGTGCGGGAGATGGTTACTTCGGAGTACTCGATGTCGAGTGCGTGGTCGGTGTTGTCGATGGTGAGGGAAACCTGGGCGCGCCCGAGAGGAGGACGCGACGAGGTTCCCGCGAAAATCACATCTTCCATGGAGGAACCACGCAGCGTCTTCGCCCCTTGTTCGCCCATCACCCACGCCAAGGCGTCAACGATGTTCGACTTACCCGAACCGTTGGGCCCCACCACGGCGGTGATGCCCGGTTCGAAGCGCAGTGTTGTGGCGGAGGCGAAGGATTTGAATCCCCGCAGCGTGAGTTCCTTGAGGTACATGCCGAATTATCTTTCAGACTTCTTCTTCATGAGATCCTTGTTCGGCGTTTCCTTGAGAAGGAGGCGAGCGTCGCCCGCCGTGACGAAGCTGCCGGTGATGAGAACGCCGTGACCGTAGCCCACACCCAGTTCGTCCTCGGTGTCCACAAGGTCGACCGCCTTCGCAATGGCATCGGGCATGGTCGCCTCCTTGGTCACCCTGTCCGGGCCGAAGACGCCAATGGCGACCTTCTCAAGGTCGTCCACAGGCATCACGCGGTCCGTCTCGGAATTCTGCGTCACCACGATCTGCGACAGCAGAGGCTCCAGAATGCCGAGGACCTCCTCCACCTGCTTGTCCCCCATCATGGAGACGATGCCGACGAGCTGACGGAAGTCGAAACTCTCTTCGATGGCCTTGCGCAGAGCGGTGACCGCCTGCACGTTGTGGCCGCCGTCGATGATGATGGTGGGCGAGGTGCGCACCACTTCGATGCGCCCGGGGACCTTGACCGAGCCGAAGGCCTCGGAGACCAGATCACCGTCGAGCGTTCCGCTGACGGGAAGCACTACTTCGGCCGCGGCGAGCGCCGCCAAAGCGTTGTGGGCCTGGTGCTCACCGAAGAGGGAAATCGGGACATCCTCGTACGTGCCGTTGGGAGTCCGCAGCGTCGCCATCTGCCCGCCGACCGCCGGAACACGGGTCGTGACCTCTAGCTCCTCACCATCTCGCAGCAACGTCACGCCGGCGGTATCGCGGGCCTTGTCGCCGAGGATCTTTTCGACGGACTCATGTTCCTGTGGGCCGATGATGGCGGTGCAATTCGGTTTGATGATGCCGGACTTCTCCGTGGCGATCTTCTCGACCGTGTCACCGAGCCACTGCATGTGGTCCATGCCGACGGGACCAATGATTGCCGCGTCCGCGTCGATGACGTTGGTGGCATCCCAGAGGCCGCCCATGCCGACCTCGATGACAGCGACATCAACCGGAGCATCCGCGAAAGCCCAGATGGCCATGGTGGTCAGGACCTCGAAGAAGCTCATACGCGCACCACCGTTTTCAAGGGAGTGCTTGTCGGTGAGATTGATGAAGTCGATGACCTGCTCATAGATATCGATGAAATTCTCATCGGAAAGCTGCTGGCCGTCGATGGCAATGCGTTCATTCACCGCCTCGAGGTGGGGCGAGGTGTACAAACCGGTCCGCAGGCCATAGGTCCGCACGAGCGCTTC
This sequence comes from Bifidobacteriaceae bacterium, assembly GCA_022650895.1. Classification (GTDB taxonomy): domain Bacteria; phylum Actinomycetota; class Actinomycetes; order Actinomycetales; family Bifidobacteriaceae; genus JALCQC01. The sequence goes on along the minus strand of JALCQC010000006.1, from coordinate 18,668 downwards.
GGCAAGCCGTGCCGTGGACCCCTTGCCATTCGTCCCGGTGATGTGGATGGTTTTGAATGACTGCTCGGGATGGCCGAGGAGATCAAGCACGTACCTCATTCGCTCCAAACTCGGCTGAGGAGCGTGCTCCGGGGCCCGCTTCATGATTTCGCGATATACCTGCTGCATCGTCAGATCCGAGGTTTGTGGATGTTCAAGTGACACTATTGCTTCCCATTCCGTCATAAAAAGAGGGCTTGAGGCACCCATCGGTGCCATCGCTTCATCTTAGTAAGATCCCTCCACTTTCAGCACTCTCACGCTCACGGCGAGAAGGATGACGCAGCGCATGGCTAATATGGCGTTAAAAGATGGAAGGAAACCAATGGATAACGCCAAGAATCAGGCAGTGGAAACCCCTGCGCGCCATGCAGAGATCAAGCATCAAGAAAGTGACATCTCGGACCGTGTGAATAACCGATCGCTGCGCCCCGACTCCCCCGCCTTCAGGGAATTCATGAAGCAGGGATGGGGAGAGGAAGCCAGCGACACGCAGCCTCTCGAATCCTCCCGATTCACTCCTGCACGCCTCAAGGCGCTCAGCAGCCACTTCCCCGGCGATCGTCTGGTCATCCCGGCAGGCGTGGCCAAGGTGCGCAACAACGACTGCGACTACCCGTACCGGCCTGACACCACCTTCGCGTACTACACCGGCCTCGGCCAGGACTATGAAGCGGGAGCCGTGCTGGTTCTCGAACCGAACGACGCTGACGGCGATTCCAGCTCCTCCGCTACCGGAGGACACACCCCCGTTCTGTACCTGCACCCCCGCGCCGATCACACCACGCGCGACTACTACCGCTCGGCGGTCTACGGCGAGTATTGGGTGGGTCCACGCCCCGGTCTCGACGAATTCTCGACGATGACCGGCTTCGAAACCCGTGACATCTCACAGCTTTCCGACGCGATAGCGAAGAACGTCGGAACCGGCGAAGGCAGCGTGCGTCTCCGTGTGGTCAAGGAGGCGGATCCTGCGATCACCACGATGGTGGAAACCGTCCGCGAACAGAACGGCTTCCCCGATCCCGGCGCCAACGATTCCGATGATGACCTCCTCCACGAAGTCGCTGCGACCGCACGCATGGTGAAGGATTCCTACGAAGTCAACGAGATGCGCAAGGCAATCACCGCCACCAAGCATGGCTTCGACCGGATTCTCAGCACCCTTCCTTCAGCGGTGGGCTCCGAACACGGCGAGCGCATGCTCGAAGGCGCTTTCAACTCCGTGGCACGTGAAGAGGGCAACGATGTCGGCTACGGCACCATCGTCGCTTCGGGTGCCCACGCTCCGACACTCCATTGGATGCGCAACACCGGTTCGGTTCAGAAGCAGGATATGCTGCTCATCGATGCGGGAGTGGAGGTCAACAGCCTCTACACCGCAGACATCACCCGCACCTTCCCTGTCTCCGGAAAATTCTCCCCACTGCAGCGCCGTCTCTACGAAGCCGTGTTGAAATCCCAGCAGGCTGGTTTTGAGGCCGCACAGCCTGGCCACACCTACTCCGACATCCATCACGCGTGCATGCGTTCCATCGCCGAATCCCTGCACGAATGGGGTCTGCTTCCTGTCCCTGTGGAGGAATCTCTCCGCCCCGAGGGCCAGCAGCACCGTCGCTGGCTCGCCTGTGGAGTGGCGCACCATCTCGGCATCGACGTCCACGATTGTGCCGAGGCGCGGTACGAGTCCTATCAGGACGCGAAAATCACCCCTGGAATGATCTTCACCATCGAGCCCGGCCTCTACTTCCGCGATAACGATCTGCTGATTCCCGAGGAGTACCGCGGCATCGGCATCCGCATCGAAGACGACGTCCTCATGACGGAGAATGGTCCCGAGTGGCTCAGCCGCACCCTCATCCCCTCCGACCCCGACGGTGTCGAAGAGTGGATGGCAGAGCGTGCCGCAACCGCGCTCAACGCCAAGGACTAACGCCAACTACTAACGAGATAACGAGAATTCACTCTATGATCTGCGGGTGCCGCCAACTCATCCAGCGGTACCCGCAGTTCGGAAAGCTCTGCCCATGACCACGCCCTCCTTCATCCTCACTCTTCGCCGACACATCGGGCATGCGCCCCTCTGGCTCAGCGGCGTCACTGCCTATGTGCAAAACTCCCAGGGTGAGATTCTGCTGGCACGCCGTGCCGACACAGGAGAATGGGCACTCATTTACGGCATCAACGAGCCCGCCGAGGAGCCTGCCGACACCGTCATCCGCGAAGTCAAGGAGGAGACCGGTGTCGAGTGCGTTCCGCAGTTCCTGGCATCGGTAAAAGCGTCGCCGAAAATGCTGACCTATGACAACGGGGATCAGGCGCAATACCTAGACCATCTGTTCATCTGTTCACTGGCGCCGAACGGCAACCACACGCCCGGAACGGGTGACGGCGAAAACACGGAGTCCGGATGGTTCTCCCCCGCTGCACTTCCCTCGCCACTCGCGGCCACGACTGTCGAGCGGATGGCCTTGGCGCGGCGCTTTCTCGCACAGGGTACCGCCGACAATGCACGGGCGGCTCTCTTCAGTTACACCCTTCTCGACACGAAAACAACAACAAACGACTAAATAACTCACGAAAAACTCAATAGCTGCTTATTCGATAACAGTTACTTGATAGATATAAACAAATTTAGGAATGACCACACGCGCATGACATCCTCCACCAGCTCGGCAACGCTGTTGAAACCCGCCTACTCAATTGACCCGCTCACCGAAGAAGAGCTGCCGAAACTCAGCGACATCAGCCGCGAGACGTTCTACGACACCTTCATCGCCATCACCGACCCCGACGACATGAAGACGTTTCTCGACGAAGCCTACAATGTCGACGAACTGCGCAAAGAATTTCTCAATCCCGACTCCCGTTTCTACTTCGTCCATGTAGAGGGAGCCGTGGCGGGTTATCTTAAGCTCAATGTGGGCGCTGCCCAAACAGAGCAGATGGGCGACAACACCCTCGAAGTGCAGCGCCTCTACTTACGCACTGCATACAAGCATCGGGGCCTGGGAACGGCTCTCATGGCCATGGCCGAGAAGATCGCCCGTCAGGAAAAGCGCAGTGCGATGTGGCTCGGCGTCTGGGAACACAACGTGCCAGCGCAGGGATTGTACAAAAAGTCCGGATTCGAATTCTGCGGAGATCACGTCTTCCAAGTCGGTGACGATCCACAGCGCGATCTCCTCATGATGAAGCAGCTCCACTAGGAAAGCACCCCACCAGTTCCGAGGTTCCTTATCCTCCCCTTCACCCAGTGAGAAAGCACACGAGACCGCGCCGTGAACTCACACCGTGAGGAATCGCAAAGGGTGATCGATGAGCTGACGCAGGCCCGTCGCCGCGGCACCCGCCAAGGAGGGATGATCCGCCACCGTCGGCATGAGAACGCGGATCCTCATCGATTCCCTTCCCAAGACCTGTGACTGGATACGGCGTTCCAGCAAGTGCGCCAAGGCATCGTCGAAACGGGACCAAAAGCCTCCAAGCACAATCGTGTCAATGTCGAGGATGTTGACGGCCGAGGACAGCACCGACACCATGGCGGACAACCCCTGATCAATGGCGAGGACCGCCTTGGGCTCGCCCTCACGCCATGCATCCAACAACCTGTTGATGGAATCGGTTTTTGCCGCTTCCTCTCCCGTCGCAATTCCCGCAGCCTCGACAAGGGCGCGCCGTCCAGCGTACATTTCCAGGCAGCCATGGCGCCCGCACGGACATTTCGGTCCTCTCCAGTCGACGGAGACGTGGCCGAGTTCACCGCCGAAATCATGGTCACCGAAGATGACCTGACCGTCACGTACAAAGGCGCCACCGATGCCGATGTCGGTGGAGATGTAGATGAAGGAGGACGAGGAGTCCAACGGCATCTCATCGGAGATCGAATGCGCCGCATATCCGGAGATCTGCGCCTGAGCCGCGAGATTCGCCTCGTTGTCAGCCTTGGCGTCGAGACGGCGCACGACGCCGAACTGGGTGAGATCGACATTGGTCCAGCCAAGATTCTTGGCAATGAGCAGGCGCTTGTTCCCCTCGACGAGGCCGGGCAATGCCAGTCCCGCCCCGCACAGGGTGTAGCCCATCTGTTTCATGTCCCGCTCGACCGGGCGAACCATGCGATCGAGCTTCTCGAAAATCTCCTCAGGCGTCACTTCGATGAGAGGCTCGCTGATCCATTCGGTCCGCACTGCACCACCAGCAAGATCGAGAACGGTGTAGCCGTATCCGTCAGTATTGATCTGTAGACCGATGCCGGCCCATCTACGCGGATTGAATTGCAGCGGGGTGCTCGGCCGTCCGTAGGTGGATTCCGTCGACGGCTTGAGCTGTCGGATGACTTCGTTTTTGAGAAGAATGTCCGAGAGAAGCGACATAGCCGCTTTCGTCAATCCAGTTGATTTTGCGATGTCGGCGCGGCTGAGAGGAACGGCGGAAGAAAGCAAGGTGCTCATGACTACCGAAAGATTGTGCTCACGCAAGTTATCCTGATTAATCTTCCGTAACTTGGACATAAGCCACCCCTTCAGAGCAGAAACAGACGCGAGACGAAAGAGACATGTTCTCTTCCTCTATTAACTAATTCAAGGATAGCCTATGAATTAAAGTGTCTGGTTTCCCAATAGTTACCCATCAGAGTAGAATTAGTTTTATGGTTTAACTACCTAATCCACACTGTTGTGTTCATGGGAGGAAATATGTCTGAGCAAGTGCTTGTAGCTGGAATCGATACATCAACGCAGTCGTGCAAGGTCCGGGTCACCGATGCACGTACGGGAAAGACCGTGCGCTTCGGCAGCGCCAAGCATCCCGATGGAACGAGCGTCAACCCCGAGGCCTGGTGGGACGCCTTCAAGGAAGCCGCACAAAAGGCCGGTGGCCTCGACGACGTGGCCGCGCTCGCGGTGGGCGGGCAGCAGCACGGTATGGTTCTTCTGGATTCCCATGGCCGGGTAATCCGAGAAGCCCTTCTCTGGAACGACATGCGCTCCGCGCCACAGGCAGAGGAGCTCATCAAGGAGTTGGGATCCAGCGACACCAACGACGAGGAAGAACTCAGAAAGACTGGTACAGCGGCCTGGGTGAAAGCCGTCGGAACCTCCCTCATCTCCTCCATCACCATCACGAAGGTACGGTGGGTTGCGGAGAACGAGCCAGAGAACGCCGCCAAGATCGCAGCGATCTGCCTTCCTCATGACTGGCTGAGCTGGCGCATCGCCGGGTATGGCCCGCAGAAAACGGAAGAGGCAGGCAAGGAGGCGCTCTCCCACCTGTTCACGGACCGCTCCGACGCCTCCGGCACCGGCTACTTCGACCCCGCCTCCAACGAATACCGCACCGATCTGCTCGATATGGCCTTGGGCCGCCACGATGTGATCCTTCCCCAGGTGCTCTCTCCCCGCGAGGCTGCCGCCGTCACGGCCTCACCGGCCATTGCGGGCAACGCCGTCGACGGCGGCTGCCTTCTCGCACCCGGCGGCGGTGACAACGCCATGGCGAGCTTCGGTCTCTCCATGGTTCCCGGTGACGTCTCCATCTCGTTGGGAACGTCGGGAGTTGCTGCGGCGATCTCCGACAATCCCGTCTATGACACCACCGGCGCACTCAACGGCTTCGCCGACGTGACGGGGCGTTTCGTTCCCCTCGCCTGCACCATCAACGCCTCGCGCATTCTGGATGCCGGCTGCCACGCCTTGGACGTCGATTACGATGAACTCGCCGAGATCGCGTTCTCCGCACAACCCGGTGCCGAAGGTATCTCACTGATTCCGTACTTCGACGGCGAACGCACGCCGAACCGCCCCACTGACAACGCGAGACTCATGGGAATGACGCTGCACAACACCACTCGCGCCAACATCGCCCGCGCCTTCGTCGAGGGGTTGCTCTGCACCCAGCGTGACTGCCTGGAGGATCTGCGTGCTCTGGGAGTCCCGATCACCAGGCTTCTGCTCATCGGAGGCGGCGCAAAATCGCCGGCCGTGCGCAAACTCGCTCCCTCGATCTGGGGTATGGATATCCAAGTTCCCGCGACGGACGAATACGTCGCCATCGGCGCAGCACGGCAGGCCGCATGGGTCCTCAGCGGAGAGGAAGAGGCTCCGGCCTGGCCCGTCACCATTGAGGAGACCTTCCACGACGAACCGACCGAGGAAGTCTATGCACAATACGCGAAATGGCGGGCATAAATAGATAAATAAAGCAAGAAAAATATGGGTCCGAAGACCCATATGCCGAGAGGCGCCGTCAGGTCGAATGTGCGCGCGAGTAACTACTAAGTTCAATACCCGCAAATATCCGCCCGTCAGCGCCTCTTGTCGTATCCGTGGCTAGCCCGCAGAAAAAATAAAAGCGAGGAGCTCTTCAGCACGCCCTTTCGGGAAAACTACTCCTGCGGCAGTTCCTTGACCACTCTGCAGGGATTGCCGACTGCAATGGAGTTGGCGGGAATGTCATGGCTCACCACGGAACCGCCACCCACGATGGTGTTGTCGCCGATGCTGACGCCGGGAAGAAGAGTCACAGATCCGCCAAGCCAGACGTTGTTGCCCACGGTGACGGGCGTGGTGTGCTCCCAACCCTCAAGCCGGGGCTTGGGTGCGAAGGCGTGGTTCGGAGTGTAGATGCTGCAGCGCGGACCGATGAGGCAGTCTTCGCCGATGGTGATGTAGCCGCCGCCCACGATGAGAAAGTCCTTGTTGATGAAGGTGCGATCCCCGATGGTGAGACCGATGCCGTAGTCGAGGTTGATGGGAGGACGGAAATCGATGCCCTCCCCGGCGCCGGGAACGAGCTCGTGAAAGAGTCGCATGGCCTCGTCATTATCGTCGAAGAAGATGCGGTTGATCTTCGCGCAGGTCGATTGCGCTTCCCACGTCAGCTCCGGCAGAATCTCCGACTTGCGATATTGCATGGGCTCACCGGCGAAAAGACGACGAACGTCTTCGTTCTCGGCAAGAAGCTTTTCAAGATTTCGTTGCATCCATTCCCTCCACGGAATCATCAGCGCATTTTCCATGACGCTGCTACGAATAGGCTTATGGGAGCTCAGTGGCTCCATGCCGAGAGTACGCGGATTGTGGGACGCTGCGAGCGGTCGACTCGCCGCCAGCGCTGTTCCTCAGCGCACCTTCCAGATGAACGGCGACACCGGAAGACCGTCCTTACTGCAGAGAAGTCCACGAGATGGAGCGTTCCTCCATGCGTACCGAACGTAGTGCGGCGGGCGTCCATCGGGAAGGTCGATGATGACCTTGTTACCCTCGATTCGCGCAGGAACCGGAAGAGAACATCCGTCGGACCAGGCGATGCTAAATTCCCGGGTGGGACACCCGTCAAGCGTGGTGAGTTCCGTATCGCCACCCTTGCCGTCATCGAAAGTGAGCTCGATGTGCCTCACACCAGCATCCCCGTTTGTCAAGGAGACAGACGGGATAGGCAGTGCAGCATGCACGAATTTTGCAGGATTCCACGATCCATAACCGTACAACTGCGCGAGCATGGCAGAGGCTGTACGAACGGCTATGATTTCCTTGTTTTCTGGGTGCAGGTCGTTCCATTCACCAGCGTCAAGTGAGACGATGGTTTCCACCTGCGGCAACGTGTTGGCGACGTGGCGCTGTGCCTCGCGAATGGTGGACCACCCGCCGTCCTCCACCAAGTCGATGCTGAAATTCGGAAGCTGCACAATGTAAAAAGGCAGATTATTCTGATGCCATTGCGCTCTCCACTGTCCGATCAGCGCAGTCAGCAACGCTTCGTAGTCATCGGGATGCCCTGCATTGGATTCTCCCTGATACCACACTGCCGCACGCACGGTCATCGTCTGGCACGCGGCCAGCATCCCCTTGTAGAGAACAGTGGGTTTCCAGCGAATGAAGTCTTCGGCCGGGCAGGGACAAGTGAGGCGACTCGCCACACAGTATTCCCATTCACCATCGAGATCGATGCTCTCTTTCCCCATGATGAGCTCATGACGCTTGCCTGCAGTGACACGCCCACCACCACGCTCACAGACAAGGCTGATGAGAATCTCGTTCGCACCGGCATGAAGTACGCCCTCGGGAACAGGGTATTCTCGGCGCTCATACTGATAATCGCTGTGTCCCACCCGATGTCCGTTGACGTAGACGGTGTCGGCATCCACCAAGGTTCCAAGATCGAGGATTGCGGGAAGGAATGCTTGCAGTGAGGACACCTCAACGGTTCGCCTCAGATACACCAGCCCGTTGAATTCAACGAGTTCCTCAGCTGCCTCTTCCAATCTGCAGGGAATCTCAAGAGCCTTCCACGGAACCGGGCCAGCGACCCCCGAAAGGACAGAACGGTCCGTGGCTTCCCAGTCGAGGCGACCATACCACCGGGCGATGGCCTCAAGGCTCTCCTGCGACCTCTGGCGCGCAGCAGCATCCGTGGCATACCCGTCAAGCTGAGACAAGATACCGGGGAAAGTCGCGAGGGTGGAGGCGTCCATCCACCCCTCGATGGTCGAGCCATCTACCGCCACGTTGATCAGCCCCACAGGAACGTTCAACCGTCTCCGCAACTGCCGACCCAGAAAGTAGCCCAACGCACTGAAATCGTTCAGCGTCTGAGAAGAACAGCCCGACCAGCATGCACTGACATGGTCGTCGAGAGTCTTCTCGAAACTATGGCATTCGTCTATTTTGTACTGGCGAAGATAGGGGTCTGGTGCCCGCCCAAATTCCGATGCATACCGACGATGCAGCCAGCCCATCGACAATTCCATATTGGACTGCCCCGAGCACACAATGACTTCACCGACATAACAGGAACGGTGCAGTTCCTCTTTCGCACCGCTCCCATCTGATTCCTCACCGAGAGAGGAAACACACAGATCATACGGACCTCCCGCATCGAGGGGCCCGACCACTGCTTCCCACCTTCCAGAAGAGTCAGCGACCGCTTCCGCTCGGGCGGACTGCAGGGAAACGCTTACCGTGGTCTCTGGTTCCGCCCACCCCCAGATGCGTGATCCCGCTCCCTGCTGGATCACGCATCCATCGGAAAGCAGCTTCGGAAGTTTCATTCGTCACCGAGTTCGCGGTAATCAAAGTGATCGAAAGTTGCCTCCTGGCCGTAACCGGCGTAATCGACGGCCGCCAATCCCACGAAGGCACCGGTGAAAAAGCCGCCATATGTCTGCACCACGTAATCATCTGAAAGAATCTTTGCGTCGAGCGTCACGGGAATCGGTATCCACTCGGCTCCGTCAAAGGAGTACTCATAGGTGTAGGTGCTCGTGCGCACCTTTGTGCGAAGCCAGACCTTCTCCACCTCTTCAGGAACCGCCACGGCGGCATTTCGGAGGAACGAGGTGTAGTGGTTGCGGTCGTTCTGCGCGACCTCGATCACACGTCCCTTCTCCTCATCCCGTGTGACGAAGATCCATGACCAATTCTGATCGTTGTAATAATTCACCAGGCCAGCCATCGACTGGTAATCACGCGCATCAAAACTCACGGCGGTTTCGGCGTTGAAATCGAACGCCTGCCACCGACGGGCAATGAGGGAAAGGTCGAAGTGATTGCATAGAGATCCTTGCCCCCTGAGAACGAGTTTTCCGTTTCCAACCGTTCCCATCGTCTCCGTAAACGGCACACGGAGGGTGTTCCATGCAGGATCAAGAGTTTCGGAATCGAACTCATCGTGCTGATCGTTCGTGGAAGGAATCGGAACGGTTTCGATGGCATCCTTCGGAGCTTCCACGAAACGCGTACCGCCGTGCCCACCCATTACAAAGGGCCAGCCGTCATCGTCCCAATCGACTTTCTGAAGAGAGGTCTCACGTCCGAGCGTGCACCAGCCACGAGGGTCTCCGGCCGGTTCGGTGTCATGGTGCCACGGACGCCCGCACAGCGAGGCGTAGTACCACTCCCCCGACGGCGTATCCACCAGAGCACCGTGGCCCTGCTTCTGCAGGTAGGATTCCGGCGTATCGAAATTGGTGATGAAGGGATTGTTCGGCATGTCCACGAAGGAGCGCTCATCGAGAGTCATCGAACGGGCCACTACCTCGCGATGGGGATACGACGTTCCGCCTTCCGCCGCGAAGAGATAATAGTAACCGTCCTTGCGATAGAGATGCGGCCCCTCCACAACCTTGTACTTGTCCCCCGGCCAGAGCGTTCTGGCCGTTTGGGGCATAAGCTTCATGGCGGAAGGGTCAAATTCGGTCAGGGTGATGCCGTTGAAGGCATGACGGTATTCACGATGATCCCATGTTTGTTGAACGAGGTATTTACGGCCGTCGTCATCGTGGAAGAGACTCGCATCGAAGCCCACCCCATTGAGTTTCACGGGGGTGGACCACGGCCCGTTGATGTCCTCAGCAATGGTGAGATAGTTGGTGCAGTCCTTGAAGGCACCGTTCACCACCTTGACATCGGTGTAGACAAGCCAGAATTTCCCCTCCGAGTATGAGAGATCGGGAGCCCAGATCCCTCCGGATGCCGGATTGCCCCGCATATCTATCAGGGTCGTGGTGTTCAGAGCCGCAGGAAGAACCTGCCAATGGACCATATCCTTCGACTGGTGGAGCTGAACGCCTGGGAACCATTCGAAGGTCGAATTCGCGATGTAGTAGGTGTCGCCCACTCGAATCATGGACGGATCGGCATAAAAACCCTTGAGAACTGGGTTTGAAATCTGCATGACTTCTCCTTTAAGGGGGCCCACTCATGGAAGACCTCTACGAAAGTGTTTCGGCAGGATCGGCAGGAAGATTCCTGCCGATTCATCGCCATAGATCAGCCCTTGATGGCTCCGGTAAGGCCTCCCACGATCTGCTTTTGGAAGACCGAGAAGAACAGCAGTGCCGGAATCATCGACATTGAGGTGAAGGCCAGAACACGCGCGGTATCGACGGCATACTGAGAACTGAACATCTGCACACCGAGAGGAAGCGTGAACTTCGATTCACTGTTGAGCAGGAACAACGGAAGCATATAGTTGTTCCAGCTGTTGACGAAGGCCAGAATGCCCGTCGTCGCGACCCCCGGCATGGCCAGTGGAATGACCATTCTCCAGAAGAATCCCAAACGAGAGCACCCGTCGAGTGCGGCCGCCTCCTCCAATTCATCTGGAATTGCCTTGAGAAAAGGAACCAGAATGATGATGGTCTGCGGAAGTGCAAAAGCGATTTCCGGAAGTATCAGGCCCGGAAGGGAGTTGACAAGGCCCAGATTCCTCAGCAGCAGATACAGAGGAGTGATCGCTACGGTGATTGGGAACATCAGTCCCGCAGAAAAGAGGGAGTACATGGCCCCACTGAGCTTGAACCTGTAGCGTGCGATCACGAAGCTCACCATGAGTCCCAACGCAACGGTGCCAACCATCACGAAGACGGCGACGATGAGGGAGTTCATCATCTCCACCCAGAAGGTGGGGGCCTTCAGCACGGAAATATAGTTGTCGATCTCCCAAGGATTTGGGAAGCCTGAGGGAGACTGCGTGATCTGTGAGTTGGACCTGAAGCCACCGATGATGATGTAGAGAACCGGAAGCACACAGACGGCGACAAGGATCAGCGCGAAGAAATAGACTATGGGATGTCCCCACGGAGTCTTTGGCGAGTAATGAAAATCGCCTTTCCCCTTGTTTTTTCCATTCTTACGACTGCCGTTGCCGTTACGCGCTTTTGTTGCGGAAATAGTTGCTGACGACATGGTGCTCACCTTGCCTTCCGTGCTGCTTTTGCAGCCTTTTCGCGACGCTTCTTCTCCGTCTTCTCATCGGTGATCGCACCCTCGAGATCGCGACTGAGAACAAACTTCTGATAGATGAGAGCTACGACGAGGGAGATGACGAAGAGGACAACGGCCACGGCCGAACCATAGCCGTAGTTTCCTGCACCGCGGCCTTCGAGAACCATATAGGTGGCCATCGTTGACGTTCCTGCGGTGGAGGACACATATTGTCCCCAGATGATGTAGACCAAATCGAAGAGCTGCAGCGAGCCGATGATCGAGAGGAATGCCCAAAGCCTGATGGTGGGGCCCAGCAACGGTAGGGTGATTCTCCACTGCATCTGCCAGAAGCTTGCGCCATCGACACGAGCTGCCTCGTAAAGCTCCTCAGGGATGGATTGCATACCTGCAAGCATCAGAATGACTGCAAATCCGAGATACTTCCACGAAATGACGACGAGAAGGGTCCATATAGCAATTTTCGGATCCGCGATCCAATCTGCGCCACTCAGACCTATTTTGCGCAAAATATCATTGAGCGCACCATTGCTTTGCAGAATGAGGGACCAGCCGGTTCCGACGATGACTTCCGACACAACGTAGGGAACGAAGATCAGTGTGCGAATGAGCGCACGTCCCTTCATCTTTTGGTTCATCAGCAGAGCGAAGAGAATGGCGAGAGGCCCTTGCACCACCAACGACATGACGACGATGAAGAAATTATGGCCTACCGCTGCCTGGAATGTTGGATCGGTGAGGATCGTGATGTAATTCTGGAATCCCGCAAACTTTCCGTTGACCGAAGGACTTCCGTAGCCTTTCCACTGGAAAAAACCGTAGTAGGCAGCCAAGATGACCGGCAAAATAACGAAGCCTAGGAAAATTATGATTGCCGGAGCAGAGAGGACGGTAATCTCAAAACCATTGCGCCACTTATCGGGCACTATCTTTTTCTTCGGACGGCTGGCTTTGCTCTGTACCGTCCCACCGACAGCCTCGTTGCTGCCGGACACTGACATCTCCATTTCAGGATCCCTTCGAGAAAAATGGGGCTTCCGAGGAAACCGGAAGCCCCACCTGTTTTACTCAGTTACTTCCGTTGCATCACTGAACTCAATCATCCTTTGGCGGCAGCGTCAGTAGCGGCCTTGGTGATATCGGCCGGAGTGCCCTTGCCCGCCAGCATGTTGACCACGCTGGAGTTCAGAGCGTTACCGACGTTCGTGCCGAACAGAGTATCGAGCCACATGGAGTAGGAGGAAGAGTTGTTGTAGGCGTCAAGCGCTTCCTTCAGAGCATCACCTGTAACTGCGGACTGAGCCTCCTTGTTGGCCGGAGGTGCGGAGAAAGCCTTTACCCACGCTTCCTGATTATCCTTGGTCAGCAAGAAGTCAAGGAATTCACCGCAGACCTTCTTGGGAGCCCACGCACCGCAGGAGAAGGAGTCAGCTCCACCCATCAGAGCCTTAGCATCGCCTTCACCACCGTCGATGGAGGGGAACTGGAAGTAACCGAGATCGGCCATTTCCTTCTTGTCGGCCGTCAGATCCTTGAGAACGCCAGGCTCCCAAGCGCCCATCAGCTCCATGGCTGCCTTGTGGTTAGCCAGCAGACCAGCGGAAGAGTTCGCACCCTGCTGTGCGGAAGTGGTCAGATAGCCATCGTTGAAGGCATCAAGTTTCTGAATCTCCTGGACATCCTTGCCTGCCCTCTCCCAGCATTCATCGTCGAAGTTCTTAGACTCCATAGCCTTGTTGAAGGTATCGGTGGAGCATTCTCGCAATGCGGACCAATACCACCAGTGTGCCGCTGGCCACGCATCCTTGGCACCCAGCGCCACAGGTGCGATACCAGCATCCTTGAGCTTCGTGATGTCCGTCTTCAACTCGTCCCACGTCGTTGGAGGTTCGGAAATGCCCGCCTGCTTGAACAAATCCTTGGAGTACCACATGCCTCCAGGCGTCACAGTGAAAGGAAGTCCATAGACTTTGCCGTCGATACTTCCCGCATCAATGGCGCTGCCAACAGCTTCCTTGGTTTCAGAGCTGATGACGTCCGTGAGATCCAGCAATTGGTTGGCATCGACCATGTTCTGCATCTCTTGGCCACCGCGCTGGAAGAAGATGTCAGGAGCGCTGTCCGGATCCTGCAGAGCCGTCTGGATCTTACCCTTGAAATCCTCATCCTGAATGGCCTGAATACTGATCTTTACATTCGGGTATTTCTTTTCGAAGGCCTTCGCAAGGTCTTCATAATATTGTTTTCCTTCTCCCGTGGTTGAATTGTGCCACATCGTGATTTCAACATTTCCGTCGGCGTCCGTACCGTCTGCCGAGCTGGAGCTGTTACCGCACGCCCCCATGCTCAACAAAGTAGCGGCGGCCGCTGCAGCTGCAATAAATGGCTTCAGTCTCATGTCTTCTCCTTTGTCCTCATCGACAGAACCTCTTGTGAGGTCTGAGACCGTACTTCGCTTCCCATGTCCCGCGTGAAAAACAGGAAGCCAGGTCGTCCTGACCTTTCGAAAAAGCTCCAAAGATTTGCAATGCCGCCCTCACGTCAACGGAAGAACGGAAAGTTTTTGCGAAACTTTCGTAAATCTTTTTGAACTCTTTCGATTAACTTCAGAATACCAATAGATTGTTCGTCGGTCAAACTAAGGGAATCGACACTTCGCTGCAGCTTGTCGCTTTCTAAAGAATTGCGTTATTCCAGCGTTTCTAAGCCCTCATTATCAAAACGTTGCTATCTCATGGATGATAACGTTCACAAAAATATTTCCCTCCTTGCTTTTCGAAACTTTCGTAATACAATTGAGGAAACTGCAAAAAAGGAAAAAAATGGCCTCTGATTCCAACTCCTCCAAAAAAGTCCAACTCGCCGACATTGCAAAGAAAGCCGGCGTTTCACTCTCCACTGTTTCGAAAGTACTCAACGGTCGTCCCGACGTCTCAGACGCCACTCGTTCGAAAGTTCAAAAACTACTTTCAAAGAACGACTATCAGAGGCGCGGCAGCTCGGTGACGAACAGTGATCTCATCGAGATCGTCTTTGAAAGATTTGATAATCTTTGGGGACTCCAGCTCCTCAACGGTGCCGTCAAAGAGGGACACAAGCATGGGCTGAATGTGGTCATCAGCGAAAACGGGAGCCGCACACACCCAGATCCCGAATGGATCGAAGGCGTTCTGCACAGGCAACCCTACGGAATCATTCTCGTCTTTTCGGATCTCACTCCCCCGGAGAAAAGAAAGCTGGCGCGGTGCGGCATTCCCTTTGCAACGGTGGACCCCTCCGGCGACCCCGCACCGGACAACATGTCCGTTCTCTCCGACAACTGGACCGGCGGCCTCATCGCCACACGGCATCTGCTGTCGTTGGGGCATACCCGCATCGGCATCATCACCGGACCACAGGAAATGATGTGCTCAAAGGCTCGCCTCGACGGCTATTCAGCGGCAATCGAGGAACGTGGCCTTACCGTGGAACCCTCCCTCATCAAAATCGGAAACTTCACTACCGAGGGAGGCTTCCGAAAAGGAATCGAGCTTCTGAAGGATTCCGAAAATCGGCCGACCGCCATCTTCGCAGGGAGCGACTTGCAGGCCATGGGCGTGTACGAAGCCGCACGGCGACTGAACATCCGCATACCACAGGACCTGTCCGTCATCGGCTTCGACGATCTCCAGCTGTCGGAGTTCATGGGACCCGCACTGACGACAATCCGCCAGCCCCTCCACGACATGGCGGCATCGGCGGTACGCATGCTGATCGATGCCAGGACAGGTGGCGACGGGCCAAAAAGAGTCATCCTGCCCACCACATTGATCCAACGAGACAGTGCCCGCAAGCTCACGGACACCGAATGAAGCGAGTCCTCTAGGCCACATTACAGACACAAAAAACGGGCCCGTCACTAGGACGGACCCGTTCGTATGGAATGATCGGAAACTCACCTTCCAATCCACCAACCACGAGGCCGGAAGATCAGAAGGTCAGCAAACAACTGCGAGATCAGGCCTCGGAGAGTGCATCAACAATGTAGTTGTTGATGGTGGCCTTGACAGCCTCGAGGTGATCGGAGTGCGTTGCGGCGCGCAGATCGGCCTGAGTCTTGTCGAGCGAGTAATCCTCGAGGGAAGCCAGCGTTGCGGTGCCGTTCTCGACGCTTGCGCCGATGCCGGAATCGTAGGAGCTGTAACGCTCTGCCTGCAGGTTCTCGATGTACTTATCCTCGTGCATCTTGGCAGCGACGAGCAAGCCAGCAGCGAAGGAATCCATGCCGACGACGTGCGCGCGGAACAGATCGTTCGCTTCGAAGGAGGAGCGGCGTGGCTTGGCGTCGAAGTTCAAACCACCGTGAGGGCCAATCGAACCCTCTTCGAGAACTTCCCACATCACGGAAGTGGTCTCATAGAGATCCGACGGGAACTCATCCATGTCCCAACCGATGAGCTTGTCACCCTGGTTGGCGTCGAGGGAGCCCAGGAAGCCGGCCTCACGCGCAACGCGGATTTCGTGCTGGTAGCTGTGGCCAGCGAGGTTTGCGTGGTTGCCCTCAAGGTTGAGCTTGAAGATGCCGTCGAGGTCATAGGTCTTCAGGAAGGCGATGGCGGTTGCTGCATCGTAATCGTACTGATGGCTCGTCGGCTCCTTCGGCTTGGGCTCGATGAGGAACTGTGCGTCGAAGCCGATTTCCTTGGCGTAGTCTGCCGCCATGTGGAAGAGCTCTGCAATGTGGCTCTGCTCGCGCTTCATCTGGGTGTTCCAGAGGTTTTCGTAGCCTTCGCGGCCTCCCCAGAACACATAGTTCTCTGCGCCGAGGCGCTTGCCGATCTCCAGGCTGTGCTTGAGCTGTGCGCCCGAGTACGCGAAGATGTCAGCGAAGGGAGAGGAACCTGCGCCGGAAACGAAGCGCGGGTTGGTGAAGAGGTTCGACGTGTTCCACAGCAGCTTCACGCCGGTGGCCTTCATGTTGGCTTCGATCTTGTCGACAACCTTGTCCAGGTTGGCGTTGGTCTCGCGCAGGGTGTCGCCCTCTGGCGCGATGTCGCGATCGTGGAAGCAGAAGTACGGTGCACCGATCTTGGTGTAGAACTCGAAGGCGTAATCGACCTTTGCAAGTGCCAAATCCATCGGATCCGTGTACTTGTCATAAGGACGCTCGGCAGTGCCATCTCCGAAGGGATCCACCAAACGCTGGTCGAAGGTGTGCCAGTACGCAACCGCGAAACGCAGCCAATCCTTCATCTTCTTGCCGGCAACAACGCGGTCGGCATCGTAGTAACGGAAGGCGAGACCTTCCTTTTCGTCGGCGGACTTGCCGGCGAACGGGATCTTATCGATATCCCACAGAGCCATGATTACTCCTCACATCATCGTGTTTATTTTTCAGACCCGAAGCGGATGCTCCGTGCCATTACTTGCTATCTTCCACCAATCCCCCGATATTGTCAATCGAATGAATTTATAGGAATATACGTCGGAAATCTGCTAAAGAACGTTGAGATTGCAGTCATTTGGCACTATTGCCGCTCTTCACTTTCAGCAGATATACATAAAAAAACTCCTAATAATTAAACGCAAAATCATTATTTCTTCATGAAATGAGGCGTTCTACGACACGCCCATAATGGAAAGTATTATTAAATTAATTAATATTAAATGAGTTAACAACCTTGATAAGGAGCAGCGATGACGCGGCGCAACAGTTTCTCGAAACCTATCACGAACCCCTCCCGAGTCATCCGTTTCTTCTATGACCACCCTTCAAGCTCACGCGCTCAAGCAGCGCGGGAACTCGGTCTCACACCCGCAGCTGTCACGATCATCACCAGCAGACTCATCAAACTCGGCGTTCTCACCGAGTCAAGCGAAGCCTCCGCATCGAAGAACGGGCGCGCGGTAGGACTGAGCGTCGACGCCACCAAATACAAAGTCATCGGCGTGAAATTCGCACGCAGCCGCATCGAACTCGGCGTCTTCGACATCGGCGGCAATCTCCAAACCCATCACGTCTTTCCACCGGCGGCAGACACGGAGGCCACGGAATCGCTCCATGCCGTCAGGGAAAAGGTCAGGGCGCTCATCGCCGAAGACCACTCGATCCTCAGCGTTGGAATTGCCGTCCCCGGACCGTACTTGCGCAACCTGGGACGTCTCGCCATCATGACGAACATGCCGGCGTGGCGATCAATCAATTTCAAGGATGAATTCGAGACGGCGTTCTCCGTACCCACCATCATCGAACAGGACGCACGAGCCGGAGCACTGGCGCAGAGTCTCTTCGATCCCACTTCGGATTCAGCTTCCCTCGCCTACTACATTTTGGGCGAAGGCATCGGCGTTGGAATCATCGAAAATGGAGTTCTCATCAATGGACAGCAGGGTGCCGCGACAGAAATCGGACACATCAGTATCGACGTGAACGGCCCCACGTGCGAGTGCGGCAACCATGGCTGTCTCGAACGCTACTGCTCCGCGATCAGCATCCACCGGACCCTCGTCGCCAATTACCCTCATCTTGTTCCCAACGCAGCGGAACTCACCCATTCGGAAGCAGTGACCCAACTCTGCGCCCTTGCGGACAACGGCAATCCTGAGGCGCGCGGTTTTGTGAAAGAGATCGGACGCTATGTGGGCTACGGCTGCGTTTCCATCATCAACGCCTACAACCCGCACCACATCATCATGGGAGACATTCTCGCTGCCGGCGGCCAGCTGCTTCTTGACAGCGTCAACGCCGTCGTCGAGGAACGCGTCCTCCCGGATCTACGGAAATCCACGACGATCACACTCTCCCAGCTCCCCGCAGACCCCATTCTCAGCGGAGCGGCCGCGGCAGCCATCGACCATCTTCTGCGGAACCCTTCGGAATTCGGGAAATGAGTGCCGCAGTTACCTCAGCTATCACAGTTGACG
>JALCQC010000005.1 GCA_022650895.1 Bifidobacteriaceae bacterium | reverse complement strand
CCTAACCATCCGTCGAGTTCTTGAATCCTACCGGCATGGACAGCCCGGACGCCAACTGACGATGCACCTGACTCTCGGTATTGCGCGCACCAATCGCACCCCAACTCACCGCATCAGAAATGTACTGCGGTGTAATGGGGTCAAGGAACTCGGTGGCTGCGGGGACTCCGGTCCCCAAGACGTCCAACAACGTCTTGCGGGCGAGCCACATGCCCTTGCGAATGTTGAAACTACCATCGAGATCGGGGTCGTTGATGAGACCCTTCCAACCTACGGTGGTCCGCGGCTTCTCGAAATAGACCCGCATCACGATGAAAAGATTGTCGGAGGTCTTCTTCGCCACCTTCGCCAAGCGAACGGCGTAGTCATGGGCGGCCTTGGGATCATGGATGGAGCACGGGCCGACGATGACCAGAAGGCGGTCGTCCTGTCCGTTGAGAATGTCACGGATCTCCTGACGTGAGCTTTTCACCAGATGCGCCCGGTCATCATCGAGCGGAAGTTCCTTCAGGAAAGCGCGGGGTGCCGGGATCGGATCGAGCTGACGAATGTTGACATCCGAGGTCTGCGGGACGCCGGAGCCGTTGGAAAGTGCGGGATCGGAATCGTATGCGGAATGAGGAGTGGTCTGATAAAACGAGCTACCCACCTCATGCGAACTGTCTGGACCACGTAGAACGCTCATCACAACCTCCTCCTTGTGTAGGGAAAACAACCTTTTTTACCAGTACCTATCATGGCACTCCCGTGGTACCGCGCGTTCCTTTGCGCTTGCCCCGGGCAGCATCACAAACAGCACACCAATCACACCACAGATAGTCTCATTACAGATGGAAAGAGCGTGGTCGCGAGTACGGCCACGCTCATCATTGCCTTATTGCTGTTGCTTCAGACTCAGCGAGCGAGTGCGCCCATGGGATCCCAGGCCGGAAGGCTGATGGGCTCCTCATCCAGTGCCTTCTGATACTCAGCGGGCAGCATCGACTTCGGAACCGCGACTTCGTAAACGAACTCGTCGAACCACGGATCGTCCATGGTGAAGTAGCCCTTGTCCGCGATCTTGTCGCCCCAAGAATTCTCCACGCGCCAACGGTTGGTGGTCTTACCATCGTCGGCAACATCGACACCCACGAAGGCCATGGCGTGGTTCATTGCGGAATCCGCAAAGCGAACACGCTCTTCCTTGTTGAGATCAAAGTCGACGGAATAGACGGTGCCATAGTCAAAGAGATCGGTGGCCCATGCCCCGTTGGTGCGGTCCATCATCGGGTGGCAGTCGGCTCCGAACCACACCGGGATGCCCTGTTCGGAGAGGATGGTGCGGACGCAGTCCTTCATGAATTGGGAATCGACGTTGAGATATTCGGTGCGATCTCCACCCACCACGTTGCCGAGGTGCTCAATGGCGATCTTCTTGCCCTTCGGATGTTCACGGCGAGGATCGTCGACGAGGCACACATAGTCCTCGAGACCAGCATCCACGTACTTCTTCCAGAACTCCTGAGGCGTGGTGGTGCCGTCACGGTGGAAGTCGCCCTCGTCGTCGGTCCACTCCCAGTCGAACGACTTCGGCGGGGTTCCCAGATGAATGGTGAGGATACGGTGTGCGGCAGCCAGAGCGTCTGCCTTGATCGTGGCGATCTCTCCGGCATCCTTCGTCTGATACATGCGGACGACGGCCTGACGCAGCAGATGACGCAGCTGCGTGTTCAGATCTCCCGTGTTCTGCGACGAGGCGGTTTCGGGGAAGAAGTCCTTCGGAACCGCGCCATACTTCTTATAGACGTTCATCGCCATGGTCCACTGGCCACCGTCACCGAGCAAATCGGTGAGCAGGTGCTGAACCAGACGGGAGTCCTCAGGTTCGCCAGAGGCCTTGAGCTGGGCCATGTCCTCAAGGAAGTAGTTGGAGCGCTCGAGCTTGTCAAAGTACATCGCGTAGCTCTGGGAGAATTCAAAATCCTTGATTCCGAGGTTCTTCTTTGCGATGAAACGCGCCACATTCAGCGAGCTGAACAGCCAGCAGCGGCCAGAGTGCGCTTGGGAGGTGACCTTGCCATTGTCGACGGTCACCGAGAAACGACGCTGCAGATACCGTGCCTTATCGAAATTCAACGCGGTCTTTGCAATCCCGTTTGCGGTGACGGCATTGAGAGCAAGACGATTGCTCGGCGAACTATCAAATGAATCCTCAAGGTTCTTGAGAGCCTGTGCATCCAATGACTTGAGTTCAGAAGACATAGTGACCTTTCTCTTCCTCATATCCTCATATACATCTACCAGAAATTACCCTACGAGTCTGTCTTACTCCGGGGACTGCGCCTGTTCGTTCTCAGCGTTGTCCGTTCTGGCTCTCGTTCTCACCCTCGGCACTGTTTGCATCGGTGGGATTGGGGGAAGCTGTGACACTTCCTGTGCTCGGAGCATCCTGCGGATTCCCCGCATTCTGAGCACCCGAAGCATTCCCTGCGTCACCGGAAGTCTGCGCTGCGGACGTGGTGGAGGCAGCAGGCGCAGCTGCGAAATTACCGAAGACCTGAGAGAACATAGAGCGGATCTCGTCCACGCGCGCTGTAATGGACGCTTCGCGCGACTGCAGGTTGGCGATGCGCTCGTTGAGGCCGTCAATCTCCTTCTTTGCAGCCTGACGCTGGGCATCGATCTGCTGCTCGGTCTTGGCGCGGGCCTGCTCCAGCATCTGGGAAACGGCATCATCCGTCTCCTTGCGCTTGGCGGCGGCATAAGCGTCCGCCTCATCACGCGTTGCACGGGCTGCGGAAAGGATCTCCTCGCTCTCCTTCTCGTTCTTTTCACGACGGTCCTTGAGCTGTGCGAGCAACTCGTTCACCTTGGTGGTCGCGTCCGCCTGCTGAGCCGAGATCTCGGAACGGACGTTCTCATATTCTTGAGCGGCCTTGGCAAGGGTTTCGGCGCGCTGAACGTTGGCGGCATCGGCAATCTGCGCTGCCTTTGCATTGGCGGCATCGGTGATCTCGCCGGCCTGGCGCTGGGCGTCGGACAGGGTCTTGCTGACCTGTTCACGGGCCTTCGAAAGCTTCTCGTTGGCGCCGGTCAGTGCCTTCTGGATCTGATCGTTCGCCTCGGACTTCAGACGGGCAATCTCCTCGTCGGCGGCCTTGCGCTGCTGAGCGATCTGTGCACTGGCTTGGGCCTGCTTGCTGGCAATGTCCTGCTCCTGCTGAGCCTTCCACGCCGCAAGCTGCTTGTTGTGTTCCTCGCGCTGATTAGTGAGCTCAAGGCTCAGCGCCTGACGCTGCTCATCGTTCTCCTGCTTGGTGCGAGCGGTGAGCTGTTGCGCCTTCTGCTGAGCGGAAGTGAGAATGGTGCTGGCCTGGCTCTTGGCCTGAGACAGGATGGACTCGGCCTTGCTGTTGGCTTCCTCGACCGTGCGAGAAGCCTCCAGCTTTGCATTGTTCAGCACGGTGTTCGACTCTTCATGAGCCGAAGCCTTGATGTTCTGGGCATCCTGCTTGGCCCGTGTCAGCAGCTCGGTACTGGTCTGTTCCGCAGAGGCGAGCAGCTGCTGTGCATTTGCTCCCAGAGAGGCAAAGGAATCCTTGGACGGCGCCGCCGCCTTCTTCGATTTCTCCTTCTCGAGTTCCGCCTCGAGAGTAAGAATGCGCGAATCGTAGGTTTTGATCTGTTCACGCATCAAGCGCGCGGATTGTTCGTATTCCGCGAGAGCGCGATCCACCTTCTCCTTGTCATAACCCCGCAACACTACCGGAAATGCCTCAGCCATTGTTGATTCCCCTTACGCCACCATTTTGTGAGAACTGGCCAGAAATATTAGTTCACACACATCATTCTTCGCACTTTTCTAGCATGATGTGTCGATGACACCGAAACGTGTCAAAAATCTTTTCACATGCGCGTGTAAATCCGTCCGCAACCACTCATTACACTGTTTCATATGCGCACTTACAAGGTAGTAGTCTCGGGCTTCGAGCCTTTCAACAAGGAAACCGCAAATGCGTCGGGCGAGGTAGCGAAGCGTCTCGAAAGCGAGGAAGCCATCGCGCGCATTCAGGAAATCTGCGGAGATGCCATTTCCGTCACCTCCCAACTGCTCCCCCTGAGCTTCGACCAGGCCTGGCCCACACTGCTGCGCACCATCAACGAGGTGAAACCCGACATCATCGTCGCCATCGGAATGAAGAGCCACGCACGCGGCGTGAACCTAGAGCGCTGCGCCATCAACATCATCGATGCCGACAAGCCCGATGCTTTCAATGTCCAGCCACGCAAGGTAGCGGTTGCGGCGGATGGCCCCGCGGCATTCTGGACGAAGCTTCCCCTGCGCAGCATTCTGCAAACCTTCGCCGAGGGCGAGATCATCCCGGCAAGCCTTTCCTCGGACGCCGGAACCTATGTGTGCAACGCGCTTTTTTACCAACTGATGGATTGGTGCTCTCATCAGCCTGACGTTCTGGCTGGCTTCGTGAGCCTGCCCACCATCAACGAAACGGACCGCACGCAAAACGGGCTGCCGCTCAAGCAGATGGTGGAGGCAGGCATTCAGGTGATCGCGCAGACCGCCAGGTACTGGACTCAGACCAACATCCAGGAGCAGCTCGTTCGCCAGTAGTCACTCCGGCCTCTCAGATCGTTAAAGATCCTCCGACCGCTCGAACTGCTTAGGCTCCTCCGACCGATAGGATTACTAGGCGTCCCTGATCACTTGGTGTCCCGGATCACTTGGCGTCGAAATTCGTGGAACTGATCATCTGACGCACAGTTGCGAGCGCCTCTTCCTTGGCAATCGCCTCGGCGAGAGGCATGTCATCAACGGTCACGATGGCGAGGTTGTGCTCCGACCCCGCAACGACGGCGATGCGTTCCTGCGGAAGATGGGCGCGGACAAGACTCATCTCATCTGCTTCTCCCTGAAGCTGCGATTGTGATTGTGACTGTGCGGCAACCACCGCATCCTCGTGGGCCTTCATGAGGGTGGCGAATCTGAATCCCTGCGGCGACTGTACCTCCTTCGTCTCCTGCGCTGTGGGAACGGATGCCACGACCGACCGGCCCTCTGAATCCTCAGTGACGACGACAGCCTCACGTGCAGGAGCGGCAACCACCGCAGCGGTAAAGTCGTCGAGAACCGCAGCGACGTCCGTGATCGCCTGCTGAGAGACGAAGGGCCGCGAGGCGTCGTGCACCAGAATCTTCGCCTCACGTGGAATTCCAGCGGAAGCGAGTGCGCTGAGGGCCGCCTCAACCGAATCGGAACGGCGGATTCCCCCATCGAGGATCATGCGCACCTTCTCATAGTTTTCGCGGTCGATGATGTTCGTGATGGTGTCGCGCACCTGCGGGTTCGTGACCACCACGATGTCGGTGACGGATTCATTGCGGTTGAAGGCACGAACGGCCCAATCCACCACCTCACGCTTGGCGAGCTTGGTAACCTGCTTGGGTGTGTCGGAGGCGAAACGGCTGCTGGTTCCGGCCGCGAGAATGACGGCGACGACGGGAACGCTGCTGGTGAGGCTCACGCTGTTTCCTTTCGGGAGGGTGGTACAAGAATGCTGAGGAATCGCCCGTTGCTGCCAGGCCGGTGCGTCAGCGTCCATTCGCGATACGAATAAAGCTGTGGATTTTCCAAGGTGCACATGTAGTTGACGGTGCTGGTCGCCGGCTGCTCCGCACGTTGGGATTTTGTCGATTGCCCCTTCATCGATTGCTCTCCTATGGAGGCATCGTCGTCATGAAGGTTTCCCTCTGCGACACCCGCCTCCATGAGCTGGGAACGCAAAACGGCACGCATATCGACGCCCGCTCCCCCGAAACGGGTGCGGGTGGCGGCGCCTGGAACCGGACAGGCCTCCGCAAAGGCCTGCGAAACCTCGTCTCCGGTCTCATAGCAGTCTCCACAGATGTTGGGTCCCAGCCACACTTCCATCCTCGCCGGATCCGCACCCTTCGCTTTCATGACGGCAATCGTTTCGGCCACCACGTGGTTCTCCACGCCCCGCCTTCCGGCATGGGCACCAGCAAAGACACCCGCGTAGGCATCGGCGAGCAGAACCGGAGTGCAGTCCGCAGTGAGGATTCCCACGGCAATGTCCCGGCGTGTGGTGACCTGCGCATCGGCCTCGGTCTCGCCAAGAGGCTCGAGAGCGGAAGCGAGCGCCGCCGCATTTTTCTCGTCCCCGTCCGTAATGCCGCCCGGGAGACCTTCCGGCATGACTTCAGGAATGCCGGACAGAACGTCATCGAGGTCGATGACGCGAGAGGAATGCACCTGCTTGAGCACAGCTACAGGGCGTTTCAAAAGCACCTGCACCTGATGTCGGCGTGCCCTCACCCTCTCGGGGTCGTCGGGGACGTGGTAACCCATGTTGAAACCGGCGTCTCCTTCTGCTCCCCGATTCGAGGTGTACAGGACGCGCGGGGAATCATGCGAAAACCGCGATGCCTCGAAGATGAGTGGCGAAGAGGAAAACGGCTGGCGTGAAGCAATCATTGCGCGCTCCCTGTTCCTTGTGCTTCTTGCACTGTTTCTTGCGCTCCCCGCACTCCTTGCCCGGATCTGTCCGGTTTCGGCGAGCGCATCATCATCTGCTCATCCACTTCCTGCGGGCACGCCATGGTGTACAGACTCATGGGGTGGTTCGCCGATTCGACGAGGGAACCGTTTTCGTCGCGCAAGTCGGCCACGGTGAGCGCATACGGCCGCTGTCCGGGACGAAGAAATTCCACGGTCTGGCCGGGAACCATCTTGTTGTGTTCCGTGAAGGTAAGGACGCCGTCTTTCCAGTTGACAACGTCGCCAACGACGTTCCAGTCCCACACATAGCCGCCTCGCTGCGTCTGCTGAGTGACCCGGTGCTCCGGATAATAGAAGCCGGTGGAATACTCGCGGTGTGACACCTTGTAGGGTTCCTCCTTCAGCCAGTCCGGCAGCTGATAGTGCTCCGGATCGTCGAGGTAGAGGTTCACCGCCTGCTTGTAGGCATTGGCAAGCGTGGCCACGTAATAGGCGTTCTTTGCGCGCCCCTCAATCTTGAGGCTGGTGATGCCCGCCTCCACCAAGTCGTCAATGTGCTCGATGAGGTTCATGTCCTGCGAATTAAAGAGGTAGGTACCGCCATCGGTCTCTTCGACGGGGAAGAACTGGCCGGGACGCTTCTCCTCCATCACCGAGTATTTCCAACGGCACGATTGAGCGCAGTCGCCGTGGTTGGCGTCGCGCCCGGTCATATATTCGGAAATAAGGCACCGTCCCGAAAACGCCATACACATGGAACCGTGCACGAAGCATTCGATATCGAGATCCTCCGGCGTCTTTTTGCGGATCTCACGAATGGCATCGAGAGAAAGCTCACGGGCCAGGACCACTCGCTTCGCGCCGAGATGATACAGCTCTGTGGCGGTGAGATAGTTTACGACTCCCGCCTGCGTGGAAACGTGCAGTTCCAGCTGAGGAGCCACGCGCTTTGCGGTCATCATCACGCCGATGTCAGTGACGATAAGTGCGTCCGCACCCATCTGCGCTACGGAATCAATGTAGGCAGGAAGCTCATCCACCTCCGGGTTGGTGGGAAGGATGTTGCAGGTGATGTAGACACGCACCCCACGGGCATGCGCGTAACGAATGGCCTCCTGCATCTGTTCGGCGGTGAAATTCTTGGCCCGCGAGCGCATACCGAACACCTTGCCGGCCATGTACACCGCGTCGGCACCGAAGTTCACAGCCGCCTTGAAAGACGCCATGTTGCCAGCCGGTGCGAGAACCTCCGGATTCGACCTACGCACCCACGAATCCGCCATATGTTGAGTCACTCCACTCCTCTTGTTCCGCCGCATGATACCTGTCGGCAGCCATGGTACCGCCGTCGCGGCGACAATCCGGATCTCCGGCCTTCTCTCAGACCTGCGAGGACTCCACCAGTTCAACACCTGCCCGCGCCATCTCCCGACGCGCCAGCTCCCCCAGTTCCTCGGATACCGGAACGGTGAGGTCCGTGAACACGCGGACATCGTAGCCATTGGCCACACCGTCGAGCGCCGTCTGCTTCACGCAGTGGGATTCGGCGATGCCCACAACGTCCAGAGCGTCGATTCCCTCCGCGACCAACGCCTCGTCGAGACTGACATCCTCATTCTTCTCATCGTGACCTTCGAAACCGGAATAGGCCGCCGCATACTCACCCTTCTTGAAGTGATGAGCGATTCCCAGTGCCTTGATGAGAGGGTGAAGCTCGGCATTCGGCGTTCCCGCGACTCCGTGGGGCGGCCAGGAATCCACGAAATCAGGTGTTTGGGAGAAATGCGCACCCGGCTTGATGTGCCAGTCCTGAGTGGTGGCGACGTAGTCGTATTCATCACCATGCGCGGCGAAAAACTCAGCGATCGCAGCGGCGCAGTCGTTGCCGCCTTCCACGCCGAGCTCCCCACCCTCGCAGAAGGTGGGTTGGACGTCTACCACGATCAATGCCTTGCGTTGTGACATAATGTCCTCCTGACATGACGCCTACTGATTTCTCGCGTTCTACCGGTTACTACCAGCGGCAAACGTCTTGCGTCTTGCGTCAACCGTTACGTATCAACCGTTAAGCGCTCACCGGCAACCGTTACGTGTCAACCGCTCCACAGCTGTTTTCTTTTCTTTGAAGGATAGCCTCTGCAAGGCACAAAATCACCCTGACGCTCTCGGGAAAAACCTGAAGCACCCAGCACCAGTTTCTAGGCACTTCTCAGCAGTTCCGCAGGGTTGACCTTCGCCGCCCGCGCTGCGGGAAACGCTCCGGCAAGAGCGCCGACGACGAGTCCGAAGACGGGAATCCACAGGGTGTAAACGGGCAGGACAAAAGGCCAGCCTCCCGCCATCGCCGTACCCGCCACGATGACCGCTCCGCACAGCATTCCCACCAGTGAACCAGCGAAACCCAGCAGCGTCGATTCGAAAAGGAACTGCGCGGCGACGCTCCTGCCATCGAGTCCCAACGCCATGTCGATACCGATCTCCTTGCGCCGTTCCACCACGGCAACCTGCATGGTGTTGGCGATGCTGAAGGCACTGACCACGGTGACGATTCCCGCGGTGATGAAAGTGAGACTCTGCGAATCCGCTATGAGGCTGTCTCGCAGCTTCGTGGGGCTTGAGGGAAGTTTCACTCCCACATCGCCCGGATTCGAAGGATTGAGAACGCGCGCGAGGACGCTGCCGACCGCTTCCGCCGTGTTCTTCTTCACCCGAACGAGAAGAGATTGGGAGGTGGGACGCATCTTCAGCCGCAGCGCGGTCTCGGGGCTCAGGAGAACCGCCGTGGAAAGCACGGACTGAGTGGACGAATCCTGCACTATTCCGATGACCGCCAGCTCAACACCGCGCACCGTGACGAGTGGCTTTCCCTGCGTCATGGAAATTCCAAGCTCTTTCGCCAGTCTGGCACCAAGCATCACGGTGTACAGATCCTCGTCGGCGAGCGGATTTTCGGCGAAGGTGACACCCGAGACGACCTTCGCTCCGCGTGCGGCAAGCCCCGCGGCAGTCACGACACCGACGCTGGCCGAGAGGTGGGTTCCCCACTGTGAGGAGCGCACATCGACAACGGTCGAGGAGTCTTGGGGAAGGTTGAGGGTTCCTACGGCCTCCACGTTGTCAAGAGCCTCAATTTTATTCCGAATCTCATTTTCCGAAAGACTCCACGCGCTGTCCCCCATGCTCACCCCGATGTCACTACTCTCCAGTTGGGAGAAGCGGGCGGCGGTTTGGGCAGCGGAACTGGCCGTGATGCCGAGAAGTGCTGCCAAAGTGGCGGCGCTCAAGCTGATCGCGAGAAAGGTGAAGATGTTTCTCGATAGTCGTTTCCTCACCGCAGTGATGGCCCTGAGAATCACATATTTCATGCGGACTCCTCGTCAGTACCGTCGTCTATGCCACTGTCACTGCCGCTGATCTGCTCCGTGAGAACGCCATCACTCATCACAAGACGCCGCTGACAGGCCGCTGCGACCGAACTATCGTGGGTGACAATCACCACTGCATTGGTCGGGCTCACCATGGAGAGCAGAAGGTCAAGAATGGAAGCTGCGGTACGCTCGTCCAGATTTCCGGTGGGCTCATTGCACAGAAGAAGCTGTGGCGCACCGGCGATCGCCCGCGCGATGGCAGTTCTCTGCTGCTCGCCGCCCGAGAGGGTCTGGGGATAGGCATCCCGTCTCTCCTCCAAGCCGACACGGGCGATCTTCTCCTCCGCAATCCGTTCCGCCTGCTCCCCCCGTATGCCCTTGATGTCGAGCGCGTGAAGCACGTTCTCCCTCACCGTCAGGTATTCAACGAGGTTGTAGGCCTGAAAAATGTAGCCGATGGAATCGCGGCGGAACGCAGTGAGTCGGCGCGATGGCAATCCTTGCGTATCCGTGCCCGCAAAACGGTAGGTTCCCGACGTCGGCGTCTCCAGAAGTCCGAGAATGGAGAGCAGCGTCGATTTTCCCGAACCCGATTTTCCAATGATCGCCACCGACTGGCCAAGCAGTATTTCGAAGCTGACGTCAGTGAGTGCGTGGGTAGTGGGAGGAAAGGTCTTCGTCAACGCTTCGACGGCGACGATGGGAACCGCTCCGGCCTCATTCTCCGCGACCGCAGAACGTGCCGACACAACGGGACTTTCCGGAGCTGCTCCGGCCTCATTCGTCGCCATCGCCGGACTCCCCGCTCGCACTGACGGCGGTATCGCTTTGCGGCAGAACCACTGAAGTTCCCACAGAGAGTCCCTGCCCTTCCACCACGCAATCGCCTTCGTAGCACAGGCCGACAGTCACCGCGTAGTGCTTGCCGCCCACGCCTTGAACCCAATAACGCTCACCGTCGGCGCGCAAGGCGATCGAGGGGAGAATGAGACTTCCCTCATCCGAGGAATCAAGCACAATTCTGGCGCTTTGGCCGTCGGCCAGTTTCGGCGCCTTCTCAGAGTCAGGCACCGTGAAGCTGAAGTAACGGTATTCAGGCGAATCGGAGCCGCCATCACTCCCCGCCTGCGACGTCGCAGAAGTGGCCGATTCCGGTGAGACAGAGGCAGTATCGAGGATGACTTCCTTGCCAAGACTCGCTTGGGCGGATCCCGAGCCGATTTCCACTGCGACACCGTCAAGCGAATCGGTCTCTTGGAGAAGGCTGGCAACCACTTTGACGAGATACTCGCTTTTCTTGGTGGTGAGGGTGCACAGCTCTCCTGAAATTCGCCGGCCCACAATGCCGCAGTTCGCAGAGGTCTTCGCCGGCACTGAGGTCATGAAGACGAGCTCAGATGCGGGCACACCCGCTCCCGAAAGAGCAGCGCCGGAGAGTGCGGAACCGCCGGAATCTACTGCAGTGTAGCCTTTGCTTTCATAGAAGTTACCCACTGCCCTCGCCGTCGAAATGCCATAGACGCCCTTTTGATCCGTTGTGGTGAATCCCAAACGTTTCAGGGCATCTTGAAGTTGAGTCACGTCCTTGCCTTTGGCGCCACGGCTCAAGGCTCGGTACATGGGAATGGCGCCTTTGAACAGGAAAAGCGGCCTTTCGTTGATGGTCGAGATGACCCCGCCCTCTCCGATTTCCGTGTTCGTGCTTTTCCCTGCCCTCGTGACCACACCGTCTGCACTGACGGTCTGCGTCATCGCCGGAATGGCCGTCACCGTCGCGTTGATTCCGTGCACCACTCGGCCCTTCCGAACCGCGGTCGTCACTTCTTGAGGGCGAGGGGTACGTGATTCTTTGACCGCAGCAGTGATGCCAATGGTCGCAATCACTGTCGTCACCACGAGAAGCGCGATTCCAAGTCCCGTCAAGAGGGCCGTAGCCCAACCACGGGCAGATTTCGTACGCTCAGTACCCTTATCGTGTTCGGAGAAGGCTCTCTTCGCTTTTCGTCTCGGTTTTCCCTCTCCCATTTCGTCGCCTTCCCCTCTTATTTCTTCTGGTCAAGATAATCGTTGTAAGTGTATTCGCCTTTGAGCACTTGGATAGATTTCTTCAGTGCAGCTGCCAACTTCTCCTGACGTTCAAGCAACATGGCCTCATTTTCCACCATCCACTTGCCGCCGGTCTTCTTCATCGCATTCTGAAAAACTTCTAGCAGGTTCGCTTGCGCCTGACACTCGTAGTCGGTCAACGCCATCTCCTGCTCCTTGGCATTAGGACCCTCGCCAAGCTGCCGATACTGACCAAGTTGTTCCGAAGCGATGCTCGACATCTGACCAATCTTGCGAATGTCATAACCTGCCTTCTTCATGCACGGAAAATACTTGTCGGTCAAAGCCTTCTGAACATTGGAATCATTTAATGTGCTAGAGGAAGTATGCGCCCCATATTCATTGAAAGTATTGAGAATTTTCCATGCAACTTCTCTAGAGCCAAAAAGAACTCCATACGCTTCAGCAATACATGATGTCTTGGCGTTCTTTCCTGTGAAATCCGTCAGCTTTTCGTATTCTTTTTTATCTTTGCCGGAAAGCGACTTCTCAAAAAGCGACCACGGATCATCGTTATCATCACGGTATGTCGATGGATAACCGGCTCTCATGGCCTCACTCTTACTGCGAAAAACACCACCAACATCGGCTACCTGCTTAGCAGTTACGGCGACAGTCAAATCAATAGGGGCATCAAGACCATGACTTTGCAAACACTGAGCCTCCAAAACTCTCTCCGCCTGGTCCACCTCATCAGGAGTAGAGAGGAGATCATCAACCGCCTCAAACACACTATCCGGCACCTCAACAGCCTGAGACTCGCCCCCACAACCAGACACGCCAAGCAACACCGTCAAAACGGCAACACAACCCGACAATAACTTCCTCCGTTGCCCCATTGCAATCTCCCTGTTCCACGGAAACAGTAGCCGACTTTATCCTTCTAAAAAACAAACTATTGCTTCACTTACAAGCAAATCCTGCGCCCTTTATACAGCTGCACCAAAACGCAGCGAAACGTTCAACTTTTCATTTCTTCGTTGCAAGATAATCTTTGTACGTGTATTCGCCTTTGAGCACTTGGTTCGATTTCTTCAACGCATCCTCAAGCTTCTCATGACGCTCAAGCAGCATGGCCTCATTCTCCACCATCCACTTGCCGGCAGTCCTCTTCAAAGCAGTCTGAAAAACATTCAACAGATCCGCTTGCGTCTGGCATTCGTAGTCGATCGTCGCCATCTCCTGCTCCTTGGCACTGGGCTTCTCTCCCCACAGCCGGTACTGACCAAGCTGTTCCGAAACGATGCTCGACATCTGACCAATCTTGCGAATGTCATAACCCGCCTTCTTCATGCACGGAAAATACTTGTCAGTCAGCGCCTTCTGAACATCAGCATCATATAAAGTACTCGAAGAGTCATTCGCCTTGTAATCGTTGTAGGTATACACGATCTTGTACGCTGCTTCCGGAGAACCAAAAAGAACTCTGTCCGCTTCAGCTAAACACGATTTATCATCATTTTTACCAGTGAAATCCGTCAACTTCTCGTATTCTTTTTTGTCCTTGCCGGAAAGCGACTTCTCAAAAAGCGACCACGGATCGTTGTTATCCTCGCGCTGTGTCGACGAGTAGCCTGTCTTTACGGCCTCACTCTTACTGCGGAAAACACCACCAACATCGGCAACTGGTGTAGCGGTTTCAGTGACAGTGAAATCAATGGGTGCCTCGAGACCATGACTTTGCAAACACTGAGCATTCAAAACATCTTCCGCCTGAGACACTTCAGCGGGAGTGAAGAGAAGATCGTCGACTGCCTCAAACACAGTATCCGGAACCTCAACAGCCTGAGACTCATTCCCACAACCAGACACACCAAACACCACCATCAAAATGGCAACACAACCCGACAACAACTTCCTCTGCTGCCCCATTGCTATCTCTCTCCACTCTGAGAAAATGGCACTCTACTTCTTACGCTTTTAAAGAAGTAGAGACCATCATTTTTATACAAACAACCGCTGTGTCATTCATACATTTGTCATTTACAGAGCTACACCGAGGTGCAGCGGCTAGCCAAAGCTAGAGAAAAGGACAAGACAAATTCTCGTCTTAAAAGGAATGTATCACGAAAGTTGAAGGTTCTTTATCCGAAAGGAACAGAATGCTGAATTTAATCACGAAACTTTTCTTCTCCATGTTTCCGCGACCCTGACAGGCACTGGAGCAGAAGATATAAAAGTCCCGGTTCCATGACGTATCTGCCGCCATGGAACCGGGACTTCATCTGCAAAAATATCTAGCCAAATTTAGCCGAGTGTGGCGAGCTCCTCCGGGGAGAGATCAAGATCTCCGGCCTTGAGAGAATCAAGAATCGTGGCCGGACGGTGCGCACCCGGAATCACGAAGACGTGGTCGCCCTTGGCGAGCTCCCATGCCAACACCACCTGCTGATAACTCACGTCATGGGCCTGCGCCACCGTACGGAAGGGATCGAACTTGGTCTCATCCTTGGCCTTGCGGAAGCCGCCGAGCGGACTCCAGCACACGAAGGCCAAGCCTAGTCCTGCCGTGTAGTCCAAGGTGTCCTGCGTGTCCTTGAAGATGGGCGAGTACTGATTCTGCACTGCAACAAGATCGTCGCCGAGAATCCCACGTGCAATGTCGATCTGCTCGATGGAAGCGTTCGAAATGCCAGCCTTCTTCGCCACTCCCTCATCAAGGAGATCCTTGATGCCCTCCAACGATTCCTTGTAATCAACCTGCGGATCCGGACGGTGGAAATACAGCAGATCGATGGCGTCAACACCCAACGCCTTCGCCGATTCCTTGCCGTGGCGAATGAGGCTTTCGGGACGACCATCCACTGCCCATGTGGGCTCGCCATCGGTGAAATTGCGGTAGTGGCCCACCTTCGTGGCGACCGTCACTTCATCGCGTGGTCCGTTCCATGATTCCAGAGCCTTGCGCACCAGCTTCTCGTTGGTCTGCTCCTCATGCCCTGATTCGTAGTATGCCCAGGCAGTGTCAAGGTGACGGCACCCTGCGTCGAGAGCGGCATGGATGGTTTCGATGCCGACCGCCTCACTGGGGTGGTTTTCAATGGACAGGGGCATGCAGCCCAAGCCGATGGCGGTGGTTTCATAAGGTCCGAGAGCGCGTGAGAGCACCATGGTTTCTCCTTTTATACGACGTATCATCATTTCTTTCCCGCGTACAAGCCTACGCAAACTGTCAGAAGCGCGTTTCGCGAATCTCTCAGCGCATACAAAAAGGTCCGTTCCGTCTCTCTCAATAGAGGGACATGAAACGGACTTTCACTTCTCTGACCGCCAGCGCTTGTTGTTAACTGTTACTACCTGTTACTACCTATTCATCGGCGGCCGGCAGAGATGCATGCTGTGCGCATTACTCACGAACATTACTCGACAACAGTTTCGCCGACAATGCGAGCTTCGCCTTCAGTGACGTCCACTTCCTCGACGGTGATGGACTTCTTCTCATGAAGGAAGAAGGAGAAGACGAGGGAGATGACGACCAAGGCCAATCCGAAGATGTAGCCGTAACGGGAACCGTTCACGAAGCCCTCGGCGGCGTTGGTGCCACCGTTGGCGGTGTAGCTTGACTGACCCGCTCCGAGCAGAATGGTTGCCACAGCGGTGCCGATGGCGCCCACAACCTGCTGCATGGTGTTGAGAATGGTGCTGCCATCAGCGGCAAGCTCGCGCGGCAGACCCTTGAGGGCTGCGGACTGTGCGGACTGCTGCATCATTGGGATGCCGATCATGAAGACGACGTGGGCCGCGATGAAGATCCAGGCGGCCGTCGTTGCTCCGATGGCGAAGAACATCAGGGAACCAATGATGGCGACAACGGCACCGATGCGAACGAGAACCTTAGCACCGTAGCGGTCAAAGAGACGACCGGAGACGAAGGCGACAATGGCGTTGGCGATGCCACCAGGCAGCATCAGCATGCCGGCGGTTGTCGAGCTCAGTCCCAGGCCACGCTGCAGTTCCTGAGGAACCAAGTACATGATGGCAAGCGTGCAGGCAAAGGAGCAGGTCACCATGATGGCCGGGGTCCGGAAGGCAGAGATGCCCAGTGCCTTGAGATCAAGGAGAGGATCGGCGATGGTGAGCTGACGGTATGCATAGAAAGCCAGGACGACAACACCGACGACGAGGAACGCGATCACCATGGCGGAGAAGCCCTGATCGGCAACAAGGCTGACGCCTGCGACGAGGCCACCGAAACCGATGACGGACGCCACGATGGAGATGAGATCAACCTTGGGCTGTGTCTGCTCGATCGGAGTGACGAAGAAGGCTGCGGTCAGCGCAATGGCGAGGACTGCAACGACTGCGAACAGGATGAAGATGGCGCGCCACGAGAAGGCTCCGATGAGGATGCCTGCGAGGGTGGGGCCAATGACCGGGGCGAACATGATGACGAGGCCAGCGACGCCGTTAGCGGCACCGAGAAGATGCAGCGGGAAGACGCGCATAATGGCGGCATACATGGTCGGAAGGACGATACCGGTTCCGATGCCCTGGATGATGCGTCCGATGAGAACGAGAGAGAACACCGGAGCGACTGCGGAAAGGACGGATCCTACGAGGAAGCAGCCGAGGGCAAAGAGCACGAGGGTCTTCGCCTTGACCCACTTGAGGAGGAAGCCGACGCACGGAAGCACGACTCCGATGGCCAGCATGTAGCCAACCACCATCCACTGTGCGGTGCCGGTGGTGATGCCGAACGCATCGACCAGATTAGGCAGGGCGATATTCATGGACGTCTCGGAAAGCATGCCAAGGAACGCACCGAGGTAGAGGCCCAGCATCACCTTATGGGGATGCGCGAAACGCTGCTCAGGCGCAGTGCCAGGCATGGTTGACGATGAAACAGACTGCATATATCTCTCACTTCTAGGCCTACAAAGGCCACTTTGCTGAAAAGGATGCTTATGCGTCAAGGATTGACGGCAAAGAAAAAACCACAGAGGCAGCGATCATCTGCAGTCATGTGGTTTTGGAAACAGGTGTTAACCTATCACACCATTTTTGTCTTCGTAAGTTGGCATCGCCGTGTCGCGACCGCTACGGCATGAAAAAGGCACCGACCAAGCGGCCGATGCCCTCATTCACTGAGAATCTGTTCTCAGACTTCGCTGTGAGACGAAGCTCTCAGCTCAGTCCTCATTCTCGTCGAAGTCGCGGCGAACACGACGGCGCGGACGCTCCGTGCGCTCGGTGCGCTCTTGGCGATACTCTTTGTAGCCCTCATCGTCGGCCTGGAATTCGCGGTCACGGTCATTGCGGCGGCCACGGCCACCACGACGGTCATCATGACCACGGTCCGAACGGCGATCGTCACGGCCATGTCCACGGCCACCACGACGGTCGTCATGACCATTGCGATCGTGTCCGTTGTGCTCGTGGCGCGCAGGCTGCTCCTGATCTTCGAATCCTGGGATTGCGAGAGAGATCTTGCCGCGGTCGTCCACAGACTGAACGACGACGTCCACCATGTCGCCTTCCTTGAGAACGTCTTCGACGCTCTCGACGCGCTCCCCGTCATGCAGGTTGCGGATCTGGGAGATGTGCAGCAGGCCGTCGGTTCCTGGCGTGAGGTTGACGAAAGCACCGAAGCTGGTGGTCTTCACCACCTTGCCGTTGTACTTCTCGCCGGCCTCGGGAATGTGAGGATTCGCGATCTGGTCAATGACATCCTTGGCCTTGTTCGCAGCCTCGCCGCCTTCGGAAGCGATGTAGACGGTGCCGTCATCCTCGATGGAGACGTCAGCGCCCGTGTCTTCCTGAATCTGGTTGATCATCTTGCCCTTGGGTCCGATGACCTCGCCGATCTTGTCGACAGGAACCTTGGTGGTGATGATGTGCGGTGCAGTTTCGCTCATTTCGTTGGGCTCGTCGATGCACTCGTTGATGACCTCGAGAATCGTCGTACGTGCTTCGTGCGCCTGCTTCAGCGCGGCAGTGAGGATGTCGACCGGAATGCCGTCAAGCTTGGTGTCGAGCTGGAGTGCGGTGATGAATTCGGACGTGCCCGCGACCTTGAAGTCCATGTCGCCAAAGGCGTCTTCCGCACCGAGGATATCGGTGAGGGTCTTGTAGACCTTCTGTCCGTCGACTTCACCGGAAACCAGACCCATGGCGATGCCGGCCACCGGAGCCTTGATCGGCACACCTGCGTCGAGCAGCGACAGCGTGGAGGCGCAGACAGAGCCCATGGAAGTGGAGCCGTTGGAGCCAATGGCCTCAGAGACCTGACGAATTGCGTAGGGGAAGTCATCGCGGCTTGGCAGTACTGGGATAAGAGCCTTCTCGGCGAGGGCGCCATGACCGATTTCGCGGCGCTTCGGGCTGCCGACTCGACCGGTTTCACCCGTCGAATACGGAGGCATCTCGTAGTTGTGCATGTAACGCTTGGTGGTGTCACCGGAAAGCGCGTCAACGGTCTGCTCCATCTTGAGCATGTTCAGTGTGGTGACGCCCAGAATCTGGGTTTCGCCGCGCTGGAACAGAGCGGAACCATGGACGCGAGGAACGATGTCGACCTCAGCGGAAAGGGTGCGGATATCCCGCAGGCCGCGGCCGTCGATGCGATAGTCCTCGGTCAGGATGCGGCGACGCACGATCTGGCGCTGCAGCTCCTTGAAGGCGTTGCCAAGTTCCTTATCCTTCTCGGCATCCTCCATGTCGGTGAACTCATTGGCGAGTTGCGTACGGACGGATTCCTTGATCTCGTGGATGCGTTCCTGGCGAGGAAGCTTCTCCGCGATGGAGAGAGCCTCGTCGAGGTCCTTGTGAGCGATCTCGTCAATGCGCTTGTAAAGGTCGTCGGTGTACTCAGGGAAGAGCTTGAATTCCTTGGTTTCCTTTGCGGCCTTCTCCTTCAGCTCGTTCTGAGCCTCACAGATGACGCGGATGAAGGGCTTCGCAGCCTCGATACCTTCGGCGACGACCTCTTCGTTCGGCTTGGTGGCACCCTCGTTGTAGATGAGGTTCCAGGCGTTCTTACCCGCACCGGCCTCAATCATGGCGATGGCGACATCACCGTTCTCGATGACGCGGCCTGCGACCACGATCTCGAAGACGGCGCGATCACGCTCGGACCAACGCGGCATTGCGATCCACTGACCGTCAACGAGCGCGAGGCGAACGCCGGACACCGGGCCACCGAAAGGCAGGCCGGAGATGAGCGTGGATGCCGAAGCGGCGTTCAACGCGATCATGTCATAGGCGTCATCGGGGTGAATAGCGAGGATGGTCTCGACAACCTGAACTTCGTTGCGCAGGGTGTGCGGGAACAGGGGGCGAAGCGGACGGTCGATGATACGGCACGCCAGAATGGCCTCGGATGAAGGGCGACCTTCGCGACGGAAGAAGGAGCCGGGAATCTTACCCGCGGCGTACATCTTCTCTTCAACGTCGACGGTGAGCGGGAAGAAATCATAGTTTTCTTTAGGGCTCGAGCCGGCGGTGGTGGTGGACAAAACCATGGACTCATCGTCCAAATAAGCAGCTACTGCCCCATCTGCTTGCTGGGCGAGACGACCCGTCTCGAAGCGCAGAACGCGCTTGCCGAACTTTCCATTGTCAATAACAGCTTCTGCTG
Organism: Bifidobacteriaceae bacterium; assembly: GCA_022650895.1. Lineage (GTDB taxonomy): Bacteria > Actinomycetota > Actinomycetes > Actinomycetales > Bifidobacteriaceae > JALCQC01. Next base: position 102,472 of record JALCQC010000005.1, on the reverse strand, counting down.
CTTTAATTTCGGGACCCTCCACGGGTTCCTCCTTTGATTACTTTTCTTTTCTTCAATACCTACGTGCCATGTCGCGATTTCGTGAACCTCTTCCTGGGGTTCCTCCGAGTCGAAATCGTCCGACATGAAAAAAGCCCAGACACATGTAAGTGTCTGGGCGGAAGTTTTATCGACGCAAACCGAGACGCTCAATGAGTGAACGGTAACGGTCAACATCCTCCTTGCGCAAGTAGTTGAGCAGGCGGCGACGATTACCAATCATCAACTGCATGCCGCGGCGCGAATGGTTATCGTGCTTGTGGCTCTTGAGGTGCTCGGTCAGATCTGCAATCTGCTTGCTGAGGAGCGCAACCTGAACCTCTGGGGAGCCAGTATCGCCCTCATGCGTTGCGAACTCTGAAACGATGGACTTCTTTTCTTCGGTGCTGAGTGCCACAGCTCCTCCTTGTTACTTGTTGCGCGGTGCCAACATCACGATGATGCGGCGCTCTGTATCCGCGGGCGGTGTACGCCAAAGTGAAAGTTTACACGCCCGCTCCCGACAAACACCAGACCGCGGGACGGAAAATCACACTATCGTGATAATTCCGCCGAAAAGAACGATGAATAACGCTGCAAGCTCAATGATGAGGAAACAGGAAAGCGCCGATCCTGCCCGGGTCAGGACATTGAGTGGAGAGGTGCGCTTGATGAGGACGAGGATCGCCACGAAAACCACCGCGAACACCACCAGACCGGCGACCGCCGCGATGATACCGAGATTGATGGCGTTTGCATACACGGCGTGGGCATGGAAAACAACGTACGTGGAATACCAGAAATTGCTCTTCAGCAGGGAGAGTCCGGCCAAAAACTGTTCGGCGGAAAAAGAGAGAATCGCGACAAGGATCCACAACTTACGCAGCCATCCGTTGATCGCCAACCCAACCGACGCGAAGATAATGACGACAACAACCCACGAAATCAGTGCGAGACCGCGCGGATCAAAGGTCCTCAATACTTTAAGAACGGTATCCGTGTGGTTGATGGAAAAATCGCGACCGAACCAATAGGGAACGATCATGGCCACAAGGATGACGAGAATGGTGACAACCCACGCTCCCGGATGCCGGTGCTTGCGTTTCTGTTCAGCAAGCGACACCGCATGATGCGGGGTCTGTAACGATTCGATGGCATCGCGGACTTCGACGGCTGCCATCTCCGAGTCCTGTAAAGACTCCTGTGAAGAGTCCCGCGAAGAGTCCTGTGAAAACTCGGAACCGTCTGAAGACCCAGCGTCTTTACCCGCAGCAGCAGCATGTAAATGTCGCTGAGTTTCTGCCGACTGTGCAGACGCTGCATCGACATTCTCTGCCGTGGAGTGCGTTTCGTCCGTTCTTGTCGTCTGCTCAGAAGTATCGGTATGGAGCTGAGAATCAGACATAACACGACCTTTCCGAGCAATTCGCTATTTCAAATGTATCGAAAGACTAACACTAGGACCTGCCGTTCGACGTGAGATGGCAGACAACTGTCTCTTCCACTCGTCATCGTTGTTCGCGATTTCTCGCGGTTTACGGGTGTCCAAAACCGGTACTCTATCGGGTACTCCATGAGCACTCTCACTGCACTCGTTGCGCACTGGAAGCGCACTATAGTGCCAATGAATGCGCGAGATTCTGCGGAAAATTGCCCAACCGAAAATCCGCCCGAACCCTCCTGAAAACAAGAAAGACGCCATCCTTCGCAATCAGGGAATGGCGTCTTTCCAATGTTTTTCAGTGGAGCGAGCGACGGGAATCGAACCCGCGTAATCAGTTTGGAAGACTGAGGCTCTACCATTGAGCTACGCTCGCGTTGGAAGTGAATCCGAGTTTTAAGTATACAGGGGGTTTGGACTTGTGGGCGTCGGCGGGTCACCGCACCACGTTCGTACCGTATTCCACATTTCCAGTTCCTATATTCCCAGCAACACTTTGATACCGACCGCCAGAAGAAGTCCCGCACCTACCAGCTGTGATGCGAATTCAAGTTTGCTTCCCACAGCCGAGCCGGTGACAAATCCGATTGCGGAGAGAACAAGTGTCACCACCCCGATGAGGCCCGTACTCAGCCAAGGGTTGGTCCCGGTCAGCGCCAGCGTCACTCCGATGGCCAACGAATCAATACTCGTTGCCAACGCAAGGGGTGCCATCTTCCGTGCAGAAAACATCTGGGCTGTCGAACGAGGCGATCCCGGCATGAACGCCTCACGCAACATCAGGATGGAGAGAATCAGAAAAATACCGAAGACGAGCCATCGCGTGGCGTTTTCGGGGATAAATTTCAGGCGATCACCAACGAAATAACCGATAAGCGCCATCACCAGCTGAAAACCGCCAAACCATAGTCCAACGATTCCTGCGCCCTTAATCCACACTTTGAGGCGGGGCGAGAGAAAAGAGTTCCGAGATTTTGCCGCGACAGTTTCACCGGAGTTTACGCGGACTCCCGGCATGGAGACTCCGTGAGCAAGCGAAACCGCGAAGGCATCGAGTGCGACGCCAACTGCTACGAGAAAAATCTGGAAAATGGACATGGCAAAACCTCATTTCAGCCGATGAAATCACCGTAAAGCCAAAAGTGCTGCAACTTCAACGTTTTAAGGTTCTAAGTGTCGAGTTTGGTGGGTCGAACCCTTCCTCCCCCAAGAAAAATGTCAAGGTGTCGTTGTGTCCTTTTGGGGATGTCAATAATGAATGACGAATCGAACACCGCTCACGAAATGGACCACAGAACACAACACGTGACACAACGGGAGGATTCCTCTCGCTTACGCGTCGCCACTTCCGAGGACCTCGCTCACATCATGCAGCTCATCAACTATTCCAAAGCGCTGCTGAAAACTGACGGCATCCCTCAATGGCAGAAGGGAACGCCAAACGAAGGAACCGTCACCAAAGACATTGACAACGCGTGGGAATATGTCCTCGAAATTGATGGGGTAACCGCAGGCTGTGCCGCACTGTGGCAAAAGCCGGACCCCAATTATTCCGCCATCTACGACGGGCGATGGCTTCCTGGGAGCGATACACCTTATGCGGCATTGCACCGGGTCTCCGTCTCACCCGATTTCCACGGTCAGCACCTTGGCGAGCGCCTTCTTAAGGCATTGATCGAACGAGGAAAAGACCTCGGCTTTCGGCAGTTCCGTATTGACACGCACGCCAAGAACCTCCGCATGCAGCATCTCATTGCAAAGACAGGTTTCCAAAGAGCGGGAGTCGTGCGAATGCACGACGACCCCCATGATCTCCGCTACGTCTACCAGCTTTTCGTATAGACTCCAGCTTTTCGTGTGGATTCATACGACCGTCTTCGCAGAACTCACAGATTAAAGAGCTCACACAGATTAAGTGGTGCACGTAGTGTGCATGGTCTTGCATAGTTTGGGTAGATTGCGGAGTTCGCACAGTTCTCACAGCTCGCACAATTTGCATAGATACCTACCGGAAACTTTCCTCCGAATCCGCTCGTAAGAGAATTCATTCTTCGTTGTCATTTCACGCGATTAGCCTGTGATTCATGACGACTACAAAAAGGGAATTCTCATCATCCGTCTCCCCTCGTGATGATTTCTTCCGCTATGTAAACGGCCCGTGGCTTGATTCCTATCAGCTTCCGGCCGACCGCTCCCGCTTCGGTTCCTTCGACCAACTGGCCGAAACCGCCGAAGCCCAAATTCGCACGATCCTTGAGGAGAAGGATCCGCAGGCACCGAAATCCACGGTGCTCTACCACAGCTTCCTTGACGAAGACGCCATTGAAGCGGCAGGAGTCACCCCCATCCAGACCGAACTCGACGCCATTTCAGGCGCAGCAAGCAAGTCTGATCTTCTCTCCGTATTAGGGTCCCTCAACCCAGCTGGAGGACCTGATTTCCTCGGAATCGCCGTATATCCGGACCCAGGTGATTCCTCCACCAACATCACTCACATCGGGCAAGCCGGCCTGGGATTGCCGGACGAAGCCTATTACCGCGAAGATCGCTACAGGCCGGTTCGCGACGCCTACGCCGCCATGCTGGCAAAGTTCTTCGTTCTTGCAGGACTTGCTGCGGATGACGAAGAAGCACAACGCCGTTCCGCACAGGTCGTCGACCTTGAAACGAAGATCGCTGCTCATCACTGGACCGTGGTGGAGACCCGCGATGAAGACAAGACCTATAACCCCTACACCTGGGACAAACTGGCGAAGGCCCTTCCCCACCTTGATCTGGGTGAATGGGTGTCTCAGTGGCAGCGCGCGTACGACGCAAGCCCAGCCACGGAGTCCCAGCCCGTCGATTTCTCACAGGCTTTCGCCCGTGTCATCGTTCACGAGCCCAGCTTCCTCACCGGACTCGATGCAGTGTGGAATGAGGAAAGCCTCGACGCTTGGAAGACGTGGGCGTTGGCGCACCAGCTGATGGCGCGTGCCTCATACTTGACTCACGCCTTCGAATCCGCCTCCTTCGATTTCTATGGAAAGGTGCTTTCCGGCACGACCAAGATCAAGGATCGGTGGAAGCGAGCAGTCGGCCTCGTCAACGGCATCAGTGGCGAAGAAGTTGGCAAGGTCTATGTTCAACGCCATTTCCCTGCAGAGTCGAAGGAACGCATGGAGACTCTGGTGTCGAACCTCATCAAGGCCTACCGTGTCTCCATCACCTCCAGTGATTGGCTGGGCGAAGGAACCAAAAAGAAAGCTCTTGAAAAGCTTGCCAAGTTCTCGCCGAAGATCGGCTATACAAACCATTGGCGTGACTATTCCGCTCTCCATGTGAACGAGGATCAGGATCTGGTCAGCAATATACGAGCCGCCAATGTCTATGAGGCTGGATATCAGATGGCGAAGGCCGGCACACCCGTCGACAAAGACGAGTGGCTGATGAATCCACAGACCGTCAACGCCTATTACGAACCGACGATGAACGTCATTGTGTTCCCTGCCGCCATTCTGCAACCTCCTTTCTTCGACCCCGAGGCTGATGACGCAACGAACTACGGCGGAATCGGCGCTGTCATCGGACACGAGATAGGCCACGGCTTTGACGACCAGGGCAGCAAATACGACGGCGACGGCAAGCTGAACAACTGGTGGACCGAATCGGACCGCGCCAATTTCGAAAAGCGGACCAAGGCCCTCATCGAGCAATACAACTCGTTCGTCCCCTTCCAACTACAACAGAAGTATGAGGCGGAGGGTACTCCCGAAAAGGCACCCCACGTGAATGGTGCCTTCACCATTGGCGAGAACATCGGTGACCTCGGCGGCGTCAATATCGCGCTGAAGGCCTATGCGCTCTCCATTGGCGGAAATGTTGACACACCAGAAGATCTCAAGTCCTCCCTCGCACAGGCACCTGTCATTGACGGGGAAACCGGAGCACAGCGCTTCTTCCTCTCCTATGCCACCATCTGGCGCACGAAGAACCGCGACGAACTCGCCGAACAGTATCTGGCGATTGACCCGCACTCCCCCGCCGAATTCCGGACCAACGGAATCGTCAGCAACGTCGATGCCTTCTACGATGCCTTCCATGTCGAATCGGGCGATACAATGTGGCGCGATCCGGATGAACGGGTGCGTATCTGGTAACCAATCATCGTCGTCAATGACGATAGTGAAGTCCGAGGCCGTCGTGTTACACCATGACGGCCTCTTCTGTTCTCTCCTCGTCTCGATTCAGAGGTGTCTCTTCCACCGCCGCAGTCGACGACTCCGAATCTTCTGGCCCGGCACTATCAATGAAGCCACCAAATTCATCTATTCGAGCAGTTCCCTCTCCCTGTGAATCCTCCCACGCCGATACATGATTACTCGGAACGCCGCTCAAGGAGGAATCCGCAAGACGATTTTCGTCCTGTAGCGGTTCCTGCTCTCCGACGGAGGGAACGAAAACCGACATCCCCGCAACCTGCGGATCGTTAGAAGAGAGTTCTCCATGGGCAGAGCCCTGTTCCGCACTAGCGGTGGTCACCGCCGCAGAATGCGACGCGCGCGTCCGTACGAAACGGCTCACCCCTTGAGTGAGATCGTGGCCAATCACACTCGCCTGCAGTACCAGCGCCGTTCGATGAGTCCCCTCCTGCTCCCATTCATCGGTGACAAGTTCTCCGACAACGACGACTGGATCTCCCTTTGACAGTGCCTGAGTGACGTTCACCGCAAGATTGCGGAAGGAACGCACGGATATCCATGTCGTCGGAGAATCTTTCCAGCGCTGAGCTTTTCGATCGTAATACCCTCGGGACGACGCCAACCGGAAAGAGCAGCCAGAGGCTCCGTTCGCATTAAAACTCTTCGGATCCGTTCCCAAGAAACCACGCAATACTATCGACGATGACAAAACCATCATTCTTCCTTTCTGCGACGAAATCCTCTGCTGGATTCCGTGTGATTCAAGAATGCAGAAAGATCCAAAGTCACACACTCATCTCAGAGGGTTGTGGTCGAATGGGCGCATCAGGCCACAACCCTGACTTTTTGTATGCAACACGCTCTCCCGCCCCTATTGTGGAAAAAGACTTCACGACGAGAGGAAAACACAATGAGAACACTCCTCCATGGAAAAGAGGCCACGGACGCCTCATTCACTCGGATGCCCAACGGCCTTATTCAGTGCGAGGACGGTCTTCTACGCCCCGAGTGGGCAGCCGCACCCGGTCTCCTTCGCGACTATTACGACACCGAATGGGGACTACCGACACATGATGAGCAGGAGATCTACGAACGTCTTTGCCTCGAAGCCTTCCAAGCAGGGCTTTCATGGAAAACTATTCTGGAGCGCCGTCCCGCCTTCAGAAAAGCCTTCGAAGGGTTCTCACCAGACGTCGTCGCTTCCTTCAACGACGAGAAGATTGCCGAACTCTTGAAAGACTCTTCCATCATCCGAAACCGCAGAAAGATTGAAGCCGCACGCACGAACGCGCAGGCGACGTTAAGGCTGCGGAATTCTCCAGATACCCCGAATCTTGCGGAACTACTGTGGTCGTACGCACCGCAGGACCACACCCGTCCCCGTTCCACAGCGGATCTCCGGCCGACCACCCCCGAGTCAATAGCGTGTTCGCAGAGATTGAAACGCGAAGGGTTCGTATTCGTGGGCCCAACGACGATGATGTCAACCATGGAAGCCATCGGCATCATCGACATGCATGTGGAAGGAGCCTTTTCTCCCGTCACCGATTGACATCAGCAGGAGATTCCACTCTCTCCCGATCAAAACAGCTCATTTTCCTGAGATCAATTCTCGGGATGTCAGTGTTTCGGTCTGTTCAGTTTGTTAGTATCTTCAGTGTTTGCAGGGGGCGGTAGCTCAGTCGGTTAGAGCAAATCACTCATAATGATTCGGTCCTCGGTTCAAGCCCGAGCCGCCCCACACAGCATTTGCGCATCACATGGCATTGCCGCAGCGCACACCGGCATTCACACTTCATTCCACAGAGCTTCACGCTTCATAAAGGAAAATTTATCGAAGTGTGACTTCGCATGGCGTGTCGAATTGCGAAACGTACTCCACTCACACATACCTGTGCATACGGTTCCACACGCACAGGTTCACGCTCTCAATGCGGAGACGGTAACGATTTATGACTCGCCGCATCTTTCTGGCAGACCTGCGGATATACTGGTTTCGTGGTTCGCAGGTCTTCAGCAATCCACGCGACAAAGTCCCATTTTCTGCACCAAGCTTTACGAGGAACAACGTGCCCGCGAAACCGCCTGAGAACTTGAGAAAGGCAATAGATGAGTAGCCGCAATGCCATACCGGATCCGACTCTTGAAGAGACTCCTTCTCCGGCAGCGCTACCTTCTACACCACAGCAGACAACAAAGAAAACAAACGCATCGACGTCTTCGACTTCCGTTGCAGAAACTCCTCCGGTTCATCGACGAAGCATCGTGAATCAATTCAGAGAAAAAGGATTCATCCGCACGGCATGGGGCGTGATCGTCAACCACCTTTTCCTCTCCATTCTCATCACGGTTTCTATCGTCACTTCCTTCTTTAACACCCCTCAGTGGAGCTACGTGGACTGGCATGTGATCATCGTGCTGTTCCAACTGATGCTGGTGATCAAGGCCTTTGATCAGTACGGACTCATCAGCTGGCTCTCGATGCACATCCTCATCAGATGTACCAACGAACGATCATTGTCGATCGCGATGTGTCTGCTGTCGCTCTTTCTTGCGATGTTCGCCACAAATGATGTGACGATTCTGACGGTTGTTCCGCTCGTTCTCATGATGAAACGCAGATCAAACGCAAATATTTATTTCCCCATCACGATGGTCACCATCTGTGCGAATCTCGGATCAAGTCTCACACCGGTTGGAAATCCTCACAACCTGTACATCTACACTCATTTCAATCTCAGCATCGGAACGTTCTTCAGCTATTCGCTTCCCCTCTTCGCCGCGAGCATTCTCCTGCTGTTCTGCTCCGTCTCCTTTGTAAAGCCGCGACCGATCACGTCAGACACGACGGCTCCGAAAATCGTGAACCCGAAGCGCATCATTCCGTTTATTTTTGCCGCAGTCTCCGTTGTCCTCTGCGTGCTGCAAGTCGTTCCCGACTGGGCGACACTCGTGGTGACCGTAGGTATCACGCTCATTGCGGATCGTAGGCTTTTCCTCAAGGCCGATTACAACCTTCTCGCCACCATCTTCTTTATCTTCATCGCAGTCGGCAACATTTCACATATGGCAGTGCTGCACGCCTTCCTCACCGGATTGGTCGGCTCGCCGATGTCGACGTATCTGTCGGGATTGCTGCTGAGCCAGTTCATCAGCAATGTGCCGATCACCGTTCTGCTTTCGCAGTTCACCACATCCCCAGCCGCACTGTTCTATGGCGTAGACATTGGCGGCCTCGGCTCCCCCATCGCCTCGTTGGCAAATCTCATCACCATCACGCTCTTCATTAAGGAATTCCCCAAGGAACGGAAGAAATTCCTCACCACGTTCCTCGGCGTCAATTTCGCGGGATTGATCATCCTTGGAACGCTTTTCGGTGTCCTGCAGGCGACTGGCGTTCTTCAATAGGCTTCAGAAAACAACAGCGGTTCACGGTTCTCCTAACATCGCAGTTCTCCTAACGCTGCAGCCGGCGATTCCACTCGAACCATATGCGGCGGAGAACCAATGACAATTACTCGCTCAGATGAAGTTCCTCTACCCCTTGCCAAAAAACGAGCTGGGCGAAATGATGTGAGTACGAACAGTTAGAGGTTGCTCCCAAACAAGTGGGCACTGTGGCAACAATGCCAGCCCCGAGCAACCGCCGGATTTCAAGGAGGAAAGATGGCGAAGATGATTGCCGGCCAGGCTCTGGTCAAAGTACTTGAGGAATGGGGCGTGGACCATGTCTACGGAATCCCCGGCGGCTCGATCAACCACACAGTCGAGGGACTCTACCTCGAGAGAGACAAAGTCAAATACATTCAGGTACGGCATGAAGAGGTCGGTGCCATCGCCGCTTCGGCAGATGCGAAATACACCGGAAAGATCGGCGTCGCTTTTGGATCGGCAGGGCCAGGCGCAACCCATCTCTTCAACGGTCTCTACGATGCGAAGATGGACCATGTCCCGGTCTTGGCACTCATCGGACAGGTACCGACCGCCACCATCAACACGAACTACTTCCAGGAAATGGACGAAGTTCCCATGTTCGCCGACGTCAGCGTCTACAACCGCACCGTCACCACCGCGGAACAGATCCCGTATGTCATCAATCAGGCAATTCGCGCAGCCTACCGCGAGTCAGGAGTCGCTGTCGTGGTGCTTCCGGAGGATCTCACCGAGGCAGAAATCGACTACGAACCTTCCAAAACTCCACGAGTCTGGGAGAACAACTTCACACAGCTTATCGACGGACATGCCGTCAACGATGGCATTTCCATGATCCAGAACGCCAAACATCCGGTATTGTATGCGGGCCGCGGCCTGCTGGGCGCACGCGACACCGTCGAACGTTTCTCCGAGCAGTTCCACATACCGGTCATTACGACGGTTCCGGCAACCGGCGTGATCTCGACCGATCACGAGAACTCCCTCGGCACCTTCGGACGCTTGGGAACAAAGCCCGCCTTCGAGGCACTCCAGCATGCGGATCTCATCCTCTTCGTCGGTTCGGAATTCCCGTTTGCGCGCTTTTGGCCGCAGAACGTCAAGATTCTGCAGGTCAACATCAATCCGTACGACATCGGTAAAACAGTGCCGGTCGACTACGCCGTCATCGGCGATGCAAAGACCTATCTCGAAGCCCTGATGAAGAAGGGCCTCTCACCGGAACCGAGCCAATGGCTGGAACAGAACCGCGTGAACAAGCGCAATTGGGATGCTTGGCTTGACGAACTCGCTCTTGACGACTCCAAGGGCCTTCATGCTGAAACAATCACGAAGCACATCGCCGAGATCGCTGGCCCGGACGATCTCTATGCGGTCGACACCGGCAACGTTTCGGAGTGGAGTGTCCGTGGCTTGCCCATGAACGCGCGCCAGCGTTTCGCCATATCCGGGCTCTTCGCGACAATGGGATTCGGTGTCCCCGCTGGCATCGCCGGTGCCTTGAACGCAAAGCCGGGTGCCCATGTCTGGTCCCTGTCGGGCGACGGCGGATTCTCCATGGTCGCACCCGACATCATTACCCAGGCTCGCTATGGTCTTCCTGTGGTCAATGTGGTGTTCACGAATAATCGATTGGGGTTCATCTACAAGGAGCAGGTGGACACCGGCCAGCACCTCTACGGTGTTGATCTCACCGAAGCCGACTGGGCAAAGGTAGGGGAAGGTTTGGGCGGCATCGGTTTCACCATCCGCTCCGTCAACGAAGCCGATGAGGTTTTCGCAAAGGTAGCCAAGCTTCAGGCGGAAGGAAACAAGAAGCCCATCGTCATCAATGCCATCATCACGCCTGACGATCCTGTGGCCACTGCCTTCATGCCACTCGATCCCGTTCTCTACGGAGAGAAGACAGTGAACGACTACGCAGCCCATTACGGCATCGACACCGCAAAGCAGCCTTCGCTGGGCGAGTTGCTGCGAGCGCAGGGCGATATGCTCTGAGCCATTTGAGCCAGTCAAAGGTTGATGATGGTCGGACATTAAGTGGATGCAGTCGGACGCCAATCGACAGGTCAGCTGGATATCTGTTGATCAGTTGAGTGCCGATATCAAGAAGTCCCTCCCGCAAATTTGCGGGAGGGACTTCTGCTTTACCGAGTCGGTTGTTTCGTTCTCGTTCTTGTTCTTGTCCTCATTTCGCGGTTTGCTGATGCTCCTGGTGCGCATGGAGGTCACGATCGATATTGCGCACTCGTGAACTTGTCAACGCCATGAAACCGCAGGCGATCCCGCCGATTCCTGCGATGAGGAAAAGCTTCTCCACACCAATGGAATCCGCCAAGGGACCAGCAAAGATGAGGCCGACGGGACCAGCGGCATTCATGAAGGAGTTCATGACGCTCATAACGCGACCGAGCTCTTCGGGAGGATATGACTCCTGGACCACCGCCATGTAGAGAATGTTGAAAAAGGCCGCTACGAAGCCCCCGATCGTGTTGAGAATGACGAAGATGACGAAACCGCGAAGATCGCCGGTCAATAGCCCCGAAATTCCATACACGATGCCAACTCCAAAAAAGGAGAACAGGATGAGAGGCATCCGATTCTTCCACTTGCCGAACGCTCCGATCACCGCACCGGCAATAAGCATTCCCACGGAGTAAACGACTTCCACTACACCGGCTTGGAACACGGTTCCATGGAAATAACTCATGGTCATCAGCGGATACATACTGACGGCAGGCATGAAAAGGAGAGTGAACAGCGTTCCGATAAGTGTGACGTACCAGATCCCTTTGTTCTCGCGCAGTTTTCGAAGGCCAAATTTTGCGTCATCGAACACCTGCACGGAGGAATCCGGACTCACTGGATTCACGCTCTCTCCGGCCTGCTGCTTCATGCCTGCAGCCGCGAATACCCTAGAACCCGCTTCGGGAATCCAGATGAACATCAGCATGCCCACACCGACGAGTGCACCGAGGACATCCGCCAGTAGCAGGAAATTGATGGGAATGAAAGTGTACAGGAACGCACCCAATGCGGGAGCGACGATGAAATTAGCGGACTGCACCATTCCCAGTTGTCCATTGACTTTGGTGATCTCCTCGCGGGGAACCATGGCAGGAATGATGGACTGGATTGTCGGCATCTGAAAAGTCTGTGCGATGGAACGAACCAGCAATGACACGAAAACCAGCCACAGCGGAAACGTACCAGCGGCAGTCCCCACCGCTGACAGCACTACAGCGGCGATGGCGGCCACGACATCGGGGACAATCAGCAGCATCTTTTTATTGAGCCGGTCGACGAACCCACCGATGAAAGGGCTCAGAAAGACCATGGGGAGCATGCCCAGCAGAGTGGCCACGCTCAGCACCGTGGCGGAATTCGTTTTCTGCGTGAGGTACCAGATGATGGAATACTGCACCACCATCGACGTGATTCCTGTCAGAAACTGGCTGGCGAGGAAAAGGTTGATGTTTTTGCGCCACGAGGCGGACTCCGACGGAGGAGGCATCACCCGATGCGGGAATTGCATGACTTCCTTTCAAACGTTCAACATGCCCAAATTCTCTTGTATACACAACCCTGTGCTCAATGTAACGAAACCAATCTCTCCATTAAAGCGCATACGGGAGAAAAGGCGACACGAACGATCAGTCCGGCGTCACCCGGTCCGTGATGGATTCATAGTTGCGAAGGTAGGCCATCTCGTCGTAGATGACGCGTTCCTGAAGTTTCCCGGCAATATCGCGAGGAATCTTCCCCTCCGCGAGCGCCTTCTGGAAGAATTCGTACTCGGCGTGGAACGCCTTGAGGAACAGTTGGTAGATGATCTCGCGTTTGGGTTCGGGCAGGGTGAGTCGGCGGTGCCGCTCGTTGTAGAAGCGGCGGACGGCATGCACTTCTCTGCGGGTGGTGCCTGCCTGGCCTGACTCGGCCTTCTCTTCCTTGATCAGGGATTTCAGGACCGTCATGGCTGCCTCGTATCCCACTGCCTCCGGAATGCAGATGTCGGAACCGCGCAGTTCGAAGGCGCGCCGCCAGTAGATTTGTTCGGCGATGAGCGGCGAGACGTACAGCATGTTCTCCCCCTCCGTCATCTCCGTGTGGCGCAGGGTGTGCAGTCCGAAGCGGATACGGAAGAGGATGTTTTTCCAGAGGCTGTTGTCGAAGGAGAATCTGGTGAGATCGAGAAAATGCAGGTACTCCTCGAGGTCCTTGTCCGAGATCTCCCCTCGCTCGTGCATCGCGGTCACCGCCGTTTTCTCGGCGTGCTGCGCCTTGGCGAGGATGTCGCGTTCACGCCGCGGGTGCCGCAGTTTCCCGTCCACCAGCTGTTCGGCGAGGGAGGAGACGACGATTCCTGATTCCGAGGGATGGTCGGGGTCGTTTTTGACCGCTTTGATTCCCTCGATGATCATGCGGTGCGTCCAGTCGCGGTGTGTGCGCTTGAGGCGCTCCTGCTCCTCCTGTCCTCCGACGATGCGTGGCAGGACGAACACCGGGGCGATGATGCTGATGAGAATCACCACACTCGCCAGAAAGATCAGCATGGGTCTATAGGCAAAGGGCTGTCCGTCAACGGTTTTCGGCAGCATCAGTGCCAGCGACAGTGAGATGGTTCCGCTCACGCCGCTGAAGGTCATCATGAGGGCGTCGAGCCAACGATGCTTGCTCTTCGTGTGCATCCAGACGAAGTAGCGGGTCCACAGCAGTCTGATGCCGAATTTCGCGAGATACAGCACCAGACCCGCCAGTACCAAAATCCAGACGAGATGGTGATGGGTGGCGTCGATCTGTTGGATCACCGAGGGCAGGCTCACGCCCAGCAGTACGAAAACAATGCCCCCGAGGACTCCTTCCACGATTTCCCACACGTTGTGGCGCACGAGCTGCATGTGGCTGGAAGCGAGGCCGATGTCGGCGAGCTCTGCTCCCTGAACGAGCCCTGCCGCAACCACGGCGAGGATTCCCGATACTCCGATTTCCTCTCCTACGAAGTACACGATGAAGGGAATGGCCAGTTCGGCGACCACCACGATGAAGGCGGTGTCGTCATGAAATTCCATCAGCAGGTGCATCAAGCCGCGCACCACGAATCCCAGCACCGCTCCCAGCAACAGTCCGCCCACGAAAGAGAAAAGGAAGTCGTTGGCCGCCTCCTCCACCGAAAACTCTCCCGTCAGGAAAAAGGCGAGGGAGAGTTCGAAGGCCACGATGCCCGTGGCGTCGTTGAAAAGCGACTCGTTTTGGAGAATGACCAGCGGGATCTTGAACTCATCGTTCTTGGGGACCAGAGCCCCGACTGCGGAGGCGTCGGTGGGGGTGACGATGGCGCACACGGTCATCGCGAGCGCCAGCGGGATGAAGGGGAAGAGCGCATGCATCAGTACACCGACCACCACGACGGTGACGGTCACAAGGAGGATCGCCAACGAGACGATGTTGCGGGCGCCGCGTCCGATCCAGTAGCGGGAGGCGTGACTGGCCTCGTGGTAGAGCAGCGGCGAAATGACAGCGAAGATGAACAGGCTGGGGTCGAAGGAGAAGTTCCAGAACATGGGGAAGAAGGCGAGGAGGATTCCCAGCGCGATGAGCACGATGGGTAGAGGCACACGGGGAAGATGACGGTGCACGATGCTCCCTATCACCACCACGGCCAGCATGGCCAGAATGAAAAATACCTGTGTCATGGCAGTCTCCTGTCACTACTCTCTTGTTTCTTTGCCATTATCACCGTGTTCGTTCACGGGCACCATATCCACCACGTCACGATCTACCGTGTCGCGCGCCCACGTGACGCGTCCGCGCCGCGTACCAGCGCCACGGCATTCTGGGAAGCAATGTCCCCGGAAGCAGCGTTGAGGTCGTTCGCCACTCCACGAAAAGCGACGAAAACGTAGATGAGGGCAGCAACCACGGCGACGAGGAAAACCGCCACCACCACGCGCAGAATCGTGATGCCCTTTTTCCTTTTCTTCTTCCTCATGCGTTCACCCTACCCCGAACCGGTACCGGCAGATCTCGTGGCCCTGTAAAACTCTCTGAGAGCCGCAACCTCGCCAATGGTCTGAGTGCTCGGGCACAATAGGGATTATGGCTGAATTCATCTATCAAATGTACAAGGCGCGCAAGGCGTTCGGCGACCGCGTGATCCTGGACGACGTGAGCCTGAGCTTCCTGCCCGGCGCGAAGATCGGTGTGGTGGGGCCCAACGGCATGGGCAAGTCCACCCTGCTCAAGATCATGGCGGGCCTCGACACCGTGTCGAACGGCGAAGCGAAGCTGACCCCGGGCTTCTCCGTGGGCATCCTGCAGCAGGAACCGCCGCTTGACGAAGACAAGACCGTGATGGGCAACATCGAACAGGCCGTGGGAGGTCTGAAGTCGAAGCTGGACCGCTTCAACCAGATCGGCGAAGAGATGGGCAACCCGGATGCCGACTTCGACGCGCTCATGGAGGAAATGGGCAAGCTGCAGACCGAAATCGATGCCGCCAACGCCTGGGACCTCGACAATCAGCTGCAGCAGGCAATGGATGCGCTGCAGTGTCCGGACCCGGATACGCCGGTTTCCGTTCTCTCCGGCGGCGAGCGCCGTCGCGTGGCGTTGTGCAAGCTGCTGCTGGAGGCACCCGATCTCCTTCTGCTCGACGAGCCTACCAACCATCTGGACGCGGAGTCGATCCTCTGGCTCGAGAACTTCCTGCACAGCTACAAGGGCGCCGTCCTCGCCGTCACCCACGACCGCTACTTCCTCGACAACGTCGCGGAATGGATCTGCGAGGTCGACCGCGGCCACCTTTACCCCTACAAGGGAAACTATTCCACGTATCTGGAGACCAAGGCCAAGCGTCTGGAGATCCAGGGACAGAAGGACGCGAAGCTCTCCAAGCGTCTCAACAGCGAACTCGACTGGGTCCGCAGCTCCCCCAAGGCCCGTCAGGCAAAGAACAAGGCGCGTCTGGAACGCTACGAACAGATGGAGGCCGAGGCACGCAACTCCAAGAAGCTCGACTTCTCCGAAATTCAGATTCCGCCGGGGCCACGTCTGGGTTCCAAGGTTCTGGAGGCGGAGCATCTCCACAAGGCCTTCGGCGACCGGGTCCTCATCGACGATCTCAGCTTCACGCTGCCACGCAACGGCATCGTGGGCGTCATCGGCCCGAACGGCGTCGGAAAGTCGACGCTTTTCAAGACGATCGTGGGTCTGGAACCCCTCACGTCCGGCCACTTGGAGATCGGCGACACCGTCAAGATCTCCTATGTCGACCAGAACCGTGAGGGCATCGATCCCGATAAGACCCTGTGGGAAGTGGTGTCCGACGGACTCGACTTCATCGAGGTCGGCGGCATCGAAGTTCCCACTCGCGCTTACGTAGCGAGCTTCGGGTTCAAGGGTTCGGACCAGCAGAAGCCCGCCGGAGTCCTTTCCGGAGGCGAACGCAACCGCTTGAATCTGGCGTTGACGCTCAAGCAGGGTGGAAATCTGCTCCTGCTCGATGAGCCCACGAACGATCTCGACGTGGAAACCTTGGAAAGCCTTGAAAACGCCCTGCTCGAATTCCCAGGCTGCGCCGTGGTGATCTCCCACGACCGC
Source organism: Bifidobacteriaceae bacterium (assembly GCA_022650895.1). Taxonomy (GTDB): domain Bacteria; phylum Actinomycetota; class Actinomycetes; order Actinomycetales; family Bifidobacteriaceae; genus JALCQC01. The sequence goes on along the minus strand of JALCQC010000005.1, from coordinate 85,801 downwards.
TGGTTCCTTGACCGCATCGCCACCCACATTCTCGCGTGGGAGGGAACCGACGAGAATCCTGCGAACTGGTACTGGTTCGAAGGCAACTTCGCCGCCTATCAGGAGAACAAGGTGGCCCGGTTGGGCGACGAGGCCTCCAAGCCCCACCGTCTGCACAGGAAGCTCACCCGGCAGTAGTCCGTTCCTCCCGTCCTCGCCTCTTCCCGAATCCATTGAATCCTTTGAGTTCTTAGAATCCTTTGGTCCGGGAGGGGGCTTTCTTGTAAGGCAAGGACGATCCTCCGGCAGATCTCTTCCCCCCCTATAACCTCATTCAAAGAAGGCATTGATGACACGCTTCACCTCCGAACAACTCACATATCTTCACCAGTTGAGGGATCTCACCGGTTCGGTAGCTGTGGTCGGCTCCATGAACGCCGATTACACCGTCACCACCGCCACGCTCCCCCGCCCCGGCGAAACCGTGACGGGCGGGCCGCTCACGATCCTTCCCGGAGGAAAATCCGCGAACCAGGCGGCGGCAGCGGCACTGCTCGGGGCGCAGTCCATGCTCTTCGGGGCGGTGGGGCAGGACTCGAACGCCGATTTCCTGCTCTCTCACCTCACCGACGCTTCGGTGGACGTGAGCCACGTGCGCCATGCGGAAGGCCCGAGCGGCACCACCGTCATCACCGTGGATGGCAATGGAGAGAACACCATCGTCTATTCTGCGGGGTCCAATGCCACGGTGACGCCCGAATACATCGATTCTGTCTCCGACGCACTCACCGAAGCGGCGACGCTGGGTCTGTGTTTGGAGGCACCTCTTGAGACGGTGACGCATGCCGCCCAGCTCGCCCATGCCACAGGGCGGACGGTGTTGCTGAACGACTCTCCTTTCATCGCCGAACTCCCTGCCGCACTCGTCGAGGCGACGGACGTTCTGCTGGTCAACGAGCACGAGATGGCGCAGCTCATCGACTTCGAAACTCCCTCCGAAGGCCACCGGAACAGTGTGAACTGGAACGACGTCGACTGGAGAGACATCGCCAGCCGCCTTGCTGCAAAGGGCTTCGACGCCGCCATCGTGACATTGGGAGAAGCCGGTTCCGTCGTCATCGATCACGGCCACCTCCATCGCATCGATCCGATTAGCGTGCCCGCGGCCGACACCACCGGTGCCGGAGACTCCTTCATGGGAACGGTCCTCGCAGGCCTTTCCTCAGGCAAGACACTCCTCGACTCCGCACGCCTCGCCTCCTACGTCGCCGCCTATTCCACACTGAGTCAGGGAGCACAGGCCTCCTATGGCACGGCAGAGGAAATCATCGGATATTTCACGACGCTCTGAGTATGCAGCACAACGACGTCGGCACAGTCACCGCCATAAGCACAGGCACAGGCACATTTCCCTCGACATACCGACATTGCGTTGACCGGCGCCACAGGGAATCCGTCATGTTCCCCGATCCGCCACACTCGCCAATCTGCCTGTTTATGGCCATACGCCGCCGACATTTCACTTAACCGGCCGTTCTTCCGACTGTGATTTATTCTGTAATGAGCGTTTCGACGACGATCCACGAGATGGAGGCAGACATGAGCACAGAAACTCCCTTGGAGCATCTCATCAAGGTTTTGAGTTTGGGTGAACCGGCCGAAAGCAACGGCCATACATTCGTCACCGGAGAAAGCCTCTACTTCCCCACCGGCCGCGTCTACGGCGGGCAGGTCATCGCGCAGTCGCTGATGGCTGGAGCACTCACCGGTCCCAAGAGCCGCGTCCCCCACTCTGTACACGGATACTTCATCGCCCCCGGAGACATTCATCAGGACGTTCTTTTCGACGTGGAGTCGTTGCGTGACGGCCGTTCCTTCTCGGCGCGCCGCATCAACGCGACACAGTCGAAGGGCGCAATCCTCACCGCCATCGCCAGCTACCAGGAAAAGGGACAGTACGGCGTTGAATTCCACGATGCCGCCCCGACGGACGCGCCGACCGATGTGCCGGACCCCGAAACCCTGACGAGCGCGCAGAAGTTGATGGAACCCTATGCGGACAAATCCGATTTCGCGCACTACTACGCCAGCGAGTCACCCTTTGATATCCGCCACGTGACGCCCACCGTCATGATGGCGGCCGACAAAGAGTCCGCCACGAACCACACCGGCCATCAGCTCGTGTGGATGCGCGCGATCAACAGAGACGAGACCCTGCACGCCGCCGAAGGATCCCAGGAAGACGCCTCGCAGGAAGCCGAACGTCCGATACCGCCGCTGAACCAGACCATGCATCGTGCGATTCTGGCCGTCGGCTGCGATCAGATCATGATGGAACCCGCCATTCGCCGCGCAGGCCTGAGCTTCCTCACGCCGGGCATCTCCTTCGCCACCATCGACCACTCGATGTGGTGCTACCACAACATCGATGTCACCCGCTGGCACCTCTACGTGCAGGATGCGCCCGTCGCGGCACATGGACGCACGCTCTGCCAGGCAAAGGTGTACCAGGATGGCCAGCTCGTCGCCGCCATGAGCCAGGAGGCCATGATCCGGGTGCCGAAGCCGAAAGACTGACGACAAAACTCCAGAGACAAAACAGGCCTGTCTTCTCTCTTCCATGAGATCTTCCATGCGAGGAGAAAAGGCAGGCCGATTGCTATTTTTAACGCGCCTTTCCCTTCGGTGCGAGGCGGTTGGCGAGGTTCGACACGGTCACCGTGGCACCGCTTTCGAGGTCGAGATCCTTCCGTTCGGCGCTGTCGCCCGGAATGGAAGGCTTCCCCTGCGGCAGGTGGACAATCACTGGCGTGCCCGAATAGAGGTATTCCTTCTTGTGGGTCTCGGCGCGGATCCACTCCGCCAACTGCGTGTCGTTGTGGAACACCAGCATGTTGGAATCGTTGAGGGCACGTGAAATCTGTGCGTAGGTGGGGAAACTGAGATTCTCGCAGATGCCGGTCTTCATGGTGAGCAGGTCGGCGGCCGCCAAATCGTCGAGTCCCTCAAGAAGGGCATCGAAGACGGCGCTCAGGCCGCGGTAGGCGTCGATCGGGTTCTTCTGCTGGTTCGAGCGTGAGAAAACGTCGGTGACGAACCATGCCTGTGGGTCTGCGGCAACGTCAGCGAACGGTTGGCTCTTACGCCAGTTCTTGGACTTGCGAACATCGGTGATCGGTTTATCGTCCGGCTTCACCACTGCGGAAAGGATATGGGACTCCATCTTGTTCCACAGATCCTTGGCATCGGCGAAGCGCTGCGCGTTACCGGAACCATCTGCGGCTGAACGCTGTGCGCGTCGGGTCAGCGTGCGCAGAGTGATCGAGGGCGCGGTGAGAACCTTGGAGGTGGCGGAGGCTTCCTCCATCTCAGGTCCCTCTCCTTCCGCGACGTCGAGGACGTCTACAAAGAGATTGGGCAAATCCGTGTAGTAGCGATCTGCGTTCAGAGGATACAATTCGTCGGATGAATACACTTTGGTGAAACGACGGGCGTCGGTGGTGTCCTCCACCACAAGGGCCACGTTCTGTGTTCCACGAGGCTTAGTGAATCTGAAGTTCTTCATATCCCTATTGTGTCATCACTTTGTGGCAAAAATCATCATTTTCCGCGTATTTGACGTCACATGAGCCATCACACAAGCCAACAGAACGCTATGAACGACGACGATCACCGTCATATCGGTGCCCTTCGCGGGGCTCCGAAAGGGTATTGATCGGCTTCGTCTGCTGCTCCGAGGAGGACCGCTTCTGCGACGCGGAAGCATCCAACATCCTTTTGCGGCGCTTCATCTTCTCGTGCTCCGGCCCCTCGTTCGGGGGTAGCTGGCACCACCACTCGGACACGATGCCGGCGATGACGTCGAACAGACTGACTCCTGCTGACACCGCACATTCCAGAATCACCTCGGAATAGTACGGTGCGTCTCCGCGCGGAAGGACAACCAGAAGCTGCCCCAAATACCAGCCCGCCAGGAGGGAACCCGCCAGAGACAACGACTTCGCCATCACCAAGGTATTAAAGGCGCGCCGAGGATCGATGTCCTTCAGCTCTCCCTTCGCGTACTTGCGGACCGTCCATGCCAGAACGAGGACGAGAATCCCCAACAACCCCAAAATCACCGGAACGACCCATGAGGAGCCCAGCACATTGACTGCGGAATTCCTCGTGACATACGCCAAGGTGGCGCCGCCAAGAAGCCCCACGACGCCTGCGATCACGAAATACTGCCACGGAGTCTTTCGCGCCTTCATGACCGCTCTCCTGCCGTTTCATCGGAAACACCGGTATTGCCGAGAATCCAGTCGTCAGAAATGCGTTCGACCGCATCCTTGTCGGGACAGCCTTCCAACAAGCTCGCGACCTTTCCACCATGCTCTCCCGGAAGGACGGCGTTCGGATCCAGATCGAGCATCGGCGCCAGAACGAAGGCCCGCTGCCACGCCCGTGGGTGCGGAAGGGTGAGCACGGGATTGTTGGTCACCGCTCCGTCGAAGTCGATGATGTCGAGGTCAAGAGGACGGGAACCCCAATGCACCTCACGGCTGCGCCCGTGCGCCGCCTCGATCATCTGCAACGCCTTAAGCAGGTCCATCGGTTCCATGGTCGTGCTGAGTTCGACCACGGCGTTGAGGAAGTCGGGCGTCCCCTCCTCCATACCCCATGGGGTGGTGCGGTAGAGCGGGGAGATTCCCATGATCTGATTGCCTGGGATCCCGTCCATCGCGACCACTGCGGACCGCATGGCGGTGGCGGGGTCGTTGAGGTTGCCACCCATCGCGACGATGACGCGGTGCGTCGTCGGCGCCTGCGGAAGTTCGGGCCCCTCCGTGTTTTCCTCCGTCACACGGGAGCGCTCGATACTCACCTCGACATCGGAGAACGGCACCTTAATGGGTGCCTCAGGCTTGTGGACCGTCACCCGCACCCGCCGGATCGCGGAGGTCTGCAGTATGGAGTCGGCAATGCGCGCCGCAAGAGCTTCGATGAGATCCAGATGTTCACCTTCGATGGCGCGCACGATGCGCGCGGCGATCTGGCCGTAATCGACGGTATCGGCGAGATCGTCACTCGCACCCGCCTTGCTGAGATCCACGAAGAGCGTTGCGTCCACGGAGAAGGTCTGGGGTTGGGTGTGCTCGAAATCGAGGACTCCGTGCGTCCCCTGCGCACTGACACCCCTTAACGTAATTGAATCCATGTCATCTCCCACTGTTTTTCCACGCACGTGCGACTGCAAGCGCATCAACGGTTTTCTGAACGTCGTGCACACGAACCGCCCACGCACCCTCCATCTCGCAGAATGCGGAGAGGACGGCCGTTGCGGTGTCCTTGCGCTCGTTCGAAGGCGCTGCGGCAACCGTGCCGTTTCTCCCCCTGTCAGAGGCACCGGCGTCACCGGCGTCGGTCTCGTTCGACTTCAGGATATCGGCGATAAAGCGTTTGCGCGACGCTCCGATGAGAACCGGATAGCCCTCACGCTTAAAGAGTTCCAGCTGCCTCATCAGCGGCATGTTCAGGTCGGGGCCGGGTTTGGAGAACCCCAGGCCGGGATCGAGAACGATCTTTTCGGGGTCGACGCCTGCTGCGAGAACGGCATCTACCTGACGCATCAGTTCGGCGTGCACCTGTGGCACCACGCCCTGTTCGTAGTGAGAGGACGGCGCGTCGGGACCGCTTGGTTTCCCTCCGGTGAGCCAACCGCGCCAATGCTGCACCACATAGAGGCAGTCGCTGTGCGCGACCACGCGCGGAATCTCTGTGTCGAGCTGTCCGCCGGACACGTCGTTGATGATGGAGGCACCCGCCTCGAGTGCGGCACGTGCCACGGAAGAGCGTGTGGTGTCTATCGACAGCGGAATCCCCAAGTCAGACAGGTTGCTGACGGCAGTGACGACGCGGGATTTCTCTGTCTCGGGGTCCACGCGAACGGCACCGGGACGCGTGGACTCGGCGCCGATATCGATGATGTCGGCGCCCTGGCTCGCCATCTGTCTGCCGTGTTCGGCCGCGGCGGAGGCGGAAAGCCACCGGCCTCCATCGGAAAAAGAATCCTCGGTGATGTTGAGAATCCCCATCACCAAAGTATGAGAGGAGTCCCGCAATGAACTCAGCCTCTCGTTCATGTGGAACTCCTCTCGAAAACCACGTCTCCGCTCAGTGTTTGCTGTTGATGATGAGACTCATCGCCTCGGCTCGCGTGGCAGGATTGCGCATCACTCCGCGCACTGCCGACGTCACCGTGCGGGCCTCCGACTTCTTGATGCCCCGCATCGACATGCATAGGTGCTCACATTCCGTCACCACGATGACCCCGCGCGCATCGACGATGTTCATCAACGCGTCGGCAACCTGCTGCGTGAGGCGTTCCTGCACCTGCGGCCTGCGGGCGTACACCTCCACGAGACGAGCCAACTTGCTGAGGCCCACCACCTTGCCGCGTCGCGGAATGTAGCCCACATGCGCGACTCCGTGGAAAGGCAGCAGATGGTGTTCGCACACCGAGTAGAGCTCGATGTCTCGGACGAGAACCATCTCCTCGGTGTCCACGTCGAATTGCTTGACAAGCACGTCCTTGGGATCCTGCGTCAATCCTGCGAACAGTTCCTTGCAGGCGCGGGCGATGCGGTCCGGAGTCTCCTGAAGTCCCTCTCGGTTCGGATCCTCCCCGATGGACTTCAGGAACAGACGCACCGCCTCGCGGACACCATCGGCATCATAGGGGCCATGGGCCGCGAACCTGTCAACGTCCGTGCTGCTTTCGGCGGGAACGTTGTCAACACTTTCAGGCATTGTCGTCATCTTCTTCGATTCCTGCGGATTTCTTCAGCTCTGCCGGAATCTCCACCGGTGGCAGTGACGGGAGCGGACGGTTCGGGTTGGACAGCCACAGCTCGCGCTTCGGAGCCTTCTTCACGTTTGCGAAGATGCGGGCCAATTCCTTGTCGTCCAGCGTCTCCTTCTGCAGAAGCTGGCGAACCAACTCGTCCAATACCTCACGGTTGTCGTTGATGATCTGCCATGCCTCGGTGTGGGCGTTCTCCACGAGTTGAAGAACCTCTTCATCGATGACCTGTGCGGTTTCGTCGGAGTACTTGCGTGGCTGCAAACCATCCATCACCGTGGTCTGGTCGTCGTCATCGGCCCATTTGATGGCGCCGAGCTTGGTGGAGAAGCCAAACTCCACCACCATCTTGCGTGCGATGCTAGTCGCCTTCTCGATGTCGTTGGAGGCACCGGTGGTGGGGTCGTGGAACACGATCTCTTCGGCGGAGCGGCCGCCCATGGCATAGGCCATCTGGTCGAGCAGCTCGTTGCGGGACTGGGAGTAGCGATCGCTGGTAGGCATCACGGCGGTGTAGCCGAGAGCACGCCCACGCGGAAGAATGGTCACCTTGGTCACCGGGTCCGTGTCGTTGAGGGCAGCGGCCACCAGCGCGTGGCCACCCTCGTGATAGGCGGTGTTGCGCAGTTCGTTGAGTGCCATGCCGCGGGACTGACGCTTGGGGCCGGCCATGACACGGTCAATGGCCTCATCAATCGCACGGTTGTCGATGAGCTGGGCGTTGGAACGTGCGGTAAGCAGTGCCGCCTCGTTCAACACGTTGGCCAGATCAGCACCGGTGAAGCCCGGGGTGCGAACGGCGATCATATGCAGATCGACGTCCGGCACGAACGGCTTGCCCTTGGCATGAACCTTCAGAATGGCTTCACGGCCTTCAAGATCGGGAGCCTCGATGCCGACCTGACGGTCGAAACGACCGGGGCGCAAAAGTGCGGGGTCAAGGACGTCCGGACGGTTGGTGGCGGCGATGATGATGAGGTTGGTGTCGTTGTTGAAACCGTCCATCTCCACCAGGAGCTGATTCAGCGTCTGCTCGCGCTCGTCATGACCGCCTCCCATACCGGAGCCACGACGGCGACCGACAGCATCGATCTCATCGATGAAGATGATGGCCGGAGCGTTCTTCTTCGCCTCATCGAACAGATCGCGGACACGGGACGCACCCAAGCCCACAAACATCTCCACGAAGTCTGAACCCGCCATGGAATAGAACGGAACGCCCGCCTCACCTGCGATGGCACGTGCAAGCAGCGTCTTACCCGTTCCTGGAGGGCCGTACAGCAGCACGCCACGCGGAATGCGGGCGCCGATGTTGCGGTACTTCGTCGGATCCTGAAGGAAGTCCTTGATCTCGGCGACTTCCTGGACCGCGGCGTCCTCGCCTGCAACGTCTGCAAACTTTGTCTTCGGCACCTCGGAGTCGGGGATTCTGCCGGCATTCTTCTTGCCGCCCATGCCGAGGAAGCCGCCTGCACCACCCTGCAGCTTGGTCATGGCGTACCAGAAAATTCCCATGATGATGAGGAAGGGCAGGATACTCGTGACGAGATAGGACAGCATCGAGGTCTCGGGAACCACCGAATTATAGGTGTAGCCCTCCTGCGAATCCGCCTTCTCGACGGCCTCCGCCACCTGGGCACCCTGGGCGAAGACATAGTAGAACTGAACGTCCTTGCCATAGTTGACGGTGTTTCCGTCAACGGTCTTCTGGTAGTCGCCAGTGAGCTTGAGCTCCACCACTTGCTTGTTCTCGGTGATCGTCGCCGAGGTTACTTTGACACTGGAATCCTGCTGGAGGAGTTCCAAGCCATCCTTGGTGTCGATCGTCTTGGGTCCGCGCACCGCGAACATCTGGAAGGCCACCAAAGCCAACAGCGCAAGAACGATTACCCAGACAAAGGGCCTCTTCCAGAAGGGACGTGGCTTGGAGTCGTGATCCCCATCACCATCGTTGTTGTGAAAGCTAAAGGGGTTGTTACCGCGCCCGGGTCCCTCCTGTTGGTTCCGGCCGCCGTTAGGCCCAGATGGGAAGCTCATGAATGATCTCCTTCGTACACTTTCGGTTTCAGAGCCGCGATTGAATCAAGGTTTCTGTACCGCTCGTCATAGTCCAACCCGAAGCCGACGACGAATTCATCCGGAATCTCGTAACCTGGGTATTTCACCTCTACGTGGACTTTGTTACGCGACGGCTTGTTGAGCAACGCAAATGCCTCCACAGAGGCAGCACCACGTTCTCTCAGCAGCGCCATCAGCCACGAAAGCGTCAGACCTGAATCAACGATATCCTCAACGATAAGAACATGCCGACCGCGAACATCAACGGACATATCCTGCCGAATTGTCACTTTTCCGCTCGAAACCGCTCCGTCTCCATAACTGGAAAGGCTCATGAAATCTATTTCAGCGTTGATATGGAGTTGCGAAGAGAAGGCGACGAGGGTGTTCACGGCACCCTTCAAAACGGCGAGCAGCAGAACGTTCTTGTCTGCATAGTCGCGATCCACCTGCGCGGCCACCTCTGCGATTTTCTTCTCTATCTGCTCCTTGGTCAACAGCACCCGGTCAATATCGTCCTGGACATCAGCTATTTGCATGCGTCCTATCTTGGCACAGCTCAATGACGTGTTTCTGGCGGATTACTGAGAATCCGCTGGATAGACACACTGGAGATTGACCATGCCACTGCGTCACCAATGTGTCAATGCGCTCGAGGTGTGAACGCGTGGGTTCCGCGCCGATCGAGCGCAACGCAGCGACGATGACACGGGTACGGATAGGTGCCGCAAGCTTCTCCAAGCCTTCACAGTCGAGGCGAAGGACGACACGATGACCGGCGATGGGTTCACGGTCACCGGACTTACGATCTCCGGATTCATGTTTGCGGGACTCTCGTTTCGCGGATTCACTGTCTCCAGATTCGCTTTCCCCGGATTCAGCAAGCGTGACCTGGGCGAAGGCCTTAACCGCCACGGCGTCGAGATACTCCTGATCCGCACGCAGTGAATCGGCGGCGTCGGCGAGGTGCTGAGAGACGGCCTGACCGACGACCGAATGCAGCACGGGGACCAGCGTCTGGCGGATTCTGGAACGCAGAGGCAACTGATCTTGGGGAATGTGAGACCCGTCACCATTGGTCGGGTCATCCCACCAGGACAAGCCGTTCTGCTGGCAGATCGCTGTGGTGTCCGCACGCGTCAGATCCATCAACGGTCGCAGAAAAGTGATGCCGTCACGGCTGAATTCACGTGGCATTCCTGCGAAGGCGGCCGGCGAGGAGGTGCGTGCAAGACCGATCAGCACTGTTTCGACCTGGTCGTCCTGCGTGTGCGCAATCAGCACTGCGGCGGCTTTCAAACGTTGTGCAGCCGAGACGAGTGCACCGTATCTGGCTTCGCGAGCGGCGGCCTCCACTCCCTCGGAGACAGTGCCGCGCGTGGCGGTGGTGACATCCACCGTCATCACCTCGACCGGGCTCAATCCCATTTTCTCGCAACAGGCGGCGGCACGATGGGCTACGGTTGCGGATCCTGACTGGAGCTGATGATCCACGATAACGGCACCGCATCGCAGACCGTTCATGCCCGCGACGATCCCCGCAACCTTTGCCAGCGCCAACGAGTCACGTCCTCCCGAGCACGCGACAAGAAGCAGGGGAGCGGCGTCAGCAGGAGCGTGGCGTCCATGGTCGGCGTAGACACGCGACTGGCGTCCCAAGCCGTGTTCTTCCAGCTGCGAACGCACCGCTCCCACTGCTTTGCGCATCTGAGGTGAGTAGGGCATGGTGATCTCGCCTTCTTTTTAGAGATCCGCCAAGGCGCTGACGAAATCATCGACGGCGACATGTGCCGACCACATGTTGTCCGGGTTGTTCACGATGACGGCGAAGAAGAGGAGGCCTCCGTTTTTCCGTGCCACGCTGCCCGTCATGGAGGTGACCGTATCGAGGGAGCCGGTTTTCAATCGGGCGAGGCCGAACACGGAGTCGTCGAAGGTGCGGCCGAGCGCGGTCCCCGAGAATCCGGACACAGGAAGACCCTCCAAAGCCTCCGCAGGTGCCGATGAGTAGTAGCGTTCCTGAACCTCGATGAGTGTGGTGGCCGTCAGTGTGGAATTGTCGGAGAGTCCTGAGCAATCGCTCATGTGGATTCCGCTGACATCGATGCCGTCCGCTTTCACGATCGAGAGAATTGCCGACGTCGCGCCTTTGGGAGAGTTCTCCGAATTGGTTGCAAGAGCGACAAGGCGTCCGAAGAGTTCGGCGAGGGTGTTGTCCGATTGCTGCAGGGTGAAGCGCAGTATCTTCCACAGGGGTGCGGAGCTAACCGTTGCGATGCGGGCGGTGTCGGAGGTGAGAATGCTGTCCGAAACCGTGGTGGAACTGGCATCGCCGTCGACCGTTATGCCAGCCTTTTCAAGTTGATGCGCAAAGGAATCGGCGGTCTCTTCGGCGGGCTTGGTGGTGCGGGACGGATACGACGTCGGAATTGCGTCCGGATCGCTGGGTTTCTTGCTGCTCCCCCACTCCTTGCCCTCGTCGATGGCGAGTGAGGAGACCGGCGTGAAATTCCCGTTGGACACCATTTTTTCGTCCATGTCGGCGGGCATGCGCTGCGTTCCGAAGAGGGAGTCATCATACTGGAGTGTCACTGTGGTGATCCCCTGTTGCTTCAGTGCCTTTGCCGCTGATTCGGCAAGTGTTTTCAGACCCGCGTGCCCATTGACGTGCTGTGCGTCGGAGGCACCCTCTCCCAGTAGCATGTCGCCGTTGCCCTTGAGCGCAATGGTGGCCTTCGCACCGTCCGCCGCGGTGAGGTAGACCTCGGTGTCGAGTGTGGAGTCCATGTCCAGTTTTTCGACGGTGGCGAGCGCCGTGAGGGTCTTCAGCGTGGAGGCGGGTTCGCGGGTGGTGGTTCCTTTTTCGGAGACGATCTCTTTTCCGGTGGAATCCGCCACGATGACGGAAAGATCTTTTCCGACGTCCTCGGCGGAAAGGAAAGCAGAGAGCGCCTTCTTCGCCTTGGTGGCGTCGACCGTCTGCGAATCGTCGATGTCTCCGACGATCTCCGCCGGCGCAAGGGCAGTCGTGGCGCTGGGGATCGTGGCACCGTCATTGCTCTGCTCTCGGAAGGTGAGGTAACCGGGAACGATGTCGTAGGCGTCAGCGACGACGTAGCCTCCCAGCAATGCCAGCGATACGACTGCGCTGAGTACCACGACGAGGACGCGTCGCTTCCGTCCGTTCCCGGTTTGACGATCTACTGCCACTCAATGCCTTCCCTCGGTTATTCCTACTTCGTATTCCGATCCCTATTTCTATCGCTACTTCTGCAGGCTCGCGAAATTATCGAGAGTCTCGATAATCTTCGGAGTGCGTCGGTCCATTATCTTTCCGCCAAGATACACACCCAAAATGAGAAAACCGATTCCGTTGACCAGGCCGACGAGCCCCACCAGCCATAGCAGCACTGTGGAGCCGGTGAGAAGTGCGGCGACGAGGACGGCGGCGGTGGGGAGGATGAGAATCACCGAGCCGATCATCTGGAAAAAGGGGAAGAAACCTTGCGAGACGGCGCGCCCCTGCGGCGAGGAGAACGGCTTGTCGATGGAGGGAACCGGGTACATGAGCACCACGGAAAGCACTTCCGCCAATCCGATGCCGGCGAAAGCAAGCCCCAAGGAACCTCCCATCGCTGTCGTCAACGTCATTATTGGCTCGACCCCCTGCGTGAATCCTCCTGCCATGAAGACGGCAATAAGACTCGTGACAACGATGAAAAAGACGCTGATGGCCACCGCGACACGGGCACGTCCCCATCTGTCGGCGGAACCCTTGACTCCTGCGACCGCGTGCATGACGAAGGCGCGGCCATCGTACGCGAGGTTATTGGATTCGAAGAGTGGGTAGATGAGGCCGATGGTGACAGGCGCAGTCCACATCGCCACGGGGTTCTGGCGCGCCCGGATGGCAAAGATGATGGTGAGAAGGACCGGCAAGATGAGCCCCATGGCGAAACGTCCATCACGCTGCCAGTACTGCGCCAGCCTGCCGGAGACCGCTCCCGAAATAGAATCGGGAACGCGGGAGAACCAACTCAGTCCTTTGGCGGTGGTCACCTTTGAATCCGCGCCCTGGAGACGATCCCTGCGCAGGCACCACAGGGAGACGACGTACGCCAGAGCGATGGTTACGCAGCAGATGGCGAGATGCGCCACGAAAATCCCATATTCCCCTTGGGCGACGTCAAATGGAAGCTGGAAAGCCGCGCCCCACGGGGTCCAGGAGCACCACGTGGCGACGGCGGACAGGACGGGGAAGGCGAGCACCCATTCCAGACCACCACTTGAGCTTTCCCCGTCTCCCCCGGAGGCGAGCATCTGACTCGGCACTTGAAGGGCCACGAAAAAGAGCGCGAACACTGAGACATAGAGGATCATCTGACCGCGCTTCGAACGTATCAGAGTTCCTGCGAGCGCGATCAGCGCCTTCGACACAGTGACGAAAAGAATCACGGCGATGAATGCCGAAAAAACGGCGGTGACCATGGTGGCTGCGCCTAATTGCCTGTATGCGCTCACTCCGATCAACAGGCTGAGCAGAGCCGCCAGCGCGGGAACCCCGAACAATGCCGAAAGAATGATGCCCGAGGTAAGGCTGCGGTCGGTAATGCCATAAAGGGCGAAGCGCCGCGGTTCCAACGCCGAGCCGTCGCCGCTGAGAGTGAGTGGCATGATGGTCCACAGAATTCCGACGATGCTGCCCAGCAGAACCATGACGATGCGGACGATCTCGGCTCCCATCGTCAGCTGATCCGTGAAGGGGACGGGGAGAAGGTTCGGTACGGTTCCGAGGAAATAGAAGGCTATGGAGGCTCCCGCCACGCAGGCAAGGGCACAGAGCAGACCGATGACATAGCCAATGGTCTGCCACGCGGATTTTTTGAGTGCCGCCATGGTGAGTGCCCAGCGCAGTGACATGATTCTCAATGCAGTCGCCATGGTTCTACTCCTGTGTCGGTGCTGCCGGAGGAACAGCGGGCCGCGAAGGCCGGTTGGGTTGCTGCGCGGGTTGCTGAATGGGCTGGGCGGGCTGAACAGGTTGTGCGGGCTGCAGAGGCTGCACCATAGGCTGGTTGGGATGGGCGAACCGAGTGGGCTGGGCGAACTGCGCAGGAAGATCGGGAGATGGATGAACCGGAGCGTGGCCCTCGCCATTGTCTTCGCCGCCTCCGTTGAGCCACGAGATGTGGGCCGCGGAATGGCGACCGCCCACGAGGTCGAGGAAACGATCCTCGAGATCCTCCCCCGCCGCGACTTCCGCAACCGTTCCTGCCGCACGTACCGTCCCCTTGTTGATGACGGCGACGTGGGAGCACATCTTCTCGACCAGCGCCATGACGTGCGAGGAGATGATGACCGTTCCGCCCGTTTCACAGTATTCCAGCAGAATGTCGCGCAGGTTGGCGCTCGAAACGGGGTCGACGGATTCGAAGGGCTCGTCGAGGAAGAGGATGCGCGGGCTGTGGATCATGGCGGTCGCCAAGGCGATCTTCTTCGTCATTCCAGCGGAGTAATCGGTGACCATGGTGTCGGCGGCAGCGGTGAGATCGAAGGCAGCGAGGAGGTCTCGCGAGCGCACGATGGCCTCGGCACGCTTCATTCCGCGCAGCATTCCCGAGTAGACAAGCAGTTGGTTGCCGGTGAGGCGATCGAAAAGTTGACCCGCCTCAGGCATGACGCCGATGCTGCGCTTCGCTCGGTTCACGTCGCTCCACACGTCCTGCCCGAGAATGGAGATGTTGCCGAAATCGGGCATGAGAAGACCCGTGGTCATGTTGAGCGTGGTCGTCTTCCCCGCGCCGTTGGGACCCACGAGTCCGAAGAATGAGCCGGTAGGTATGTTGAGGCTGAGATCGTTGACGGCCCTCTTCTGTCCGAACGACTTACTCAGGTGCGTGATGGAGACCGCGAAGGAAGGTGCCCCCAATGCCTCGGGTTCCCAGGCGGGGCGTTCGGTCTGTGTCATGTTCTCACTTTTCTCTCTCGGGTTGGTCGATGACTCTCTTGGGATGGAACTCAGAAGGTGCAGCTATTCAGAAGACACTGCTCTCCATTGATTTTACAGTTCTCGCTGCCCACCGGCGTCAAGTCACCACAAGTCCACTGTCACCCTGTGAATTTGATAGCAATATGATATCACTTTGATATGTCTCTTGATACGGGTGACCGTCTCTCAGCGCGAGCCTGTATCTCAGAGCATGCCTGCATCTCGGCACTTTATATATCGCCGCACCCAAGGGGATCATGCAGACGCATCAGGGCTCCTTCAGGCCTCACCAGAGCTCGCGCAGAGGGTGCGACTGCCAGACCCTATGGATCTATGCCCGTTCCAAGGCGTTCGGCGCCGTGCTCGCCTTCTGCCCATGATGGACGATCGGCTTCCAGTCCGGCTTGGAGAACAACGCCTCGAAGGCGATGGGAACATAGCTCGCCATGTAGATCGGGAAGCTGAGGCAGTAAGCCACGAGCTCTTTGTTGGAGGCGCCGATCTTGTCGCGTTCGGCGATGACGGTGATGGCGGCAAGGCCCATCATCGCAAGGAAGCTGACGCCGATGCTGGAGATGGAGGACCATATCTGACTCAGCTGGCTCTCCCACGTGACGAACCCGACCATTGCGAAAATGAAGCCGAGTACGATGCGGCCCGCGTAGAGCAGGGTGAAGGGGCTGATGAGGATAGTAAGGTCCACGGCGGAGAAGTCGCGTTCGACAATGGCCCTGCGCAGGAGTGCCGAACCGTAATAACGGAACACCTGCAGGAAGCCCTTGCTCCACCGCACCCGCTGACGCCAACTCTGCGCGAAGCTTACGGGCTGCTCGTCGTAAAGAATGGCGGAACCGCAATATCCGATGCGATCGCCATGCAGAATCGAGTCGAGCGTGAACTCCATGTCCTCGGTGAGCAGATGGAACTTCCAACCATCGTTGCGCTCCATGATCTCGCGGGAGAACATGAAGCCGGTGCCGCCTACGTGACAGCTCACGCCGAATACCATACGGGAGGAATTGAGGAAGCGTGACTGGCGGATAAACCACAGCGCGGAGCCTGACGACACCCAGTTCTCTGAGAAGTTCTTGGAGTTGCGGTAGCTGGTGAGGATCTTGTAGCCGGCATGGAAGCCGTTGTTCATCTCGGAGATGTAATGGGGGTCAAGCAGGTTGTCGGCGTCAAAGATGAAGAAGGCGTCGTATTGCTCGGCCTGGTTCCTCTCGATCATCTGATTGAGCAGGAAGGTGAGGGCGTACCCCTTGCCAATATGGCTGAGGTCATGGCGTTCGATCACATGCTCGCCCATGCCTCTGACGACGTCGGCGGTGGAATCGGTGCAGTTGTCGGCGACCAGCCAGATGTCGATTTTGTCCTGGGGATAGTCGTTGGCACGAATCGAGTTGATGAGGTTGGCGATCACGCCTTCCTCGTTGCGCGCCGAGATGAGCACTGCGAAGCGGTTGTCGGTCGGAGCCTTGGGAAACACAACCGGCTTGGCAAACACCGAAACGATGATGCACAGCGCCTGGTACAGGATGCCGACAGCTCCGAGAACGAAAATGACGGCATCAAGAAACGTCAGTAGACCCACAAGCCGTCACTTCTTTTCCGAGGGAGCCACCGGGACGTCTCCGTCGCTTTTCCCGGCGTTCTCTCCGGAGGTCTTTTCGACGTCGCCCTTATCGCTATCACTACTATCGCTGCCGTCACCGCGTGAGGCGCTGCCAGACGCTGCACTTCCGTCAGACTCGCTTTCGGACGGCGTGGAGCGAACTTCGAAGCTGGGTGGATTCTCCATGCCACGCGAACCCCAGAGCTTGCGCTTGGAACCATTCGCCCTCGTTGAAGCAGCGGAGGACTCTGACGCTGATACATCGCGAGAAAGTGAGCCCGAACTCTCATCGGAACCCATCTCGTCACTGCCATTGCTGGACTTTGTGTCACCTACAGACTCCACGTCCCTGCCCGTGCTCGCCAGTTCAGACGCCGATTTCTTGGGGATCGCAATGGTGGCGGATTCGTCGAGCTGATCGGTTGCGGTGAATTGCGCAAGTTCCTTCTCGACATCCTTCAACGCGTCCGCAGTACTGATGCGGGCGGTAGAACCTCTCACGGCCCGCGGCAAATGCTCCGTCATCGGCTTGATGACCTTTTCGGAGAAGGCCTCTCCCGCCTCCACCACCTTGGACTTCTTCACGGGCTTTGGATCGTCGAGAAGCGGAGAATCGACCAGCTCCTGGCGTTGCGTGTAGGCCTTGAAGATCACCTGGATGCTCGCCGTGATCGGCAGGGCGAGGAAGGACCCCAACACACCAAAGATGGCGCCGAAGAAGAACACAGCAAGCAGACCGATGGCCGGGTGCACCGACATCGTCTTCTGCTGGATCTTGGGGGCGATGATCATGTTCTCAATCTGCTGGTACACGAGAATGAAGATGGCGATGACCAGCGCGGATGTGAAGCCGTTGCTCGTCCACGTGACCACCACAGGCAGTACGGATCCGATGAAGGCACCCACCATCGGAATGAACTGAGCGATCAACGCGTATGACAAACAGAGCGGCAACCAATAGGGAACGCCGGTGGAAACCATGTAGATGGCCAGCACCGTGCTCGCGATCGACGCAAGAATGATACGGGAATAGAGGAAGCTGGAAATCTGGCCCTGCACCACCGTCCACACCACCAGAAACTTCCGTTGGCTCTCCGGTTTCAGCAGCGAGCACACGCTCTTACGGAACGTGGGCCCCGACGCCGCGACATAATAGGTCACCAAAATGATGGTCATGAGCTGCAGGAGAAGGCTGCCGATGGCCGTGGTGGTGGAAACCGCCTGCCCTGCGAAATCGGTGATCCACGAGGTCTGGATGCTGGAGGCGAGAGTGCTGCCGAGATCGCTGATGTCAGGTAGTTCCCACGGCGTTTGCGCAGCGATGAAGTCGGCAATGGTCTCATAGAGGGTGGGCACGCTCTGCACCAGATCGACCACCTGGCTGACGAACATGGAACCGAAAAGTGTGAAGATTCCGATAAGAATCAGAATGACCCCGATCCAGACCACCGCCGCCGCGCCCGCACGCTTCCAACCATGCCGGACCAGGAACAAAATAGCCGGCTCCATGGCGAGCGCCAGGAACATGCAGATGACGATGTCGAGGAAGATCCAACTGACGTTTCCCCACGCCCACCACACGAAGAGTGCGGCAAAGACCGTCACCACGGCCATGAGCAGCGCGCGGCCCAGCCATGCAGGCGGACGGTGAGGGTCCCCTTTATCGGGGAAAACCTTGCCGATGTCGTAGCGTTTCTCGGTTTCATCCATAGTGGTCATTATCCGTATGCACTCTGACAATTGCTGAAAGCAATATCGCTATCTTTGCCGCCCTCTATTGTGGAAAGCATGCTATCTGTTTCGATTATTATTCCGGCATGGAATGAAGCCGAACGAATTGCCGATTGCCTCACGAACGCAACCCGGCAGACCATGGCACCCCACGAGGTGATCGTCGTCAACAACAATTCGACCGACGACACCGTGGAAATTGTCAATCGTTTTATCGCCGACAATCCGCAGGCCAATGTGAAGCTCATGAGCCAGAGCGACGAGCAGGGACTCATCCCCACCCGCAATTACGGACTCAACCACGCGACCGGCGACATTGTGGGGCGCATCGATGCCGACACCATGCTCAAACCCGATTGGGTGGAGGTCGTGTCCGGCATCTTCACCGAGGATTCCGACGCCATGGGAGCTACCGGCCCCGTGGTCTATTACGACATGCCCGCCAAGCACTTCAGCCTGCGTGGTGACAACCAGATTCGCCAGCGTGTCTTCAGGGCCGACGGGCAGACGCTGCTCTTCGGGTCGAACATGGCGTTGCGGCGCTCTGCATGGACGGTCGTCGCCGGCGAGGTGTGCCGCGACAAGGCCGACGTGATGCATGAGGATCTCGACATCTCCCTGCACATGATGGGCCATGACATGAAAACCGTGTACTCGCCTCGCATGATCGCCGGCATGAGCGCACGCCGCATGGATACCTCGCTTCCGAGCTTCCTGCGCTACATGAAACGTTTCAAGAACACCTTCGACGCGCATCCCCAGCACTCGCGCACTTCGAAGCCTGAGTACATCTTCACGGCCCTGTACCCGATTCTGCACGCATGGTTCCCCGTCTACCAGAAATATCTGCAGATGCGTGACGTGAATCCGGCCGAACGCGTGTGGATCAAGGAACAGATGCAGCTCATCGAAGAGGACAAGCTCGAGGATTTCTCAACCTACGAGAATGTGGAAGCGATCGAGAACGATATCGCCACCCAGGAGCCTGCGGAAGAGTCTGCACAGATGCCAGAGCAGGAACCTGCAGAGAAATCAGAGCAGACACCCACGGAATAAAAGGCAACGCGTCAGATCCGACGCGGCGAAAAACGAACACTCAAAAAACAGTGGCTGCCTCTCCCCCCGAAACTCGGGAGTGGCAGCCACTTAGTCTCGACTAGTCTGTCCTGTCTGCTTGTCTGACTGACTGTCTGACTGTCTGTCTGACTGACTGACAGGACAGAATCACTCAGACAAGCAGACAGTCAGTTAGCCAATTCAATTAGGCAATCAGGCAAGCGATCAGTCAGCCTGCTTCCAGTTTTCAACGTCGATGTGATGATCGGGATTCGCCTGCCACGCCTTCCACGCGGATTCAACGATTTCCTCCACGTTGTACTTGGCGTGCCATTCCATCTCTTCGTTGATGCGGCGCGGGCTGCCGATGAGCTGCGGCGGATCTCCCGCACGACGCGCCTCGATGCTCTCTTGGAAGGGCAGGCCGGTGACTCTCTTGACCTCGTCCACGATCTGACGCACCGACGTTCCCTTGCCGGTTCCCACGTTGAAGGCGTCGTACTTGCGCTCGTCGCGATCGAGGTAGGTCAGCGCGGCGAGGTGCGCATCCGCCAGGTCGGAGACGTGGATATAGTCACGGACGCAGGTGCCGTCCGGAGTCGGATAGTCGGCGCCGAAGATGGCCGGAGCCTTGCCCTTCTTGAGACGGTCGAAAAGCATTGGGATGAGGTTGAGGATCGCGGGGTCCTCGAGTTCCACGGGTCCGCACCCCGCCACATTGAAGTAACGTAGCGCACAGAAACGAATGCCATACGGCTCTTCGCAGGCGCGAGCCATCCACTCGCCGAAGAGCTTGGTCTGTCCGTAGGGATTAATCGGGAGCATCGGAACGACGTCTTCGGGAACGACATCCACCGGAGGAACTCCATAGGTCGCCGCTGAGCTGGAGAAGACGAGCTTCTTGGCGCCGGATTCCTTCATTGCGGAGAGGACGTTCAGCATTCCGTTGATGTTCTGCTGGTAATACCACAGAGGCTTCTCCACGGACTCGCCGACCTGCTTGCGCGCTGCAAAGTGAATGACCGAATCGACTCCCTCGGCCTTCATGATCTCGGCCATGCGCCTGTCGGAGCCCGGGGCAGAGATATCCATGCCGTACAGCTTGGAGTCGCCGATCCGAGTGGGCTTCCCGTAGCTGAGATCGTCGACCACGACGACCCGCGTCCCCTGCTGGTGCAGCGCGTACACCACATGCGCGCCGATATAACCGCAGCCACCTGTTACTAAGACTGTCATGCTCTTCCTTTCGATTGTCTCTCGCCATCCGAGAGATTCACCGAAGCTCATATTCGTTGTCTCTGTGAATTCTACAGGATATTCGAGTTCTTTTGTTAAGTTATGCTCACTTTTGTTACTTTTTATTGTATCGTGTTCGCATTGTGACACGCAACCTTCGGTGCAATGCAGGTGCGGGTGCAGCTCGGGTGAGATTATGGGAACAGGCAAAAGCGCATGTACAACCGCGAGTACGAGCGGGCACGAGTCCGAAAACGGTCACGCCTGCGACACGGCTTCGCGACACGGTTTGCCGAAATCGAAAGCATCACGTAATATCTATGAGGCTTGCCCCCGTCGTCTAATGGTTAGGACACCAGACTTTCACTCTGACAACGAGAGTTCGATTCTCTCCGGGGGTACCAAGATGGCCAAAGGTCACTGCAGTCGGAAACAAAACAGGTAAGCAAAAAGTTCGATCCGACGTTTGCTCTCAAATATCTGCTCTCAAACAACAGGCAATACCGCGGCGCCGACCCATCATCTGGAGAGAATTACTTCACTTCCCGATTGCAATACACCACCAATGAGGCCGCCAAGCACACCAGCGTCAGCACAATGCCGATGCCAATCGAAATGCCCCATGCAGAGCCAACGGCATTATCGTGCGCCAATGAAACCTGTATGACCGGCGAATAGCGAATCAACGAGGCCGGATTAGCGCCATATGTCTTGTTCGTAAAGACAACACCTGCAATGAGAACGACCAACGAAGCTCCGATTGAACCGATGATGTTTGGTATCACCACGTCAAACACCATGAACACGCTCACAAGGCACAGCATCAGCGGGAGCATCTTCAGCAGAGTTGTTGCCATCGTCACGAACAACGCACCAACCGGCGCTCCCCATCCACAGATGAATCCGGTAAGAACGGTACCGATAATGGGATAAGCGAAAACGGTCACTGTACTGCCAATCATGAGCATGAGAAACTTGACCAGCACGATGCTCGCGCGACTGTGACCCGCCGCAATATAGTGCGTGAGCGAGCGATTACGGAAATCTGCGGCGACGATTGCGGCGGCGAACACGCTCAACCCCAATAGCATGGACATGGAATCCTCTGACATAACCTCGAAGGCCGTTGCCGCGCTGTCATAAGTGCCGCTAAAGATGCTGATGCTACTGAAGAGCACGAGAGCCAAAGGCAGTATCCACAGGGCCTTGTTGTGCACCAATTTATACAATTCTGCTTTTATCAAGTTTGCAATCATGCTTTTTCGGCTTCCTTGATCGTGCGAGCATAATAGGATTCCAAATCCTCCACCACGACGCTAAATTCAGATATATGAACGTGTTGCGCCGACAGAGCGTCTGAGACAACAGTGGGTTCGTCTGTATAGCCGTGCAGAAAAATGCTGTGCGCACTCTGGTCCACAGTGAAATCATTTGTTTTAAGGTCGCTTCGCAGCACTTTGGCCGCTTGTTTCACATCATCAGTGACAATGCGAATATGACGCTTACTGGAGGCTTTGATTTCATCCGTCGACTTTTCCTCCAACAGGTGGCCTTTATAGATAATGCCCCAATGAGTAGCTAGGTGCTGCAATTCTCCAAGAATATGACTGGCGATCAGCATGGTGATGCCCTTATTCTGGTTTAATTCCAACAGCAAAGTACGCAGGTCCATAATTCCCGTTGGGTCGAGGCCATTGGTGGGCTCGTCCAACAAAAGGATCTCCGGCTCACCGATCAAGAGCAGAGCCAAGCCAAGTCTCTGTTTCATACCGAGCGACAGCTTATGTCCTTTTTTCTTTTTCTGATCCTGGAGTCCTACGCTTTTAAGCGCATCATCGATGACGCCGTTGCTGTGAATGCCGCGTTGCAAACACTGCACTTCCATGTTCTGCTCGACGGTGAGGTTATCGTAGATAGCTGGCGATTCGATTTCACAACCCATTCTTTGGCGAACCGCAGAAAGACCCTGCTTGTCGGCATGCCCTTCCAACGTCAAGGTACCGGAATTGGGGGTGGTCAACCCCGTTATCACTCGAAACATGGTGCTTTTCCCTGCGCCATTAGGCCCTATCAACCCATAGATACTGCCCTTTTTTACATCGAGATTGATACCATCCAACGCCTGCGTATGGCCGTACCTCTTGGAAACGCCTCTTAACGTAATTGCGTTCTTTTCAGATGCCGAGAGGGTCCACCCCTGCTTCTGTTGAGACGTCATCGTAGGGATAGGCATAGCCGGTACTTCTTTCAAGAATGAACTCGAACTTCTTTGTTTCCATAAGCGGATTCAAGATCTGCAATCAACACCCTATGCCGTTTGTGTTAATTTTTAATACACGGTTCGTCGCCGCATGCAACCCTCACACCAGCCCGAGTGCGGCAAAGGCGTGAGCGAAACCGTCGGCGTCCACGTCATCGGTCACATAGTCGGCCAGGTCCTTGATGAGGCCAGTCGCATTCCCCATCGCGATCCCATAGTCGGCCGCACGCAGCATGTCGGCGTCGTTTTCACTGTCGCCGATGCCGATGAAACGTGCGTGCGGAACCTTGAGGTGCCGACGCAGCTTTGCCATCGCCGTGCCCTTGCTGATTCCGGCAGCCGTGATCTCGCCGTTATGCGGATTTTCCGGATCGAGAGAGCCCTCGACCACGGTCATGCGATCGCCGAAAAGCTGCTTCACCTCATCCACTCCCCCGGAGCCGTCCTTGCGACCAAACAGGCACTTCAATCCGTGGGGCCGCACATCACCGCCATCGGGGAAAACCTGCCAATTCTCGGGCAGAGGACGCTCGCCCGAGGTGACCACATCATAAAGCTCATTCACTATCGGTCCCGTACCCCAGATTTCCCGCGATGCCTGCCACAGAAAGTCATAGTCGTGGGCGAGAAAATACTCACGCAGCTCGCGCGCCCGCTCCAACGGTAGAGGATCCTCGAACAGCTCGTCACCCTCCCATGAGACGCAGGAACCCGACGCCGATACGATGCCATCAAACCCAATTTCCACGATCTTCGGAGAGAGTTCGGGGAGGGACCGCCCGGTGCTGAGCACGAGCTTGTGGCCGTTCGCCCTTGCCTGCCGACATGCCGCGGCCGCGGATTCAGGCACGCGCTTGGCGCGATTCAGCAAGGTGCCATCGATATCGATGAAAACGAAAGTCTCTCCGCCGTGGCTGCCACTCGCGTCCCGAATCTCGCCTTTTACCTCGTGCTCGCTCTCGCTCGTGATCTCACTCTTAGTTTCGCTCTTGATTCCGCTCGTGGTTCCGTCGCCGCCGTTCATGAAGGCACTCCCGTCATGCTCATTGGTACATCTTCAGTTCTCACTACCCTATCAATCTTGACCATGGCAAAACCCATCTCGATGATGTCCAAACCAATTGCAGCCGTACCCAAAACAGATTCATTCGCGCTAAAACCGATCTCGACTGCGAATGGCCGTACGAACTTCCAGTCCTCCCGGCACACACGCCACCTACTTCAGCTTTGCCAACCACTGAATCATCTGCTGCGCAATCCAGTCCTGCTGCCGTGCATCGCTGACGGTTGCAGTGTTATCGCCTTTTTGATTTCCATAGCTACCGAATCCGGCGTGATTCCCGCCTTCCAGCTGCTCATACACTGTGGAAGCCGGCAGATACTGCTTGGCGGAACGCCATGCGTCCCATTTGAGAACGCCGTCCCGGGAGCCCGTCAGCGATAGGACCGGCAGCGATGTCTTATTGAGCGCGCCCTTCTCATCCGGGTAACTCGCCATGAAGTAGACACCCTTCAGTTGATTCGTCTGATGTGCCGCCGCGTATCGGCTCGCCATCACGCCACCAAGCGAATGCCCGCCGATGACATACCCCTGATCTCCCACATCGACTTTCTCCGCCGCATTGCCCTCCAGCACCGCAAGATTGAGCGGAAAACGAACGATTGCCACAGGATAGCCCGCCGTCGCAACCTTCTGCGCCCAGATGCTGTAACTTTCGGGCTCCACCAGGGCACCGGGATAGAAAACGACGGTCGGTCCGTCGGCTGCGGTTTTCGTCGCGGCGGTTTCATCTGTGTCAGCTTTATTTGTATCAATTTTTTCAGCGTCGAAAAGAAGGCCATAATCTGTTTCTTTGGCCGTTTGCGAGACTTTTGCGGCCTCCTGAGACGGTCCGTAAGTCTGCGTTCTGAGATATCCCAAGCTCCCGATGACCAAGACGAGGATGATACCCACAGCGATGAGCACACCCTTCTGCCACTTCTTCATTCCATGAGTTTTTGGGGCTGGATTTTGCTGAGTCATGTCCTCATTTTCGCATGCCCCGGCCACTGTGCAGCTACGAAGCAACTCAGCTGCGCGTTCGACAACTTTTCATCGCGCCGACCCACCTCACCGAAATTCGATAGCCGTACAATTGTGTCGCCTCGCTGACCAGCCCATCATCGCCCCCATCGCTGAATCTCAGCGAAAAGAAGGACATCTTCCACCTCTCGACGGAGGAAGTCGCCTTTTCGTCACGAATCAAGCGTCGTTGACCGCTCTTCGCCTCCCCAACCGAAGTTGACGATTCCTTCCCCCCCCCCCCCCCCCACGAGTGCAACTACTACCCGCGCGACCTTCCCGACAGGCGATAATCGTCATCTCGGCACGTCAAACACGCGGTTGTGCGACAACTTCTCGCGTGATCAGCCATTTATTCGAAAATATTCATGAAAAATAGCCCCTTCGAAGAGAGTCTCCCTCCATAATGCCGCACAACCGCGCAGTCGACGTTCCGAGCGAGACGGAAAACATCCCAGAAAGGCAAAGGACGTGAAATAGAGGTCCGCAAATAGTCAAAATACCAATAAACGTTGATCGAACAGGAAATCGCGAACGAACAAGACAGCCTATGCAAGTTCCAAAAGAACCAAACGAGTCGAATGGACTCGCCAGATTAAAGGATCAGATAGATTAAAAAGTTCACCGAGCAAAACACGCTCACCGAATCAGGCGCTGCGAGATAGACCAGAAGAAGCAGTTACCAGCGTTCTCGGTACTACCTCACCCGTGGACCCGTCACAGTCACACATGGGTCGGAAACAGTCAACATCGTTCCCGAAACAATCAGCAGCATTTCCCTGTACAGCCACTAGTGAGCCTCACCGTCATCCACGGTCCTTCATCAGTCACACATGCACCCAAAACCACACCACACGTGCCCGAAGACTCCACCGCCCTCACAAAAATCCAAGCGCTTCCACAAAGTCGCATCGCGCATCACACACCACGCGTCCCACATCACGTCTCCCGCCCGGACAGGCACCGAAAATCTTGCTTCTGTCCCAAAAACTACGCGACAACCCCACACAAAGCACGCGACACCCCCCACAAGCAAGATAACGGTGTTATTATGATCTTGATAACACCGTTATCACATACTAACTTTCCGGAGGCGCCCATGGAAGAACATGCAGATCTGCTCGAACAGCGAATCATTAACACCACCATCAAGCAGATACGCGAGGAAGGCTACGCCGCTATCTCCCTCAGAAAAATCGCCAGTCAAATCGACGTGACAACTGGCGCTTTTTACAAGCGTTTCGACAGTAAAGCCGCGCTCTTCGCAGCGGTGACGGCGTCGCTCTCCCACTCCTTGGCGCAACAAGTGCAGGAGCTCGTCGCGCCGATTTCCGACCCCACGGAAAAACTGTTGAGAACTGCCGAGCTGCTCCTCGATAAATTCCAACGCGACCCACATACCATGGACTTCCTGTTTTTCAATCCGACCGCGCAAAAGTTCTCAGGTGACGCACCTCCAGACAGTCGTTTCCCCTTTTATAACTACGTTATGGAGATCATCGCAGATTTGCAGCAAATTCACAGGAATCTTGATCCACACAAGCTTTTTATCCAAATTTGGTCATTTATCCAGGGCTACGGATTACTCATCGCGAAGCATGCCACCAGCTACGACCCGGAACTCATCGAAACGACACTCAACTCCTTCTTGAAAGCGTGATACGAATGAGCCGAACACTCATCATCTACTGCCACCCCTACGACAAAAGTTACAACCATGCGGTGCTGAGCCGCGTGATCGAGACTCTGCAAGCCCGCAGCGAGGACTACGAGCTGATCGATCTCTATGCCGATCGTTTCGACCCCACTTACAGCGCGGAAGAATTGGCGCTTTACGCTTCAGGCCAGACTAGGGATCCCTTGGTATCAACCTACTTGGCGGCGGTGAAGCGAGCCACCAGGCTGGTGATCATCGCGCCAATCTGGTGGAACGATATCCCGGCGATGCTGAAAGGTTTCTTTGACAAGGTGATGAAGAAAGGTGACGACAGAGCCTACAACTCAACCAAATTCGGTCTTCGCGGAAACCTCGGCAACATTCGATCAGCGATCATCCTCACAACCTCGACGTCTCCAACCTTCTACTTGAAGGTATTCTACGGAAACGCAATCAAGCGCGTCTTTATTAATGCGACGCTCAAACAGCTGAGAATTACGCGTGTTCGTTGGCGCAATCTGGGTGGCATCACCTCTTCTACGGAAAGCACGCGGTCAGATTTTCTAGCAAAGGCTGCATCAACAATTGCACGATACTGATGACGTATCCGATACCTACGAAGTATCAGTGAGGCTGTCGACAGGTAACAGCTCGACATTAGTAGGAGACTCATTAGGCAAGCCACTAGGCAGAATTCACTCGAAATTCGAGAGGTAGACGAGTGTCTATCTCTCGGCTTCAGCAAGAAAATCGCTCGTTTCAGCGGTTACAAGTCCTTTAATTCTCGAAATCGCCATTTTGTGACCTCGTTACCATCATCCCAGTATGTCAAACGTTCAGTTATGCGGCATATGAGGAATTAATCCTCTTTGAATGGGCTTTCCCCTGTGAATACTTTCAGGTAAAAGGGTTGGTCTCGAGAGAAGTTGCCGCACAACCGAACGTTTGACGTCCCAAGAGTCATCAAAGACCCTCGAAGGGAAGAAAGAAAAAGAGAAGGAAGAGAAATACATGGCAGAGGAACGAAAAGAAGATAAAAGAACGAGCCGAGACACAAACAAACAGACAAATAAAGATAGGAATGCATGGGAAACATAAGGGAAAACTTTCAACGACTTGAGAACTCGAAAACGCGTTCTTCCGTTCTCTTTGTAGAGACGCCCCCCTCGGCGACGCGCACGCGAAAGCACACTTTGCCAATAAATGCAGCTCTCTAGTTTTAAACTGCGAAGAAAGACCGTTGAAAGTTGCTGAACTATTTTTTAAGCAAACTCCAAATTGAGCTACATAAATATTGCGACCTATATCGACTACATAAATTACAGACTTCCCACCTCGGCCATGTCAATGCTTTCGCTCCTCACAACAGCCCATCTTGCACGATAAGAACGTTTCCAAAACGTCTGTCTCGAAGCTTATTGTGGTGTTAAGCGTCCGCAGAGAGGACGTGGTACCGACACAAGGAGGTGTCCTTATGGCAAAAGAAGTGGCATTTATCACGGGAGCGGCACAAGGAATCGGAGAGGCAGTCGCCAGACGACTCGCAAAGGACGGATTCGCCGTTGCGGTAGCAGATCTCAATCTGGAGAAGGCTCAAGAGGTCGCCACTTCTATCGAGGCAGACGATGGCACAGCAATCGCGGTGCAGGTCGATGTCTCGAAGAAAGAAGAGGTGGAGAAAGCCGTCAATGAAGCCGCGGAAAAGCTCGGCGACTTCAACGTCATCGTGAATAACGCAGGTCTGGCACCTACCACGCCGATCGGCAGCGTTACTCCTGAAATGTTCGAGAAGGTCTATGGTGTGAACGTTGCGGGCACCATCTGGGGCATCCAAGCGGCAACCGCGAAGTTCCGCGAGTTGGGACATGGCGGCAAGATCATCAGCGCAACCAGCCAGGCCGGCGTGGTGGGCAATCCGAATCTGCTGCTGTACAGCTCCACGAAGTTCGCAATCCGTGGCTTGACCCAGGTTGCCGCACGTGACCTTGCCTCCGAAGGCATCACGGCAAACGCCTACGCGCCAGGCATCGTGAAGACGCCGATGATGATGGACATTGCCCATCAGGTGGGCAAGAATGCCGGCAAGAGCGACGAATGGGGAATGAGCACTTTCTCCAAGGACATCGCTTTGGGACGGCTTTCGGAGCCGGAGGACGTCGCAGCAGGCATCTCGTTCCTCGCAGGCCACGATTCCGACTACATGACCGGACAGACACTGATTATCGATGGCGGCATGCAATTCCAGTGATCCTTGCTCTCGCTTGAGCGATCTGTTTCCCGAGAACATGCCCCTCAGTCTGCTGCGAGGCTGCAGCTAGAGCTAACTCGGAACAGAGGCGTCAGGCACATTCGCGACAAGCACAGGAATATGCAGCACGCTCATGACGCGAAAACAAAATACGATCAAAAAATATTGGTTCAGTGATATATAAAGGACTCCGCTGTAGAGCGGGGCCCTTTATGTTTTTATATTTTTCAATAATTTTCTTTACTGTTGCTATGAATTCCGATACAGAAAAAGAAGTTCTGTGCGGAAAAGCTTCCGTCTGAAAAAGCTTTCGCATGGAAAAATTTCAACATAGAAGAAAAGTCTCCGCCTAGAAGAACGTTTTCGAAACATTAGAGATATTCTTCGAATTTTTAGCAATCTCTCCGTGAAATTACATCCCGCGCGCTAGCATAGGACTGTTATCAAGCTCACACTATGAGAGCCATCTGTTCAAAGGAGAGTCACATGGTCTACAGAATGATTCTGAACCAGAATGCATATTTCGGACGCGGTGCAATCAATGAGATTCCGGGCGCTGCAAAGGCCCGCGGCTTCAAGAAAGCCTTCATCGTCACCGATCCGACACTTGCCGATCCGAAGGTCGGAACCGCGAAGAAAGTCACCGACGTTCTTGACAAGGCGGGCATCCCTTACGAGGTGTTCACCAACGTTCAGCCGAATCCGCCGGTGGAATGCATCAAGGATGGCGTCGAAAAGTTCGCAAAGTCCGGCGCTGATTTCCTCATCGGTCTGGGTGGCGGTTCGCCACAGGATACCTGCAAGGGCATCGGCATCATCAGCGCGAACCCGGAGTTCTCGGATGTGCTTTCGCTGGAAGGTGTCGCCGACACCAAGAATCCGTCTGTCCCGATCTTCGGAGTGCCAACCACTGCAGGAACCGCTTCCGAAACCACCATCAACTACGTGGTGACGGATACCGCCAAGAAGCGCAAGTTCGTGGCGGTCGATCCTCATGACATCCCCGTGGTCGCCTTCGTCGATCCCGATCTCACCGACGGCATGCCGCGCGGCCTGAAGGTCGCCACCGGCCTGGACGCACTCACGCACGCCATCGAGGGATATGTCACTCCGGGCGCATGGGCACTCTCCGACACACTGTCGCTGAAGGCAATTCAGATGATCGCCAAGAACCTCGCCAAGTCCGCTGATGGCGACGTGCCCGCAGGTGAGCAGATGGCTTATGCCTCCTACATCACCGGCATGGCATATTCCAACGTCGGCCTCGGCTTGGTCCACGGAATGGCGCACCCGCTCGGCGGCCGCCTCAATGTGGCACACGGTGTCGCCAATGGCATTCTCCTGGCTCCGGTCATGGAATACAACAAGGATTACACCGGCGAAAAGTACCGCGATATCGCCGCCGCTTTTGACATCGAGTACGCCTACACGGGTGACCTCGAAACCGTTCGCGAAGAGGCAGTCCAGGCGGTCCACAAGCTGACGGTCGACCTCAAGAACCCCACCACCATCTCCGAGGTTGGAGCAACCGAAGCCGACATCGAACCACTCTCGAAGGATGCCCTTGCCGATGTCTGCACCCCAGGCAACCCACGCAAGGCCACCCTTGAGGACATCAAGGCGCTCTACAGCTCGCTGATGTAACACTGCGTCGCCCAAGAAGAAGTCGACAGTTGGAAAGTCACCCCTTCTTGAGCTGTTAGCCCAAAAGGGATTACCAAAGATGTTATTGGTAGTCCCTTTTCCTTTACTCGCGGTACGATAAGAACAGTGAGCCGCATCACATTCTGTAGGAAACATTCCGTATTCCTTCCGCAGGGTCTGAACATTTCGAACGGTCCCAGACAACCGAACGGTCTCAAACAATCGAAAAGCCGCAGGCTCACACAACATCAAGGAGATATCCATGGTCAATGTCACATATTTCAATCAGAACGCGTTCTTCGGGCGCGGCGCGATCAAAGAGATTCCAGGTGCGGCAAAGGCACGCGGCTTCAAGAAGGCCTTCGTCGTCTCCGACCCAAATCTTGCCGACCCGAAGGTAGGCACCGTCAAGAAGGTCACCGACATCCTTGATGCCGCCGGCATTCCCTTCGAGCTCTTCACGAACGTTCAGCCAAATCCGCCGGTTGAGGACATCAAGGACGGCGTCGCCAAGTTCAAGAGCTCGGGCGCCGACTTCCTCATCGGTTTGGGCGGTGGCTCGCCACAGGACGTCTGCAAGGCCATCGGCATCATCATCGCCAATCCTGACCGCGAGGATGTGCTGAGTCTTGAAGGCATTGCGAACACGAAGAATCCATCGATTCCGATCTTCGGCGTTCCGACCACCGCAGGAACTGCCTCCGAAACCACCATCCATTACGTGGTGACCGACACTGAGCACAAGCACAAGTTCGCTTCCGTGGATCCACATGACATCCCTGTCGCAGCCTTCGTCGATCCCGATCTCACCGACGGCATGCCGCGCGGCCTGAAGGTCGCCACCGGCCTGGACGCACTCACGCACGCCATCGAAAGCTACATCACTCCGGGCGCATGGGCACTCTCCGAGGCTCTGTCTCTCAAGGCGATCGACATCATCGCCTCCTCGCTGGCAAAGTCCGCGGACGGCGACGTCGAAGCCGGAGAGCAAATGGCCTACGCCTCCTACATTGCAGGCATGGCGTTCTCCAACGTCGGCCTTGGCCTGGTCCATGGAATGGCGCACCCGCTCGGTGGTCGCCTCAATGTGGCACACGGCGTAGCCAACGGCATTCTGCTCTCGACCGTGATGGAATACAACAAGGATTACACCGGCGAAAAGTACCGTGACATCGCTGCCGCCTTCGGTGTGAAGGATGCGAAGACCGGCGATCTCGAAACCGTTCGCGAAGAGGCAGTCCAGGCGGTCCACAAACTGACGGTCGACCTCAAGAACCCCACCACCATCTCCGAGGTTGGAGCAACCGAAGCCGACATCGAACCACTGGCGCACGATGCCTTCAACGATGCCAACACGCCGGGCAACCCGCGCAAGGCAACACTTGAGGACATTCAGGCCCTGTACCGTTCACTGCTGTAAACGGTCACTGCTGAGAGTGACATTCAGAACCGAAGGGGACGACGGAGGCTTTCGAGCTCCGTTGTCCCCTTCTATTTTCTGACGCTTCTGTACTGACGCTGACACCAACACTTTGCACTTACATTTGCGCTGGCACTTCTGCGCTTACACTTCTACCTTCTACGTCGGTATTTTCCGCCAGAACACAAGCGCTTAATCCCAGACGTTTAGTCCTAATCGTTCAGTCCCAATCGGGCACGAAACTCTCGAAGATGATGTGATCGAAGGATCTCAGGCTCTCCACGTGATCTTCCGAAGAGCGAATCGTCCACGCAACCGTGGTAGCGCCGAGGGCACGGCTGAGCTTCATCGGCAGGCGTGAGCCGCCATGCCATTCGTACGCCACAAAGTCGGGACGTCCTGCCCAGTTCATAAGGAGATTGCCGGCTCCCCACCGTCCAAAGTCATCTAGGGATCGCACGTCACGCAGCCGCTTCGAGGACGGAGTCGCGAGCTGGCCACGAATCACTTCCGGACGGTTCCGCCTGTACCAATTCACCGCCTCCGGGTTAAACGACTCCACGCAATACCAGCCGTTATAGGCGTTTAACAACGTATCGGTCTTGACCATGAGTTCTTTGTCAAGGCGCTCCCCCATCTTGTATTCGACGATGAGAGGCACTCGGCCATCAACGAGAGCGAGCACATCAGACAGAAGGGGAACGTGCTGAAAATCGCCGTCTGAGCTCACTCTGAGATCAGCCTCCGCATGCACCTCCAAATTACCGTCCTCACTGCCTTCGGAATGACGCGGGAATAACGGAATGTGCGTGAGCTGCTCATATGTCACCTCACGAATGGAGCGAGGGTCACCGCAGACCCGCTGCAGAGTGCCGTCATGAATGACGACGACCTGACCATCGCTCGTGAGTTGCACATCCAACTCAATGCCATAGCCGGCCTCACACGCGGCGGCGAAGGCAGCCAAGGAATTTTCCGGAGCTACGGAATCACTCGCTCGAGTATCAGCCCCAGCACCCGGATCAAACCCCGCCTTGGCAGCCATGGAGCGCGCGAGCTGCACGTATTCGGCCGCTTCGGGTGACAGCTCCCCGGAAGCCGGCAGACCGGATCCGGCATCATGGAGACCGCGGTGTGCAAAGGGAAGGTCGGGGAAAGCGGTCTGTACATATTTAGCCCTGCTCGACACCGACCGTGGAGCAACAGCCCACGCTCCGACCCCTATCGCCGCAGCCCCCGCAAGCAACGTTTTCTTCACCAATTTAGCGGCACACATTGCGCTACCTCGCTCTCCAGTCGTCTAAGTCAAGTATGCCATGCCACTCCGCGGAGGCGATATCACACTCCGGCACGCCGTGGCACATAGAATGATCAGTTAATACGTGCGAACACCACGAGAGGAAAACGATGGCAGCGAAAAAACACCGTTCGACAGCACAATCAGTTATTGGAAAAGTCCTCGGCACAACGGCCGTACTGGGGACGGCAGCAATCGCCGCACGAGCGGCAAAGCAGACGCTGTCGGTTCCCGACAAAACTGCGGAAACACTTCCAGCCGCGGAAAATCTCTTCAGCGTAGACGACGCCATGGTGGGCAGACTCCTTGAGATGATGCGCATTCCCACCATCACCGGTTCCGACAGCACCCAAAAACCGTTCACGGATTTCGAATCTTACCTGCGATCCGCATATCCCTTGATCACGAAAAATCTCAAACGCGAGCGCCCCCGTAAACGCCGTTGCCTCCTCTATACATGGGAGGGCAGCGATCCCGATATGGAGCCTCTCGTTCTGATGGCGCACTATGACGTGGTCGATCCCGGTGACGTCTCGGAATGGGATCATGATCCCTTCGAGCCTTACGTGGATGACGACGGTGTGATTCACGGTCGCGGCTGCCTCGATGACAAGGGGTGCCTCATCATCATTCTGGAAGCGGTGGAGCAGTTGCTTGCCCAGGGCTTCCAACCGCGGCGCACTGTGTATATCGCCCTTGGCGGCAACGAGGAGACGGTCGGAGAGGACGGTCCAAATCCCACGCCGCAGCTGTTCGCCGAGCGTGGCATCACGCCCTGGATGGTGCTTGACGAAGGAGGCGCGGTCATCGATTCTCCCGTACCGGGGATCGACAAGCGTCTCGCTGTCATCGGCGTCTCCGAAAAGGGCATCCTGACGCTCAAGATGACCGCTCATACCCAGGGAGGTCACGCCTCCACTCCTTCGCCTGACAGTGCGATCTTCGTGCTCGCCAAGGCACTCAGCACCCTGACCACCAATACTTTCCCGCGCCGCATGCCACAGCCGATGCAGGAGATGCTGACGGAATTGGCACCATACGCCTCACCGTCCCTGCGTGCCGCCCTTGCCAACATCGATGTTCTTGGACGTCCCGCGGCCGAAGCTCTGGGCCGCACCGCCGGAGAGCTGGGCGCCAGCATGCACACAACCGTTGCCGCCACCATGGTCGAAGGCGGCAATGCGCCGAATGCCTTGCCGACCGAGGCGAGTGCGACTCTGAACATTCGGATTGCGTTGGGAGACACCGTAGAGTCGGTGATCACCCATCTGCGTCATCAGATCAACGATGACCGTATCTCCTTCGAAGTTGTGGAGGGAGACGACCCCTCCCCCATTTCCTCGACCGAAAACGCTCAGTACGCCTCTCTCAAGGAAGCCATCGGCAGCGCCTGGCCGGATGCAGTGCCGGTGCCGTATGTGATGCTGGCCTGCTCGGACGCCCGCTTCTGGCACAAGCACTGGCCGGACGTGTATCGCTTCTGCCCGATGTACATGACGGCGGAGCAGCGCGCGACGATTCACGGAATCGACGAGAATCTCAATGCCGCCGAGTTGAGCCGTGGCAAGCAGTTCCACCTCGAACTTCTTCAGGCGGTGGCGGGCGAATGACCTCATCGAAAACCTCGACGAAGAACACCGTTTTCGCCGTCATCGGAGTACTGGTTTTTCTTGAGTTCGCCTCGGGAATTCTGCAGGGCTATTACAGCCCCATCTACACGGACATCGCCCGCCACCTCGGTATCCACGACGCCGACGTGAACTGGTTCGAAGGTGCGGAGCTCGCCATTTCCGTCGTCTGCGTGCCGGTGATGGCAAAGCTGGGCGACATGGTGGGGCACCGCCGCATCCTCCTCATCGCCATCGCGTTGACGTGCATCGCCTGCTTCGGTCTGTGCGCCTCCAACAGCTTCGCCATGTTCCTCTTCTTCAAGGCGCTCCACGGTTTCAACAACGTGTGGCTGCCGATGGAGGTGGCGATCGTCTTCGCCCGTTCCCACAACCTCGCCGATCAGACAAGCATCACGCGGCGGGCTTCGGGATTCCTAGTGGGTGCGCTCGAGGCAGGTGTCATCATCGGTGCCCTCAGCTCGGGCCTGATCGCGGATGCCGCCGGAGAAAATTTCTGGATCCTCATGCTGATGCCCGCCGTGGCAGTGACCATCGCTTTCATCGTGGTGTTCGTGGGTGTCAAGAAGGGTGATGACATCATCAGCGGCGGCCATTTCGATCTCGGCGGAGCGGTGAGCCTCACCATCTCCATGCTGATCTTCACCTTCGGTCTCTCGTTGCTGCGCATCAACGGTGTGGGCTCTTGGTTCTCGTGGGTCGCTGTGGCGGCGGGCATCATCCTGTTCGTTCCCTTCGTCCGACAGGAGATCGCGGTGGAGAAGCGCTTGGAAGCCAGTGTCACTACAGGCGTTTCCTCTGTGAACACCATGCTTTCGGACAGCATGGCTTCAGACCGCACAGTTGCGGAAGGCACTGTTCCAGACCGCACAGTTCCCCAAAAGCCTTCCCACGCCACCGTGCCGTTGATCAGCTTCAGTCTGATGCGATCCGGAGGAATGTGGCCCATCGTGCTCACCGCCTGTTTCTTCGGCATGAGTGTTCTGGGAGCTCAGATTCCACTGTCAACCTTCGCCCGCACCGACCCCTCGATTTACGGATACGGCCTTGGAACCAGCGCTTTCGGGGCGTCGCTGCTTGTGGGGTTGTACGTCATCAGCCTGTTGGTGGGAGCGCTGCTTTACCCACGGCTTGCCCGCCAATTTAGCAACCGTTCGGTGATGATAGCGAGCGCCGTTGTGGTGGGATGCGGCTACTCGGCACTCATCGGATTGCATAGGAGCATCGTGCAGGTCGTGGTGTGCATGATGGTGGCGGGTATCGGTTCGGGAGCTCTCGTCGCCGCTCTCCCACCGGCGGCGGCTTCCATGGCACCGGCGTCGCATACCTCCGAAGCCACCGGCATGACCAATGGCATCAAAACGTTGGGAGGTTCCGTGGCGTCCTGCATCTACGGCATCGCTCTCATGAGCGGAACGACCGCCACCGGCGCGGACGGAGTGGAGCACACCGCAGGCTCCCTCAGCGGCTACATGCTGGTCTGGGCCATCTGTGGCCTCAGCGGCTTCCTCTGTGCCGCACTTTTGTGGAAACTGCCGAAAAGCCAAGCGGCACAGGATCTGACTGCACAAGAACGGGCCCCGCAGAAGCTGACAGCGTAAGGATAAAACTACTGCGCCACGACTCAGGCCGCTAAGACTTCTGTGACGTGACACTTTCGTCGGTGGATGCGTTAACTTCGTCGGTAGCCGCATCACTTTCCGCAGCGCTCTCATCACCTGCCGCAGTTTCATCGGTCGTCTCGTGCGCACACACCGCTCGCTCATCGAAATCCGGGTGCCACGACTCCATGACGCTCGCGATCTTTCTCATGATCACGAGAAATTCCCGGGAGTCCTCGATGCCAAGCTTTGAGAAAAGGGAGTACACGCCCTCCACCATCTGCCGCGAAACGGCTTGCGCGGTCTTTTTCCCTTCGGATGTGAGATTGACAAGGATACGGCGCCGATCACTGGGATCGATCTCGCGCACGATGAGTCCCTTCTTCTCGAGACTGTTGAGCGCCGCAGCGACTCGGGCGGAGCTGATCCTCATCTCATTGCTGATCTCGCTCGGCTGTATCTTGCGCCCCTCCATGTTGATGTATTGAATAATGAAGTGCTCGCCGCGCATCGAGCGGTTGATTCGTCTCTGAGGCCCCGTCCGATGAAGCCGCGGCATCATGCGCAGAAATTCTTCGGCAAGGTCTTCGATTTCCGCATTGTTGCGATCCGTCATTATTCGCACCTTTCAACTACTAATACTGTTAAAGACTAATGTCATGAGTAGTTGAAGTCAATGAGCTATTTCGAGACGCGAACGAAAGACCGGCACTGCGCCCCAATCTCCTCCACAACTGCGAACCGAGTCGACAGAGTGGAAGCAGGTAGAGGAAGCAGGCCGCGAGAATGCTCAGCTGCGGCGCCCCCACCGATGCCAGCGGAACCGCACCGGCGATGGACCACGGAATCAACGGGCACATCACCACCGCGGAATCTTCAAGATTCAGTGCCTTCATCTCCCTCTGCCGCTCGTCACGACGGTCGACAGAGTCGCCACAGAGTTGATCCGTCAGCATGATGTCAAGCGTCTGGTTGCAGGAGACCATTCCGGCGACGATCGAAGTGACCAACATGGCCGCGAAATCACCCACCACAGACTCCATGCGCGCAATGGACCGCTTGATACCCTTCAGCAAATCGGTGCGGGCGAAGATTCCTGCGTAGGAGGAGGAAAGGCACACAATAGCCGCAACATTGACCATCGACAGGATGCCACCACCATTGAGCAGCTGCCCCACCTCCGCGGTCTGAGCATGATATCCCAGCACCACCTCGCGCAGAAGATCGGCGAGGCCGACACCCTGGAAGAAATAGCTGAAGACTGCGGCAAGGAGAATACTGATGCCCATTGCGATTTTGACATCCACCTTGGCCACCGCAAGAAGAAGCATGACGAGTGCTGGAATCATCAAATACCACTGAAGGCTGAACTCTCGCGAGAAGATGGCCGCAACATCGACATGGCTGACTCCGGCGCTCAACACCAGTCCCGCAGCTCCATACGCACCGCACGCAAGCACAAAGGGAAGCACAGCGGTTCTGAGCATGTGCTGAATGTTGGTGAAAAGGTTGGTGTGGGTGATCTTGCTCACCAAAAGTGCGCTCGTCGACACGGGAGAGCAACGGTCTCCAAAGAAAACACCGGAAAGTATCGCTCCACCTGTCAGCACCGGATTGATGCCCATCGAATTCGCCATGGTCATGCAGATGACGCCCATCGTCGCCGCGGTTCCGAAGGCGGTGCCCGTCAGGACCGATACCACGCAATTGAGCAGAAACGCCAACAGCAGCATGAGATGGGGCTGCACGAGGTTCATCGCCAGCGTGATGATGACAGGCAAGGTCCCGCTCGCACGCCATACCGCCGTCAGGACGCCGATGAGCAGAAACACGAAGAGGATGCCGCCCACCGTACGAATTCCCGAGAACACCATGGAACCCAGTTCACGCCAGGTGAAGCGCTTGATTTTCGCGTAGACGAGAAAGAGCAGAAGCCCCCCGCCCAGCGCATACAGAATAGAGACGTTGGCGACGACACATGAAAGAAGCGCGACGCAGAAGAGCATCAGTACAGTCAACTCCATGAGCCCGTTCTCCCCATTCTCTGCTTCCTGACGCCGCGCACTCGGGCGCAGACACCGACTCCACCACCCTAGTAGGGAAAACATCACCACTGGATAACAGTGAGGCAAACACGAGATGAACGTTCCGTCACCCCAGCGCGAACGCCATGGCCATGGAAACGCTACAGAGTAATCTGTTGGAAGAACAACTCAGTGAGGAGACCCAGATGACCACAACGCCACGTTCCTTGAACGATCCCACCGAAACCGAGGCCGAGCTCGCCGCAAAGCTCGAGCACAATCCGGAAATTGCAAAACTCGTGAAGCAGGCCAGTGAGAAGAGAGCGGCACTTTTCGACGGAAGTGACCCCGATGCAGCCACAAAGCGCAACAGTGACGAACAGGAACTGGCCCCCGGCAACCCCCGCTCACTCGAACAGATGGAAAAGGTGAACCCGCGGGGAGAAGACGAGGACCCGGTTGCGTATTTGGACCGAATCTTCGGGTGAGGTCGCGAAACTAACTCACTTGCTTATTTCGATCAGCGATTTGATGGCCGTTCGCTGATCCATGGCGTCGTAGGCATCTTGAATATGGTCGAGATCGAAATGCTTGGTGAAGACCTTGCCCGGCTGGATCGTGCCATCCAGCACGGCCTCAAGGAGAACCTGCCTGTCGTAAGTGGTCACGCTCGCCACGCCACCACGCAGCCCGATGTTGCGCCAGAAAAGGTTATTCGTGTTCATCTCAGGCTTCTGCGGAACACACACCCGGCCCACAATCGCACCCGGACGGCCCAGCTGAACCGCGGTGTCCACCGACTGCTCGGTGCCCACGCACTCGAGCACCGCGTCTACGCCCGCACCCTCCGTGAGCTCCATGACCTTCTTCACCGCTTCGTCGCCACGCTCGGCAACGACATCGGTCGCACCGAACTCACGTGCCAGCTTCTGCCGGTCCTCATGCCGACTCATTGCGATGATGCGTGTGGCACCCCTCAATTTCGCGGAGATCACTCCGCTCAGCCCTACAGCCCCATCACCCATCACAGCAACCGTTGACCCCGCGGACACTTCCGCGCTGACTGCAGCGTGGTAGCCCGTCGCCATCACATCTGCCAAAGTCACGAAGGAATCGAGCATGTCGTCTGAATAGTCGGAGGGCTGCCCAGGAATCTTCACGAGTGCCCAATCGGCGTGAGCGAAGCGCAGGTATTCACCCTGGTACCCACCGTTTCCGCCGGGTTCCTGATTGAGACAGTTGCCGTCAAAACCGGCACGGCAGGCGGCGCAATGTCCACATCCGTGAGTGAAGGGAGCGATCACAAAATCCCCCGGTTTCACTGAGGAGACTTCGGAACCCACCTCTTCCACGATGCCGATTGCCTCATGCCCCACCGTCGAGTTCGACGTGCGTTGTGCGATTCCCCGGAACCACCACAGATCCGAACCGCACACGCTTGCGCGCACCACGCGGATAAGAGCGTCCGTCGGCTTTTGCAGCGTCGGCATGTCCATCTCATGGACTTCTACCGTGCCCGGCTCAATAAATACTGCTGCTTTCATCTCATTTCCTTTCTACAGTCCTTCTGCATCCCTGTCAGTACGTCAGTACCCGATTTTTTCCAGCCAGCGGTTCACGGCCTTTCGCGACTGTGCGGCATCGGCACCATTCACTTCGAATTCCTGGAGGACGGAGGCATTCGGCCACTGCCTCCTAATGACCTCTACCGAACTCCCGACCCCGTACCCAGCATTTGTGTTGAAGGGAATGATTGTTTTCCCATTGAGGTTGGCGGAATCGAGAAAGGTACGCATCACCATCGGCATCTGCATATTCCATGTCGGATAGCCGATGAAAATCGACTGATACTCGGAGACATCCGGTAAGGGGCCCACAATCGCCGGACGCGCATCGGCATCCTCCTCGCGTTGGTTCCGCCGCACGACCGCATCATAGTCTTCCGGATACGGGTCCTGAGGAACTACTTCGAACACATCCGCATCCACCCGATCGCGAATATACTGTGCGATCACCTGCGTATAGCCGATAGTCAGGTTCACTTTCGGATAGTTCTGCCCCTTTCGGGAGAAGAAAACTATCAGCGACTTCACCTTGTCTGCGTGCGCTACAGCCGAGGGTGCAGCGCTCAGATTCTTTTCACTGCGCATAATTTTTCTACTTTCCGTTCGCAGATTCGCCGGTTCACAGGTTTGCCCATTTTCGCCGGCTCGCACATTCCACCGATTCGCACGTTAGTTCGCCGGTTTGCATGCTTTCGCCGGCTCGCACCTTAATAACGCACCTTAATAAACAGGCCGCGTCTCACCTTGAGTGTCGATGTCGGCAATGCCTAGGCTGTCCCTGGAACCGAAAGAGGGGTCCCGAACGATTTTCACGACCACGTCCGCAATGCTCTTGCGGGATCCTGAAACGCCCACGTATTCTTCGTCCCGATGAGTGACCGCGTACTTAATCTCATCACGGTCGTTGAGCCACGGAAGACGCAAGGTCGTGTAGTCGAGACCAGACTCTTTGAGAAGGGCGTCGGAATTGATGGCGGACTGCAATCCGCTTCTCACCATCTGTTTGTTCCACCGGCCGAATTCTCCTGGGACCTCATCATAGATTCCGAGAATATTCGTCGAGATGATACGAGAGACACCATGCTTCTTCATCGCCGCCACCACGTTACGGGTGATGGCGTTATCGGAATCATGATCCACGACTGCCACGAAGACCATGTCCTGGCCCTCCATCACAGCGTCCACCGAGGCGGCGTCTTCAAGGTCGACCCCCACAAGACGCACCCGGGCATTGTCCTTCAACTCTGCAAGGCGCTGAGGGTTGCGGAGTCCCAAGGTGAGGCTCACCGATGCGAATTCGGGCTCCTCAAGAACTCTGTTCTCAACGATTCGTGCTATCTGACCGTTTGCGGCCAAAATCAATAAATTCATTCTTCTCCAAAAGATTGGTTGCGGCAGGAAAGTGCTTTCCTGCCGCAGTTATGGGCAAAGTTTTGCCTTAGAGCCCCGACTTATTCGCCGGCGTGCACGTCAAAGGCGGCCAGAAGGCTTTCCTTGACTCCCGGAGCATCGGGATCATGGCGTCCGTGACCCTTGTCAAGAGCGCGAATCTCCTGAAGTTCCGGCTCGGTGAGCTCGAAATCAAAGATGTCAAGGTTGCTGACAATGCGATTCTTGTGCGTGGACTTCGGGAACACAATGGCGCCTTCCTGGTTTTCGAAGCGCAGAATGACCTGGCCGACATCCTTCCCATACTTCTTGGAAAGGCGTTCAAAAACCGGCTCCTGAAGCAGGCTCGCATCGCCCTGTCCCAGCGGTGCCCAAGCCTCGAGCTTTACGTTCTTCTCATCGAGAAGGGAGCGCAATTGCTTCTGTTGGAAGTACGGATTGAACTCCACCTGATTCACCGATGGCACGGTGTCGAACTGCGGAACGAATTCATTCCAGATCTTCGGTGTCATGTTAGAGACGCCGATGGAGCGCAGTTTTCCTGCGTCACGCGCTTCCTCCATCGCCTTCCATGCGCCGGGAACGTCACCGTACGGCTGATGGATGAGATAGAGATCGAGATAGTCAAGGCCGAGCTTCTTCAAAGAAGTGTCGATGGCCTTTGTGGCAGCCTCGTAGCCGAAGTCCTGAAGCCACAGCTTGCTCGTCACCCAGATCTGGTCGCGCGGAATTCCGCTGTCCCGGACCGCCTTGCCGACCTCGGCCTCGTTGAAGTAGGCGACGGCCGTGTCGAGGTGACGGTATCCTGCCGACAATGCCTCCCGCACTGCCGTGTAGGTGCTGCCATCATTGGGAATCTGGAAGGTTCCGAATCCAACTGCCGGAATCTTGTTTCCGTCATTCAGGGTAATGAAAGGGGTTTGCGGTTTCTCTGTTGATGTCATTTTTCTATCCGTTCTTTTGTGAGCGCTTCTTTGTTAGTGCGTCTTTTGTTAGCGCAGCCGACGCAAGCTGGTGCCGAAGATCTGTTCGATGGCAGCGGGATCACGGTGATCGAAGAACTGGCTCTTCCCCGTGTCAAGCGCGGCGACGGCCTTCATGTCGGCCTCATCAAGGCTGAAGTCGAAGACGTCGATGTTCTCCCGCATCCGCTCGGCATGGACGGTTTTGGGAATCACGATGATACTGCGCTGCAGCAGCCAGCGCAGGATGACCTGGCCAACGGTCTTGCCATATTTGCTCGCGATGTCCTTGAGGACAGTGTTTTCGAAGATGTGATTCTTACCTTCAGCGAAGGGAGCCCATGCCTCGACGAAGATTCCCTCCTTCTGCGCGAAGGAGACCTCGTCGGTCTGCTGGTACCAAGGGTTGACTTCGATCTGGTTGACGGCCGGCGTGACCTCCATGCTCAGCTGAAGGTTCTTGAGCTGGTCGGCATAGAAATTGGAGACACCGATAGCGCGGATCTTACCGGCGGCATAGGCTTCGCTCAGCGCCCGCCAGGCACCCATGACGTCGCCGTAGGGCTGGTGAAGCAGGTAGAGGTCCAGGTAGTCAAGACCGAGTCGTTTCAGGGAGGCATCGATTCCCGCTTTCGCGCGCTCGTAGGTGAAGTCGGAGACCCACAGCTTGCTGGTGATGAACAGATCCTCTCGCTTTACGCCGCTCTTGCTCACCGCCGCCCCCACGGCCTCTTCGTTGCGGTAAGCCGTCGCGGTGTCAATGAGTCGATATCCTTCCGCGATGGCGTCACTGACGGCCTTCTCCGCCTCGGATGGATCGGGAATCTGGAAAACACCGAAACCCAGCTGTGGCATCGTCACACCATTGTTGAGTGTGATATTTGGCACTGTACGCATTGTCGTTTCCTTTCGCTTGATGCTTTCACCCTAAAGGAGTTTCGAGGGTTTGGAAATTGCCGATCTCCTATACTTGTATACGTCGAACGCATACAAGGAGCCCATCGAAAATGATCGAGCCATATCTTCTTGAGGAACTTGCCGCCTTCTCCGAGACGGGAACCCTCGCAGCCGTCGCCGAGAAGCTATATGTCACCCAGCCGAGCGTGACGCGCGGCATGCAGAAGCTCGAACAGGAGCTGGGAGTCCACCTCTTCGAACGCACCCCCAACCGCATCACTCTGACGGAAACCGGACGGATGGCGGCGAAACAAGCGGCCGATCTGCTGAAGGCGAACGACGACATGGTGGCAGCC
This sequence comes from Bifidobacteriaceae bacterium, assembly GCA_022650895.1. Taxonomy (GTDB): domain Bacteria; phylum Actinomycetota; class Actinomycetes; order Actinomycetales; family Bifidobacteriaceae; genus JALCQC01. Next base: position 42,283 of record JALCQC010000005.1, on the reverse strand, counting down.
ATCCGGAACTTTGACCGAAACCAGAATCGTCTGCGCCTCAGATTCACGATTCCCGGTCCACGTCTCCTTTTCAACGAGTTTTTCGAAGGCACCGACGCCGGCGGAAATGATACGACGGACGGCATTGCCTCTGACGGAAGAATCTCCCTCACTCCGACGCTGCTCTCCAGCGACGAGGCGGGAACGGTTCTGCACACACGGAACGCCGACCTGGTTATTTCGAACGAGAACATGGCGGGCGGTGAGGTCGCCTCCGCCTATCTGGGAACGGAAAAGCTGTACGTGAATCTCGATAAGTTCATGTATGAGGCGAGCCAGCCGGAGGTGAGTTTTGCTCAGCTCAAGGAGCTGAGCTTCATCGTGCTTGATGACATCGGTCCCTGGAAGGGCATCATCCAGAAAGAGATACCGCAGGCCAAGTTCCTCTATCAGCAGCAGCCCGATGCCTTCGTGGAGATCACCCAGTATTCGAACTTCCCCTATTTCAGCTCCAGTCTCTCCATACACTTCGATCCCTCCCGCGCTATCACCGACGATGACGACCGCATCCCCGTTCCTCTCTCCGATCCGGCCGCGCAGATGAGGGTCTATGCGAACTATCTCGTGGAAAAAGAACCGCTCGCACTTCCCCTCATTCGCAGAGTTCGCGAGATGTGGCCACGTCCGGACGACCCCCTTTCCCGGAACGGTTAAGGCCAGAAGAACGTCACGCAGATCGCCACGAATACCCACCACACACTGGGTAGACCACGTCACTTGTAGAATCAGTCATAATTTTCCCGTCCCTGGAGGCCGTTCATGGAACTCAGACTTCTGAAGTACTTCTGGACCGTGGCCGAACTCGGCTCCGTCACCGCGGCCGCCGAGGAACTCTACATCACACAGCCAACGCTGAGCAGGCAGATCAAGGAACTGGAGAAAGAACTCGGCACCCCGCTCTTCACACGCGACAAGAACCGCTTGGAACTCACCGAGGCCGGACTCTTCCTACGCAGCCGCGCGGAGGAGATCCTCTCCCTGACCCAACAGACGGAACAGGAATTCTCGGACCGACGCCGCAACATGTTCAGCGGACACATTCACATCGGTGCCGTCGAGGCCGAAAGTTCCCAATTCCTGGGAGCGGTTCTCGAGAGTTTCGTGCGCGACTATCCACAGGTCACCTTCTCCATCACCACAGGCTCGGGAGACATCATCAAGGACCAACTCGACAAGGGTCTCGTCGATGTGGGCGTTCTGCTGGAACCCATCACGGTGAATAAATACTCCTCCATCCGCCTTCCCATCAAGGAAGAGTGGGGACTCTTCGTTCCTCATGATTCCTTCCTCGCCTCCCAGACGTCGCTGTCACCCGTAGATTTCGATGGACTTCCCCTCCTCATCTCCGCACGCCCCGAGGTACAGGAGCTGCTGCGCAACTGGATGGGCAGCGACATTCATCCCGAGATCATCGGCAACTTCAACCTCACCTTCAATGCCTTGCCGTTGGTGGAACGTCATGTGGGTAACGCTGTGGCGATCCGTGGGACCGCAAGGAACCTCGATACGCGGAAACTGGTCTTTCTCCCCCTCGCGCCGGCACTGACGACGTATGGCGCGGTCGTTTGGAAGAAGAACCGCGTCATGACTCCCTTGGTCTCGGAATTCGTCCGCCGTCTCAAACATGCCTCAGAGGCATAAATCTTAACTTAATAAGCATTTTACGAATACCCTTTCCTTCCCTACGCTGGGAGTTGTTAGCAATAATCCAAACGTAGAGAAGGAACATCATGACCGTTGAAAACAAAGTCGTCGTCATCACCGGAGCCTCAAGCGGAATCGGCGAAGCCACCGCCAAACTCCTCGCAAGCAACGGCGCGAAAGTCGTTCTCGGCGCACGCCGCGAATCCCGTCTTCAGGACATCGTGAAGGACATCGAAGCTGCAGGTGGCAAGGCCACCTATTCCGTCACCGACGTCCGCGATGCTGCGCAGGTGAACGCACTGGTCCACAAGGCCGAAACAGAATTCGGCGGCCTCGACGTCATCTTCAACAACGCCGGAATCATGCCGAACTCCCCCATCAGCGCACTGCACGTTGACGAGTGGAACGACATGATTGACATCAATCTCAAGGGCGTCCTCAATGGAGTCGCCGCCGTGATGCCGATCTTCACCAAGCAGAAGCACGGTCAGATCGTCACCACCAGCTCGGTTGCCGGCATCAAGAGTTTCGCAGGCTCGGGTGTCTACGGTGCCACCAAGTTCGCCGTGCGCAATCTCATGGAAGTCATCCGCATGGAAAGCGCTCAAGAAGGCACGAATATCCGCACTGCCACGCTGTATCCGGCGGCAATCAACACCGAGCTGCTCGGCACCATCAGCGACCAGGGAACACTCTCCGGCATGACGCAGCTCTACGATGCCGTCGGCATCACCCCTGACGCCATTGCGCGCGTGGTCAACTTCGCGATCGACCAGCCCGAAAGCGTCAACGTCAACGAATTCACCATCTACCCCACCAAGCAGGCCTGAGCGCCCATCAAGAAAGAAAAAATCATGACAGACAACAACAAAGACGACGTGCAAAACGGTCTCTTCCCCATGGGAGAGAAGAACGTTGCGTATCAGCAGTTCTTCGATGGACAGAGCTACCTCGCGAACCTCGTTGCCGATAAGGACATTCCCTTCGGCATTGGTAACGTGACGTTCGAGCCCGGCTGCCGCAACCACTGGCACAAGCACAATGGTGGCTACCAGATTCTGCTCGCCACCGGTGGCGAAGGCTGGTACCAGGAAGAGGGAAAGCCTGCACAGAAGATGCTTCCCGGTGACATCGTCGTGGTCCACGACGGCGTGAAGCACTGGCACGGCGCAGCCAAGAACAGCTGGTTCAGCCACGTTGCCATCACCGCAGGAACTCCGGAATGGTGCGAGCCGGTTTCGGACGACGACTACAACGCATTGGAGGCCTGAGATGGCAAAGAAGCAAACGGCGGGACGCGAACAGCTCGGAGACTTTGCGCCACAATTCGCGCAACTCAACGACGACGTTCTCTTCGGCGAAGTGTGGTCCCGCGAAGAACAGCTCTCCGCTCGCGACCGCAGCATGATCACCTGTGCCGCGCTCATGGCGCAAGGACTCTTCCCCCAATTCGAGGCCCACTTCAAGATGGCAAAGGCCAACGGGGTGACGAAGGACGAAATGGTGGGACTCATCACCCATTTGGCCTTCTACGCAGGCTGGCCGAAGGCATGGTCCGCATTCGCCATCGCCAAGAAGTACTACGAGTAACAAGATGCGCTGCATGAAGTACTGCAAAAAGCATTACAAGCAGTAGGAATGTCCTCTCTCAGAGGCCCATGGATGGCTGTGCTGCCAGCTCTCGTTTAAGCTCCGCACAACCAGATTCATGGGCCTCATTTCATCTCGAGAGATCAGCATCTCGGAAAATCAGAAAGGGATGACGCCCATGACGGCAATCGTCTATTTCTCTCGCGCGGGTGAGAATCTCATCAATGGGAAAACCACCCGGCTCGAAACGGGAAACACGCAGCTACTGGCACAGATGCTGGCACAGATACTCACGGAGCAGGACGATACCCGCCACGTCAGTCTCCATGCACTCACCGCGCTGCACACCTACCCTGACTCGTACGAAGAGACACTGGAGAGGGCACGCAGGGAAAACACGACGGCGATAGCACCAATCTCGCTACCCGAATCTGAAAAGACACTTTTGCTTGGATACCCGGTCTGGTGGGGTTCGCTGCCGGCTCCCGTGGAGACGTACTTGGAAAGCACTGATCTCTCAGGGAAAAATCTGATGCCTTTCTGTACCCATGAGGGCAGCAGGTTCGGCCGAACCATTACCCAGATAGCACAGCTGCAAAAGAATGCGCGTGTCCTAGAGGGCCTCCCCGTCCGTGGATCCGCAGTACGTCAAGCAGAGCAGGCAGCGCGAAACTGGTTGCTCTCACACGCGGGAATACTCGCGAATTCCTCTGTCTAGACGCTCCAGTCCGTCCTCCAACATCGAGGCGGGGCATGCGATGTTCATGCGCAGGAACCTGGTGCCATTCCCGCCATATTGAGTACCGGCCGCCAGGTAGAGTCCTGTGTTTCTACGAATGGATTCCATGAGATCGTCGGCGTCGTCGGTGAGAGATCCGCAATCGAGCCACATCAGATATGTGGCCTCCATGGGCACCACCTTGACCTGTGGAATGCTCTGCGCAACGTAACGACGGACGGTCTCCACGTTGCTGCGCAGCCGGTTCTTCAGTTCCTCCAGCCACGCGCGTCCCGACGTGTAGGCGGCGATGGTGCCAGGGATTGCCAGAAGGTTCGGCTCCGCCACCTCATCGACATTCAGCCCGCGATTCACACTTTCACGCAACCTCTTTCCCGGAACGATCACCGTTGCCGCATGCAGAGCCGCGACATTGAAGGTCTTGCTCGGAGACACCACAGTGATGGTGTTCGTGGCTACCTCGCGAGGAAGCGAGAAAACAGGCGTATAGTCTCGGGAACCGAGGACGAGATCTCCATGGATCTCGTCGCTGAGAAGTACGACGCCATGGTCCTTGCACAACTGCGCAATGCGCTGGAGCTCTTCGCGCGCCCACACCTTGCCGACGGGGTTGTGCGGATTGCACAGAATCATCAGGGTGGTCGTCGGCAACGAAAGCTTCGCCTCCAGATCGGCGTAGTCGATGTCGTAACGCAGTGTCTCGGCGTCATAGGTCAGGTCGCTTGACAGCACGTGCCTGCCGTTGTTGAGGATCGAGTTGTAGAAGATGTTGTAGACGGGCGCTTGCACCACGACGTTGTCACCGATATGGCTCACACGCCGCACGATCGAGGAGATGGCTGGAACCACTCCCGTCGAAAAAATCATCCAGTCCCGTTGCGCCGCCGCATGATGGTAGCTTTCGTACCAGTTTTGAACTGCTCGGAAATATTCTGTGCCCGGCCATTCATAGCCGAAAGCGCCGGTCTGGATCTTCTTCGTCATCGCGTCCATGATTTCGGGTGCGGTGGCGAAGTCCATATCGGCGATCCACATGGGAAGCTCCCCCGGTTTCACCTGCCACTTGACCGAATCCGTCCCGAAACGTTGCGGCGCGTGGTCAAAGTCATACATGCGCTTTCTCCTTCCCGAGCGCAGTTGCTCCAGTAGCAATGGCATCGGAATCAGCAACAGTATTTCCGCTGCCACGATCCCGGCAGACAATGTGCGTCTTCATCGGATCGATCGCCGTGGGATCCATGATGATGTCGTCGATGCCATCAGCGGTGATCACGCCGCTTTCGGGGTTTTTGACGCTGTCGATGCGCGAGCGCACGTCGGCGTCGATGTCCGAGCAATATTCGAAGGCGAGGTTAGTGTGCAGCAGTTTGCAGTTGCGCAGCGTGAGATGCTCCACATAGCAGAGTCCCTGCTCGCTTTCGATGGTGCAGTTGATGAGGGTGAGGTTTTTGGTGTTCCACGCCAGGTATTCACCGTCGATCACCGAGTCGTAGATGACGACGTTCTCGCAGTTCCAGAAGGCGTCCTTGGAGACGAAGGTGGAGTCATGGACTTCCACGTTCTTCGCTCCATCGAAAACATAGTTTCCGATGACGTTGAGCCTCTCGGCATAGATATTGGTGCTGTTCATGCCGAAATAGTCACCGTTGATCTGCACATCCGTCATGTGGATGTCGTCACAGTTCCAGAGAGTCTCGGCAGCATTCGAGAAATGATCGTTCTTCAGGGTTATTCCACTGCACCGACGAAATTCCTTCGGAGCCTGAATGCTGCTATCGGTAAGTGAGATGTCGTGTGTGTACCATATTCCCGACCGTGACATCTCCTCGAAGACCATGTGATCTGCGGTGACCTTCCTGCAGTACCACAGAGGGTATTTCCATTGGAAAATGTCACCGGACAGCTCGAGATTGCGACCCTCCTTCAGCGGGGACTCCCCCGTGCCAAACGTTGTGTTCACGATGCGGCTGTCATGCTGCGCGAACAGAGGGCGCTCACCCTCGTAATACTGATTTTCAATCTTCATAAAAGAAATTCACTCCTTGACTGCGGCTCCGCGCATGCGTGGAACGCTTCTTTTTCCCGTCGTTCGTTTCCCTCTACTCGCCGGAGACCGCAGAAGTGCCGGCCTCACGGTTTGACGATGACCTTGAGGGCAACGCGATCATTCATCGCCTTGTATCCCTGCGCGATGTCCTTAAGGCGAACGGCCTTGTCGAACACTCGCCCTGGATTGATCTCTCCCGAGAGCACGCGGGGAACGGCGTCATCGAGATAGGCGCGGACGGGAGCCGGACCACCGGTCAATGTGGCGTTTTTCCCGAAGAGGGAGCCGAAGCCCACGGGTGCCTCCTCGTACTGTGGCACACCGACGCGGCTAATGATGCCTCCAGGACGCACCACTCCATACGACTGCACATACGCCGGCATCAATCCCACGGCTTCGAGCACAATCTGGCTGCCCTCGCCGTGAGTGAGATCGAGGACCTTCTGAATGCCCTCGTCGCCGCGCTCGGCGACCACATCCGTCGCGCCGAATTCACGGCCGAGATCGGTGCGCTCCTTATGACGTCCCATCAGAATGATCTTCTTCGCACCCAGTTGATGCGAGGCAAGGACGGCGGAGAGCCCGACGGCCCCGTCGCCGACAACTGTGACCGTGTCCCCGGCGGACACCCGTGCCATATGCGCCGCGTGATATCCGGTGAGATACACATCCGAAAGGGTGAGCAGACTCGCGAGCAGAGCGTCATCGGAGTTCTCGGTGACTCCCGGAACAACGACAAGGCTGCCATTCGCCTGCGGTATCCGCGCGTACTCCGCCTGGAGACCTCCGGCCTCAGCGCCCTCCTCGCCGCCATACCAGCCGCCGTTGGGGCATGACGTCTGGAATCCTTCGCGACAAAAGACACAGGTGTTGTCCTGATAGGCAAAGGGTGCGATGACGAAGTCACCTTTCTTCACCGCCGTAACATCGGCACCAGTCTCCTCGACGACGCCAATCATCTCATGCCCCATCGCGTATCCTTCGGCGTGAGGCTCCATGTGGCGGTACGGGTGAAGGTCGGAACCACAGACACAGGCACGCACCATGCGCACAATGGCGTCGGTTGGTTTCTGGAGGGTGGGCATCGCCACGTCTTTAACGCGAACGTCTCCGGGGCCGAACATATATGCTGCTTTCATAAGAGTCTCCTTCATTCCCACAGTCGCGGGCATTTTCATACGAAATTCATTCTGAAAAACAGCCTACGAAGTTAAAGCACTTGAAGTCAAAAGAAGCGTCTCATCTCTCAGCAAAGAAAATTTTCTTCATGTGCATAAGGTGCTTTTACGTCCGCCCCGACTATTTCCGCAAGAGAGAGGAAAGACCTGCCGCTTGGCCCGCGATGAGACCTGCCTCCTCTTCATTCCCGGACTCCTCGGCCTGCCAGTAACTCACCTTGAGGGAGAGATACTGCTGTTGCATCTGCAGCACGCGCATTCGTTCACGCAACCGCTCCTGCTGCTGACGGAGAAGAGAGATCTGGGTTTCCGCCTTCGGATCCCCTGAACGGATGGCTGCGAGGTACTGGCGCATGTCATCGAGGGGCATTCCCGTGGCATTAAGACACGACACCGTGAGCAAAAAGTCCAGATCGGAGTCGCTGTATACCCGATGCCCGCTGCTTTCGTCACGTCTAGCTGGCTCCAGCACTCCCACGGACTCGTAATACCGGAGGGTGCTTCCCGGAAGCCCGCACACAGTCGAAGCCTCCTTGACGGAATACCACCGCTGTCCTTGAATCGTCATGGTCATATGTCTGAGCTTATGACCCTCCCTCTGCATTTCACCCCGTTTGCCTCTGGCATGAAGAGAGGTACGCTCCTGCCCTGTGCGCGATTCCGTTGTTGCTCTCTCCGATTTGGCAACGCAAATCTTCCATGGGCGGAAAGCAAACACTCCTGCATAGAATGTCCGATAAGTCGCCAAGCGACAAAGGAGTGCCATGACTACTGCAAAAACAGTGACCGCCGCAAAGACAGACAGACGCTACGTCCGCACCGAGGACCACATTCTCCGTGCGATGACGGATCTTCTCCGTGTCCGCAAATTCGACAAGATCACCGTCACCGACATTTGCAAAATGGCGCATGTGAGCCATTCGAGTTTCTATGCTCACTTCTCCAGCAAGGCGGATCTCGTCAAGAAATTTGAGGCGAAGCTACTTCAGGAAAATGGCGACCTCATGAGGGGGCGCGACAAGGTCCCGCTGCGGCAAGTTCTGCTTGAACGTCTCAACTTCCTCAACACCAAAGGCGAACTTCTGGCGCTGCTGCTCTCCAAGAACGGCTCTCCCGAGATCAAGCGCCAGCTGGAACACGACTTCACCAATAACCTCAGGCGCATCCTTCTGCCGCACATGAACGTCACCATCCGGACGGAGGTCGGCGAGCGCTATCTTTCCGTTTTTCTTGCGAGCGCAATCCTCGGCGTCATTCAGGAATGGATCGACTCCGGGCGGAAGGAAAGTCCCGAGCGTCTCGCGAAGCTTCTCGGAGGAATTCTGGGTGCCGGGATCGGCAGCTGGGATTCATTGCCCCAGCCTTCCGCGGGCTATGCGCGTTAGTTGATTTCACGGAGTCAGTCCGACTCTCAGTCCGACTCCACGGTAGGTGTTCTCCCGCGTCGAGAACGCAGGGTGCTCTCCACTATCCCGATGACGAGTCCGACCGCTGCCGGAACGACCCAGCCAAGTTGGTAGGAGCTCAGAGGAAGCATACTCAGCACCTGCGCGAGCCATGGTAGGGAGCCACCGAAGACTTCCGTCATGCTGACCACGCACTGTGCGAGGGACACGATGCCTACCAATGCCATCGCCCAGAAATAGACTCGCGGAAAATGACGGGAGAACACCCCGTGCACGAGCGACAGTGCCACTAGGACAATTGCCAGCGGATAGAGAGCCGACAGCACGGGCAGCGACACCTTGATGATCATGCTCAGTCCGATATTCGCCACCACCACGCTGAACAGCGTGAAAATCGTGCTCCAGGCGCGGTACGTCATCTTTCCGTCCGCCGCGCCGGGGAAACGGTTTCGGAAGTATGCGCTGCAGGTGGAGATGAGACCTGTGCACACGTTGAGGCATGCCAGGAAGAAGATGACACCCACGAAGGCGGTTCCCCAGGTGCCAAAGAGTTCGGTGGTGAGATTGGTAAGTACCGTGGCGCCGGTGTCGGTTGCCGCGTCTATGGGGTTCGAGGCACCGGATACCGCCCCCACATAGGAGAGGATCGCGTAGACCAGCCCCAGCATGACGCCAGTCGCCACACCACCGATCGCGGTTTCCTTGCGGACGTCCGTCTCGTTGTCGACGCCCATCGCCGAGACATTCGCCGAAATCACGATGCCGAAGTAAAGTGCCGCAAGCATGTCCATGGTCTGATAGCCGTCAAGGAAGCCTCGTACCACCTGCCCTGACGCATAGTCTCCACTGGGGGCGGCGAAACTTCCTTTGAAGACGACGAGGCATCCAATGAAAAGCACACCGATGAGGATGAGAAGCAAGGGTCCCATGAAGCGGCCGATGATGGAGCTGAGCTTGTCCGGATGCTGCGCCAGGAGGTAGGCGAGCGCGAAGAAGACCACCGAGTAAAGGAGCTGGGGCAGCCATTTCGGCACGTCACCCGTGAACGGTGCCACCGCCATCTCAAAGGACGTGGTAGCGGTTCGCGGAATGGCGAAGCAGGGACCGATGGTGAGGATGATGAGCAGTCCCAGCACCAGGGAGAAGTTCTTGGAGACGCGGCGTGCGAGGGCATCGAAGCCACCGGCCGTCGTGACAGCGAGGACGCCGAGGATGGGCAGGCCGACACCGGAGACGATGAAGCCCAGCATCGCCGGGAAAGTGGCGGAACCCGCCTGTGCCCCCACGATGGGAGGGAAGATGAGGTTTCCCGCTCCGAAGAACATGGAGAAAAAGGTGAAGGCGATCAGCAGACGCCTGCGGGCGCTGAGCCTCTGACCAGGCTTCGGATTCGAGGGCCCTCGATCCAAGTCATGTTCCGGTGACGACGTCTGCGCTTCGTGCGCGCCAGACTCGTTCAGATCAGACGACATATTCTCCATGGAATACCCTCTCGTAAGGTCACAGCGACACAGACACGCGGAAAACAGATTAACCTACCCCACGGCTGCCGCACAAGAAAGACCTCCGCGACACATGTTTTCACGGAGTCGCGAATATGGTGTAGACTTCTTTTCTGTTGCGTTGTTGTGCGCACATGGTGGCCATAGCTCAGTCGGTAGAGCACCTGATTGTGGTTCAGGAGGTCGCGCGTTCGAGCCGCGTTGGCCACCCCAGTAGTTCAAGTCCGAATTCGCGGGCGATTAGCTCAGTTGGTTAGAGCGCCACGTTTACACCGTGGATGTCGGGAGTTCGAGTCTCTCATCGCCCACTTTCCACTTTTTCTCGGATAATTCTTTTCCTAGATTCTTCTCAGATATCTCTCGCGCGTGCAGCGTTTGTGCAGCATTACAGGTGTGCAAACGCACAGCACTCCCCCGCGATGTGGCCGAACCTCTCACTAGCGCTGTCGACAATGACAGCTCTGACGTTCGGTCATGAAGAAATAACGGCTAGGGGAACCACACCGCCCTACTTGTATACTTCCGGAGCGGTGCGGTTCAACGACTGTCAGCGCTCTGGGCGTCCCTTGCCGTTGCCGAAGGAGACCAGACGCACGCCGTTCCAGTTGTCACTCACCGTGACTGGCGAAGCGACGTTCATGCCGGCGTTCTTCGCAGCGTTCTGGATGGTGAAGGAGCTTGCGGCGCCCTCCCTGCCGGGTTTGGGCGTCACGATCCAGAAGGGAGCGTCCTCGCCACGAGTTGCTTCGGCATCGACGATGGTATCGGCAAGTTCGTCCTCGTCGTCACCGTCTCTCCACCACAACACAACGCCATCCACTACGCCGTCGTAGTCTTCGTCTACTAAATCCGTTCCGGTGAGAGCCGAGATGCGTTCGCGGAGATCCGCGTCCACGTCATCGTCCCACAGCCATTCCTGAATAATGTCCTCGGGCTTGAAATCAAACTCCGAAGCCGCGTTTGAGGTAGTGCTTTCCACGGTTTGAGCATATCAACACGTTGGGAATTTGCGTGTTTCGCGAGTTCATCGTGAGATTTTGGGCCCGTTGTGAACATGAATTGAGCATGGAATGAACGCGATTTACCGCGCCTTGCACGCCGGCAGCCCCGAGGTTTCACCCTTCCCGATGGCGACCAGGGATTTGTAGGCGTCGTCCAATGTGGTCGCCTTCACCACCGTGAGGCCATCAGGGATGTTGCCGATCACCTCGCTGCAGTTATCGGCAGGGGCGAGGAACCAGGAGGCACCGTCCCTCTTCGCGGCGATCATTTTCAGACGGATTCCACCGATCGCGCCCACCTTGCCTTTTGAATCGATGGTGCCGGTGCCAGCGATGACCTTGCCCCCGGTCTCAGATTCGGCGGTGAGTTTGTCGATGCTACCAAGTGTGTACATCAGTCCCGCACTTGGACCTCCGACGTCGCCGCCGTCCATGGAGAGAGTGATTCCAGTGGTGTCCACGCCTTTCTCCTTCAGGAAGGCGAGCGCCTGCTGGGTGGCGGAGGACTGCGCCCCCACCATCTGCTGCTTGCTCTCCTTCTCGTACTCCTCGCCGGTCTCGTTGCTCGGGTAGACCACCTCACGCGGCATGACGGACGCCTTGGGACTGAACCACGCCCAGATCACCTCGCCCACCAGCGCCGGCGACTGCGGAAGGCCAGAGGCGTTGACGGTGGTCATCAGCAGCTTGCCGTTGTCCTTGTGCACGGTCGCTCCGCTCACCTTGATGACGTCCGTTCCCTCGACGGTTCCCAGCACGTTCATCGTGGGTCCGGGAGATTCCACCACATAGGAACTCGGCAGAAAAAGGCCGACGATACAGAGGAGCGCGAAAACCCCGCCCATGTGCGGACGGTGTTCCCTGATCCAGGTACCGCAGCGCCTGATGAAGGAGGGTGCCTGTTCCGTCGCCACTGCTTCAGATGTTGCGGCTGAGCCGATGTCCCTCGCCGTGCCAGGATTCTGCTGCGCTGCCGAATCCTCCGGTTTTGTGGCGTCTCCAGAAGAACCTGAGCCTGCCTGATCGTCCGTTCTCCACGCTCTTGGCGAGATTAGACCCCTCTTGCTATGCATCGATGACATACCTCCCATACTATTGGCTGTATTCGAACAGACAGGATGTGATGCCGGAATGGAAGATAACGAGCTGCACGATTGGATGATCGCCTCGTTCGGTCCACTTCAAGGCGAGGCGGCATACGCGCAATTCGCCCAGCTCCCCGATTCCATCAAGGAGCAAATTCTGAGTCAGGGCACGGGCAACCTCCCCAAGCCTCAGGAAGTCCAGGAACTGATGCAGGCCTTCACCGACGGCGGCATGAACACGATGGCCGACGTCAACAACGTGATGCAGTCGGGCCCCATCAACGCCTCCTTGGCGAAGTCGATCGGCGTGCGCAGGGCACGAGAGGGTGCCACGGACACCGTCTCCGCCGCCCAGGCCCAACAGACACGTGACGCCATGAGCGCCGTCAACCTGTGGCTTGACTCCTCCACCGATTTTGATCCCGCAACAGGGACCGCCGATGTGCTGACACCGTCCGGATGGGCGGAAGCCACCATCGATTCGTGGATCGCCCTGGCCCAGCCCGTCGCCAAATCCATGAACGAGGCACTCATTTCCGTCTTCGCGGAGCGCCTTGGCGGAGCCATCGACGGTGAGGTCTCCAGCATGTTCGCCGGCCCCATCCCCATTCCGATCCCCGAGGGCATGAAGGATCCCCGCAAGCTCATGGAGCTATTGGGAAGCACGTCCTTCGCCATGCAGCTGGGACAGGCCTCCGGAACGCTTGCCCACGAGGTTTTCGGCAGTTTCGACCAAGGCCTGGCCATGACGAAGAATCCAGCAGGGGCGCTTCTTCCCGAGAACATCGAGAAGTTCGCAACCGAACTCAGCCTTCCACTCCCCGAAGTCCTCTCCTTCCTTGCGCTGCGCGAGGCCGCACATTCACGACTCTTCGCCTCGGTGCCATGGCTGATGCCACGCATCGAATCACTCATCAGCAAGTATGCACGCGGCATCACCATTGATTTGGACGCCATGGAAGAGGAGCTGCGCGACGCCGACGAGATGAATCCCGAGGGCATCGCGGGCGCCGTCAACATGGCGAAGGTCGGCATGCAGGAATCGGATGAGCAGAAAGAGGCGCTCTCCTCCCTCGAAACGCTGCTCGCACTGGTGGAGGGGTGGGTCGACTGCGTCACGTGGCGCGCCGGAACCCCCTTCCTTCCGCACATCGAACAATTGCGTGAGATGATGCGCCGCCGCAGGGCTTCCGGCGGCCCTGCGGAACAGACCTTTGAGAATCTCATCGGCCTCAAACTACGCCCCCGCAAGCTGCGCGAGGCGGCCGACGTCTGGGAAATGATCACACAGGGAGAGGGTACAGAAGGCCGAGAGGCCCGGTGGAGCCATCCCGACAAGCTGCCTTCCCTCGACAAGCGTGACGCGAAGGGACTCACCGCGACCGGCACCGACGCCAAAAGCGGTGACGCGACCTCCCCCGACGCCACTTCGCTGAACAGCCATCCATCGAACGTCGACGTACCCGCTGAAACCAGTTCAGACGATGACGCGACCTCCACGCCCATCGGTGACGACGCGACCGCAGACACTGACGAATTCGCCACCACTGCGGAGAAGGAAGAGGCGGCCGCCAAGCGAAAGGCCACCGAACCCACCGATTGGGACGCCGAACTCGCCAAGCTCCTCGAAGAGGAAGCCGGCAAGGGCGAGGATTCCACCGATATGAGCGACGGCGACGCCGATCACGACGAGGGCGGCAACGACGGCGGATCTCCTTCGGACACCGATTCACCGTCCGATACAGACACGGACAAAGGCACCGGCACAGACACCGGCGCAGACACGGACACGGACTGAGCAGCCCACCTTCGACCTTCTGAAGGCACCCGCGTCAGGCAAAGGCAAGGGAATTGGCGGTGTGGTGCGTCCGCGCCCCCACCGCCTCTGTGACTCGGGAGATGTCCGAGGCGGGGAACAGAACCGACTCCGAGTCGCTGCCCGCCGCGAAGGCGATCTCGCCAGAGATGTTCCGGATACCCTCGTCGACGACGATGGAGATGTCCAGATTCTCGGCATTGTTCGCCGCAGACGTTTGCTTGAGCAGGTCGAAGAGCGAGACGGAGCCCTTGTGCTTTCCAAACAGGCCGTGCGCCTCGTCAAGACGTGCCATGCTGAGATGGGAGGTTCCCAAGGTCTGTGCGAGCCTGCGCAAATTCACATTTCTCATTCCCGAGGCGACAAGAAGAAAGAGCCTGTGCTGGGAATCGCGCACCAGAAGATTCTTGATCACGTTGTCGAGGGGAATCCCCAGCTGCGCCGGAACGCCCCTCTCCAGTGATTCCTGGACCGAGGTGACGGTGGCGTGGCGGACGAAACGATGCTCCACACCGTTCTGCGTGAGGACGTCTTCGATGAAGTCCCTTTCATTCGATGAAGAAGCGGATTGCGGCACTGCTTGTGAGTTTGGTTCCATAGAATTCATCATTTCGTTCGGCTTTCCTTTGTTTTCAGATTAGGCACTGCCGCGTACTCCTCGACAAGCTGGAAAAGACGCTTGGACAAGAAATCCGGGACAGGACGACAGAGACGACAGATACAGGCCCGCCGTCGCATGAGCGCGCGTGATTTGCCCTCTCTCCTTCATCGCACCAAAAAACGGCTGGGAGCGCGTTCGAAGGATGCGGAATCGTCCTTTTTACGTGCGAAGGAGAGCGAGACCTGTTTGCGGCCACGCGTCACTCCCACATAGAACAGCCTGCGCTCCTCCTCGAGGGCTGCGGCAGCGACGTCCTCGATAGCGGCATCGTCGCCTCTTTCCGCTGCGTTCCACCCCGGTTCGGCAGGCACTCCGCTGGCGATGCCGAAGGGCAGAAGCCCCTCGCTCATGCCGATGATGAAAACGTAGTCCCATTCAAGGCCCTTCGAGGCGTGAATGGTCGAGACGGTGATCATGGAGGTATTGAGAGATTCGATCTTGCCGCTCTCCACGCCTGACCGCACCGCCTTGGAGAACGACGTCTCGTCCATGCCCTGGCCCACCATGCGACGGACCACGTACGGAACAGAAGCCTCGTCACAGGCGGCACACACCGCCCGGGTCTGGGCATTGATGCGCGAAAGCACCGCGATCTCCGAAGCCTCCACCCCGGAGTCCAGAAGCCGGCGAATGGCGGAGGCCACGCCACGTGCCTCCAATGCGTCGTTTCCATAGGCGCGTGTGGTCACTGCGGCACCCTTGTCCTGCCCCTGCGCGGATCGCAGCGGAACATAGTCGCTCGCCACAGCGGATTTCTCCAGCACCGCATTGGCATAACCAACGATCTGGGGTGTGGAACGGTAGTCCGTATCCAACCGAATGTCAGCGCGCAACTGTGGAAACTCCCTTGCGAAATCCAGCAGATAGTAGCTGGTCGCCCCGGCGAAGGAATAGATCGTCTGGGCGGGGTCCCCCACCACGCAGATGTTCGTATTGTTTCCCAGCCACAGCTTCATGAGGCGGTGTTGGAGGGGTGAAACGTCCTGATACTCATCCACGGTGAGCCAGCCGATCTGGCGGCGCACCCGGGAGGCCACCTCGTCGGATTCCTCGATGAGATGGCACAGAATCAGCAGGATGTCGTTGAAGTCGATGAGGTTCCGCTCGGCTTTCTGCCGTTCATAATCCTCGAGCACGCTCGTCATCTGTGCCGGGGACACGCCCGCCGGCGGCACACGATGATACGCGGCACACACCCGTTCGTAATCCTTGGGAGCGATGAGGCTCACCTTGGTCCAGTTGACCTCACCCAGCAGATCGCGCAGCTCGCGCGGGCCGGCGCCCACCAGATCCGTCACATGTTCGACGCTGGCCTCCAGAATCTCGGAGGCATCGGTGAGGAGCTCGGGAAAATACGACTCCGTCACCTCGCTCCACACCTGCCGCAGCTGCGAGAGCGCAAGTGCGTGAAAAGTCGCCACCTGAACACGCCCCGCACCCAGTTTGCTCAGCCTCTGCTGCATTTCCCGCGTGGCCTTTACCGAAAAGGTGACTGCGGCGGTGCGATCCGGATCCCATTTCCCAGACTCGCAGCCGTAAGCGATGCGGCGGGTGATCGTGCGCGTTTTGCCAGCCCCTGCCACTGCGGAAATCCGCACAGGACCCTCGAGAGCGGAGGCGGCGCTCCTCTGGGCGTCGTCAAGTCCATCCAAAAGCTGTGAAATGGTATGTGGCACATTCCCATTGTCGCAAAAATATCGACTTTGTATGTATTAGTGTGGAAATGTGACGAAACGTAGCCCCTACCTGATTGCCGCCATGGCCTCCGCGATTGCCCCTGATCTGAGCGTCGTCGCCGTCCATGCTGCCTCGAATCTACCCGAAACCGGTGTGCGGAAAAGCATCGAAACGTCGGTCGCCCTTGATTCCGAAGGGGCCGAATACGATATCGCCGTCGCCGAAAGTAAGCCTGCAGGAAAACTTCTGCGCCGGCGGGCGCTCGCCGCCAAGCTGCTCAGCCGAACCCCGGAGACACGCGGTCTCGGCATCCGTTTGGAGGAGGCGGTTGCGACGGGTGACGTGGAAAAGCTACCGGTCACCATCACGCGGCATCTGGAGGGTACGCCCCACGAGTTTGCGGACCTTAACCTCGAGCAGTGCGCCGAGCTGGGAACGGCCATCGCCACCATTCATCTTCTCGATGCCGATTTTCTTCTCGATGCTGCCTACCCCCGCTTCAGCGCGGAGGATATCCGCAAGGATCTGGACAAATGGGTCATCCATCTCAAGTCCAGTCCCGAGGTTCCCGAGGCCATCGCGGAACGCTGGGAGCAGTTGGTGGGCATCGATGCACTCTGGGATTTCACTCCGCGGACCATCCACGGCGATTACTTCCCCAACGACGTTCTTTTCCGTGACAATTCCGTCCGCGCCGTCCGCAATTGGGAACAGATCCAAGTGAGCGATCCCGCGCGGGATTTCGCGTGGGCCTACAACGAGTGGATTTCGAACGAACAGCGGGACGCCCTTCTCACCGCATACGGCCGCATGATGGGATCGCACATGGACTCCCGCATCGTTCCGCGAGCGCGGCTGTGGCGGCAAATGGATATCGTTCGTGGCCTGCTTCAGGCACTCGCTGCTGCCGATCGTGATTGGATTCGCGCCGCACGCCAGCAGGTGGAACACTTGGCGAGCATTTTGAGCCCAGTAGTAGCCGTGAAGCACCATGCCGCACCCCAAACCGGCACTCGTGCAAAAGCCGAAAGCTCAACCATCACCGTTGGGAATCTGCTCTCGGATGCCGAAACTGGAGCCTTTGGCGACGCCAATCCGGCACCCGACGCTCCGCATTCCATGGTACCTCCGCGCCCCGCAACTTCTCCACACGTCTCGGCCGCCTCACTCTCCGAGCCCCCTGCGCCGATGGATGGAAGCAGCACGGTTCTCTCTCAGCGCACGCCTCCCCGCTCCCCCGCAGCACAGACTTCGGAACCCGTTGAATCTTCCGCGCCTTCCGCACCATACGCACTCGATGCGCCACAAGAGTCCACTGCCGCTCCCTCCGCTCCTGTCACTCCGCTTTCACAGGAAATCCGACTAAAATCCGGCTACGTCTCCCTCGAGACCGACGAGCACCAGCCGACATCAACTCCGGAGAGCCGTTCGAACATGGTCCCCACACCCCCGAAGTCTGCGGCACCATCATCGAAATCTCAGGCTTCCAGCGAAAACGAACTCGAAAGCCGAGCCGCAGAGACTATCATCATTCCAAAGGCGCACAACGAGAATTCTTGATCTCTCACCGTGCGTAACCTCGTTTAACACGCTTTGCAAGGAGAAATATGGACGTCGAAATCGGAATCCAGAATATGGGCCGGACCGTGAGCTTCACCACCGACAAGACCGCGGAAGAGATCGTTGAGGCCATCAACACCGCCGTGGAAAGTGGGCAGAACGCCAACATCGTGGATTCGAAGGGACGTCACATCCTGATCCCCGGAAAGACACTGGGATATGCAATCGTCGGTTCCGAGACCAGCCACCCCGTCGGTTTCGGCGCTCTTGGTTAGAAACACGCGCTGAACTTCAGCACACTCTGAATTCCATACACGAATGGCCGGTCAGCTTACGCTCCCGGCCATTTCTCATGCGCACATCGCTCGCGCCGCACTGTGTCACTGTGGTCACAGTGACACAGTGACGCAGGTCAGCCCACCAAACCGGTGGTGCCACGGCGAACGATCTCACGAACGACCTCCACCTGCGTCAGGTTCTCGCCCAGCACATTCGGTTTTCCGGCGCCATGCCAATCCGATCCACCCGACTGAAGCAGATGCAGTTCGCTCGCCAGCCCCGCCAGACGTTGCTGCTGCTCGGGTGAGTTGTCACGGTGATGGACCTCGATGCCGTCCAGACCTTTGGACGCGAAGGTACGAAAATCTTCGTCGCTCAGCAGATGCCGATTGCGGCTCGTGGCTCCTGCGTGCGCAATGAAGATGACACCGCCCGCAGCCTTCACCGCCGTGATGACATCTTCCACGCTCGGCGATTTCACCGGGATGAAGTACTTGCTTCTTCCACTGACGGCATCTGCGAAGGCGGCGGAACGAGTGGGATACACGCCCGCAGCGACGAGTGCATCCGCAATGTGGGGACGGCCGATGGTGGTGTCGTCACCCTCCTTGGTCTGTGCGACGACATCGTCCCACGTGATCGGAAAATCCTTGGACAGGCGCTCGACCATCGCCTTCGTGCGTTCAACGCGCGCCGCACGTGTTGCGGCGAAAAGTCCCGAAAGCACCGGATTATCGGGAATGTAGAGATAAGCAAGCATGTGCACGGAGATGCCATGATGATCGGCAGTGATCTCGGAGCCACGCATCACCGGAAAGTGGTTTGCGCGGGCCGCGACCCCGGCATCGGCCCAGCCTGCAGTGGTGTCGTGATCGGTGATGGCGACACCGCCCATGCCCTTCTCCTGAGCGAGCTCGACAAGGCGTTTCGGGCTCAAAGTGCCGTCCGAATAAACGGTATGGCAATGCAGATCCCAGCCGGCAGTACCTAGAGGACGGAGGCCCGTGGCCCTCCTCCTCCCAGAAGTCCTCGCCGATGTGCGCACTCTGCTCGATGTGGTCATAGGAACCATCGTAGACTAAAGACGAACCAATCTGAGGAGACGCCCGATGAGCACTAACACCGATTCCACCACAGCCGCATCCCTCCACACCGACTACCGCAGCACATGGCGCCACAGCTCGCTGTGGCTCTACGGCCTCATGCTGGTGGCCTCTCTCGTGGCGCTGTACGTGTCCTTCATGCTGTCAGCGGAGACGCTGCAGCTGGCACGGCATCCAAACCAATCCCTCAGCTGCGACGTCAACGCGGTGGTCTCCTGCTCCACCGTGGCAGAATCATGGCAGGCGGAATTCATCAAATTCGCAGGATTGAGCTTCCCCAACGCCTTCTTCGGCATCGCCGCGGAAGCGGTCTTCGTCACCATCGCCGTCATAGGAATGGTGCGCATCGTTGTACCCCGGTGGTTCGCACTCGCCACATGGTTCGGCGGGTTGGCAGCGCTCGCCTACGCCTACTGGCTCTTCTCGCAGTCCCTGTTCATAATCAACGCGCTGTGCCCCTGGTGCCTGGCCCTCATGTTCTCCACCACGATTCAGTTCATGGCGCTCACGCACGCCACCGTTACCGTTCAGGATCTGCCGCGAGCCGACTCTCGGCATTTTTCGGGACTGCGCCGTTTTGCCGACGCCTATTACCGTCCGAATCTCGACCTCATGATCGACATCGCATGGATTGCGGTGCTCGTGGCCTTGATTCTCATTCGGGATGGAGCAGCGATCTTCGCCTGAACGAAGTCTTGAAACTACTGAGGACAGTCCAGAAATGCTCGGAGCAGTCCGGTTGAGGACGGTTGAACGGTTTGGGATTGTTGAGACGGTTAGAACACCGTCACCTCTCCCACCAGCGTGCTGGATCCGGTAAGGGTGACATCATCATCGCTTACCGCAACGCGCAGGACTCCGCCACGCACCGTGATGGTCCACGTGCTGACCTCCGTCAGCATGCGCAGAACGATACCTGTAGCGCACAGCCCCGTGCCACAGGACAGGGTCTCCCCCACCCCGCGCTCGTTCACGCGCATGGTTGCCATGCCGGAAAGGCTGGGAATTCCAAAGCGTTTCTGAGTCGCACGCTCTCCGATCCCCCCGTCGGCGACGTTGGGAGCGGAATCGATACGTACGAATTCCACATTCTGTCCGTGTGGCAGAGCGGGAGACACGGCGGGTGCCTGCGTCAGATCGAGATCCTCCACCCGCGGAAGAGAGCTTTTCGGAAGCGAGAAGAGACCTGTGGAATCCTCAGCCACACACACGATATGGGGATTTCCGAGATCCGCGAAGGTCCCCAAAGCGTAAGGCTTACGGCCACCAGAAACCTGCTGCATTCCAGGCAGCGTCACCAGATACTCGCCCACGGAGCCGGCGCTCCAGCCGCCCATGCGAACTGTAAAGACATCGCTGCCAAGCTCCGCATCGTCGCCACGGAAGGTCAGTTCCTTGACACCCGCGCGCGTCCCCAGTAGAAACCGGGCACCCACGTCTCTGCTCAAGAGATTCAAGGATTGGGCGAAACGTGCCGTCAGCCGCGTTCCATTGCCGCACATTTCGGCAAGCGAACCATCGGCGTTCCTGTAGTCCATGAACCATTCGGCTCCGTCGTCGGCAAGCTGGGCACGCTGCTTGCCCGTGAGGTCCGCCACATACTCCGCCTTTGTCAGGCGGATGAGGCCATCACCGCCCACACCGCGATGACGGTCGCACAGATAGCGCGTTTCGGCCTCCGTGGGATCATAGCGTCCCTCGGGATCGAAGTAGATGACGAAATCGTTCGCGGTCGCATGGCCTTTGACGACGGAATGTGGCACTGTCATGCGCCCCACTTTAGACCCCTTCTGTCAAACTTCCACCAGCGAAAAGGAAATTAAGCATCATCGTGGCGTTAAGAGATTTATTCTTTTGCTTGGTATTGCCCGACTGTCCCACCCCGGTATAACTGCCCTGCGACAGTAACCACTTCGTCATTATCTTCATCAGGAAACTCAATTGTGTCAATGAGCTTATCCACTGCCTTCCGGCCTATGGCAAATGAGTCCTGCCTGAGGGTGGTAAGTGTCGGACTTGTCACTCTGGACATCATGATGCCGTCATATCCGGCAATGCTGATATCTTCCGGCACCGACAAACCGAGCATCTGCAGTGCGTTTCTGCCTCCGATAGTTGAATAGTCATCCGGATAGAGAATACAAGTTGGCGGATTTCCCAGATTCAAAAGCTCTTTTGTAGCTTGAAAGCTTCTATCCGGATTATGGAAGAGACCTTCGACGATATAGTCATCCGGAATTGTCACTCCTGCTTCACGACAGGCACCTTCGAATCCTGCAATTCTCTGCTCCGTGACGATGGTGTCTTCACCGTGGATGAAGGCGATGTCTCTATGCCCTCTGTAAAGAATGTATTTAGTGAGCGCACCCATATCATGTTGATTCGCGCTGAAGACAGCAGGCTGCCCCTCATACTTGTAATCGATGGTGACCACAGGAATCTCGCTATTCGCAAGATCAATAACGTCCTGATCCTTAAAATCAACACCTGCGATAAGAACGCCATCACACTTTCTGTACCTGCAATGAGCTAGATATGAACGCCATGGAGATCCCTCAACATTGCCTGTGATAAAGGTGATGTCATACCCTCGCCGCTCCGCTCCGATCTTGAAACTTTCCAACACAGAGGAAAAATACTCGTGCCGTAACCCACTTTGTTGTTTATCGATGAAGAGAACTCCGAGATTGTGTGTCGTGTTCGTCCGCATCGCCCGAGCAAGGGAGTCCGGAGTATATCCAAGCTCCCGCGCCACCTGATTGACCTTCCTGACGGTTTCTTTGCTGACATCCTTGTAGCCGTTCAAGGCCTTGCTGACTGTTCCTACAGATATGCCACAGACCCGAGCGATGTCTCGAATAGATGTCATCTTCATTCCTTTGTCTCACCACTACGATTGCCCAAAGATACCCCACTTCTCTCCGCAAAGGCCTTATTGCAGACGCCATGAGCACGCCTGTAATCATAATGACATTCAAACTTGCACAAAGCACAAACGCAATCCTATACTTTTACCGAAAACGTTTTCGTAAAAGAGATATTTCGAAAACTCGAGAAAGGTAAATCAATGAAGATTAAACAACTCGTAGTCGGTATCACCGCTACCGCAATTCTTATCCCGACGCTCGCAGCTTGCGGTAACAGCTCCTCAGCCAGCTCCGACAAATCGATCGAACTCATGACAACATGGACCGGCGACCGTCTCACCACTCTCAACAAGATCCTGAAGCAATACACCAAAAAATCAGGAGTAAACGTACAAGTTGTGTCCCCGGGCGACCAGTACGAGACTGTCATGAAGACCCGCATGGCATCTCGTGATATGCCCGATGTATTTGAAACGCACGGTTGGAGCCTGTCACGATACAAGGAATATCTCACCCCGCTCAACGACCAGTCATGGGCAAAGAATGTCGACGAGGCAATTAAGCCAGTAATCACCGATACAAATAAAAAAATGTACGTTGAGCCGGTCACCATGGCCATCAATACCATCGTTTATAACAAGGACGCCTTTGCGAAGGCAGGTGTTGAGGTAAAGGATATCCGCACATGGGACGATTTCTCCGCAGCATGCGAACAGTTAAAGAAGACAGGAATCACACCTATTTTCATTGGCAACAAAGATGGTGAGACAGCACAACTCGCCGAGTCCATTCCTCCTACGCAACTGACTAACGACTCGGTAAAAGACAATCAGGCAACAGCGCTTAAGAATGGGACGTTCAACTTTGAAAAATATTGGACCCCTATTTCGAAGATGATCTCCACATGGAATGATAAAGGCTATTTCAACGTTGATCTTCTTACTTCAGATAATGACGCTGGCGTGAAACAACTTGCACAAGGGAAATCAGCCATGATGTTCGGCGGAAGTAACAACATCACTCAAGCTCTCTCCTATAATCCGAAAGCAAATCTGGGCATCCTCTCCTCACCCGCTGCTGAAAAAAATGGCAAGAACAGCCTTAGCATGGGAGAGGGAGTCTGTTTCGGCGTATGGAAAGACTCAGATGTCGCAGACAAAGCAGAAAACCTTCTCAAGTACCTTTCCACAAAAGAGGTTGCTGGCAAAATCGCAACTGCTTCCGGTGACATCCCTGCTTTAACCAATGTCAGCAACCCAGACGATTACATGTCTAAAGCTCTCGATGAAACAAAGGCCACTTTCGCAGACAATTTGGAATACATCCCTCTCTTTGACCGTGAATACCTTCCAAATGGCATGTGGGACGACTTAACGAATAGTTTCACCGACATCTTCACCACACGAGGTGAACAAGGCATACAACAAAGTGTCGCTGCAATAAAGTCCGCCTACACCCAAAAACTCGCAAAATAATTCTTTTCATAAAACTCAAGGAGGGAATGACAAACACATGCATTCCCTCCTCCAAGGAATGGCCATGAAACTGAAAAACGGTTCAACTATTAATCTTTTTTACATTCCAGCGCTGATTCTCATGCTCGTTTTTGTCGCCTACCCTCTCGGACAAGCGATCTATATCGCATTTACCGATTGGAATGGCTACTCACAGCATTTAAACTTCGTTGGGTTCTCCAATTTCTTCAACATGCTAAAAGATGGCAATCTTCATACTGCCTTGCTCAACACTCTGATCTATGGATTCGGGAGCGCATTTTTCCAGAATCTCTTTGGTTTGCTTCTGGCAGTATTTCTTAATTCAAAATTCCGCGGGCATTCTGTTGTGCGCACCTTTGTCTATCTGCCCGTTATGATCGCCGGCCTCATCATGGGCTACATCATTTACTACTTCGTGCAATACGACGGTGGCGTATTCAATGAGATTCTCGGCTGGTTGGGGCAAGCTCCTCTTGATTTCATGGCAGATAGATGGCGAGCCGTCGGCATCATCACCTTCATCAACGTCTGGCAATATACCGGAATCAGCATGGTGATTTACATGGCTGGCCTTCAAAGCATTTCGACTTCCTACTATGAAGCAGCAACCCTTGATGGAGCAAACCACTGGCGATGCTTCTGGAATATCACCATTCCACTCATTGTCCCAGCCATGTCGACAGCGGTAGTGATGAATCTCATTGGCGGCCTTAAGCTCTTCGATGTCATTCAGTCGCTGACTAGCGGAGGACCAGGATTCGCCACTCATTCACTTTCTACCTATATCTCGAATCAATATTTCCAAGCTCAGAACGCCGGATACTCCTCAGCAATCGGAATTATCACCTTTGTGCTCATCGTTGTTGTGGCGGGAGTTTTCAACAGCTTCTTCTCCAAACATGAAATCGAGGCTTGATAATGAACACCATTGACCATCGCTTCGCCAAGAACTGGTGGAAGTATCTCCTGAGCATTCTCATCGTGGTGGTTTACTGCCTTCCCCTCTATGTCCTCGTCACCATGGCGTTAAAGAAAATGACGGACACATCATCCCGTCTTCAACTTCCCACCAGCCTTTACTGGGGAAATTTCACTGAGCTTTTCGCAGAGGGAAGCATCGGCCGAGCACTTCTCAACACTGCCATCATCACCATCGCCACTGTCGCCATCGAAGTAATTCTGGGGTGCATGGCCGCCTACCCGCTCGCACGGCACCGTTCACGTTTTAACAGCCTTATCAATGCCATCATGATGGGTGTCATGATGATTCCACCGCTCAGCATTCTTGTGGGCGTCTATTCGACCTTGATCTCCATGCATGCAACATCAACCTATTGGGGAATGATTATCGTATCTGCCGCCTTCGGCCTCCCGATGCCAATATATTTCTTCACGAAATTCATCAGGACCATTCCCCGCTCCCTCGATGAGGCAAGCCAGATAGATGGCTGCAATACTTTGCAGACTTTCTTCTACATCATTCTGCCCCAGCTGAAGCCGGCAATAGCGACCATTGTCATTCTTAACGGAGTGGGTATGTGGAACGAATATGGATATTCACTCTATATTCTTCAGAAACCAGAGATGTACACCCTCACTCTCACTATTTCCCAGTATTTCTCATCGGGAGCCAACAATCTCAATGGGGCGGCGGCGGCAGCATGTGTTGCCACACTTCCCATGATTCTCATGTTCCTCTTCCTACAGAAATACTTCATAAAAGGAACCGCCGACTCTGCGGTGAAAGGTTAAAAGCAAAGGTAAACAATGATTTTAGAGAAGTACCGAAACGGCATCAATCTTGGCGGTTGGCTCGCTCAATACGATATCAACGAACCCGCTCCCTTCAACGAATCACAAAGGAAAAAACATTTCGAGACCTTCATCACCGAAGAAGACATCGACAGGATTTCTCACTGGGGCCTTGATCATGTTCGACTTCCCATAGATGGACGCCATCTGCTGGACCCTCATGGTAACTTGCTCCCTGAAGCAATGGAAGCCCTTCAGCGCTGTATTAGTTGGTGCGCTCATCGTGGACTCAACATCATCATCGATCTCCACGATTTCGAAGGCAACATCTATGGAGAGATGTCCACTCCCATTCCGTTGCTAACAAGGCCCGATCTTGAGGCTCGCTTCTTGCACTTCTGGAGTTCGTTCGCACAACAATTCGTGGAATATCCTGGCGATTTTCTTATGTTCGAGCTCTTCAACGAAATCTCAGATGCGAGTTCTTACCTCTGGCGACGCCTCTATCTCAAAGCAATTCACAGCATTCGGCAGATCGATGCTGATCGATGGATACTAGTGGGAAGCAACCATCAGAACAGCGTTGATTACCTTCCTGAACTCAACATTGTTGAAGACAGCCACGTTTTCTATAACTTCCACTACTACGACCCTCAGGTTTTTACCCACCAGCACGCGCACTTCAGCGAGGAGTTTAGCGACTTCGACACGACCGTGACTTATCCGGGAGATATCTCTTCCTTCCGAGACTACTTGCACTTGCATCCCCAGTGGCTCAGCAAGCACTCGCTCACCGCTGAAGAGGAGACGAACGATTTCTCTCTCATGCAACGGCTTCTCTCCGACGCGTTTACCTTCTCTAAATACTCGGGTAAAGAACTGTACTGCGGAGAATTCGGCGTTATCGACAGCGCTCCCCCACTCGAAGCCGCTAAGTGGATCAAAGATTTTGAGCATTTGGCAGATTCCTGTGGATTCGGACATGCCCTATGGAACTACAAGACCCTTGATTTCGGATTGCTTGATGCCGCAGGAGAAGCCGTTCATCCTGAGTTGATCTCAGCTCTCTTCGATCACTAATCCACTATCTGAAAAAACTTGGGGCCCGCCACTTCTCATCTCCTTGAACAAAGTGACGGGCCCCATTATCTTTCTATGCCTTGGCTACAGTGACCTCAAGCTCAGAAGATCCTTCAGCCGGCATGATCGTGAGACTCGTGGAGAGCGTTTCAGAGGCAATGAGATCGCGGAACTGCTCGGCAGCGGCGACATCCTCCGTGGGAACGGAGAGCGTGAGCGAGATGCGGTCGGAGATCTCCAGCCCCGCATCCTTACGTGCGTCCTGAACGGAACGGATGGCGTCACGCGCCCAACCCTCGGCCTCGAGATCCGCGGTGAGCTCGGTATCGAGCAGAACGAAGCCTCCCGTGGGCAACGCGTTGGAAGCAGTGTTGGCCTGTTCGTGCTCATTGCTTTCACGGACGCTGTGCTTCACCTCGTATTCGCCGTCCTCCAACGCCAACGAACCCGCCGGCGTCTCCACGGTGACGGCTCCGGAAACGTCCTGCTTCCATGCGCCCGTCTTGGAAGCCTTGATGGCGAACTGGACATTCTTGCCCAGACGAGGGCCGGCAGCACGCGCATTGACACGAAGCTCGGAAACAAGTTCCAGACCATGCTGCTTGGCGTCCTCGAGGGTGGAGAACTCAATCGACTTCACGTTGAGCTCGTTAACGAGCAGATCCGTGTAGGCCTTTACTCCTTCGACGTCCTCCACCACCACAGTGAGTTTGGAAAGCGGCTGACGCACACGGATCTTCTGGTTCTTGCGCAGTGACAGCGTTGCGGAAACGACCTCACGCACCTTCTCCATGGACTCGACCAGAGCAGGATCGTCGGTGACGACGCTGCCCAGCTCCGTTGTCTCCCCCGTCTTCTCATCCGCCAGGAACGGCCAGTCGGCAAGGTGCACCGACTCGCCGCCGGTGAGACCACGCCAGATCGTCTCCGCTTCCATTGGCATCAGCGGGGCAACGGTACGCGTGAACACCTCAAGCGCCGTGTACAGAGTGTTGAAGGCCTGCTCGTCCTCCTTCCAGAAGCGGTCGCGGGTGTTGCGGATGTACCAGTTGGTCAGCACATCGATGAAGTCGGAAGTGGCGGCGCACGCATCGGCGATGGCGTATGCATCCAAATCCTTCTGGACGGTTGTCACCAGCCGGTGCAGACGCGCCAGCAGATAACGATCCATATTCGGCAACCCCTCAACCTCGTCGGCACGCAGGTGACGGGCGTTGAAACCCTTGCCACCGTTCGCAGCGTTGGCGTAGAGGCTGAAGAAGTAGTAGCTGGACCACACCGGCAGCAGCACCTGACGCACTGTGTCGCGAATAGCGTTTTCCGTCACGATAAGATTGCCACCGCGAAGAACCGGCGAACTCATGAGGAACCAGCGCATGGCGTCGGAACCGTATTTGTCGAAGACGAAGGAGACGTCCGGATAGTTGTGCAGATGTTTGCTCATCTTTTCGCCGTCGTCACCCAGGACGATGCCATGGCACATCACGTTCTTGAAGACGGGCTTGTCGAAAAGCGCCGTTCCGAGGACGTGCTGCACATAGAACCAACCGCGGGTCTGGCCGATGTACTCCACCACATAATCGCAGGGGTAGTGCGTCTCGAACCATTCCTTGTTCTCAAAGGGGTAGTGTGCCTGCGCGAAGGGCATGGAGCCGGAGTCGAACCACACGTCGAAGATGTCGGAGATGCGGTGCATCTGAGACTTGCCGGTCGGGTCGTCAGGGTTTGGACGGGTCAACTCGTCGATCCAAGGACGGTGCAGGTTGACGTTGCCATCCCTGTCGGTGGGGTACTTACCGAAGTCCCTCTTGAGCTCCTCCAACGAACCATACACATCGATACGGGGGTACTTGGGATCATCGGAGACCCATACCGGAATGGGTGAGCCCCAGTACCGGTTGCGGGAGATGGACCAATCGCGGGCGTTTGCCAGCCACTTGCCGAATTGGCCGTCCTTCACGTTCTCGGGGATCCAGTTGATCTGCTGATTGAGCTCCAGCATGCGGTCCTTGAACGCAGTGACGCGAATGAACCAGCTGGACACCGGCTTGTAGATCAGCGGGGTTCCGCAGCGCCAGCAATGCGGGTAGCTGTGCACATATGACTTCTCCTGAACGAGGATTGCCTTGCGGTCCTCGGGAATGTCAGCGAGTGGGCCGTCACCGGCGCGGAGGTTGCGGATGATGGGCATGTTGGCGTCGAAGACCTGCATTCCCTCGTAATCGGGGATGACGGAGGTGAAGTGGGCACCGGCGTCCAGAAGATCTGCGGCGTTGATGTCATGCGCCTTCAACGTGTTCATATCGTCTTCGCCATAGGGAGCCTGATGAACCAGACCGGAACCCTCAACAGTGTCGACGTAGTCAGCGGTGTAGATCTTATAGGCGTTCGGACCGGGCTTGATGCTCTCGGGGGCATCTTCTGCACTCTCGTAGGTGAAGACGGGCCAGTACTCCCAGCCCTCCATCTCGGAACCCTTGAGTTCACGGACCACTTCGTAGTCCTCGCCCAATTCCTTTTCGTAGGAGCCCACCAGTGCCTTGGCAAAGTAGAATTTCTTGCCTGCAAGCTTGCCGGAAGTAGGGGCGACCTCCACATAGTCGATGTCAGGCCCCACCACGATGGCGAGGTTGGAGGGCACGGTCCATGGCGTGGTGGTCCAGAAGACGGCGTAGGCATCGGCCTCGTTCTTGAGCTTGACGGCCACGGAGACGGTGGTGTCCTGACGGTCCTGATAGACGTCGGCGTCCATGCGCAGCTCGTGGTTACTCAGCGGAGTCTCGTCCTTGGGGCAGTACGGCAGAACGCGGTAACCCTGATAGGCAAGGCCCTTGTCATACAGCTTTTTGAAGGCCCAGATGACGGATTCCATGTAAGTGAGGTTCATGGTCTTGTAGCCGCGGTCGAAATCGACCCAGCGTGCCTGACGATGAACGTAGCTCTTCCACTCACCCGAATACTTCATGACGGAACGGCGGCAGGCGTCGTTGAACTCCGCGATGCCCATGTCGTCGATCTGCGACTTATTCTCGATGCCAAGTTCCTTCTCGGCTTCAAGTTCAGCAGGAAGACCGTGAGTATCCCAACCGAAGACGCGATCGACCCTGTGACCCTTCATGGTCTGGTACCGAGGAATGACATCCTTGGCGTAGCCTGTCAGCAAATGGCCGTAGTGAGGAAGTCCGTTCGCAAAGGGCGGGCCATCGAAGAAGACGAATTCGTTCTGTGCGTGATCGCCGGAAGGACGCCTTTCGATCGACTTCTTGAAGGTGTCGTCCTTGTCCCAATAGCCGAGGACGTTCTCCTCTTCCTTGGGGAAGTCAGGGCCGGGATTCACTGTGGATGTCGCCTCGCTCATGGCGACCTTTGGATATACGGAACCGCTGGTCTGCTCGCTGCCGCTGGCGGAAACTGGAGTATCGCTCACCTGTATCTCCTCGTGATGTGTGTCATCCACGAGGACGATTCACGCTGATGCGCCAACCGCGGTACCACCCCGCTTACCGAACCTGACGTTGCCGAAGCAGTGCCGATCGGTCACTCAAAACCAGCTATGTCGGGCCTTCCCCGCCGGGTCTAATAGAAACTAACCACCTGCCACCCTGTCTCAAATGATGACTACCTGAGACGTGCCGCACGCTGCTTGTTTCGTTCTTCCGGAAGCTCCCCGCTGATGACGGATCAATGCGAACTACTGCCGGCTATCATAACACCCGCGCACAGACACCAGTGAAATTTTCACACTTGTGTGGCGCTGCCGCACAACCATGCTGCATGACTCTGTGGCAAGATGCCCCCAGCCCAACCCGACCATTCTCCTCGCACACTGGGCACTCTCTATATGCGACTATCCTGTTTCTGCACAACTGACCCATTAAAACTTGCCTTCCACCCGCAACCGACGTTCTGTGAGAGTACTGCGCACCTCATATATGTAAATTCACATATAAAAAGGGGGAGCCAAAAGGCTCCCCCTCCGTGAGGCTCGCCCGTTCAGCAACAACACTTCACAGGATGACCCACTTCACTTCTTCTCCAGCGCTTAGTACTTCATTGCTTAGAACCTCCGAGAAACGTGAGAACCAGCAACACTGGCACGACGTTCCTTCGAAACCATCAGCGCAACCGCACCAACAAACACAGCTAGCAGCGCGATGACAGCGAACACGCCAACATCGGCACCCGTCCGAGCCAACAACGAATTTGTCTTCTTCTCGACACCCGCCGACGATGAGCTAGGAGCCAACTTCGAAGCAGTCGCTCCAGGAGTCACCTTCGAAGAAGGAGAACCAGAAGTTGTATCTGAACCAGGCGTCGAGTCAGAAGCAGAAGCGCCGGGCGTCACCGTCGCAGCAGGATTCTCTGGAGTGACAGGCGTCTTCTCTACCTCCCACTGTGCATACAGTTTCAGCTCCGAAGGGGTCAGCACAACTTCATCACCAGCCGCATACGCAGTGCCGGAACCGTCAGCAGCCGTGTTCCAACCCGTGAAGGTGTAGCCGTCACGCACGAAACCATTCTCCGCAACCGACACACTCCCGTCGGTCACACCAACAGTGTCATCCACCGAACCCGACTCTGAACCGTTTCCGTCGTACGTGATGTCAGCCTCATCGGCCTTCCACTGAGCAAACAGCTTCAGCTCCGAAGGGGTCAACACAACTTCATCGCCAGCCGCATACGCCGTACCTGAACCATCAGCAGCCGTGTTCCAACCCGTAAAGGTATAACCATCACGGGTGAAGCCATTATCGGCAACCGCGACAGTCTGATCAGTCACACCAGCAGTGTCTTCAGTTAAACCGGACTCCGAACCATTCCCGTCATAGGTGATGTCAGCTTCGTCGGCCTTCCACTGAGCAAACAGCTTCAGACCAGCAGCAGGCAATGTAACGTCGTCACCAGCCTCGTACGCGGTACCTGAATCATCAGCAGCCGTGTTCCAACCCGTAAAGGTATAACCATCACGGGTGAAGCCATTATCGGCAACCGACACACTCTCATCGGTCACACCAACGGTGTCATTCACCGAACCAGACTCAGCCCCATTCCCGTCATACGTGACAGCAGAGGGATCAGCCTTCCACTGCGCAAACAACTTCAACTCAGAAGGAGTCAAAACAAACGGATCACCTACCGCATACGCGGTACCGGAACCATCAGCCTTCGTATTCCAGCCCGTGAACGAATAACCCGAACGAACAAAACCGTTATCCGCAATCTTCACACTCTGATTCGTTGTACCAACCGTATCGTCCGTTGACCCTGACTCCGAACCGTTCCCGTCATACTTGACAGCAGACTCCCCCGCCACATACAAATACTTGATGACGGGACTCGGAAGATCGGCTGTCAATGTCCCTGACTCCGGTGCAGAATCCTCAGCGATACCGGCAGATCTGTAGCCATCAATGCTTGGCTGCGTCATGGAATATGGATCGCCAGCCTCCCCCACAATGGCAGTCTTGAAGGAATCAGGAACCTTCATGGGAGATTTCGTGGCCTTATTCAAATACCTGATGTTGACTGCACCGTGTTCCTTGAAGAAAACACGAAACTGTGTACTCTGCGACTGACCCGCACCCAATGTCCGAGGAGCATTCACAAATATGATCTCAGAGTCACCAGCATTGAAAGCAAGATCACCCTCAGCATGGTTCCACGTATCATCGAGGCCCGTAATGGCCATACCGCGAGGATTAGAAACCTGATAGCGTGCAGCTCGAGAGCTGGCAACTCCACTTCCGTCTGTCGCTTCGACATACAAGTCACGCTGGATCTCATTCGAAGGATCACGTAGATAGTATTGGAACTTTTTCGCACCGTAATACACAGGAATCTTGTCGTTGCCCGACAGCATGGTATCGACCTTATTCAACAAAGAGAAGTTGGAAAGGACCTTCGTACCCGCATTCTTGAACGTAGTCGTCTGAATTATCCCAGACGAAGAGAAATACAATGTCTGTTCATACTCCAGAGTTATCCCAGCGTTAGTAGCGTCAGCAATCGTTCCCTTGGCACGAACAGCGTTCGATGAAGAATAATAAGATGAAGAATGCTGAGGGGTGTCCTCTCTTCTCGGGATATAGGCCTTTGGCAAAGACGTCACGTCAGTAGTATCGATCGAATAACCCGTTCCGGATGTGACTCCGGTTCCATCCCTAAAGAGGTAGGTGTACCGGTTCGGAGCAGGATCTTCCGTCACCGTCACCACCACGCCAAACTGCAGCTGCATACCTTTTGGCAAGCTAACTGTCGCAGTGGATGCGGCACCGTTCATGCTGAACGGAATGGTTTTGTCACCCTCGGTCCACGCGGTCCACGCGGTATCCATACCTGCGTTCTCCCCGTCAATGGTCCCAGCAGCATGAGCTTCCCGCGACACCACCCCAGGAACGAGAAACATCCCAATTGTCAGAAAAACAGCGACGAACAGACGGAAGAATCCTAAGTTCTTCCGCTCAATTTTAGGTATAGCTATCTCTCTTTTCATACTCTTCTCCCTACGACACCACTCTGTGTTTTCTCTCTAAAACAAGGACCTGTGACCATTCTCTCTAGGTACACGAATCCGTTGAAATTCTAGCATATAAGAAGCTGACGCACACCATTCCCGACTTCTACGCTGAAATCAACGAAGGCTCTCACACCTCGACGATCTTGTTCGTCCATTCCGTCATCACGGCCATCACCACGGTGAAGAGCAGCAGGAACAGCGCAAACATCCACATGCCCGTTACACTGGCAACAGCTCCGAAAAGGGGCGGCATAAACGTGGTTCCTACGTAGGCGGCGGCCATTTGAACACCGATGATGGCTTGAGACTTATCCGCACCGAAAGTCGCGGGAGTGGCATGAATGAGCGACGGATAGATCGGCGCGCACCCGAAGCCCACCATGACCAAGCCGGCGAGCGCAGGCCACTGAACGCTGAGGGGCACAGCGATGAAGACGATTCCGATCATCACGACCACAACGCCAACTCGTACCAACTGGCGGTCGTTCAATCTGCCGGCGATGATGCCCGCCAAGAATCTGCCAGCCGTAATGCCGAGGTAAAAGAGTGACGCAAACTGGGCGGCGGTCGTCACCTCGACGCCACGCGCCTGAACGAGATAGCTGCTGGCCCACAGTCCCGCCGTCTGTTCCAGTGCGCAGTATGCAAAGAAAGCCACAAGGACCTCTGGGACTCCGGGGATGCGGACGATCTGCGGCAGAGTGAGCCGCGGTGCAGAGGCCGGGGCCGCTTTCGTTGGCGCGGTTTCCGTCCGTTTCGTTTCCGAGGGTACGGTCTCTGCGAGAGCAGCCTCCACAGATACGGTCTCGGCAAGTGCAGTCTCACGCTCCTTGCGGTTCCATAGCGGCAGACTCATGAACAGAATGATGCTGAGCACCACCTGGATGATGCCGATGAAGCGGTACCCGGAGGCCCATCCGAGATTGTGGGTGAGACTCATGCTCATTACGAAGGGGCTGATGGCGGCGCCCACTCCCCAGAAGCAGTGCAGCCAGTTCATCTGACGTGACTCGTAATGCAGCGCGACAAAGTTGTTCAGTGACGCGTCCACCGCACCCGCTCCCAGACCGTAGGGAATGGCCCAGAGGCAGAGCATCCAGAAGGCACCCGAAAAAGAGAAGCCAAAGAGGGCGATGGCTGTCGTCGCCACGCTGACGGCCGTCACCTTGCCGGTGCCGAAGCGGTGGGTGACACGGTCGGCCATGAGGCTGGAGATGATGGTGCATCCCGCGATGATCATGGTGATGATGCCCGCATAAGACATCGGAACGTGAAGCTGGGCGTGCATGACGGGCCAGCCTGAGCCAATGAGGGAATCCGGCAGGCCGAGGCTGATGAAAGCCACGTAGATGATGGAGAGCAGCAGTGAAACCACGTCTATTCCCCGCCTTCGCCTGCCAGGAAGGTCAGCACTTCATGAAGGTAGGGTGCGAAAACGTCGTTCGGCTCGGAAAACAGTTCGTGCCCGGCTCCGGGAACCCTGATGCCGCGGACTTCCACGCCCGCCTCCTGCGTCTGCGTCAGGAACTTGGTCTGCGCCCGGGGATGCACCCAGTGATCCTTCCCTGATTGGAAGATCAGGACCGATGCTTTGATTTTTTCGATTTCTGCGGGATCCATCACCGTGCGATCGAGCTTGAGTGCGGCGAGGACCCAATCGAAGCTGGGAGCGGTGGCGCGGTATTCCCAATCGAGGACGCGCTGCTGGTGATACCAGCTCATTCGTGCCTGCGAGCGTCCACCGGACTTGTTGTTCTTGAGCTCTTCGGAGAAGACGGGCATGATCGGAACCTTGACGTTGCCCTCCCCGAGTTTGTTGGCCCCTGCGGAAAGCGCGTAGGCGAGCCAGACAGGCATGCCGGTCTTGGGTTCCAGCATGGGGGAACTGAGTACGGCACGGTCGAAGAGGTCAGGGTATTGTTCAAGCACGGCGGCACCGATCGCCCCGCCCAGCGAGTGGGCGAAGAGATGGAGCGGCTCTCCGATTCCGAAGCGTGTGCGGGCATGGCTGATGGCACCCACGAAATCCGAAACGTAAAGACGCCAGTCGCTCATGGTGACGACCATGGGGTCTTCCGTCTCGCGCAGAGAACGGCCGTGGCCGCGATGCTCAATGATGAGGACGTTGAAACCGGACTGCAACAGATACCAGGCCATCTCCACATATTTGATGGCGGACTCGGTGAAGCCGTGCGAAATCACGACGGTTCCGTGGAATTTCTCAGTCACGATGGGTGCGATCCGCTGCTCCGGATTCGCCGATGTGGCGGCCTCCCGTTCGACTTCCTCGCGGAAGCGTGCCTGGTCCAGATAAACGGAATGGATGCCCTGCTTATCCTTTGGATGGGGCTCCAGACCCTTCAGCGTGGCCGACGTGCGTTCAACCGGGTACCAGTCATCGCGCTTGAAACGGCGCAGAAACGGGAGTACCTGCGAATCCATGACCTGCGCATAGTCGGATTCGTCGATGAGGGCGACGCCTGAGCGGCCGACACGCCGCTCAAAAGGCGCGTGTTGCAGGGAATCGTCACGTTTCATTGTCTGTCATTCCTTTCAAACGCTCACCGTGGCGCCTCTCAGTTCCCGCTGCGCTCGCAGCGCGCTCCCATTATTCCCACTGCCGTCAGGAAGCAGTTTCGAGCTCGGGCTTCGCCGGCACCTCCGGCTGCTTGGCGGCGGCCTTCTTCGCGGCGGAGATCATC
Source organism: Bifidobacteriaceae bacterium (assembly GCA_022650895.1). Taxonomy (GTDB): domain Bacteria; phylum Actinomycetota; class Actinomycetes; order Actinomycetales; family Bifidobacteriaceae; genus JALCQC01. The sequence goes on along the minus strand of JALCQC010000005.1, from coordinate 6,542 downwards.
AGTTTGATGCGGTTGAGCTGATTCGCCTCGGAGGAACCTGGGTCATAGTCGATGGAGACGATGTTCGCGTCGGCGCGCTGACGGCGAATCTCGTTGAACATGCCGCGGCCGGTCACGTGGTTCGGCAGACATGCGAATGGCTGGGCGCAGATGATGTTCGGTGTTCCCGAATCGATGAGCTCCATGATCTCTCCGGTCAGCAGCCAACCTTCACCGGCCTGGACGCCGACGGAGGTGACGGAACTCGCCTTTTCCACCAGCTGGTCCATCGGCAGGTCCTGGGTGAACTTTCCGTGCGCAAGATCGATGGCCTTGCGAATCGGCTTCTCGTAGAGTTCCACGATGTCGCGCATCACGCCCTTGACCTTGAGGTTGCCTCCGGTTCCCAGCGTGCGCTTGTTCCAGTCGGCGGTGTAGAGGTTCTGCACCATGAACTCCGTGATGCCGGGCATCACAGCCTCGCAGCCCTGGGTTTCGATGACGTTGATCACGTGGTTGTTGGCATCGGGATGGAATTTCACCAGGATCTCCCCCACCACTCCGACCCGTGGCTTCCGTGGAATGTTACGCAGCGGGAAGGCGTCGAAGCTGGTGACGATCGCCTTAGCGAGCGAACCGTAGGTGAAGTAGCTGCGGCCGATGCTGGGATCCGCCTTCGCGGTGGCGGAGTGGCCGTGGTGCTCGATGGTCTCGCGCACGATGGCGTCCCACTCGTGGTACAGCTTGTCGGCACTGCCGGGTTCCACCTCGTAGGGGCGGACGCGCAGAAGACACTTGAGCATGAGATCACCCAGCAGGAAGGCCTTGACCGCGCGGTGGAGCAGTGCGGGAGTGACCTGCAGGCCCGGGTTCGATTCAAAGCCCTGGGTACTCAGCGCGATCACCGGCACCTGTGGGTATCCGGCGTCGGCGAGACCCTTGCGCAGCAGACCGACGTAGTTAGTGGCGCGGCACATGCCTCCGGTCTGGGTGATGATGACGGCGCACTTGTCGGGATCATGGGATCCGTCGATGAAGGCGTGCACCAGCTGCCCCACCACCATGATGGCCGGATAGCAGGCGTCGTTGTTCACGAACTTGAGGCCGGATTCCACGTCCTCACGGCTCGCATGCTCCAACAATTCGAAGTTGTAACCGCCGGAAGTGAACACGGCTTTGAGCAGGGAGAAGTGGATCGGCGACATCTGGGGTGCCAGAACCGTGTAGCCCTCCTTCTGCATCTCCTTGGTGAAGGTCGGCGGATTGGCGTACTTGCTCAGCGTGGAGGTGGTGTGCTCCATGTGGCTGCCGCGCGCCTGCCCAGAGCCCATGCCGGAGGACTTCCCCGTTCCGCCCTCACGGACGTCGGCCAGTGCGCTGATGTTGTTGACGGCATCGTAGATGGTGGCGGCGTGAGCGTTGCGTTCACGCTCCTCGACGGCGGCCTTCAGCGAGCGCAGGCGAATCTTGGCGGCACCGAGGTTGGTGACCTCGTCGATCTTGAGTGTGGTGTAGACATCCTGCTTGTCGGCGAGGATCTCCTGCACCTGGTCGGTGGTGATGGCATCGAGGCCACAGCCGAACGAGTTGAGCTGGACGAGTTCGAGGCCCGGATATTCGGCCACGAAGCGTGCCGCGGCATACAGACGGGAATGGTAGGCCCACTGGTTCATCACGCGCAGTGGAATTCTCTTCTTGCCGTCCTTGGTGGTGCCGGCCGTTTTGCGGAAGCCGTCGGCATCCTTTTCGCGGGAGGGCAGTTCCCCATCCGGCGTAAAGCCGCTAAGGTTCGGTATCTCCTTGGGGGCGAGTTCCGAGATGGAATCCTCGGAGAGAACCGCCATTCCGAGGGTGTTGATGGTCTCGGGAATGCCGTGGTTGATCTCGGGATCGATATGGTAGGGGCGGCCCGCCAGCACGATGCCACGCACGTTGTGTTCGCGCATGTAGGCGAGTGCGCGCAGTCCCTCGTTCTGAACGTCCTTGCGGAACAGCTTTGCCTCGGCGTAGGCGGCCTGCACGGCGGCTTCGGCCTCCTCATGGCTCACATTTGCCCAAGCGAATTCCTCCACGATGCGGTCCGCCATGATCTCGCGGTTGGCGAGGTTGAAGTAGGGGTGCATGTAGCGGATTCCCGGTTCGCGCAGGTCGGGCATGTTGGCGCCGATCACCATCGGGTAGTTGGCCACGATCGGGCAGTTGTAGTTGTTGTCGGCTTCGTCGACGAAATTCTCCTCGTACGAAACGCAGGGATAGAAGATGGTCTTCACGCCCTTTTCGAGCAGGGTGCGGATGTGGCCGTGCACCATCTTCGCCGGGTAGCAGATGTTCTCGGACGCGATGGTGTCGATGCCCTTCTCGAACACCTCGTGGCTAGAGCGCTTCGAGATCATGACGCGGAAGCCGAGCTTGGTCAGCAGCGTGAACCAGAACGGATAGTTCTCGTACATATTGAGGACGCGTGGAATGCCGATGTCGCCTCGCGTGGCCTTCTTCTCAGTGAGCCTGCGGAAGCCGAAGGCGCGCTTGTACTTGTAGTCGTACAGGTTCGGCAGTGTGGACTTCTTCTTGTTCCGGTCGCCGCCGCGCTCGCAGCGGTTGCCGGTGACGTAGCGGGTGCTGTCTTCGAAGGTGGTGATGGTGAGCTTGCAGTGGTTCTGGCAGAGCTTGCACACGTCGCGGGAGGTGGTCATGGAGAGGTGTTCGAGCGCCTCGCCGGTGAGCACATTCGAAACGCGAGGAGCGTGCGCGGAGCTTTCTCCGGCTTCGTCCTCCTCCAGGTTTCCGTAATGCATGCGTGCGGTCAGTGCGGCGCCATAGGCACCCATGAGACCGGCGATGTTGGGACGGGTGACCTCAAGGTTGGTGAGCAGTTCGAAGGCGCGCAGCACCGCGTCGTTAAGGAAGGTCCCTCCCTGGACCACGACGGTGGAGCCGAGGTCGCCGGAATCACGCAGCTTGATGACCTTGTACAACGCGTTACGAACCACCGAATAGCAGAGTCCGGCGGCGATGTCTTCGATGGTCGCGCCCTCCTTCTGCGCCTGCTTGACGGAGGAGTTCATGAACACCGTGCACCGGGAGCCGAGGTCTACCGGGTTGGTGGATCTCAGTGCCGCCTGAGTGAATTCCTCGATGCTCAGCCCCATGGACTGGGCGAAGGTCTGGAGGAAGGAACCGCAGCCTGAGGAACATGCCTCGTTCACGGCGATGGAGTCGATGACGCCATCGGTCACGGCCAGGTACTTCATGTCCTGCCCGCCGATGTCGATGACGGAGGTCACGCCCGGGCTCACCACTTCGGCGCCACGGTAGTGCGCCATGGTTTCGACTTCACCCTCGTCGAGGTGGAGGCCTGCGGTGATGAGGCCCTCTCCATAGCCGGTGGCACAGGACCGCGCGATGTAGGCTTCGGACGGCAATTCAGCCGTGATCTTCTTGATGATCTCGGCGGCTCCGGTGAGCGGGCTGCCCTGGTTGGTGGCGTACGACGACCACACGATCTCCTGGTCATCGTTGACGAGGGCGGCCTTGATGGTGGTGGAACCGGCATCAATTCCGAGGAAGTGCGGACCCTTCGCACCCTCGAGCGTTCCGACGGTGACCTGTTCGCGGCCATGACGGCGGTCGAAGTCCTCACGTTCCTTCGGAGTCTTGAAGAGCGGGCGCATCGACGCGATGTTCGCCTTGACAGTGGAAAGAACCTGCAACTCGGTGAGAATCTCCGCACAGGTGACGGCCTCCAGGCCATCGGTGTTCTCACCCTCCTGCGAACCCGCGAGCAGCGCCGCGCCATAGGCGACGGCCAGGTGCGCGTCCTTCGGGGTGATGAAGGTATCGGTCACGCCCTCCAACGTGTGACGGAAGGCCTCGCGCAACTCGGACATAAAGAATAAAGGACCGCCGAGAAAGACGACCGTTCCCTTCACGGGGCGCCCACAGGCAAGACCGGCGATGGTCTGCGTGGAGACAGCGTTGAAGATGGAGGCCGCGAGATCCTCCTTCGCCGCGCCATCGTTGATGAGCGGCTGCAGATCCGACTTCGCGAACACACCGCAGCGTGAGGCGATCGGATACAGGGTGGTGGCGTTCTTCGCATAGTCGTTGAGACCTGCGGCATCGGTGTTGAGCAGTGTTGCCATCTGGTCGATGAAGGCTCCGGTTCCGCCTGCGCAGGAACCGTTCATGCGCTGTTCGGGAGTCGGCTTGAGGTAAGTGATCTTCGCGTCCTCGCCACCCAGCTCGATGATGACGTCCGCCTGCGGGTAATCCGTCTGAATGGCCTCAGTTTCGGCAATGACCTCCTGAATGAACTGCACGTGAAGGCTGTCCGCAAGACCCAGACCGCCGGACCCCGTGATCGCCAGATGGACCGGCGCATCGGCGTTGCCCTGTGCGATCAGCAGCTTGTGGATGTCCTCGATGAGATCCGCGGCTGTCGCCCGCACATTGGCGTGGTGACGACGGTAGTCGGAGAAAATGGTCTCGGGCTTGTCGGAACCCTCCACGTCCTTGAGCACCACCGCCTTCACAGTAGTGGAGCCAACGTCGAGGCCGACTCTCAACGGACGCTGTGAGTCCGCGGAGCTTTTTGCCGCCAAAGTCTGTAATCTGCTATCTGCCACGACATTTAATTTACAGTGCGGTAATTACCAGACTCCGAAATGGACGTGTTTTTCGGACGGTTCATCCGACTTTGTACAGGCGGATTTCCATTCGACCACAGGAAAGGAAATTGCTTGCGAATGTCCCGCGCGTGACCCACTCTTGAGCAATGAGCGCTTATCAGCAAAATGCTTCGTCATCACAGCCTCATTTGGTGGGGATTGGTGAAAACACGGCCGCCGGCGGACCCGCCGGAGCACAGCCGGTTCCCGCGTTGGCACGCGACACCACCGCCGACAATCCCTGGCCGGTGAGCAAGCTCGCACAGGCTTTTCACGACACCGTTGCCCGCAACTGGCCGAGCGCCTGGATCGAAGGCCAGATTTCGGAGATCAACACACGTCGCTCCGGTTCCGCCTACATCACGCTGCGCGATAACACCCAGGAGATCTCGATTCAGGTGATGGGCTTCGGCCGGTTCGCCGGCATGGCGCGTGACTTCCATCAGGGTGACCGCGTGGTGGTGCACGGACGCGCCGACATCTGGATCAAGCAGACACGTCTAAGTTTCATGGGAGACGACATCCGCCGAGTGGGCAAGGGCGATCTCATGGCACAGATCGAGGAACTGCGCAAGAGATTAAAGGGAGAGGGTCTTTTCGATGCGTCGAACAAAGTCGCCTTCCCCGAATTTCCGAAGCGCATCGGTCTCATCTGCGCACCGCAGGCCCGCGCCGAGGGCGATGTCATCACGAATGCACAACTGCGCTGGCCAACCATCCAGTTCACGGTGGAACACGTCCACGTGCAGGGGCCCCAGTGCCCTCCCGAGGTGATTGCGGCCATACAGAAGCTCGATGCCGATCCCTCCGTCGACATCATCATCGTGGCGCGTGGAGGCGGCTCCTTCGAAGACCTCATCGGATTTTCGGACGAGGGCGTCGTCCGCGCCACTGCTGCCTGTGAAAAACCCATCGCCTCTGCCATCGGCCATGAAGACGACTGGACGCTCATCGATCTCGCCGCGGACCTGCGTGCCTCCACCCCCACCGACGCCGCAAAACGCACGGTTCCCGACGTGATGGAACAGCTTGCCCTCGTCGCCGAGGCACGTGAACGGATCTCGCTGCGGGTACGCTCCCGTCTCGATTCCGAGACCCGGTTCATTGAAGGGTATGCGAATCGGCCGAGTCTCACACAGCCGCTCACCATGCTCGACAAGCCACAGCGTTTCATCGACGATTCCCGCCAGCATCTGGAAATCGGGCTGCGCCGCATCGTCGACGATGCCTCGTTGACCGTCGAGAAGCTGCATTCGAGTCTGACCGCGCTCAGCCCGCAGTCCACGCTCGATCGCGGATACGCGGTGATTCAGGATGCATCGGGACGTGTCGTCTCCTCGGCGTCACAGGTTGCAGCAGGCGAAACAGTGGGCGTGACGCTCAAGAACGGTGCGCTCACGGCATCCGTCATAACCACCACCACAGCTGCCGGCACCGGCAGCGCAACCGACGCCGCAGAGGGCGAAAAGAAAAACATAAAGAACTAGACATAAAGAAATTAAAAACCCGCTGCTCTCTATGAACGGCGGTCTACGACCATCACACAACACGACCATCACAAAAGGAATTCAGAGTCATCATGGCACAGGGAGCACAGAACGAACAGGCAGATCAGAACAACAACACCACCGACGACACAAAGACCGTAGTCTCCAGCCTGAGCGCTGAGGAACGCGAGAAGATCGCCGCTCTGAGCTACGAGGAGGCACGTGACCAGTTGGTTCAGGCCGTCCAGGCACTGGAAGCGGGCGGTCTCGATCTCGACGCCTCCATGCAGCAGTGGGAACGGGGCGAAGCTCTGGCGCAGAGGGCTCAGGCACTGCTCGACGAAGTGAGAGGGAAGCTCGACGCCGCTCAAGAGCAGCAGGCGAGTGCAGGCGCTCAAGCCGGAACCCA